>DBPZ01000094.1 GCA_002305655.1 Lentisphaeria bacterium UBA1407 | reverse complement strand
TTCAATTCAGGAAAGGCACCCGGGTGGCCTTATGGAGCACCTTCAGTTCAGGGAAAGGCATCCGAAGTGCGCCATGGAGCAACTTCGGTTCAGGAAAGGCACCCGGGGTGGTCTTAGGGAGCACCTTCGCCTCGGGAAAGGCACCCGGGGTGGACTAGGAAGCGCCTTCAGTTCAGAAAACGAAAAGTTAGAAAGTGAAACTTCGTTTTTGTCTCGAGGAGCAGAGAGACATGGAGGCTTTCTGACAAAACCAATGCCAAGAAAGCCTTCACATACCAAGGAGCCGTTCAGAAACTAAGTTGCCGTTTCCAGTTTCTTTTGGGGAACTGGCCTAGTTTTTCGGACCGTATGCCTTCATGAGGGCATTGAATTCGCCCTCGTTAATTTGGACGATGCATCCGTGCCTGGCTTCTGGCGGTGTGAAATCGACTTTTTTCCAGGGGCCGTTCATCGCATCCGCTTGGTAGAGTTCGTACTTGTGGGGATATTGTTCGGCATAGATTCTTGGTTTGTTATCGGGCGAGAGGACACAGGTCGGCGCTTCTCTCCATGCTGGGGTCACCGGTGCACCCGGGTTTTCGTATGGTCCAAGTATTCCTGCTTTTGACTTGGCAATTCGGATGGTCTTTCCTGTTGGGACGGTATTAGGCCAGCGCTCGTCCTTGATAATCGCATACCAGGTTCCATCGATTTTTTTCAGGATCGTATCGATTGTTGCCATTGATTGTTCCGGTTCCGTGAAATTGAAGAGGTGCTTGGCTTTTGTAAAGTTGACGAAATCGGCTGTCAGGATGACCATGGTTCGCATCGATTCCCAGTTTTGCTGGTTTCCTACCATATTCTTCTTGGCGGCATGCCAGGTGATCGCATACTGTTTCGTTTCGGGGTCGTAGGCGAGCTTCGGGGCGCCGAACCAGCCACCGTCATTTCTATGGTCCAGGTGATCGACAGCCATGACCTGGTGCGGAAGGTTGGTCGGGGTCCAGGTGACTAGATTGTCGGATTGCCAATGAACTGGGTACGGCTGCTTGATTCCCTGCCCGAAGACGACTCCTATCATGTGCCATTTTCCGTCTCCTCCCTTGATAAGATCGGGGTGTCCCAGATAGTCGGGGAGGACGTTTTTTCCATCGTTCAGCGTTATCCAATCGGTTCCGTTTCGTGAGATTGAGTAGTAAAGTCGGCCGTAGTTTTGCGGGTGCATGCGTGCGAAAAGGTATCCTCCATTTTGTTGGGCGAATGCCGTTACTGACACACACAGGAGGAGGAATCCGGTTTTGAGTGAAAATGCATTGGTCATGGTCAATTTCCTTTTACTTAAGTTGTGTTTTGAAGCATGTCGTAATGTAGTCGTTGGTTTGATTTTGGGCAAACGAATGAAAACTGCGTAATACTCTTGACAATCCTTAAAAATGAAACAAATTTCTTGAACTCACAAGAATGCATTGCCACTACCATCAAGATCCAAGGAATTGAAATGAGACGAGTCATTTACCCGCCAGCCGAATGTTCGCCAGCTTATTTTTGGATTATCAACGACAAAATCGACCGTGATGAGTGCCGATGGCAGCTGGATGACATGGCTGACAAAGGCTTGCGAAGCGTTTGCTTTCATCCAGAGCCTCCGGAATTCAGGCCTATCCTGATGGAAACGCGCTTGGATCTCCCGTACTTGTCAAAGGAATACTTCGATTTCGTACGCGAAATGGTCTTGCACTGCAAGAAAATCGGGATGCATTATTGGTTGTACGACGAGGGCGGCTGGCCATCGGGCAATGCCTGTGGCCAGGTGATGGCAGTGGATCCCAATCGTTTTCGCCAGCAGGCGATCGCTCGCGGCGAGGATGGAAAGGCGTACATCAAGACATTGCCGGAAAAATTGCCTGACGGGCGCTACGCCTACCCCAACCTCCTGACTCCGGGAGTCGCCGAGACGTTCATTGCCTTGACCCACCAGCGGCACCTTGAAGCCGTCCCCAAGGAAATCGGCAAGACCATCAAGTACGTCTTTCAAGACGAGGCATGCTTTTGCAAACATGCATGGACCTGGGACTTCGCAGAAGTCTTCAAGGAGCGGAAAGGCTATGACATCATGCCCTTCCTCGATGTCCTGATCGCCGATCCGACAGACGATGCCCCCGAGGAGCATCGGCGAGCCAGGATTGACTACCAGGATGTCCGTTCCCAGTTGTTCGCAGAGAGATTTGTGTATCCGATCCGCAGTTGGTGCCGCGAGCACAAGCTGATCTCAGGCGGTCATTTCGGCGGCGAGGATGATCCACGCAACAACGTACTGCATGGATACGGGCATATCATGCGGGTTTTGCGTGGGTTGGACATGCCTGGCGTCGATGTGATTTGGCGTCAATTGTTCCCAGGCGGCAGGTCGCACATCTTCCCCAAGTACGCATCGTCGATTGCCCGTCAATCGAAGCTGGATCTATCGCTGTCTGAGACCGGCGCCGTTTTCGGCAACGGCTTGACTCAGGAGCAATTCAAGTGGCTGGTTGACTACCAGGCCGTACGCGGCATCAACACATTTGTTCTGTCTTGCTATGAGATGTCCACCCGCGACCATTTGCTGTACGTCAATCCACGTCCCCATTGCGGCCCTGGCGATCCACAATGGGATTGCAGCAAGTCGCTTCACCAGTACATCACCTGGCTGTGCTACTTCCTCCGCCAAGGGCGTGCGTGCGCAAAAACCATGTTCTTCTACGACATCCGTTCGATTTGGGGAGGCGCCAGCCGTGGCGAACGTGCCGCCCAAGTCCATGAAAATGCGTCCCAGGAACTGATGCGCAGGCAAGTCGATTTCGATTTTGTCGATGACGATGCGTTGTGTGACGCCAACTACTCGAAAAACCGAGGCGTCAAGGTCGGCTCGATGACCTACGACACATTGATATTGCCTCGCGAGCACGACATGGATCCCCGTGCCCTGGCAAAGGTTGAGGAATTCAAGAAAGCCGGTTTGCGCGTACTCGATGAAACGCAATTGGATCAGGTCGAGCCCTTGGTGACCCTCGATCCACCGTGTCCCGACATCCGAGTCACCAAGCGGCAAGGCAAGGATTACGACCTTTTCTTCATCGTCAACGAAACCGACACTCCGAAAAAACTGAAGATCAACTTCAAATCCAAGTACTCGAAATTGTCTGAAATCGATTTGTGCTACGGAGATCAGTTCAATCTGACAACCTATCGCAAGGGAGATTCCGTGGAGTATACTTTCGGCAGGCATTCCTCCGCCATGTTCTTGTTGGAGAAGGACCTGTTCCCATTCGCGACTCATGTTACCAAACTGCTGGATGATGAATACACCCCGGCAAGGATCCTGAACGAGGGATGGACATTGCAGGCAATCCAACGCAATTGGGTACGGGATCGCTTCCTTGAAACGGAGGACTTTAGTGAAAATTCCCCTGTCATCCCAGTTGAGCTTGGCGATTGGTCCCAGTATTTGGGCAAGGAATTCTCGGGCAAGGCAGTATATCGTTGCGAATTCGAACTTGATGAAGCAGGGGTGTACATGATGGATTTGGGCGAGGTAAAGTACTCCTGCCTAATTACCGTCAATGGTGAAGATTTAGCAACAAGTACCTGGCATCCCTACCGCATCATCTGCGAGCTCAAAAAAGGCAAGAACGAAATCAAGATCATCGTGATCAATACCCTGGCCAATGCCATCCTTGCCGAAGATACGCTCCCGACCTGGAAGAAGCTCTATCCCAAGCAACGGGACTACTACGATGCCATGGAGCGAAAATTCGAAGCCGAAAGCCTCCCAAGCGGATTGTTCGGCCCGGTGACCTTGAAAAAAAGCCCTTACTTGCCCCAATAAATTCGCATTCACGCTCAAAACAATTCCAGATTTTTTTAACGACTCCTAAACAAAATCGTCGCGGCTCCCATTGGCTGGATTTGGGTTCGCGTCAGCACGCGATTGCCGCGACGCTCAACCTCCAGCTCACGTCCCGACCACATGTCGCGTACAATTCCATTGTGACGTATCAGCGACGCCTTGACATCAAAGCATGCATCCAAAGCGCGAACCGTCGGGTTCACGACATACAACACAAGATCGCCATTGACGGCACGATACGGAATTACGGACAAGGGTACTGCATCGCAACTGACATTCGGCTCGAACTCGCCATAACGCCTCAGCAATCCCGCAAAATCTCGCCGCAACTCTTCCGTAGCGCCCGGCATCCAGCCCGGATTGCTCCACCACTTCGTCAAAACAACCAACTTTCCCATGCCGACGCGCTTCTCCACGACCGGGAATGCGCCTCCATGGCGGATCAAATCCAGACCTTCGACCTCCTGCCCCTTGATGCCAATGCCGAAACGTCCGTAGAATCGATATTGATTCAGGGAATCCGTCGCCAACGAACCCAGGAAGACGCCTCCTTTTTCCATAAAGTCAACCAGTCGATCTCCGAACTTCTGGCTGATGCTTCTGGTCGAATCATCGATCAGAAGCTTGCTTTTGACGTTTCGGTCTTGTTCCGGGAATTCTTCGACCATGTATCGATCGGCATTGAGGTTTGTTCCCCGGAGCAGGTTTGCCAAGGAGTAATGCGACCAATTTTGCGAATGGAGCGGTTTTCCGAACATATCCGGGAGTTGTTCGAAGGCGGCATTGAGCGAGATTGCCAGGCAGATTGGATCGGGGATATATTCGGCATTGAAGACCAGTTGGAAATCGGGTTTGAGGCGGGCGATATTCTGGTGCGCCGGCTTTCCTCCCCACCACTGGCAATAGAGGGCGTCCCAGCATTGGAAGGCGGTCATCCAGCAATAGGCGAACGTATTATGTTCGTACGTAGGCGGATTCTGGCATCCTTCATCTCCGTACAAATGCCCGAAGGTCCGCTTGGCCAGCATCCACTTGGCGAAGGACAGGCAATATCGGTCCGCCGTCTCATGGAAGATCGAACCTGGTCCGTACTCCGTTGCCAAGCGCAAATATTCTTCAGTAGTCAGCCCCAGCATGGTATGTTCGTTGACGTGGAATGGTGCGTTGAACGTCAAGTGAATCCCGGGATTGACCCGACGGATTTCTCGGACCACCTCGCGCTGCAGGCTCGCCAGTAGCTGGTGGTTGACGCGGGACAAACGGGGCAACAAGACTCGGGATCTGTCATTAAGGACGTGGTCAGGTTGCAATTCCGAAAAGCTTCCCAAGTTCAGCGATGTCGCACGATTGAACTCCTCAAGCGTAAATTCCTTCTGGAGAGACTTGAGGAACGCCTGGAAAGTCGCCGGTCCTACAGTTAGCCTCCCGGTTCCGATCCCTTGCCTTAACCCGTAGTTTGCATTGATTGAGATGATGTGATCCGGTCGTGTCGCCCCAAGCTTAGCGCTGGAGACATAATACTCGACCAGTTTTTTTCGGAATGTTTCGTCAGCGGGGTCGTAGGATTTTGCGATTTCCGGTTCCTTGTCCTTTTCGTATGTGACACGTCTGGCGCATTGTTCAAGGTGCGGGAAAACCCGATTTGTGATATGGTTTCTGAAAGAAATTTTCAGGCCGGCATCGGTGATGGTTTTGAATCGGTCTTCCCATCCGTTCCAGTCAACGTCCCCGTTTTCCTTCACGATCCACGGGAGGTGGAGTTTGAATGCATCGTAGCCAAGTCGTTTCAGATGCACATAATCCTGCCTCGGATCACGCCCGCCTCCGATCATCGACATGTAGTTGGGTCGTGGCCGCCAGTCTCGAGGATACAGCAATCCCAACTCGCTGCTGGCAATCCCGCTTGACAGTTTTAGGCGGACGGGACCGCACAGCCGCCAATCGTCAGGTATCGTCACCTCTCCTCGCGCTGAGGAATAATGCCCTTCGCGATGGAAGCCAAGTTTCCCCAACTCGACTCGCAGATCCGGCTTGACCAGCTCCACGCTTGCCACCGAGGGTGGTCCCGGATTGGCTTTCGCGCGATATTCGTACATGGTGAAACCCAACTTCTCCCCTGCCTCGAAGGTCGCCCGATCGGGTTCGACAAGACCAACCAGGGTGCTTTCGGGTCGCTCCAACATGATTCCCTCGACCTTGTAATTGTCGTCTTTTTTTGACAGGATGATTCTCTTGACCGGTACGTTTGGGCGTGGGTTCAGGTAGGACATCTGGTATTTTGCCGTCCAATGGTCACCATATTCACCCTTGGGCAGATAGACTGCCTGCCCCAAAAGTGTTGTCGCCGGTCCCCACCATGTCCCGCCACCATCCTCGACCTGGATATTCCAGGACTTTACGGCGCAGATCGCGTCAAACACGCCATCTTCGTACTCGATCAACAACGTTCCTACGTGGTCGTCACTGGCAGACTCGCCACGAGCCAGCGAATGCAAGACATGAAACGCACCGACTTGTTCGCCAATCGACAGACTTGCAAAGCCCAACCCCGCATCGTGAACCAAGTACTTGCGCCCAAGCACAACCTCGTGGCGAGATTCGCCCCAACCCAGCGCAATGTCGCTACCATCAACCACTTTCTTGACGCGAAGATCGTCAAAAACCCCGGAGACCTCATGCTTCATGCGACGTCCCATCAGCCTCAAGCCACGAAACTCGACAACTTCAGGGCACTGGGACTCAACAGTCAGGAAAAATAGGTTGTTCGCCGTAATATGCGCATGGTTTTGACGTCTTTGGTACTGGAATCGTGTCACGAAATCCGTCAAGCCACAGGCGCGTTTGATGCTTTTCCGCTCTTGGTCGGCATTGTCCCATACGATAATTTCCGACAACTGGATGCTTTCGCGGATGCCGATTTGGATCGCCTTGATCTTCAGCGGTCCGTCAGACTCCCACGCCAATCGCAAGTCCTTGACGCTCAACGGTCCATGAACCACATACACCACGCGTCCGCCAGGATGGATCCGTACGCCATCCGCAATGCTCTCGGCATGCCTGACTTCAACAACCAAGCCAGAGCACAGGTCTTCCAAGTTACCATAGGCATGTTGGCTTGACAACATCGACGGTAACAGCAGCATACATGCCAAAACCCATGTTAAATATCGCATGCTACCTACCCTATTCCTCAAACCATCCGTGTGCCTTGAAGCGAACATACACGGGCACGCCGGCTTTCAGCAACACCTTCTGGACCAGGCGCCACTCGTGGTTCACGCAAGCCATCGACTTGCCCGAGAAGGGTTTGACGCCTGGCACTTCGGCCACGATTCCATATGGTGGGTTCACATTGCCGATGGGCGGTCTCTCACGGTTGTCCCTTACTGCCCAGGCACCCGTTCCCTCAAGATCCAGATCCTTCAACTCGCAGCCTGTCACCTCCATCGCGTCAACCAGCGTCTTGTCGCCGTAGGCGCCCATCAACTCAAACAGGACCTCGCAATCTTGCTTTGCCGCAAAGCCGAATTCGTAAGAATTCCAGGCTTCCAGATTCGCATTTCCAAAGGAAGCGACGATTCTCTTTCCTCGTGCCCAATTCGGGATTGAGCAATGTTTGAAATCGCCTGCGTACTCCGTCAATCCTTCCTGCGGCTTGCTGATCAAAGTAACATCGATCCGCACTGCGGCGCGTGCATACTCTAGCCGCAGTTTCTTCGGCCGCGTGATTCCCTCACCGAACTTCACCGCAGGCGATATCCGCAACGGATCGGGATACAGTCCCATCTCCGCAAACCGATTTTGCGCTCCGATGACCTTGTCGCCCAAGGAGTCAGCCTTGAAACGCCAATCCAGACCGGCATAATCGACGAATCCGGGATCCTCGTTGGTCGATTTGTTGCCCTCGCAGACCAACTGGAGCTTCTTGATCGTTTCCTCACGGAAATCCCATTTTCCACTGGTGACGGCTAGATTTCCCTTGAACACATTGTACAGGGGTTCATGGGCAAACTGACCGTCCTCCAGCTCCAGGATCGCCAGCATCTTTGGATATTTCCGCGCCCATTCGCCAGTGCTATACAGAGCTTTATTCTTGATCAGCTTTTGCATCAAACCGCTTTCAAAGCCCTTTTCGGACGTTGGTCTGGCAAATGTATTTACGCCTCGGCTTCCGAACAAGATTCCCCTGCCGGCGTTGATCAACACGTTTCCTTCCACCAGATTGTCTTGCCCGCCGCCAAGGTGGATCGCGGACGTGCAGCGGCTCAGCAGATTTCCTCGCACGATCATGCCTGACGACCAATCGTCCAGATAGACTGCGTGGGTATTGGTCGGCCTCGGGCTCTTGCCGGTCCAATGGATGAAATTGTACTCGATGACGGTTCCTCGCTGGGTGAAGTCACGGGTACAGGAATAGATGGCTCCCGCATCGTCGTTATGCAGGCACGTATCGTGGATCACGTTAAAAGCGATTCGGTGGTCGTTTCCCGAAAACGAGATTCCCTGATGATCGGAGTGGTGGATCAAGTTGTGGGTTGCCTGGTTTCCCACTCCGTTCAGCGCAATGCCCGGCTTGTAGTTAGGGATGAATTTCCCGTACCAGCTGATGTGGTTGTTGTCGGCTATGTTATTTGCCGGTTTCAGCGTTTTGAAGTTACCTCCTTGCAGGGCGATTCCACCTTCTCCCAGGTCATAGAGGTCGCATCCACGCACCGAGCAATCCTGACTGCCCGTCAGTCCGATGCCCAGCGACATCGTGTGGCGAACGACGCAGGACTTGAAATGCACGTCAACTGAACCTGAAAACGAAATGACATCGCGTCGGGAATGCTCGAAGACCAGCCCTTCGAACACAACATGCTTCAAGCCTCGTCCGACCAAAAGGTTCTCGCTCAAGGCGACCGTCACGGGAGTGCGAGCCACGTCATCAGACGGCAGCAAGTACACCTTGCGACGAGTGCGATCAACGGCCCATTCACCGGGTTCATCCAGTTCGCTGATCGCATTGAACGCATAGAAATCAGCATTCTTCTTGAAGCCTCCGAACACATTTTCCGCATTGACCTCGATGGATCCGCCCTCCGCGTCAACTCGGATTACATTGGTTCTGGAGTCTGCCCATTCGTAGTACCACAATCCATGGAGCCACAGGTCAGGTTCTTCGGCCCATTTCTCAAGACGCTTGTCAGGAAACGCGAACCACCCCTGGAGATAATGCAAGCCATCATGATTTGTCGATGTCTCCTTGCCTAGGCATTCGCCTGTCTTGGCAAACCCCGTGTTAGGCCAACGGGATATCGGCAAGCGGGTTCCGCCCTGGAACAATCCAATCGGCCATTCGCGCTTGCTTCCACCCATCAACCCGCCGTTCTTGAACCCGGGCAACTTCCCATCTCCAGGCATGTCAGCCTCCAGGACACGACCTCGTACCCCAGAAGGCAATAGCGCCAAGACCTTGGCATCCTCAACAATCCGCCACGACGGCAGGACAACGCCGCCGCTCAATCGGGCACCGCCACGATTCGCGCTACGGAACACGACAGGCGATCCCGCAACCCCGCTGTCCTGCTCGCCCAACTCGATTGCGGATCCTATTGAATAAACGCCATCTCCAAACGTCACGACGGCACCACCATCAGGCAAACCGCCATGCTTGGCGCGATAGTCACGCAGGATTTCGACGGCACGGCGAAAACTGCGCACAGGAGAGCCTGCGCGTCCATCGCCATCGTCGCGTCCATCTACGGAAACATCAATAGACAAGGGGGCGCCAACCAGCACTCCACAGCCAACCAATGCAAACAATGCCAATAGCCTGATCATCGTGATACTCCTGATTTCCTTGTTTTTTACAGAAGGATCGCTTGACACATCTTCCACTCATCGGCGACCATGCACAAGCTCACGGCATCCCGCCTACACACCATGGGATTTTAGTCAAGCAACGCCTTGAGCGCCACGAATACTTCCTCGAAGCTATTCGGCCTTGATTCGGGTTCTTGTGCAATCATTGATCCGAGTATGGCGGCCAAAGGCGGGGATATCTCTTCCAATTTAGCTTCCGTGGACACTCGCAACTTGGACAAGTGGCGCTTTGCCAAGGCATCGATTTCCGATGCATCGAAGTACGTCTTCCCCGTCAGGGCGTGGTACATCACCATCCCCAGAGAATAGATCTCAGATCTTGCATCTTCGCCCTGCCCTGTCAAACGTTCGGGGGGGAGGTAATATGCCGAGCCCGACACGTAATCCTCGTCAGGATTCAGGGCATGTTCCCGCGAGATGCAGAGTCCGAAATCGATCAGGATCGCATAGCCCTTTTCATTGATGATGATATTTTCCGGCTTCAGGTCCCGGAACAGGAATCCATGCCGGTAGATATGCTGCTCGGCAGCCAGGACATGCAGCGCTATGGCGATCACTTCGGGTTCGGGCAGGCGGACCAACCGTTCAATTCGCTTGTCGAGACGCTCGCCTTCAATATAATCCATCGCCGTAAAGTACTCGCCATTGTCATATCCGGCATCAAGGCAACCTGCCAAAAACTCGCAGGCGGCGAATTTTCCCGACACTTGGGCTTCGTTGAGCAGTGCGTGGATATTGCCTGGATTTCCTTGTTCTTCGCGTGCCAGGAGCTTGACAGCCAGCAAACGATCAGGAAACCGTGGCGAAACCGCCTTGTAAACGGATCCCATTCCGCCGCCACCGGCAGGCGCGAACAGGTAGAAGTCCTTCACGCGCTGAGGCGCATAGAAAATCGCCTTGCATTTTGGGCATTCGTTGAAGCGCATCAATTCCAAAGTATCCAACCCAATTTGAAACCCACATTCGGGGCAGGCAAATTGTCCTGCCGACCAGAGCTTCTCCATTCGTTTTGCCGATGGTACCTTGCCTTTTGACATCGCATTGATCCCTGTTGATGGTCATCCGATTCATACCTTACCATACTAATATATAGGCACTCCTCCAAAAGCAAGTGGGGCTTCCATGGTTTTTTTCAGGGGAACAATATAAGTTAAGCACGCATTCTTCCAGCATCGCTGCAATCAATTCTGACAGGTGCCTTCCTTCACGTCGTTACGTTGCTATTGCATTCATGACGCAAGCACGAGCACCCCGGGTGTCCATACTCAGGGTTTTGCATGACAACTGATCATCATCCACTGTTGCTTCTGCCGGAAATAGTTGTCAAGATATTGGAAAGCCATGAAAAAAAACACATTTCCTATTTGCGTTTTTATTGACTTCGTTCTATATTTTGGCTTGGCTTGAAATGATTTTATTCAGTTCAACATGGTGAAATACGTCTTTTCTAGACATAAGTTTATATCACATAATAACTTAGAGAAAAAATTCAACAGAGGAATGAGAACAATGGCAAAACGGATCTTGTTTAGATACGTGTTATCGACGTTGTTGTTGCTTACCGCCATTATCCAGGCGGCCGACTTCAGCTATGGCATTTATAGTACCAACGATGCCGAAGACGCGAAGTACACTTTGACATTCGGCTTGACAACGGGCGTACCTCAAATCGGCCCGATGGCTCCAGGCATGTCAAACGCAGTCAACTACATTTACATCAAGGGTGGCGGCGCGATTGACGACCCTCTCGCCGGTTGGTTTGAAGTCCTTGGCTCCGATATCAGGGATTCCACCCCTGCGGCGACTTGGGAAATCCCTGTCGAGGGCGCAACCAAGGATTGGTATTTGAAGAAGCGCAGTGCCAGCGGCAATCTTCCCGCCGGGGCAGAACTCCTGCTTCTGGACAAGGCAGACCTGAACACCGTGATTTGCAATATCGCCCAACTGCCCGCAGAAGGAGCAAAGATTTCCCTGGAAACCGGCAAGGAATACCTGATCCGCTACAGGGAAAGTGGCACAGATTGGGCGCCGGAAGCACCGCCTTCAAAGGAATTCACCATGCTCAGGCAAGCAGGAAGAACGCTGGTCCTTGACCTCGCCAAGCCGGTTGGCTACAACATCGAATTCGGTCCGTCCATCATTGGTTTTGAGATGATAGATGGCAACGATGTGGAAACCGCAATCGCTGGAGAAAACTTCGGTCAAGTCGATGCCAATTTTCTCACCTACACACTGCCGGAAGACTTCGATGGCAAAACCCCGCTCTTTGTGCAACTCCAGTACCAATACACAAAAGACGGCATAGAATCAAATTTCGCCCTGATCAAAATCAAGCTCGAAGTGGGAATCAGCGCAAACCTTACAGACAAAAACGCCATCACTAAGGATCCTGGCAACGAGGCAAACGAAATCGTAACCCCAATTGAAACAAGGGCAGTATTCGTCGATTCCTCCGCAGACGACTACATCGCAACAGAACTCATCCATAAGGTAACATTCGGCGAAACATTGGAAGACACCGACTTCACTGTAACGGTCAACTTCCCCAACAAGACAAACGCGGGCATCGAACCATTCCCATACACCATTGTGGAAAATTCTTTCCAAGTCAAAATCGGTAACGAGGACTGGGCAAACGCAGCGGTAGTACCAGACAGACCAGCAGACAAGCCGCAATTCACCTTCTCAAGAACATCGATCGACACTGACATCCAAATCAAATTCCGGGTCAAGCTCCTCAGCAACGACGGAGAAAGCGACTATGTCCTGACGACCATCGACGGAAATACCGCAGACACAGTCGAAACAACACTCTCAAACGTCCTGTTCTTCGTACTTAGCGGCGCAACGCTGGACTTCGACAATGACGGAAATGCGGATTTGATTGACGTCCTCCTTCTCTACAACTTCATCGCCGCAGACGGTGTCCTCTATCCCGATGATGTCGATGTTGACACGCTTGACTTTGGAGTCGGCTCAGCAGATCCTGAATACGCGCTGGATCTCTTCAAATCCGTCCCGCAATTCCTTGATTTTGACAAGAACGGGGTAATCGAGCTCAACGACGTGCTGCTTCTGTACAATTTCATTACCGGAGATGGAATCCTCTATCTGGAAGATATCGACGTTGACACGCTCAACTTTGGGGCAGGATCAGAAAATCCTGAAGCCGCACTTGAGTTCTTCCGTCAACAAGCGCCAAAATACCAACATATGGATTAAGCGTTAAATATCATTTACCATAAAATAACAAAACACGAAACCAAGGAAACGACAATGTTGAAGAAAAAAATTATGTTTCTGTTGTGCACGTCGCTGCTTGCAGTGACGGCTTTTGCCGACATTACCTTCTCCTGGAAAGTCTCCGGCCCATTCGTCAAGGCTACGAAACTCGTCCGAAACGCCGAACTGCAAATCGAGGGCGACGGCGAACAGATCAGCCAATTCAATGGAACGATCACGTTGGCAGAAGGAATCACGATCGACCCTGCCAAGGCAGTTGTGACGACCGACACATCCTTCCTCATCGCAAATACGAATAAAAACGCGGTAAGAGTCGTAGATGGCGGTAAGAAAATCAATTTAGCATTCGCAAATGCCCTCCCTGTTGGCAGCTACTCAATCCTTGCTGGACCAACAGCAAAAACACTGGTCACATTGGAAGTTGAACTTGATGAAACAAGTGCGAATTTGGGCGTTATCTCCAATGGTTTTGGCTTTTTTACCGTAAAAGTGTATGACCCTGAAACAAACACGACTAAAAACGGTACTTTTACTAGCTCCAACCTCGACTTCGACTATGTCGACTCATTCGCGTTCAAGAAGGTTGACGCAGCCCTTGCGCAGACCACTGAAAATGTCAATTTGACCATTGAGGCAACCGATGCGAATCTCTTCGAGGCAAAGGCCTGGAGCGATGCGGCCGGCGACATGGTCGCCACCGCCGCCGTAGGTTTCAAGAATGTCGCGATCAAGGACGGCAGCGTGAACGCCGGTGGCATCGTCATCAATCCTGGTACTGTTGTCATTCAGGATGGCAAGATCGTCTATACTCCAACGCAGTATTTCTTCGGTACCTTCACCATCATCTACACGGCAGAGAGCACGGATCCCGCCTTGGTTGGCGAGGTTGCGGGCCAGGAATTGGACATCAAGGTCAACGGCGTTCCCTCACCCTTGGGCATTGCAGACTTCAACGTCCCCGCTTCCACGGAAAACGACAAGGTCACTATTACTTTCACCCTCACCAACTATGACGGCGAGGCGCTCCCCACCAACAAGGACGATTACTTGCTCGAAGGTTTTGAAGGAGTCGCAATCGACACTGTCCAGGTCGTTGACAATGCAGTGACAATCACCTCAACGGTAATTCCCTACTCGGCAGTCATCCATCCCAATTCAACTCAAGTCTACACGATTACGATTACGGTGAAAAACAAGACTTTGGATGGAACCAACTCAATGGATGTAACCATCGGGGACACCAACCGTCCTTTCATTGCAGCCCAAGGACTTGACATCACTCCGGCAGTGGCTTACACCACGAACGACTTGACCGCCACGATCACTGACGAACCCGTCGATCCCGACCCGGAAGACGTCGTCGTGACAAGATATGTCTGGACAAGCGACACGGCTAAGGAATTTGTAGGCAAGACGCTCCCAGCAGATCAGACCGCAAAGGGCGAAACCTGGACAGTGGCCATTATGTCCAGCTCGTTCAATGAACCCGAAAAGAAAACGAGCGAAAAAGCCATAACCATTAATAACTCTGCACCTGTCGCCAACTACGACGAAACCAAGCGTCTCTTCATCCAAAAAGATGGTGCAGACGAATTCGCCACAATGGCCATGACCATGCAAGACCCCGACGGCGACCTCTTCGAAGTCAAGGAACTTGCCAGCGCCCACGGGGCAACTGTTGAAGTCGTCACCGATAACGGCACTGTCACAGGCATCAAGTACACCGTCAGGGCAGTAGATACGGCCAATCCAAATGTCGAGTACTTCGGCGATTTTGCAGACACCGTCACCTTCAGGGTCTATGACGGCACGGATTATTCCAAGGAATACTCGTTCAAGGTTGACTACCGCCTAGATCCCCCGCCGGTTGTTGTCGCCTTCACGGCTCCCGAAGCCACCTACAACGAAGTTGACAACGCGGGCAATGCCGTGGTCGTCGAAGCATCGATCACAGTCAAGGATGACGACACCACCACCGTCGTCCCATCCGGCGTAAGCGAGATTACCTGGGCAGTTGCCATTGACGGCCTCGACGCCGCCAATTTCACATTGCCTGCATTGGATTTCGCCCCCATCGCCGTTGTCGAAGGCGCGGCTCAAGCCACTTCGACTGTCAAGGTCACGCTGGGCTACGATATCCTCAAGGGCAAGAATCGCCCTGTCAACCACCAGGTCAAGTTGACCGCCACATTCAAGGATGGTGTCGGATCCGTTGACAGCAAGGAATTCGTCTTCACGGTTGTCGACGTTGACCGCGCACCTCAGGCACCCAAGGCAATCACCCTCACACCATCTTCGAATCCTCTGATCACGGGTTCGACGGTTGATGCCCAAGTCGTGGAAGCCAATGCACCCGTTGACCTCGATGGCGACGATGTCCTCTATTCCTACAGGTATACAGTCACTCAACCAGATAGCACCCAAGTCCAAAAGACCGAAGCAGATGTAAACGCGGCTAACAAGGTTACTTCAGACGCTCTCAAGAAGGGCGACAAGATTGTTTTTGAAGCTAAGGCAACAAGCAAACGGGCTGCTGATGGCAATCAGATAGAAAGCAACTTCGTGGCTTCAGATACCCTGACCGTGGAAAACTCTGCACCGGCCGTCGTCACAAAGAAGACCGCAGATGCACCGCTCGTCATTGAAGAAGCCCAGCAGGCAAACGTACAGCATAACTTCAACATCAACGTATTTGAAGACACCGACGTGGCAACGTACACGGACATTGACGAGGCTGTTGGTCGCGAGACGATTGTGATTACGATTGACGACGCCAATATCGCCGATTTCGCCAGCGTCCAGTGGAACGGAGTCAGCCTGATTGTCAAGCCAAAGCCCTTCATGAACACGTTTGGCTTGGCAAACGAAGACCTCCCCACATTCAAGGTCACCGTCACGGACGACCAGGGTGCGGCGGACCAGGTTGAAGTATTCGTCAGGATCAATCCGGTCAACGAAGATCCCGAAATCGCCAAGAGCGACATCTATGTCATCCCCGGCGAAATCGACGGCACCGAAAAGGAATCCAAGCCCTTCAAGGTCACCATGGGCAAATCCGCTGACGAAATCGAACACCAGACCCTGACGGCCGCCGCAATCCTCGGCGCAGTCATCGATGATGACGGCATTCTGGATGGCGCCCCGACACCTGTGCTGACTGGTGACGCCAAGTCCTTCACCATCAAGTACACCGTCAAGGCTGATGCCGTCAACAAGCTCGGCAAGTTCGCCCTCTTCACCGTCCAGGTCACTGACAGCGAAGGCGGCACCGGCACGGCAGAGATCAAGATTGTCATCGGCGCAACACCCTGGTATCCCGTCTATGACATCCAGGCGCCAGATTCAGAAGACTATTCCGTCGCTGTCGTCATCACGGATGAGGATGGCAACACCTACCAGATCGTTCCATATAACATGGAAACTGTCACTCCCGAAGACTACTTCCGCCAGAACATCCCAGGATTCCTAAGCGGCGAAAACCTCACCTTTGATGAATACAAATGGACACCTGAGGAAGGCTTGGGCGAACAAATCAAAGATGGCATGGACAACCCAATCTCAACCCCGATCCAAGTCCCGGAATATGGCACGCCAGACGAACCAACCGTCACTTATGACGACGCCAATTCCTCGCTCTCGGTCAGCGCACCGCTCGGAGCAAGTGTCGTGATTGAGATCATCAATGCCAACGGTGATGTCGTCGCGACAATCCCGCATATCTTCACCCCTGGCATGGACGGCATGATTGTTCCCGAGGCTGACATCCCCGTTGACCTCGCCCCAGGCGTCTATACCGTCAAAATCGGTTCGACCAACCCCGAAGGTGATTTTGAGGATGGCGACGGAACGCCTGGCGACGGGTTCCTCCAGTTCACCGTCACTGGCGGTGGCAACGTACCCGAATGGCCCACGGATGGCTTCGAACCTTCACACGGATATTACATCTACGTGCCGGGGAACAAGTCTGACGTGACCTTCTCATGGCCAATCCATCCATCTGCAAAATCCTATGAGATCACCATCATCGATGGCGAAGGCTATGTGTTCAAAACGCTCAAGAGCAATGCCAACACAGTGACCGCCACGGATCTCCCCCTTGACAACTACACCTGGCAGGTGGCGGCAATCGGCACTGGCGAAGTCTCCGCCACAATGAGCTTCTCCGTTTTCCAGAAGATGCAGGAAGGATTGGAAATCGCCATTGTCAACGTCAACGACAAGATCGATGGTATTGGCATCTTTGCAATCAATACGCCCATCGGCTTTGCCGGTCGTTTTGACATCGTCTACTACAACACTGAAACGCAGAAATGGTTCAACATCTTCCCCGACACCCAACAAGGCAGCGGTTATTTCATCATTCCGAGCGACCAGTTTAATGGCTACCAGTGCCAGGCTGGATACTACATCCTCATCCGTCCTTACGGTTCTACGCAGGAATACAGCGTGTACTTGATTACGGAAGCATACGTAGAAGTTGATCCTTAATGATTGATGAAATGAAAGAATGCCGCCATCGATCACCGATGGCGGCAAATGAACCAAGAAACCCATAACAAGTAGAGGCTCTGAACAAGGAGACCATAACGATGAATAAGAAATTGATGACCTTCCTAGCCGTAATCGGCACGCTGATTTGCCTTTCAATCAACGCACAACAAGCAGCTCCCGCGACCGCCCAGGTTGGGGGTACAAGCAGCGTCGCGATTGGCGCCTGGAAACTTGGCCTCGGAATGTCCTACCGCAACTTCCATACGGTGGAACTCAAGGGCAAATCCGTAGTCAACGACACCTATATGTTCTTTGCGGACGAAGGACCTTCCAAGATCCAGAAGTTTGACGAGAACATCGTCTCGGGCAATCGCTTCCCGAAATGGACCGATCCTTATGGCAATGTATACTATCGTCCCGAACGCGCCTACATCGTCGAGGCGGGCACTTACCTCTATAACGGCAGCGGGGATTTCGGATTCCAGGAAAGCCTGGCTCCAGTACTTTCGCTTGAATTCGACTTCTATCAGGACGAAAACCTGACCTTGGGAGCAATCTCCAACTTCCAGTTCTTCAGCTTGGACACCGCCGGCAGAACTAAAGGAAGAAGCGTGGACGAAACGACTCATTGGGCGCTGCTTCAGTACAATGGATCAGGTGTCCCGACCTATGTCGATGGATATCAACAAAACCCGGAATACTCTTCGTACAACTCAAGCTACCTGATGGGCACCGGAAAAACCAAGTTTGACCTTGACATGTACGTCATCGACTTCGGTCTCCAACTGGGCTACACGTTCTCAAACGGCTTTGACCTGACGCTTGCGGCAGGTCCCTCCATCACGCTTGCCGACATGGAATCCTCCAGCGGGCGAATCCGCGACAATGACATTGACATCACCTTTGGCGCCTACATCGCCGGCGGCGTGAACTTCTGGTTCAATGAAAAGTTCGGCATCGGCTTTGACGTCCGCTACGACGAGGTCTTCGAGCATGTCGATACCCATTACGCAAACCTCAACCTTGACTCCTGGAGCGCAATGCTCAAGTTCCTTATCATCTTCTAAGATAAGCACATACATCTCAGGTTCTTTTTCCTGACTATCAAGCCGTCAGACCAGTTTATTTGGACTGGCCTTGGCGGCTTTTCTTTCTAACGAACACATCGGACTGGAAATGCACAACAAGTCGACCACCATCTTCGCAGCCCTTTTCGTTCTCGCCATTGCTTCCGCCTACGCGAAAACATCCTTCACGCTTGCCGTATTGGAAAAGAACCTCCCTCTCGGCAGTGGAGGAACCTTGCTTGCCTATACTTGGCAACCAAGGCGAGCCATTGCATTCGACGATGGGCAGATCCTCTTTTTCGCCCCACTCACAACTCAAAACGGCATCTACGGGGCACTCTACAAAAACTCACCAGGCCAACAGAACCCAACGATCGTACACCCTGGATACATGCAATTGCCCGGTGTGTCATTCATTGAAATCGACAACTCCAACCTTTGGCTGGCACAACTTGCCGGCAATCAATTTGCAAGAGCCCAACTTGTAATAGACTCCGGAAACGCACACGTACGCCTCTTCACATCCCAATCGGGCGATATAGGTTATCTGGTCAACAACCAAAACCCGCAAAATCTGACAGCACTGCTTTGCCCCAGGCTCTTTTCCACATCTTCCGGAAGCCATTTGCTAGGGGATGTCTCGACGAAGCCGCTCATATTGTATACATTTGCGCTCAATTCCTGGCAAAGGTCCATCTTGAGAGACGAAGCCGAAAATCCCGAGCAATGGAAATACTCCTTTACCTTTGACAATTGGCGAGACATAACCGCCAATGCCGACGGATCTTGGTGGTATTACTTCGAACCGACTGACGAGGGCGTCACGTTCAACCTGAGGCTCAGCAGTCAAGAATCGCCCCAACAGTTGTTCGACGGCGTTGCGGGACCACTTACCGGCTCCTTCTTCGCAGATTGCTCCGCAGATGGACGAATCGTCTACTTTACGAGATACGAAAGGAACGCTGCACAAATCTACAGAGCCGATATTTCAAGTTCAGGGCATGCAACGTTTTTTCGAATTACACAATTCCCGCTTAATGACTACAACCTCCCGGACACAAAATGGCTGATGTGCAGCGAGGACGGGAACTCGCTTGTCTTCGCGTCAAAGCGAGACCTCACAGGAACAACTCCGGTTAATGAAGACCTGGATTTCGTACAAATCTACCACTATGACCACAAGTCACAACGATTTACCCTGGTCAGCACCAAAAACGGCAACCATGCAAACGCCGATTGCCACATGCCCGCAATCTCCCCGAATGGAAATACGATCACATTCTCAACCAACGCAACAAACCTCGGGCTCGATGACGAAAAACCACACCAGTACAGAGTCACGAAAACAACAGAACCCGATCCGAAGGTTCGCAAAACCATCAGCCTGAACGCATGGAACGAATTCGTCAACCAACTACTACCACAATTCGCCTGTGTCAACGCATCGCACGACGCAAACCAAATCAACTTCGCAACAAGCCTGCAACTGGCGTTCCATGATGTCGAGCAAATAACATTATTTGACGTGTACAAGCGTCATATCCCCAACCAAACCACCACCCTGCTCTCAACGGAAACCGATATCAGCCACCATATCTACAGCGCTATTTCTGGTGACGGAAACACAACTTGGCTCGATCAGGCGGCTATGACGTCAAACTACAACGGTAGCATCTGCGCCTATCTTGAAAATGGCAACCTCTACCTAGTCACCAAGGACGGAACCCAAGTCATCGCAACAGATGCCATAGCACCAATCACGTCAACATATTCCTACAGCAAGTCAATCGCCTGCAAAATGAATTTTCACGGCAATATCGTTCTCTATACTACAGTAGATGGATTGCGGGCATGGTTCGCGGATGGAGAAAACGTCCTGATAGCACCAGGGATCGCCGACTATGCGACCCTCTCGCTTAGCGGACGCTGGGCATACTACTGCCAAAACGGCTTTCTTTACCGAGCCGTAACAAATGCCGCCTCACCCCCAGAACAGCTAATGTCCCTGGATGCCATTTGCGCCATCAGCCAAAACGGAACCGCAGTCGCATTCATCAATCAAAACAACGAGATCAAAATCATCCCGCT
Source organism: Lentisphaeria bacterium UBA1407 (assembly GCA_002305655.1). Lineage (GTDB taxonomy): Bacteria > Verrucomicrobiota > Lentisphaeria > Oligosphaerales > Oligosphaeraceae > UBA1407. The sequence continues at coordinate 27,698 of DBPZ01000094.1, read as the reverse complement.
TGATGCGCAGCAAGATGAAATGCAAGTCGAAAGCGGAAGCACGATTGGCACTACTGGAGATACATTCGCCATTGCAGCCGACGCATCAAAGGTCATCTACGTCACCTCGGATCCCATTGACGAAGATGACGACAACAATGCAGCAGACCTCGTCTATGCCGACATCGACACGCAAACATTTCCAACAGCGCAAGTCGCCACGGATCCACAGGCCGTTGACGAAAACGCAGACCCAGACAACATCACGACCTATACGATTGACCTCGTCAACGACACGATTGTCGACGTCGCGATCAGATTAAGCCAAGACCAACCCGAACTCTACGGCAATGTCCAACTGCTTTATCCCAGCAGCACCAGCCAATGGTACCAACTGAACTACACGCCAACCCTGAATTACTGCGGCGACATATCCATCGCGCTCGAACTTTGGAACGGCTCGGCTTGGCTTCCCCTATCTGTCACCTTAACCGTCAACAATGTCAACAGCCGTCCCAAGTGGAAGAACTGGCCTGAAGGGCAAACGCTCCCTGTAACGGAAGGAGTCGCCTACGACCCAATTCCATTGGAGGGTTGGGCAACCGATCCTGATTTCATCTATTACCAAGGTGATCAACCCACCGAGGTCCTGACCTACTCGACGGCTGATGACGCGCCCGCATGGGCAACTGTCAACCAGGACAACGAGCTTTTCATCGACCTGACCGAAGGTCATGACGCGGTTCCCCGTGGCGGCGGCATCGTCAAGGTTCCGCTGGTGGTCACGGATGCTGGCGGCTTGACGGATACCTTCGAACTCCCCTTTAGCATCGAAAACATCAACCGCCCCGCTAGCATCGGCGCCAAATCCGTCTCCGCATTCGAAGGGGTCGTAATCCCCTGGGACAAATTCGCCGTTGAGGATCCTGACCAGGAGGATCAGGAAAACCTTTGGCTGTGCCTGGCACCATTCTGGGGCACCATCTACGACAATACAGGAACGCCAGCGGAGAAGATTGCTTTCCAAGGCAGCACGGATACCTACTTCCGCGTCAAGAAATCACAATTCCCCATCACATACGCCTACACTCAACCCGAGCCGGTCACCAATGCCACCAGGGATGCCTTCACCATTTGGGCGGAAGACGTGGACGAAGCCTGGGCAAACAGCGTCCTGATGACCGTCGAACTCAAAACCGTCGCCTACCAAGTGGCGGGACTGGTACGCGGCTTCGTTAACGAAGATGGAGAGCTGGTCTTCCAAGAACTCAAAAGGGGATGGAACCTGCTCGCATCGCCCTATGATCTCGACGATACTACCGAGTATTTCGAACGCCTAGGCATACACGCCGCATGGAAATGGAACGGCATCACCTACGTCATGGCAAATTCCCTACAAACAAACGAGGGATTCTGGGCATACGTACCAACACTACCTCGAGATATCGCCGATGACGACATCTTCACCGCCACCAGGAGCTTCAATCCCTACAAGCCGTTTCCAGGCTGGAATTTGCGCGGGCAAGTTGACGCCGCCAAACACACATCCATCTTCGGCTTCAAGAACGGGGCGTACCTAAAATCCCCCAATCTCCTGGACGGGGCAGGATATTTCTTCTTCAAGGACGCACAATAACCTTACAATGAAACGACTAATTGCTATTCTTTTCGCATGTTCGCTCCTGTCGTTCTCTTCAGATCAAGTCTCCCTTCTTGACCAGCATCTGAAAACAGCACAGGCCTTCATTGCTGATCTTGATTCGCCTCAACTGAAAATCAAGTCCGATACGATCGAAGGCATCAAGACAACCCGGTTCGATTGGGATTCCACAAAGAAAGCCTGGGCGGAATTCGGTATCGCAAGGGCAACAGAAATCCCACCCTTTATTCGAGGAAAACTGCTCGTCCAAGTATGGATACCTGACAATCCAAAAGCAACGGCACTAAATCCAAGAATCACTGATGCCGACAACGAAACAACGCAACTGATCAAACCGATCACAGACCTGAAACCAGGCTGGAATGCACTCGAATACCTGATCGATACAACGAAGAAAATGCCCGGAAGCTGGGGCGATGGCAGGAATAACCGCCTCTACGACCAGCCAATACGCGTGTCTGGCTTCTCAATCTCCTACAAGGACAGGGAAAATCCCGGAACCATCGCCATCGGCAACATCGAATTCCAAATCCTGGAACGCCAAACAACCATCGAACTCGAGACAGGGAACCCAATCCACATCCTAAAACCTGGCGACGAAAACCAGGCGAAAATCATTTGGACAAGTCCGGACAAGACTCCAAAAAGACAAAAACTAAAGGCGATTGTAAAGGATACCCAAAACAATATCGTCGCCGAATGCGCTGTCGATACTATCCTACAGCCAGATCAACCTTTCACCTGGATCATCCCAAAGCCAGAAGCCTTCGGCTTGTTCCACATCACCGCTTCAGCCACGGGCAATGGGGCGACTTACGAGCGGGAAATGCGATTCGGATATATGGAACCGCAAGGTCCGACACCTGGCAAAAGCACGGGCTTTGGCTTCGGCATCCAATCTCATGCGCCCTGGCACAGCGTCGAAATCCAGCGCAAGGAAGCGTTCGCACTTGCATTATGCGGAGCAAAAATCGCCCGGCGCAACGTTGAATGGCGCAAGATCCAGCCTACGAAAGATGTCTTTGATACCTCCTTGTATGACAGCCAAGTCAAGCTCTTCGAAGACCTGGGAGTTGAAATCCAACTTAATTTCGGAGGAAATCCACCTGAATGGGCGAGGAGCGGTAAGGCGCCGTACAAGCCCGAAGTCGCCAAGCGCTCGACCTACGGCTTGCATCCAATCCCCCAGGACTGGGGCGATTTCGTCCATCGCTTCATGCTCAAAAACGGTCATCGGATCCGTTTTGTCGAAAGTTGGAACGAACCCGATCTCCTTGGATTTGCCAACTTCTCCTTGGACGACTACGTTGAGCTGATGCAGGTTTTCTACAAGGCGGTCAAGTCTGCATCGCCCGACACCATCGTTCTCACAGGAGGTTTCGCGGGTCTTCAAATGCCCGAAGCCCACTCCAGCCATCCGGATTACTTCAGGGAAACGATCAAGCGCGCCAAGGGGCACTTCGATTCGATCGCATTTCATGCTCACGGAAATCTTCAATCCTACATCAACCAAATCGAAGGCATGCTGGAAACGATCAAGGCCAACGACCTGCAGGGCAAGGTCACCTGGTACTCAAACGAAACAGCCTGGCCTTCAACCCACGGAAGGGAGCACGAACAAGCGGAAATCCTCTGGAAGAAAATCCTGTACTGCTGGTCACGGGGTGGCATCGCCTACAATTGGTACGATTTGCGCAATGACGGCTACGACACGACCTATGGCGAGCACAACTTCGGTCTGATCACAAAGGATTTCTATCCCAAGCAATCCTACCTCGCCTACAATACCCTGGCGAAAATCTTCAAGAATGGCACGTATGTCAGAGAGTTCACCTTGCCCGAACCCTTCCAGGCATTCCTCTTCAGGCATCGCGACGGCAAGGACTTGATCGTCCCATCCTGGTCAATCTCAGGCAAGGAACGGCAAGTATTTCCGCTGGCGGGAATCGAGAACAAAGCCATGATGATCGACATCTTCGGCAACGAGACCGAACTCGAAACGACCAATGGAATCGCCTTTGTCAATGTCGGCTCCGCCCAGGCAATCCGGCTAATCGACCAAAAGCAATCGCCCCAGTTCCTCACGTCCATGTTCCAGGTCCCAGCTTCAATTCTTGCTGAAACGCGTCCAACCACCTTCACCATTACGATCCAAAACCCAACCGAACATCCCCTTGACAACCAAATCGCCTGGAATCCCGTCCCGAATCTCCAGTTAAACCCGGCCAAGACAAGCGTCATCCAACTTCAACCCAAGCAAACAAAGGACATTGAATTCTCCATCGCCGCCCAAAAATTGCTTCCTCAGGACACAACGCTCAGCGGAACAATTACTGTCGGTTCGAAGGTCAAGCAAACGATCACCATCCCAATCAGGCAGAAAATTGTTCTCAACAACAACCTGGACAAGCCTGATTTCATCCTGGATGAAAACTCGCCACGCAGAAGCACTATCGTCAACGCACCCCATCTCGCGCATCTGGCCTGGAAGGATACGGACGACCTCTCAGGAACCGTCGCAATTGCGCACAAGGACGATAAGCTACTTATCAGGGTCAAGGTCAAGGACGACATCCACAAGCAACCCTATTCCGGAACGGAAATCTGGAAGGCGGACAGCATACAGTTCGCATTCCAAATCCCAAACCAAACGCTCCCCTGGGAAATGGGATGCGCACTCCACCAGGACAAAACCGTCAAAACGCACATCTGGCGGGCACCAAAAGGATTCGACAGCAAAGATGTGGAATTCCAAGTCGAGGCCACGCGCAAGGCAAGCACGACGCAATTTGACATCGCCATCCCATTCGACGCCATCGGACTCAAGCTGGAACACCTGAAAGATGGAATCCCCTTCAACCTGTTGCTCAACGACAACGACCAGGACGCCAGGGAAACGATGCTCACCATCGCCCCGGGACTGGGAAGGGGCACAATCGAAACAGAAAAATACCCAATGATCGTAATCGAATAAAGGTCAAGAAAAATCATGAAACACTTCCTTGCAACTTTCGCAATCACTGCGGCTTCCATCCTCAGCGCGCAGCATGTCGTCTACCAGGAGAATTTTGACAAGCCGATCGAACCCGCTCCAAAGGGCATTCGGGAATGCATTGACGTCACCGACCATCCTGTCGTCAAGCGCGCCCTCAGGCTCAGGACTACCGAAGGTGGTCTCAAGGGCACGCCGGTCTGGACAAGCCCTAGGTTCGGCGAACAAGTCCTGGATTACGGCCCCGAGGAAGTCACCGTCGAGTACTGGATCAACCCGATCACATCTTCCGTCAGGTATTTCCTTTTCGTCAACGACCTTAAGTTCCGGCAAATGGCTGCCGTGCTCCTCGACGGGGAAATGCTGACCCCAAACGATGCCGGAAGCTGGGTCAATTTCGAAAAACTACCCTTAAATACTTGGTATCACATCAAATACGTCTTCAAGCCGCTTGACCAGATCTATGACATCTTTGTCAATGACATGGACAAGCCTTTGTGCAAAAACATCCGATACAGATACGAAGATACAACGGTGCCAGCTGGATTGTGGATCGAAGGCAGCGAAACAGAACCCTCGGAAACACTGCTCGGACCCATCACAGTATCAGTCAAGACTCCGGCCGGCTACGACCGGAAAAACTGGCTTGAAAACCTCAACAAATCCTACAACCAAATCATCCAAGGCTACGAAGACAGGATCAAGAACCTTGGCATTCATGCAGGAAAACTTCAACAGCAGCTCGACCAACGCAAGACCGACCCGGGGCAACTCGAATCTCCCTACGACATCATCCTGCTATACCGTAAAATCAAGGGATTCGATCCAATCATCAAACAAGCCGAAACAAATGCAGCATACCACGAAAAACTTTTCGGTCGCAATGCCTTAGGGGCAGCATTCTTCCCTGTCGATTCCACCATCAAGGTCATGGACATCTACGATGCCGCACAGATTGCCACCTCGGCACTCGTCGAAGACTTGTTTCTGGCCCAGCGCGAGACCATTTCCGTCCAGGCAGTCCTGCTGACTACCAATGACAAGGCGATCAGCGAAGTTTCCCTGAAAGTCACACCCCAGGATGAACTGGCGAAAAAGCTCGTCTTCAAGACCTTCATCCAGCAGGAAGTCACAACCCACCTGAAAGGCAAGCCTTCGATCCCCTACCCCGACATCCTCAAGCCATCCGATGGCAATGAGAAATTTGACAAGCCCCAGACACTCGTCAGGTTCTGGATCGATATCCACGCGTCAGAAAACGTAGCCGGAAACGGAAGATTCACCGTCAGCCTCAACCAAGCGCATCAGTTTGATATCACCGTCACCGTATTCCCCTTTGCGTTGCCCAAGGAATTCTCAATGTCAACGGCGTTCTGCTTCGCCCCATCCTGGGGAGAATCGTTCTACGGAAGCAAGATCACCCCCGAGATCAGAAGGAACATCTTCGATTTCATCCTCGAACACAGGCTCGATCCAATGAACCTTTGGTCGGGCAGCAGAGCTTTCCTCACCGAAGACGAAATCAAGTATTGCCTCGATAAGGGCATGAAAAACATCTACCTCCCGATCATAGACGCAAAGACAAACCAGGCTAACATGACCAAAAATCTTGAGGTCATCGACAAGAACGGATGGCGAAATCGAGTCGTTCTATTCGGATTTGACGAAGTCCTCTTCAACCCCAAACAACTCGAGGCAATGAAAGCCGCCTTCGCAAACACAAAAGAGCACTTTCCGGATCTGCCGAGACTCAATACCGCAAGGATTGACGAGCGTCTCTTCGGCTACGTGGATATCTGGTGCCCTCTGTTCCAGCATTACAACCACGATGATGCGTTAAAGCGTCGCGCCCTCGGCGAACAAGTCTGGTGGTACCCAACCGATTATCCCTTGGCACCAGCCGTAAACTTCAACCTGGATTCCCCGGGCATGGCGCCAAGAGTCATCCCATGGCTCACCAGAAAACTTGAAATCACGGGAATCCTGTACTGGGGACTCAATCGCGAATGGGCCACCAACGCCGTCGAGCACGAGCGGCTCACCCCCAAGGAACGCGAAGACTTCAGCGTTACCTGGTTGACGGACGATGTGAAGGAGCAAATGGCCGCAGGCGCACGATGGCCTCAAGTCCCATGGGTACCGTACTTCAGAAACATCTTCTCCAAAACAGCGCCACCAAGCAATACAAACGGCGGCGGCAATCTCTTCTATCCAGGACCAAACTGGACGCCCTGGCCCTCAATCAGGCTCAAAAACCTCAGGGACGGACTGCAGGACTGCGAATATATCCAAATCCTCCAGGAACTCCTTAAAGACAAAACGCCAAGCAAAGAGGAACTCGATGCACTCACAATCCCAGACCAACTCTGCAAAACACTCAGAGACTACGATAGATTGCCAACGACACTCTTGAACCACAAGAGAAAAATCGCCGAGATGATTATCAAACTCAAGCAATAACCATGATTGACATTGACTTCAGTATCTACCCCTTGACAGGATGGTTTCCAGGGCACATGCTCAAAGCCGAAAAGGCGATGCAAGACGCCCTGAAGCTCGTTGACATGGTCGTCGAGCTGATCGATGCCAGAGCGCCAAGCTCCTCGCAAAACCCAAGTTTCCGCGAAAAGCTCCAGAACAAGCCCTTCATTACCGTCGCCAACAAGAGCGACTTGGCGGATCCCGCCGCTTCCCAGCGTTGGGTTGATGCGTACGCCAAGCAAGGCGAGCGGCTTTTCCTGCTTGATGCGCGCAGAACCGCCGCAATCAGGGGGCTCCCCAAGCTTTGGCGGCAGATCATCCTGGACGAACGCGCCCGTCGTGGCGCCACGAGACCGCTGACTCGCCCCGTCAGGATCATGATTGTCGGCATTCCAAACATCGGCAAGTCCACGTTGGTCAACCATCTTCATGAGCGCAACAAGGCGAAAGTCGGACCCAAGCCCGGCGTCACCCGTCAGAACCAATGGATACCCTTGCCTGACAATGTGGAGCTTTTGGACACGCCGGGTATACTTTGGCCAAAAATCGAGACCAAGCGGCATGAATTGCTTTTGGCTTTGCTCGGCAACCTCAAGGAAGAGCTGGTTGACCCCGTGCTGCTCGCCGACTACCTGGCGTGCCGATTGTCCGAACTGCCCAAGGTCAAGTGGTCGGTCCTCGGTTTGGACGCGCCGCCCGAATCCCCCGACCAAGTTCTGCAAACATTGGCAAAACGCCGTGGCCTACTGAAGCAAGGCGGCGTCCTGGACTTGGAACGCGCCGCCAACGCCTTCATCAAAGACTACCGAGACGGAAAACTTGGTCGATTCACCTTCGAAAATCCACCAGAATAAATCCCATGAAAAAGACTCTCGCCCTGCTTGCCATCCCATTTCTCCTTTTGGCGCAAAATCGGATTTTGCTCCACGATTGCCTCACGCCGCCAGAGGCGCAATTCACCGGTACGCGACCGTCTTCACAGAGCTTCGTACCGCAAATGCTGGAGGGCAAACAAGCCTACCTCTGCCAATGGGACGCCGCCAAGGAGCCCTGGTGCGAATTCTATTACCCAAACGCACGAAAACTCGATGCATTTGCCACCGGCAAGCTGATTGTCGAAGTCTGGATTCCCAAAGACCTCAAGGCAAGCCACCTGAGCGCCAGATTCACAGATAAAGCTGGCGAAACAACCCAGCTCAGATACCAGCTGGACACCCTTAAACCAGGTTGGAGCACGATTGAATTTAAAATCGACACAGCGCAAAAAATGCCGGGAAGCTGGGGAGGCGGCAAGCGGAACCTACTCTACGACCAACCGATTCGCAACTCGGGCTTCTCAATTTCATTCAAGGATAAACAGGCAAAGGGAGCAATCGGACTTGGAAAAATCTGGTTTGAATACATTGCGAAAAATGTCGTCCTTGATGTACAATTCGACAATCCAATCCACGTCCTCAGGGCAGGAAAGGAGAAAAATGGAAAACTCGTCTGGACAAACCCAAGCCAGGACGAATCAAGTCAAAACCTTCACGCCGAAATCAAGGACCTAGATGGAAAGACCATCGCAACCCTTCGCGAAACCGTCACGATCAAACCGGGAAAATCATACGCTTGGCAAATCCCCAAGCCACCCGCCTTTGGAATCTACACCATCAACGCAACACACCAAGGCGTAAAAGGAAACACACTTAACCACGAATCCTCTTTCGCCTACATGAAACCGCAAGGACCGACCAAGGGCAGAAGCACAGGATTCGGGTTCGGAATCCAATCCCATTCCCATCGATTCGCCGAAAAGGAACAACAATGGGAAGCGCAAGCGATCGCGCTCTGCGGTGCAAAATTCATGCGACGAAACGTGCAATGGCATTTCATACAACCTGAAAAGGGACAATTCGACACGTCACGCTATGACAAGGAAGTCAAGCCTTTCGAAGATCTGGGCATCGAGATCCAGCTCACCTTCGGCTCATACGTGCCCAAATGGGCAAAATCCCCTAACGAACCATTCAGCCAGGACTATGCCCAAGCGAACCGACACAACGCCTATCCCGACCTGGATGCCTGGGGCGATTTCGTCTTCCAATTCATGAAGCGGAACAAGCATCGAATCAAGTACATCGAAAGCTGGAACGAACCCGACCTGCTCAGTTTCGCAAACTTCACCGTTGACGAATACGTCGAACTCCAGCGAGTCTTCTACGAATCCGCCAAAAAAGCCGCCCCGGACACGGTTGTACTCACCGGCGGTTTCGCGGGACTCAAGATGACCCCAAAAAACACCGCCCATCCGGACTACTTCCGCGAAGCCGTGCACCGAGGAAAAGGATACTTCGACTCCATCGCTTTCCACGCCCATGGGAAAATGGACTCCTACATCTACCAGGTCAATGGAATGCTTGACGCCATGAGGGACTTCGGACTCGAAGGAGCAACCTGGTACTCAAACGAAACCTCATGGCCCTCAATTGACAACAGACAACGCGAGCAAGCGGAACTCGTCTGGAAAAAAATGCTCTACGCCTGGGCCAAAGGAGCCATCGCGTACAATTGGTATGATATCAGAAACGACGGTTACGACAAATCATACACCGAACATAATTTCGGACTGATCGACAGGGACTACTACCCAAAACAGGCCTACGTCGCCTACAACGCAGTCGTCCAAACACTCAAAAACGGAACATTCGTTGACGAATACGACATGCCGAACGGATACCAGGCTTTCCTTTTCAAAAATCAAGCTGGGGAATTCATCCTGCCCTCATGGAGCATCGAGCACAATGCACCACCGAAATTCATCGCAATCGCAGGAATCAAGGAATCCGCAACGATCATCGACCTCTTCGGAAACGAACAAACGCTCCCAGTAGCAAATGAAATCGCATTCCTCGAAGTCGATGCGCCAAAAGCAATCCGGTTCAAAAAGCAATCGCAACGCCCGATAATCATCACAAACCTACTGGAAACACCCAACTCAATCTCGTTGGCGCCAGATGCGGCAACGACATTCAAGCTCCTGATCAACAACCCGACCAAGCAAAAACTCGACTTCACGCTGGGAAGAAACAAACACGACGAAATCGACATCAAGCCCGACAAGCCGCAAACAGTCACAGTCGAACCAAACTCAACGGCGGCAATCCCATTCACGGCAATTCTCAAAAAGCAAGACAGCTCGTCATTCAACCAGACCATCACGGGAGAACTCGCAATCACCGGAACCAAGCCACAAAACTGGACAATCCCCGTAGCAAGAAAAATCCCAGTCGGGCAAAACTACCGGGAAGGCAAACACGATTTTGTCATCGACGACAAGTCGCCCCGCAAAAACCTGGTCGTCAGCGCTCCGCACTTGGCGCATCTGATCTGGTCAGGAAACGATGACCTCAGCGGAACGGTCGCCTTCGCAAAGGAAAACAAGGCATTCAAAATCCGAGTCGTCGTCCAAGACGACATCTTCAGGCAAAAGCAAGACAACCAAAACATCTGGCAAGCCGACAGCGTCCAGGTTGCATTCAAACTCCCCAACCAAAACATACCTTGGGAAATTGGATTCGCACTCAACGAAAACGGATCAACCCAAAAGCACATCTGGTATGCGCCAAACGGCTTCAACATCGGCAAGGCAACCAAGGCAATCGAGGTCATCGCAAAGCGCATGGGTTCCAAGACAGAATACAACGTCACGCTTCCATTTGACGATTTCGGCTTCACCGACGATATCCTTGCAAACGGGTTCCCCATCAACGTCCTGCTCAACGACAGTGACGAAGACCAACGAGATACGATGATGGCAATCGCACCAGGACTCGGATGGGGACCGAAGGAACCGCATAAATATCCCGTGATCTACGTGAAATAATACTGGCGACAATTCTTTTTTCGCCTTCCTTCATTCCTCGCGAAAAGAAAAAACTCGGGGGAAATTTGCATTTCCGTCAATCATGCATAAATTTAGTAATTTACGTCATTTTCGCCTTATAGGCTAAATGTGTCTATCTACACAACCAAATTTACAGGAGACGTTTCAATGAATGAGGTCAATCTGGCAAGGGCTCGCGAGAAAGTCGACGATGTCCGGTTGTTCATCAATGGAGTCTCAAAACGCGCCAACCAGCTTGCCAAGGGCGCCCGTCCGCTGGTGCCGGTCAGCATCAACGACGAGCGTTCCAATTTGGACATCGCCCTGCTCGAGGTCGCCGAGGGCAAAGTCGTCATCTCGCAAGGCGACTCTGATGATAGCGCGAACAACTAACCATCCACTTTTTGCATAGGAAGATCACGCAATGGCTGACATCTATGTTTTCATCGGTCCCCCTGGAGTGGGCAAAGGAACTATCGGGGAAATGTTCTGCGAGGAGACGAAAGCCGTCCATGTTTCCACGGGCGACCTCCTTCGTCAGGAAATGGCTGCCGGTACGGAACTGGGCAACAAGGTCAAGGGGATCATCGCCGAAGGCGGACTCGTCAGCGACGACATCGTCGCCGAGATGGTCGAAGGCAGGTTGCAGAAGGACGACATTGTCGCCAACGGCTGCTTGCTGGATGGTTTCCCCAGGACCGTTCCACAAGCCGAAGCCCTCAGGGACATCCTGAAACGCACAGGCCACAAGATGGCCGCAGTCGTCAGCATCGAAGCGGATCAGCAGATGCTTATCACCAGGCTCACCGCACGGCGCATGTGCACCAACAAGGAATGCGGAGCCATATTCAACGTTGTCTCAATGCCGCCAAAAAACGAAGGCATCTGCGACAAGTGCGGCGCAAAGCTCTACCAGAGAACCGATGATACCAAGGAAGCGGCACTCCACAGGCTTGACGTCTATGCCAAGCAAACAGCGCCGTTGATCGATTTCTACAAAAAGGAAGGCAAGCTGGTCAGGTCAACCTCCAGAGACTTGCCGGCAGAAGTCAATTATGCAAACCTTAAGGCCGCTCTCAAGGCATAACCAACTATCGGCCTCGCGGGAATGAATATCAATATCTATAAAGGCGAAGCATTGGAAGGCGTAAGGCGGGCAGCGCAGAAATCCGCGTACGTCCTTGCAAAACTGTGCGAAACTGTCGTCCCGGGAATGTCAACTCTGGACGTTGACAGGATCGCCGCCGAATATATCCGAGAAACAGGCGGCAAAAGCGCCTTCCTGAACTACCACGGATATCCTGGGCACATCTGCTGCTCCATCAACGATGTCGTCGTGCACGGAATCGGAAGACCTGATGTCATCATACAACCGGGTGACATCGTCTCCCTCGACGTCGGAGTCACGGTGGACGGCTATACCGGCGACAACGCCAGGTCAATCGTCGCAGGCGGCGTGTTCACGGATCTCTCAAAACGTCTCATAGAGACAACCAGGGATGCCTTGACGAAGGGGATTGACGCGGCCAGAGCCGGAAACCGGGTTTCCGACATCGGGGCAGCCATCGAAAAACACGTGGTCGCAAACGGGTTCTCCGTCGTCAGGGACATGGTTGGGCATGGGTGCGGCAAGGACATGCATGAGGACCCTCAAGTCCCCAACTTCAAAACATTGGGACCGTCACCGGTGCTCAAGGAAGGCATGATCCTAGCTATCGAGCCAATGGTCAACGCAGGAACCTGGAAAATCGAGATAGACAGGAAGGACAAGTGGACCGTCCGCACAAAAGACGGCTCGCTCTCGGCACATTTTGAACATCAAGTATTGATAACTACCCACGAAGCAGAGGTGCTCACATGGCCAAAGATTGTATAAAAGTCGATGGAGTCGTCAAAGAACTCCTCCCCAACACACAATTTATCGTCACCCTGGAAAACGGCCACGAAGTGCTTGCCCATATCTCAGGAAAAATGAGAATGCACTTCATCCGGATCCTCCCGGGCGACCAGGTCACCGTCGAATTGTCGCCATACGATTTGTCAAAAGGCAGGATTTCCTACAGGAAGCGCTGACCTTTATGCAGGAACAACATCCATTCCCCCTGGATCCAAAGGGGGATTTTTACCGTCATTGGAAAAAATCTTTCATGCGATTGTTGGATTTTTCCAAATGACGGCTTATATTTATAGTTCGCATTTTATCATAATAATTACCATAGGTACGCATTCCCCGCACCAACTATCCCCGTCATTGTGGGAGCCAAACAGTAGAAGGAAAAAGCAATGAAAGTCAGGGCCTCCGTCAAGCGAATGTGCAACTCTTGCCGCATCATCAGGCGCGCAGGGGTCGTCCGGGTCATCTGCAGCAATCCAAAGCACAAGCAGAGACAGGGATAAGCGCAGCAACCATTTGAAACAAGAACATTATCTCTAAAAACAGGACACGGACATGCCACGTATTCTAGGTATTGACATTCCCAACAACAAGCGCATCAATATTTCGCTCCGCTACATCTATGGTATAGGTCCTCACATTGCGGATGAAATCTGCAAGAAGGCTGAGATCGATCCCTCGACCAAGGCTGGCGACCTGACCGAAGCCAACATCGCGGCCATCCTCCAGATTCTTCAGGATGAGTACACCGTCGAGGGTGACTTGCGCCGCCAGGTCGCACAGAACATCAGGCGTCTTATTGCCATCAACTCCTACAGGGGCATCAGGCATCGCAGGAACCTGCCCGTCCACGGACAGCGCACCAAAACGAACGCCCGTACCAGAAAGGGCGGAAAGAAGACCGTCGGAGCAATCCGTGACAGGTCCGAAAGAAAGCAGGCGGCAAAGAAATAAATCACATAACCCAAGCAGGAAATCACCATGGCAGAAGAAAATAGCCAAGTCATCGCACCGGAAGCGGAGGCAACTCCAGCCGTCGCAGAAGTCAAGCGCAAGGCCAAGGGTGGACGCCAGGTCCTCTCCGGCATCGTTCACGTGGATTCTTCCTTCAACAACACTCGCGTTGCCATCTCGGATATGCAAGGCAATATCCTCTCATGGTCGACCGGTGGAAAGCTCGGCTACAAGGGCTCCAGGAAATCCACGGCCTATGTCGCACAGCTCATTGCGTCGGACGCCGCCAAGAAGGCCATGACCACCTATGGCCTGAAAGAAGTCGAAGTCCAAGTCAAGGGACCCGGTGCCGGTCGCGAATCCGCAGTCCGCGGCATTGCAGCCGCCGGCTTGGAAATCACCGTCCTCCGCGACGTCACCCCGTTGCCGCACAACGGTTGCCGTCCGCCGAAGCGCCGCCGCGTCTGATTCACGTTTATCACGACTCACGAGAGTTTGACTTTTCCGCCGCCGTCCTCATTTTCAAGTTTGCAGCGATACGCCATTGCATAGTGGCATCAAAGGGGACGGCAATGTACACCGATTTACACGAAGGAGAACATCATGCCAGGCATTGAAGGATTCGAGCTTCCCAAGAATCTGGTGGTGGAGGTTGACAGCGTCGAAGAAGGCCAGACACCGCGCAAGGCCAAATTCATTGCGGCCCCCTTGGCGCACGGATTTGGGAACACCATCGGAAACGCCCTGAGACGAGTCCTCCTGTCCTCGATGGAAGGAGTCGCCGTCGCAAGCATCAAGATTGCATACAAGGACGACGATGGCATCCTCAAGGACATCTACCACGAATTCAGCTCCATTCCGAATGTGATGGAAGATGTCACGGACATCATCCTGAACATCAAGAAACTTAAATTCACCTGCGACGGCGAGCTTCCTTGCACATTGGAACTCATCGCCAACCAGGCTGGACCAGTCACGGGACATGACATCCACGAAAATGGATTCACGCGTGTCCTCAACAAAGACCAAATCATCTGCAACCTTGACACCGATCGGGAGATCAGGATTGAGATGACCTTGGACAAGGGCATGGGATACCGCCCATCCGAGGCGAACAAGAAGGATGAACAGCCGATCGGAACCATCCCGATTGATTGTCTCTTCTCGCCCATCGAACGCGTTTCCTACGACGTCCAGGCCCAACGAGTTGGCTCGGACACCGATTTCGACCGTCTCGAACTCACCGTTTGGGCGGACGGGCGCCTCGATCCACGCGAAGCAGTCCAGCGCGCGGCCAAGATCCTGACCACCCACATGGCGGTCTTCATCGGCGATACAAAGGATCTCGCATGCGAAAACGGACTTGACGCAAACACTCCTGATTTCGATGACGAAACCCTCGATATGATCGACAGGCTCTGCTTCCCAGTCAACAAGCTGGAACTCTCTATGCGAGCGGTCAATGTCCTGGACGCACTGCAGATCAGGCACTTGGTCGAACTGGTCGAAATGACCGAGCAGGAACTGCTCAAGCACAGAAACTGCGGCAAGAAAACTGTCCAGGAAATCAAAACCAAATTGGCCGAAAAGAATCTTGTCCTCGGGGCAAGTTTGACAGAAGACGTGAAGAATGAAGTGGTTCGTCGCTTGGCGGCGGAGCAGATTCAGAATAAAGAGGAAGAAACCAGATGAGACATCGCAAGCACACCTTTAAGATCGGCCGCACGTCAGCGCACCGCAAGTCACTCCTTGCCAACGCGGTATGCAGCCTCATCGAGCATGGTCGCATCACGACGACGCTCGTGAAAGCAAAAGAGATTCGCAGAGTCGCCGAAAAGATGGTGACTTTCGGTAAAATCGGAACCCTGCACACCCGCAAGCTGGCTATCGCCACGTTGCATCAGGTTGACAAGGTTCGCACCCTGTTTGACGTCATCGCTCCTGGATTCAAGGATCGCCCCGGTGGATATACCCGCATCATGAAGCTGGGTCCCCGCATCGGTGACGGAGCCGAAATGGCCATCATCGAATTCGTCGAAAACGACGCCACCGTGGCAGCCCGCAAAGCGGCTCCGGCCGCGGCGGAAGAAGCTCCTGTGACCGAGGCTCCTGCGACTGAAGCTGAAGAAGCCAAATAACCACAGGCTCTCAAGCCACTCCTCATATCAAGCCGGCAACGCAACACCGTGGCGCTGTCGGCTTGTTTTGTAATTGGATTCAAAGCCCCATGTTCTCAATACTCGCCACAAAATCCATTCCGCACTTGGATATGACCGCAACCTTGCTCCAACACGATTGCGGCCTTCAGGTCTTGGCCTTGGATTGTCCCGACAACGAGAACCTCTGCGCAACCGCATTCCTCACCATCCCAAGCAACAGTACCGGCGTACAGCACATCATCGAGCATTGCGTCTGCGAAGGGTCGCTCAACTACCCCGTCAAATCACCGTTTTCAGAACTGGATAGAACCAGCATGGCGACATTGCTGAATGCGTTTACCTACAACGACCATACCGTCTATCCCTTCGCCTCCACCAACCAAGCCGATTTCTTCAACCTTTGGAACGTCTATTGGGATTGTGTCTTCCACCCTACCTTCAAGCCGGAAACCTTCCATCAGGAAGGATGGCACCTGGAATGGAGCAACCCAAAAAACTTCAACTCGAAACTGCTTGAAAACGGCATCGTGCTCAATGAAATGAAAGCCGAAATGGATGACCTCGACGCCATCGTCGAGAACGAAATCCTGAAACTCCTGATCCCTAAATCCACGCTCGCACACAACTCAGGAGGAACACCGGCGCAAATCGTCAAGCTCGACTACAAGAAACTTCTCAAGTATTATAAAGACAACTACTCGCCTACAAAAGCAAGAGTATTGCTCTACGGAAATATCCCGCTCCAGAAAAAACTCGATTTCATCGAAAAACAACTGGAGTCGATGGACATCAATACGCCTGACATTCAAAAGCCCAGACCAACGGCGACAACACTGAATGCATCCGCGAAACCAAGGCGCAAAACCGTCAAAATCGTGCCCGAATTCAATAACCGGAATTCAGATGCCTGGGCCATCGCATGGCTAGCCGTACCACGTGCGGACCAAATCCAAAAACTCATCGCGGAATTGATTGACTCAATCCTCTTCGACAACGATGGCGCACCGCTCAAAATGGCAATCCTCGAATCCGAACTCGCTGACGACCTGTCCGCGATATCCGGGTTCAATTCCGATGCGCCCGAACTCGTATTCACTGTCGCAACAACGGGAACCAATGCAAGAAACACTCGCAAACTAAAAAAAACCCTACTTGATACATTGGAACAATTCGTCAAAAACGGACCGACGCAACAGCAGCTCGAAGCAGCACTCAGGCAACTGCAAGTCGAAAAACTCGAAATAAACAACCAGATCCTATACACGCTGATCGACAATGTGTTTGACGCATGGCTCCGAGACGAAAACCCAATCGATGCACTCGACTCGCTGAAACAACTCGAACAGCTTCAGAACATCCTCGAAAACAACCCAGAAATCCTACAGCAATTCGTCAAAGATCACATCTTGGACAATCCACATTGCGCTGAAATCACATTCGTCGCAGATAAAACCTTGGCACGACAACGCAACGAAGCAGAAGCCTTCCGCTTGCACAACCTCAAGACCACCCTTTCAGCTGACCAAAAGAAAACTATCGCACAAAACCAAGCCAAGCTCCAGGAACTCCAAGCCAAACAAGATTCACAAGAAGCTCTCGATACCCTGCCCAAACTCAAGCGTTCCGACATCTCGCCCTACCCAATCCCAGTCAATCCAATCAATATCGCACCACAAGGGCAAGTCCCAATCCTTTCAGAAGCCATACCGACAAACAAGATCAACTACCTGAAAATCGCTTTCGACATGGCCAGCTTCGAGCAAGAAGACCTGGAGGTCATCACCTTCTTCGTCATGATGCTCAACCACCTCGGAACAAAAAAACTCGATTATGCTCAATTTGACGAACGACTAGCAGCCTGCGGCGCTGCAATCGAAGCAGATTATGCGTTCAATTCCCCCGCAGTACCACAACTGAAACCCACGGCAATCCTGACGTTCAAACTCTATTCCCTCGACCAAACATGGCAACGAACAATGGATTGCCTCGATGATAGGCTGCACAATACCATCTTCACAGAACACAAGAGAATCCTCGACCTCCTGCGACAACGATGGGCAAAGGCACGGCAAAGCCTGCTCGCGGACGCTCACGCATACGCAAAAACAAGAGCCGCGACAGGACTGACAAAACAGACGGTCGCCAACGAGATCTGGGTCGGATTGACACACATCGCCAAGGCCAGATCACTTGCGAATCCAAGCAAACGAGAACTCGACAACCTCATCGGCAAGTTCGAACGCCTCTTCCGAACGCTTTCGAATGCAACTCCGCTCCTTGTAGCCCACGTGGGACCGGAGAGCGCACGAGACCAGCTCCTGGAACGCTTTTTAGGCGTCGCCAGCCAGCCCAAGGCATTTCCCGGCTTGCGCGAGACGGATCGTTTTCCTCAAAAAAGAACTGAGGCCTTTGCCATCAGCGGCCAAGTCGGTTCGATTGCCCTTGCCTTCAAAACACCGGATTTCTTCTCGCCGCACGCCGCCGCCCTCGCTACTCTGGCTGAACTCCTGGATACGGGACCCATTTGGGAAAACATCAGAATCCAGGGCGGAGCCTACGGAGCATCTTGCCAATACCTCCCATTCAGCGGGCTGATGATCTGCAACTCCGCACGGGATCCGAGTCCAAGCCGGTCGCTGGGAGCAGTCCATTCCATACTCAAACAAAAACACAATTGGACACAACGAGATCTGGACGGAGCGGTCATCTCGCAATTGAAGGACGCTCCAATGAGACCAGCGGCAAGACGCGACTTCATCCTACACGCAAACCTGGCTGGACTCACCTACGAAATCAGAACGAAATATCGGCAAGACCTACTCAATCTCACGCTCGATGACCTGAAGGCTGCCGAACAGACAATCGAGCCATCGGATGCAAACGCATGCATCATCGGCACAAAACGCCAAATCCAAAACATCGAGGCTTCAATACTTCAACTCAAACACCTCTGATCCAAGCATGAAAACCATCCTGGACATCATCGATTACTGCCCCGATCCTATTCCGGAAAACACAATCCTGAGAATCGGACAAACGGCCTTTGACATGGCAGTCCCTCAACTTTTCAGACTCAAGCAACCCTTTGCAATCGCCCATGATTGCATCCTTGACTCCAACCAAATCAAAAGACTCGCAGATACCTCGGCAAGACGCAAAACACCAGTCGCAATGCTAGGCTCCCTCAGAACATTGCCGGCATTCGCGAAACTCAAGGAAATAGTCAGCTCAAACCGCTTGGGCGACATCGCGAATATCATTGCGCACATCCCGAACGGCAACCAAGCTATCCATATTGTCGATGCCGTCGCATGGCTAGATCCAAACGCCACTGTCATTCTCCATTCACAGCAACAGGCAACAATCGAGATACAAGGCTCAGTCGCTAACGCAAAACTGAAAATCAACAATAACCTCAATGATGCAACGATCGAAATAGCATCGTGTCAATCCACAAAAACGTTCAAGGTCGACTACGCAAACCCGCATGACGCCGAAATACATATCCTTACACGCACAACACCAAATAAATCCCGTTGGATCATACTCAAAAACCCACAAGACCAACTCAATGCAATCCATCTTCTGCATGCCGCTACCACCATCACAACGTGATGAGATCTTGGCTTTGCCCTGGCTCGGCGGACAGCTCAATGCCACTTGTTATGCATCAGGGAAAAATTCCACGGTTTGATTTGAAAATCTCGAATAAGCATGTACATTTATAGTTCGTCATATTTTCTAACCAATCCATCCTAGATAGAAGAGAATTAGCAATGGAACAGAAGACCTACCTTCCAAAAGTCAACGAAATCGAGCGCAACTGGCACGTGATTGATGCTGACGGGCTCGTGCTCGGTCGCCTTGCCGTGCAGATCGCAAACATTCTCCGCGGCAAAAACAAAGCCATCTTCACCCCCCATCTGGATTGCGGCGACTTCGTCGTCGTCATCAACGCCGAGAAGGTCGTGTTGACTGGCCGCAAGAGCACGGACAAGATCTACCAGGACTACTCCGGCTACATTGGCGGCTTGAAGGAACAGACTGCTGACGTCGTTCGCGCCAAGAATCCCGAACGCATGATTCTGGACGCTGTTTGGGGCATGATGCCCAAGGGCAGGCTTGGTCGCGCCCAGTTCAAGAAGCTGAGAGTTTACGCTGGTCCGGAGCATCCACACGAAGCCCAGAAGGCCCAGCCTCTTGCCATTACTCTGTCATAATCAATTCATTAACATAGTCAAGTCCTAGGAGTCCAAGAAAAAATGTCCGAAGCTACTGAGTACATCGCCATTGGCAGGCGCAAGTCCGCCAGCGCCCGTGTCAGGTTGCGTCCCGGCACAGGCAAGATTATCGTCAACAAGCGCGAGTTTGAAGACTACTTCCCAACCGAATCCATGCGCGGATTCGCCGTTCAGCCGTTGGTTCTCACCGGCAAGCAAGCTGATTTTGACGTGGTCGCCAACATTTCCGGCGGTGGAAACATCGGTCAGGCTGGTGCCCTAAGACACGGAATCACCCGTGCCCTTATGGAATACAACGCGGAATTGAGACCGATTCTCAAGGCGGCAGGCATGGTCACCCGCAACTCCAAGGAAAAGGAAAGAAAGAAGCCCGGTCGCCCAGGCGCACGCAAACGCTTCCAGTTCTCCAAGCGTTAATCATCTTCTCGCTGCTTAGAAGACGATTTCATGTTCCCTTTGACGGGCGGCGATTCCTATATCGCCGCCCGTTTTCTTTTTCCAACCGCTTTTCATAAGGACAAGAGCCAATGAATACGAGAGTCGCAATCGTCGGGGCTTCAGGTTACGCAGGAGAAGAATTGCTTCGGATCCTGCTCAAACACCCAAACGTAACCATTACATGCATTACATCAAGGCAAAACGCAGGACGGCAAATCGGGGAATTCTTCCCGAGATTCGTCGAAGCGGACCTGGCATTCTCAACCCCTGACGCCGATGACATCGCCGCCAAGGCGGACATCGCATTCCTCGCGCTCCCGCACGGACTCGCGGCGGAATTCGCAGAGCCGCTCGTCAACAAGGGAATCAAGGTCATCGATATCTCCGCCGACTTCAGGCTCAGAGACACGGATATTTACAAGCAATACTACAAAAACGACCACCCGGCGCCTGCCCTCCTCCACAAGGCCGTCTACGGATTGCCCGAGCTCTATCGCGGCCAGTTGAAATCAGCCCAGCTGGTGGCTTGCGCAGGTTGCTATGTAACCTCGGTCCTGCTCCCCATGACCGCCATGCTCAAGGCGGGAATCATCGAAACCAATGCCATTGAAGCGATCTCGCTATCCGGAGTGACTGGTGCCGGGCGAAAGGTCGACCTCCCCTACATCTATCCTGAATGCAACGAAAGCATGAGGCCATACGCCGTCACCGGACATCGCCACCTACCAGAAATGGAGCAGGAACTGGCAATCGCGGCAGGCGTAGACAAGCTGAAAATCAACTTCATTCCGCACCTCATCCCCGTCAATCGAGGCATCCATTCAACGATCCTCGCCTACGCAAAACAAGGCGTTGACGACGAGGTGGCACTCGATTGCCTAAACCAAACCTACAAAAACGAACCCTTCGTCCGCATCCTCAAAAAAGGACAGCTTGCAGATACAAAACACGTCACCATGACCAACTTCTGCGAAATCGGCTGCGCCTACGACAAGAGAACAAACAGGATCATCGTTTCCTCGGTCATCGACAACCTCACAAAGGGCGCATCAGGACAGGCAGTCCAAATCATGAACATCATCTGCGGCTACGACGAAACAACGGGACTCTAATTTCGTCATCTTCAACACATCCCATGCTTTGCATATTGCGAACTTGCAATTAACTTATAAAATTGCTTTTTTATCATCCTTTTGAACCCAATCCATCCTTCAACGGAGAGCAAAATGAGCTACCCCTCGCTCGCTTCATCAAAAAGAAAACTCCTCGCTTCCGTAGTGCTTTTCTTTATCTGCGCTCTGGGAGCAAACGCAGCAGTCATTGAAAAAATCGCCGTCATTGCGGATGCCCAAAATGCGGGATTCATCCAGGAAGCACTGGCAGACAGGGTCTACCACCTTATCCGTACCCATGCAGGACAGGAACTCTCGGACAAAATCCTCGCGGACGATATCAAGGTCCTGATGAACTCAGGGGCATTTGACGACGTCAAGGTCGAACGCGTCGACCTCGGCAACAACAAGGTCGGACTCAACTTTATCGTCAAGCCCAAGCCAATCGTCGTTGACTACACGATCAAGGGAAACGAAAAGTACAAATCCAAAAAGCTTGAAAAGCTCATCGTCCTGGAAAAAGGAAAGCCCCTGGACGAACGCAAGCTCGCCGCATCGCGCAAGGCGATCTTGGAAAAGTACAGGAACGCAGGATACTACGGCACCGAAGTCACAACCTCCCAGGACAAGGCGGAAGGCACAGAAAGTATCAAAATCACATTCGTCATCAACGAAAAACCACGTTGCAAGCTCAAAGGAGTCGGATTCACCGGCAATACGGCCTTCACCGTAAGCGAACTCAAAGACATCGTCGTCACCAAACGACAGCTCTGGAGATACATCTTCAGATTCGGCAACTACTACAACGAATACCAACACGACCTCGACAAGGAAGCCCTCAGAAAAGCCTATCACGCCAAAGGATACCTGGATTTCGAAGTCATTGAAATCCAGGAACAAAAACTCGAAGACGGAAAATGGGTCTTCCTCAACTTCAAACTCCAAGAAGGCAAACCTTACACAATCTCGGCTATTAATATGACGGGAAACACAAGGTTCACAAAAGAACAACTCCTTGAAAAAACAAAACTCGCAGTCGGTGGAATCTATAATGCAGACCAGGAAACCAAAGACGTTGACCTGATGAAGGCATACTACGAGACACTTGGATACCTCGATCTCAGATTCTATCCGAGACATGAGAAAGACTCTGAAAAACACGAGGTCGCTATCGAATACAGGGTCTATGAAGGCAACGTTTGCAGAATCAGAGACATTGTCATCACAGGAAATGAACACACAAGCGACAAGGTCATACGCCGAGAACTGGGCATCCACTCAGACGACCTCGGAGACAACTCACTCATCAGACTATCGAAAAATAGATTGATGAATCTGGGATATTTCGAAAAGGTCGATATCATGCCTGCAATCACAGATACACCCGACCTCAGGAACCTCAGAATCGAACTCGAAGAAAAACCAACGGGACAAATCTCGCTTGGCGCTGGATTCTCAACGGATGACTCGGCGATGGGCTTCGTCGAATTCAACGAAACCAACTTCGACCTCTCAAAAATCTTCCTTGGCGAATGGCCGCCAAAGGGAGGCGGACAAAAATTCCGTGCCCGCATTCAGGTTGGTTCCGAAGTTTCAAATGCTTCTATCTCCCTCACCGAACCTTGGTTCCTTGACAGAAGACTCGAATTCCAAAACGAAATCTTCTACAACAACCGATTCGAAAACGAATATGACCAGAGAAATATCGGACTCTCGTCCATGCTCTCATGGCCGATCAAATTCAAAATCCCAGGAACAGAACACACCGAATACTGGAAAATGGGCGTCGGGGTCAGACTCGAATACATCAGCATCACGGACGTGGACAACACAAGGGACGATTTGGACAATATTGACGCCGACTGGCTTGAACGCTGGTACCAAAACTCCGGAGTTGTCCGCGATCGCATCATCTACGATGACGAAGACTCGTTCGTCGTCAACAGGCTTATCTGGCGTGTCACACGCGATACCAGAAACTCGTTCCGTTTCCCCAGTCGCGGATCTATCGTCTCCCTCCAAGCCGAATACGTCACTACGGCACTCGGAAGCTATGAAAACTACGGAAAAATCGAACTCGCAGCCGCCAAATATGTCCCGGTCTTCAGTGATGTCGTCATGAAAACAGGCGCTAACTTCGGATCTGGAACAGGCGAAAAAGCCGCTATCTTTGACAGGTACTTCGCTGGCGGCATCGGCACCATGCGTGGATTCAAGCGCAGAGACGTCGCACCTGTTGACGCATTTGACGATCCCCTCGGCGGCAATACCATACTGACGGGCACGGTCGAATTCCTCAAGCCCGTCAAGGACTTCATGTATTTCTGTACCTTTGTCGATGTCGGCAACGTCTGGTGGGATGCCTTTGAAGTCGATCCTTCGGATCTAAACGTATCGGCCGGCATTGGCGTCCAGTTCAAGGCACTTCCCATCAACCTCTACTACGGCTACCCAATCCGCACCGGATACGACCACTTGGACGGCAAATCCGGACGCTTCCACTTCAATATTGGATATACGTTCTAAGCTTTTCCCGAACCATGGCGGGATTCGGAAATTCTCGCCGCGGTCACCCCGCATGAATGAAGACAATCACCCTGTATTTGACCAAAAACATACTCGTCAGCACCGCCATCGCCTTGGCGGTGTTGACATTTGTCATGCTTTCAGGCCACTTCTTCAGGGCTTTTGATCTTCTCGCACGTGGCGTTTCCCCGGCTTTCATCGGCAAATTCCTCCTGTTGATGATTCCGGACATGCTCCGTTTCACGCTTCCGCTTTCGATTCTAGTCGCGACGGTCCTGATCTTTGGCAGGATGTCATCGGACAATGAAATCGTCGCCCTGAAGGCAAGTGGGATCAGCCTCTGGCAAATCATCGCCCCCGGCTTGGCGGTCGCGACCGTATTCTCAATCATTTGCCTCCTGATCTCACTGGTCATCTCACCAAATGCCCGATACAAGGCGGAACAGCTCAGGTGGTCCGCCCTGGCGAATGCGCCGATCTCACTCGTCGAACCAGGCGTCTTCACCAAGCTCTCGCCCAAATGCCACATCCGCGTCGGAAGCAGGGTTGGAGACGAACTGGAAGACATCCACATCATCCTCCACAATTCGGACAACGCCATCCAGGATATCGTCGCCAAACGCGGCAGGCTCCATATCGATACCGAAACGCGGCAATTTGAACTCGAACTCAACGAAGCTCAAATCTCGGATTTCGTCTTTGGAACGCAATACGCACTTCCTAAGCGGCACCTTACAGCAACCGCAATCAAGCTTCCACTCGACCTCGCATCGTCACAATCCAAGAAAAGCCTTGTCAGAAAACCCAAGTTCATGACCGTCAAAATGCTCTTCGGAAGGATCAAATTGCTCCAAGAAGAAGGGCAGGACGTCACAGGGTTGATGACCGACCTTCACAACAGACTTTCACTTTCGCTTTCGCCAATCTCATTCCTGCTTCTGGGAATCCCCTTCGGGATCCGCGGGAAACGCTCCGAACTTTCCGTCGGCCTGCTCATTTGCGTTGTTCTTGCACTAGGATTCTACGTCTTCCTCCTGTTGGCGGGAATGCTTGAAAAGCAGCCGCAACTCCACCCGGAGCTAATCGTCTGGCTACCTAACATACTCTATCAAACAGGCGGGTTGCTCGCCTTACGCAAAATCGGAAAACACTAATGAACGGACTAGATAAAATCAGAAACTTCTGCATTGTCGCGCACGTTGACCACGGAAAATCCACGCTGGCCGATCGCTTCCTCCTGCACACCAAAACCATCGAGGAACGCGTGTTCCGCGATCAGGTCCTCGATGCAATGGACCTGGAGCAAGAACGCGGAATCACCATCAAGTCGCATCCCGTCAGAATGCAATACGATGCCGACAACGGTGAAACGTACCAGTTCAACCTGATCGATACTCCTGGACACGTGGACTTCAGCTACGAAGTCTCACGTTCGCTCGCCGCTTGCGAAGGTGCAATCCTCCTCGTTGACGCAGCACAGGGAGTCCAGGCCCAGACAATGGCGAACGTCAACCTCGCCATCAACCAAGGACTCGAAATCATACCAGTAATCAACAAGGTTGACCTGCCGGCCGCAAACGTGCCGCTCTGCCTTGAACAATTCGAGGAAATCCTTGCAATCCCGGCAGAAGAAGTCCTCAAGGTCTCCGCAAAAACCGGAGACGGTGTCAAGGAACTGCTCGAAGCAGTCATCCATAGGGTTCCACCGCCAAAGCCAGAGTCCAAAATCCTTCAGGCACTCGTGTTCGATTCAATCTACGACGTCTACAGGGGAGTCGTAACCTATGCAAGAGTCGTCAATGGAACCATCAAGGCAGGAGAGCAAATCAGACTCTTCAGCACAGAACTCGATACCGAAGTCAAGGAAGTCGGATTCTTCTCGCCAACGATGAAACCCGTTGAGCAACTCAACGCAGGCGAAGTCGGATACGTCATTACAGCCATCAAGACGCCCTCTGACATCAACGTCGGCGATACGATCACACATGCGCAAAATCCGTGCAAGGAAGCTCTTCCAGGATTCCAGAAAATCAGCCCGATGGTCTTCTCAGGCGTCTATCCGATCGATACAGCCGACTACGAAGCACTCAAAGCAAACATCGCCAAGCTCAGGCTCAACGACTCCGCGTTCGTCGCACAACCAGAAAGCTCCGTCGCGCTAGGCGCTGGATTCCGTTGCGGCTTCCTCGGACTGCTCCACATGGACGTCGTGCAAGAACGACTCTCCAGGGAGTACAACATGGATCTTATCCTGACCTATCCCTCAGTCATTTACCATGTCTACTTGAAAAACGGGAAGATGCAGGAAATCGACAACCCGCTCTACATGCCAGACCCGAGCACTATCGACCATATTGAAGAACCGATGATCAAAGCCCAAATCATCTCGCCATCTACCTACATGGGCAATATCATGAACCTTGTCCTCGAAAAACGAGGGATATGCCTTAAGACAGAAAATGTTGACAAGCAGCACGTCCTCATTACAGCACGAATGCCCCTCCACGAAATCGTTATCGACTTCTATGACAAGCTCAAAACCTGTACCCGTGGATACGGATCGATGGACTATGAGCCTGATGGATACCAAACTGCTCCAACAGTCAAACTCGAAATCCTCGTCAACGGCGAACCCGTAGACGCATTCGCGTCAATCTGCCATGCAGACAGGGCAGTCGCAAGAGCTAGGATGATCTGCGAACGACTCAAGGACGCAATCCCACCGCAAATGTTCAAAGTCGCCATCCAAGGTGCTATCGGAGGCCGAATCATCGCACGCGAAGACGTCAGGCAGCTACGCAAAAACGTCCTTGCAAAATGCTATGGCGGTGATATTTCACGTAAACGAAAACTCCTTGACAAGCAACGTGAAGGCAAAAAGCGCATGAAGGAAGTCGGAAACGTCAACATCCCTCAGGAAGCCTTTGTCGCAGTACTCCGTTCAAACGAAGAATAAGAACTAACAAGCTCCAATAAAGATGCCATTATACGTCCTCATCATCGTAGATGTCGCAGTTTTCTGGTTCTTCTTCGGAAACTATATCCAGAAATATTGCCGTACGCCAAATGGAAAACGCAAATTCAGATTGGCGGAAATCGAAAAATTCCTGCGCAACTTGCTGCTCAGGGACATGGACATCCTCCCTGACAACCAAATCGCTTCAATCAAAAACATCATCGATGAAATCCGCGCAACCAGAACTGAAAACCAGCCACAAGCTATCGAGGAATTGGTCGCGAAACTCGATGGATCAACCTCGCTAGACCTGCCAAAACCCAAAAAGCACGCCTGGATCAGGGAGCATCTGGAAATCCTAGTCGTCGCGCTTGGACTCGCCTTCGGAATCAGATCTCTGTTCATCCAACCCTTCAAGATCCCAACGGGCAGCATGCAGCC
>DBPZ01000051.1 GCA_002305655.1 Lentisphaeria bacterium UBA1407 | reverse complement strand
CGCAGGGGCAGGGGCGGCGGCAGGGGCGGGGGCGGGCGCTGGAGCCGACGCGGGTGCTGGTGCCGGTGGCGGTTCCGAATACACTGGGAGCCAATAGGGCGCCGATAGATTTCCGGCCTGATCCTTCGCCTGGCAACGGAACCAGCGCAAGCCCTGGAATTTGCCACGCAACTCATTGATGTTCGCCGCTTCGGGATTGGCGAAGGAATGCGTCCACAGATCCTTGTCATCATCCGCAACGCAGGTCGCCTCCAACGAAGCAACGCCACTGGCATCGAACGCTATGATATTCATCATATCGTCCTTCGAACCGCTTTCAGGCATTCCATGAATGAAAAAGTCATCCAAATACAGCAAATCATTGTGCTTCTGGCCGCGACGTTGGATCCGCACGGACGAGAACACCAGCTTGTCAATCTTCTCCTGGGGAACGCCACGCTCCTTCAACAGCTGAAGCACATTGAACGAAAAACGAATCACCTTGTTCGCTTCCCATGTAAACTTCTGCTTCAGGTTCAACTCGTTGGACTGACCGCCGGGTTCGGCAAGCGAAATCGAGAACGCCGCATCCGTACCAGCAGTCAAGATCACATGAATCTTTGCCTCCGGACGAATCACGTTCTGGGCCAGACGGAAGGACAAGTACGGATAACGATTGGGATTCCATGCCGTCGCCTGGGAAATGTCACCATTTCCATAGTACGAGCCATTGACCAAATGAGGCGATTGACGATCAGCGGGGATGACCGTCGCAATATAATTGTGCTGACCTTGCTTGAACTGAATCGTGTCACAACGGAAACCATCCCAGTTGTAGAACCAGTTCACAGAAGAGCCAAACTTCATGTCATACCAAGACGGACCCGTCTTGTCCGAGGCAAAATCAACTTTGATCGGAACCGTGTACGCAGGAATGCTGTTGCCGGCACCGTCAACAATCCCGTCAATCACGAAATTCAGCACATCACCATCCTTGGCCTTGTTCAAGTAGCGCCTGAACAAGAAGGGATAATTGATCGACATCACATCGGCAGCCTGGGTATGCTGGAACGTGTTTGTCCAGGACGGAATCGACGCCGGCTTCGTCGTGTCGTGAACGAAGAATTTCGCCTTGTCAATCGCCCACGGGGTCAAGCCGTGGCTTCCGAAGGAGACATTCATCACCGCATTGTTATGCCTTGGATTTGAGGATGCTGCGAAGCCATGAGATGGCACGAGAGGCTTGCGATCCAAGAAGAACGGCAAGTCAACCACGCAGGATTCCGCGCCGCGCTTATCGCGAGCCTTCAACAAAACATGGTTGACTCCATCGCCAAGATCAGTCAAATCAGGCACGATCTGCGTTCCCGGATCGACACGTTTCCAGGCAATCTTGCCTTGCGCTTCAGCCGACAGGTCATGGTACGGAAGATTGCCGGGAAGAATGGCGTGGAATACATCGGCGACACCGTCCAAATCGTAGTATTCGGGGGTGAAAGCCAACTCTGAAGCCTGCTTGACGGCGGGACCGGCGACAATGTCGTCCAGCCAGATCTTCGAGTACCTTCCGGTCTGGTCGGGCGAACCGACCGAACCGAAGCGGATTGATTTCGGCAGGTATCTTGCGGTCGTCATGGCCGAGTTGATAAATCCGTCAGTCACCACGCCTGTCCAGGAATGCCAGCCTTCATCCATCGCCAAATCCTTGCCGACTCGCACGGCTTGCGACGACGTTGAATCGTTGTTCGCCAGTCGGATGTAATGGGATTCGGAACGCGAGAACCTCAATGAGATCTGCGCCATATCCCAGGCGCGATAGCGGAATTGGAACACAGGATAGCTTGCGATGGAGAAATTCGTATTGAACACGGCTTCCAGCGCCTGCC
Organism: Lentisphaeria bacterium UBA1407; assembly: GCA_002305655.1. Lineage (GTDB taxonomy): Bacteria > Verrucomicrobiota > Lentisphaeria > Oligosphaerales > Oligosphaeraceae > UBA1407. Next base: position 29,433 of record DBPZ01000051.1, on the reverse strand, counting down.
CATTGCCTGTATTCCGTACTTGGAGGCATTTTCCCTGATTGGCAAGCGTATCGGTTTGCAGAGTCATCCTCGGGAAGTTGGCGAACGCGAGCGCGGGATGCGGCCCGTTTTCGAAGCTGGCATAAAACGGAGTAAATCCATTGAGCTTCACCAGCGCGGGAGAACCGTTCTTGCGTGCGGGATCCGACAGGTCCAGCTCTTCGTTGCGGGTCTGCTTGTCGCCAGGCTGTAGCTTGACCGTGATTTTCCCGTCCTTTCCATCCTCAAATGTCGCAGCATTCTTACGCAACGTAACCGTACGCTGCTCGCCAAGACCACTATTTTCTGGCCTGATAAGCTCATTGGCGACATGGAACGACGGCATCCTCATCCGCCAATCAGGATACGGTTCCGTGTGGGTCATCGTAAACGTATCATCTTTCGTCGAATCCCAACTCAATTTGTACGGCACCAACTCAGGCAACTTGATCCACAATACCTTCTTTGAAAGCTTGCGGCCACCGCGCTCAAACAAAACGTCAGCCGAGTTGATTCCCGGCTTCGACACCTCGTCCAGCTTTGCCTTGAACTCCTCGGCCTTCCCAATCGCCAAACCCTCGGGCGACGTCACCTTGAACGTCGCCCCCTCGCCCAATGCCAAAGCAGGAGCATCGTAGAAAATCGGCGTGATCTCGCCAACCGCATAGGCCTCGTTGGGACCATTGCCCCAGATTCCGTTCATCATGGCGTCGGTCTGCTCAAAACCAAATCCCGTCAAGCGAACCAAGCGCTCCTTGCTCTCGTCGTCACCGCGACGATGCCGTGACGGAATCCATACCGTCACCTCGGTCCAATCAGAATCGTTGCAATCAATCGCCTCAAGACCAGGTATCGGTGTCTCATCCGTCATGCGATACTGCCCTTCCGAGAAGGAGGTGCCCGAAATCCGATGGAACAAACGGCGGCGAACCTTAAAACCTTCCTTGGGGTCTGTTTCACCTGTCTCGAAAAATACATTGAACTGGGCATTCTTCGTCCGCTTCAACTTGATCTTCCAGCCTGCCGTAGCTGTCAGAGGCGTTGTCGTCGCATTGTTGACCACAATCGTTTGCATCGCGCCGGAACCCAGGCAGTTTCGGTACAGCAACGCACTGTGGTCGCCTGACTTGAACGAGGTCAACGTGCTTTGGCCGACTGGATCCTTCCCGTCCCAATTGGATTCCTTCAGCGGATCCAATGCAAAGTCATTCAGGGATGTACCCCAGTCAAACGGATCCGGTGCGGGAAGCGGCTCGGGTTCCTCGGTCGGCAACATCGATACCAAAACCGGGCGAGGACGCACGGAATCAAAGGTAATCTTGATCTGCGCCAGCGTCATCGAGTGGATAAACGTCCAAATGCCCACCAGGCCTTCCTGCAAGGGAGCGTCATCCTTCTGCGTGAAAATCAGCTCGTCGTCAAAATAATACTCCAACTTGTTGCCGATCCTGCGCAACTTGATGTAGTACCAGGCGCCATGAATCGGACGACCTTTCGCGATCAGGGGATTCAGGACCTTGCGAACCATTCCCTTGCGACGGCGAGGTACCAGGTATTCCTCGGATTTAGCCAATGCAACGCCATTCTTGTACATCGTTGTCCAATTCTGCGACAAGTTCTGGTCCCATTCGGTACAAGCGACGGTATAGCCCGACGATGCAGTTGTATCTGCCGCCATAATGGTGCAGTTCAAGTTGCCCGCCTCATCGTAAGCGCCCTGGCGCGAACCAGCGTAGAATTCCAGGGTCATGTCGCCCTTGAAGATTTGCTTTCTCCAGAAGGCAGCCAATCCCTGGAAGGATTCTCCGATCATGTGGGACCACGACGGCGTGCATTGGAAGCGGTTGATGATCTGCCAGTCGCCTCCATTCGCCAGCCAGGCATGGGGGGATTCGTTGAAAAACTCATCAATGACATTGGTCCTGGTGACTTTTGACCTGGCCAGATGTTCCAATCCCATTCCCTTAATGCGTGCCCGGGTACCGATTCGGCGCAACGGGGCGCGCAAGCGATGCTTCACGACCGTCTTCCCGTCAATGTCAACCCACAGCCAATATCCTTCGTGGAAGACCGTGTAGTCCAATGCGTCAATCCCCTTGTCCTTGGGAGGCGTCAACGCAACGGAATGCTCGACTGGCTTCTCATCCTCGGGTTCCTTGACCAAAACACGCAAATGAGTATCGTCAATCAGAACCGTCACCGGCCCGTCGTCAGCATCATCAGGTACGGCAATGCTGAAATTCGACTTGGGAATGCACGGCAGGCGCAACATGAAATCATTAAAGAAATCGCCCTTGTGCCACATCGCATCCGCCTTTCCGGCAATCCATTGGCCCTCAGGGGACGCCCAGTGACGCATGAAGCTGTCCTGCTTGAAAACTGGGTTCTTCTGCTCCAACTCCTTCACAAGGACACGCTCGGTATCAATGCTCAACGCCGTAAACACGGCTTTGCTTCCGGCACCAACCCAAATCGCATTCGCGCCGACAAAATCCGTGCCACGCTGATACAAGTGAACAAGCCGTCCATCCTTAAGGCAACGCAACATCCCCTTCTCGGTCGCATCGATCATCAGGGCAAACGACTTTGCCTTGGCCTCGTCGCCAGTCAATTTCCGCTCAAAGGCTTCGATTTCCACTGGATCCTTGCCTGGGGTAATCGTGGTCAGCGCATAGCGTTCCGTATCGCCTTTCCTGGACACTGCGAATTGCGTTCTTGGTTGGTCCTGGCCTGTCCATTCGGTCGCCATTCCGACTTCCCATTGGTCGCCTTCGGGCGCGACTGTCGCCTCGAACACATGGTTGACGGACTGCGTACGTCCCAGGGCCACCAGTGCTTGATTCTCCAATTGCAACGCCGTCGCGCTCTTCTCGTCAGCTTGACGCAAATGCTTTCCATCCTGGCGGACAACGCCTTCCGAATGCAGCAAATTAAAGCGAATTCCCGCGATCGTATCCAGCTTGATATCCGCAAAATGCTTGACGGTCACGTCATCCAGCCGGATTTCCTCGGGAGTATTGACGATCATCCCGAACTTTCCGCCTACTGGCAGTGGCTCGTTGACCCGGAACAACTCGTAGTTGTCAAGATAGCAGATGATTTCATCGCCATGCGTTGCGATTCCCGGCAGATACCATTGGTTTGAGTACAGGGGCACATGGGCCCGTGCAATCAAGCGCTTTTCGCCTTTGCGCTGGTGCCACAACCTGACTTCCTTCTGCCCCTTCGAGGGGATGTTCATCCGGATGGTAAACGCATAGAATTCCGCCTTTGCGGGATTTGGCTTTGGTGCTTCCTTGCCTTCCTCCGCCGGTGGCACTTCTTCGTCGCGATGGTAGAATACGAGTCCCGCCTCGCCAGTTTCCAATTGGATTGAGCAGGTAAGCATGTAGTTGTCATAGATTTCGTACCCGGTCGTGATGATGTGATCCGTATTGTCACCACCACCCTTGAGGGAATAGAAGTTCGGCGACTTGTCAGCCGTCAGCGGGGCTTGCTGGATACGGTTTTGATCTGTTTCCGGTCGAATGATCGATTGATCTTGCGCCGTATGCAAACGCCACTTGCCGGTCTGGATGTTCCAGGGATAGAGTTCGTTTGGGGCGCCTTCCTCGATCATGAAGTCGGATATGAAGAATACGCGAGGAACCTGAAGGAACCTCGCCGCTCCCTGAATACGGGACGCTTGCGCCTCGGCGACATGGAAGGTGCCAGGCAACGGAAATACGGCCGGCATGATCGCACGCAATTCACCATTCAGGTATAATGACCAATCGTTCTCGCGAATCTTCACCGTATAAGTCGGATTGGCAGGATAGACATCGCGGGACAAGTACGTCTTCGCGCTGGACAGCTTCAGCTCCTTGCCGCCTTCAAGCAACTCAACCGCAGTCGTCTTGTCAGGCGTCAATGTCAATTTCGCAATGCGCCCGCCGTCCTTGGCATGAACGTACAGGTCAATGGCTTCATGGCCAGTTACCGTAAACGTCAAATTTCCTTCGTCCTTACGTGCGTTCGCCACCTGCTTCAAGCCTTCGGGAAGACTCGCGCAGAGGGCAACACAACCCATCAGTAACAACAATATAAAATATGCAAAGCGATTAATCAGATACCTGTACATGGCAACCCACTCTCTTTTTTGTAAATTACATGCAGAGACCGCCGTTGATCGATATCACCTGACCTGTGATGTAATCACTTTCTTCAGATGATAAAAACGCAACCAACGACGCGACTTCCTCAGGACGGGCAAAACGACGACACGGAATCTCACGGTACAAATCAGCACGACGCTTCTCGGACAAACCAGCAGTCATCGAAGTCTCGACAAAACCAGGAGATACAGCATTCGCACGAACGCCTAAACCTGCCAGTTCACGGGCAATCGAACGAGTGAAACCAACCAAGCCTTCCTTCGCAGCAGCGTAATTCGAACGATTGGCAGAACCCATCCGACCAGCGTCAGACGTAATGTTGACAATCCGCCCCCAACGTTGACGGGCCATAACCATCCCGCTGGCACGAACCAATCTAAAGGGAACGGACAGATTCATCGCCAATGTGGAATCCCACTGCTCGTCTGACATGAACGATACCGTCGCATCATTCAAAATCCCAGCATTGTTCACCAAAATGTCCAGCCTGCCCAATCGAGCGACAACAGCGTCAACCAACTCCTTGCAGACATCCGTTTCCGTATTCGTCAAGTCAGCCTGGAATGTCTCGCAAGCAACTCCCATCCCGCGAATCTCAGCGCACAACGATTCGGCGGCAGAGGAATCGCGACGATAATGCAACGCAATCCCGACGCCCTTTGACGCCAGCTTGCGAGCAATCGCAGAGCCAATCCCACCCGTCGCGCCCGTAACCAACGCAATCCGAGCCACGGGAGCTGCGGAAGCAACTGGGGCTGCGGGGGCGGGAGCGGGAGCAGGTGCAGGAGTTGGCGACGACTTCGAAGCCAGATAATCTTCGACGTCCTTGCGATGAACCATCTCACGACCGCAAAACGCCGCTACATCCGAAAGCTCAACCCCTTTCTGGCGAGCAAATGCCTTCGCAGCAGGAGCAGCCCTGAACGATGCCTTCGCAGGGGCAGGATCTGAACCAGCGCTGCCCAACCCCAATGAACTCAAGTCAATCCCACCACTCGCTTCCTGATTGTGGGAAGCCAACAATTCCTCGTTCTGCTTTCGTACGTCGGGAGCTGCCTCACCAGGCTTGCCGATTGCGCATAAGGCATAGCCTACCGGAACCAAGCTCTTCTCCTGAGCGTAAATCGCCAGAACAACCCCGCCAACCGTCGCCTCAAGCTCAGCATTGGTCTTGTCGGCAATCAACTCCACAAGCAAGTCGCCTTGTTTCACGGTTTGTCCAACTTCGACCTGCCAATGCCCGACCGTAGCCTCATCCATATTTTCATACAACTTGCTCAATTTAAGTATCGTAGCCATTCCAACCTTCCAAAATTGCGTGTTCCTAATAAGACGAAAGGGCATACTTCTACAGCATGCCCCTTATACTTCTAATATAACGATTAGGACATCACATTAATTTGATATAACCGGAACTTTTCATCAATTGTCTAAATCATATGGCTGTTTGAAATTGACGAAGACATTGGAATGATCAGGCTTAAACGAGACCACTGCCGGCTTGTCCTGCGGAACATCAGCCTCGATTCGATTGCCTGTCATGGTCACGAATTGTGCTGTTGCGAAATTAAACACGGGATGTCCGTTCTTTCCGAATTGGCGGATCTGGTTGTTTTCGAATCGGATGTGGGTTGCCGTCGGATATTCTGGATCAATTGGCCTGAATTGATTTGCCGAACCACCGCAGCGGAACAGGGTTTTCTGCAATCCCGAGAACCGGTTGTTGGCGAAAGTCACATTTCGCGGAGCCACGAATTCTGCGTTTTCCGGACCTTGCGCCTCGGGGCAAAGATTGATCAAAAACGGATGATTCAACGTGTCTGCGATTACATTGTCCACAAACAGCCAATTCCGCCCCCCAGCCAGCATCCTTGACAAACCGTCCTCGAAGCGATTTCCCTTGATGACCAACCCATGGCATTGGTTGTCAAGCAAAATCAGAAAATCTGCTTTTTTCAATTCAGGATGCTTCTGAAGCTTGACATTGGTGACGAGATCGCCGAAATCCTTGTCCAAGATGACTTTGTAGGTATGTTCAAGCTCCTCGATTTCCAAGATGGTCGCCTCAACCGTAGGTTCATTGATCCCCGTCGATACGGGAATCAGACCCAATCGGGCGCCGATTTTCAGGTACTTCAGAAACCACTGCTTCTTCAAGATCAACTCCTTACCGGAACCATCATGGGCAGGCGAAAGCAACGAGTGGATGTTGAGGAAATCGTCGCCAATATGACGAATCGTATTGTTCAACAACAACCCGCCAAGACTGCCGCCACGAAGGTAAATCCCGTCAGCACAAGTTGATACATAGGTGTCCGGATCAGCTTCGACAACGCAGTCCGCAATGAATGGACGTTCCGAATTGATGTTCACAAAAGCCATTGCAGACGATGAATTCAGGCTAATTCCAACAAGTCGAGTACGGGACGAATTCAGGTTGTTTACCGCATGATTCCCGTATGTCCTGGCATAGAACGCAATCCTGACACCCGCACGATACCCCGAATCCAATGGCAAAAACTGCTTGAATGTGAAATCATACAACCCAGAACCGCGATCGACTACCGAAGGAGCTGATTGGTGAGGCAAAATCGAACTCAACTGCGGTCGACGAGAACCCGCCTGCAAATCGCCACTGTAAAACCTCGCCAAACCGCGAAACTCACAGCTCTTGAATGCCGGTGCAAGGGGCGAACCGCAACCGGGATCGATGCGAACCCGAACCGTGTCATTGGAAATCCGTTCCGTAATCACACCTGTGGTAAAGGGACGATTCATAAACCTGATCTTCAGATTCTCAATTCGTACATCATCGCAATCCCTGATGACCAAGGGAACGGATAAAGGTTGCGGAATTAGAATCTCGGTCATTGTTCCCCCGAAAACCGTCACATGGTTCAAGCCTGACAAAACCAAATTGCGACCAGGATTCTTCGGATCCCCTTCGACCTTGTACTTTCCATTGGGAATGGAAACGCAACGCTGCCCCAAGGGACGACTAGCAGCCACTTCAATCGCCTTTCTAATCGCGGGGCCATCGTCAGCCACCCCATCGCCAACGGCTCCGAACTCACGAACATCAACCGCCTGGGAACGATCATTCGCAGCCGTTTCCTTGGCATGCTTGAGTTCAGCGCTAATCTGATCCAACAAAAAACGGAAATCGCCCTTCATGCTTGCACTGCGTTGAGTATCCGACTTGATCGCCGCAACCAAATGGTCTGTAATCATGACCTGCCCACGCAGCCATTCCCCCAACAATCGGTCGCCTGACTCAACCCGCTCAATGGTGGACCTCGACAACAGCGCGTCACGCTCCCTCACCAACCCATCAACCGCAACACACGCCAACGACGACATCAACATCGCTACTGCCAATCTCATTCCTATCTCCATTTTTTTGCCTAATTCTTGCACCATCAAGTAGAGCGAAAGTTTTTTCGCTCTCTACTTTGTCTTGGCGACCTCCAGGAGCGCCTTATATTTTGGCGTGTTAAGGTTGTTAAGGCTTTCGACTGCACCCCAGCAACCCCATTTGGAATATCGACCCGAAAGCGAGAAGTAGCAGTAGGCGCCTCCGCCGATGGCACGCCAATTGTCCAAAAGGTCACGCTTGATGATGGCCTCGATGCCAGGATCCCGATGGGCAGCAAAGCGTGTTTCAAGGTTGGTTTCAACCCGACCCTGATGATGAGGGCCGCCTTCGTAGCAGACGACTCCGCCCTGCAGGCCAAACTCCTTCGCGAGGGCGATAAGCTTGCGCTTGTTGGCTACTGACGCATCGCTGGACTTGCGGAAATGATCGTGAATGGCGGCGACAGACGTACAATCCTCGGGTTTCGGCTCGGAAAAGTAGGGCGCTATGCCGAGGGCATAAAGCCACTTGGCGGGATCATGTCCTTCCTGCTTGTAGAACTGGAACATTTCACGGGGTTGAGCATCCGGTGGATTCCAGCCGAACTGCCAACACAAGACGATTCGGACTCGCTTGTTGAGGGTGTCTCGGCCAAAGACATCGGCAAAGATATCCGCCATTTGCCTGGTTCTGTCCGCATGGCATATGATATAGCTGCCGTGATACTTGGGGGTATTCTTGGCAATATGGTGGAGGTTGTACTGCGCGGCGGCGAATCCCCAGTTCCAAACCTCGTTTGAGAGTTCCACATAGAGGTTAAGCTTGGAGTCGAGGCGATCACGGAACAGTTCCGCCATTTTTCGGATGTAGTCAGGGGATGCGTGAATCGGAACACAAATCCAGGCGTCCTTTTTTGTTTCGTTGGCGAGTTCTGCTACGAATTCGTAGGCGGCACCGCGTTTTCCCGTCTGAGAGGCATTGGCAACTTTGGCTCGGTCTTTCCATTCCAGCGGCGTGGCGTCATACCAAGGCGGCTTCGGGAAAGTATTCTGTGAATTGGTCGCCATAAAGTCCATAAAGCGGAGGATTCCGAAGGGTTCCAGCACCGCCAGGAATTCATTGGTGAACCGTTTGGCGGGATCGCAACCTGGTCGAATCAACGTCACATTGCGTACACCGCCCTGGGTTTTCGTGAAGGAGAGCATCAGCTGATTGGCATCAGGCTTGAGACGGACGATGGCAGTGCCATGCCCTTTGCCGTCAACCTGCAAATCCAGAATTTCTCCTTGCCTGTGAAGGATCTCGACATGTGCAGGACCGTCGAAGGCGAGCTTGTAGTCACCACTAATATTTGGACGATCAACCATGACGATGACGCCCGCATCCTCCAGTGGCCAGCCGTACTCGTCGGTCTTAACCTCGTGAACCCAGGGCTGGCGAGGCTTGCCCCAACTTCGGGAAGTGCGCATGGCATCGGAAAAAACGCTTGCGCTTGACCAGTCGGACAATCCTTCAAGATTGACTCCTAACCACGAATTCTGTGCGATGAGCGACAATGAAAAAAAACTGAGGAGAAGGATGTGACGCATGGCTGAACTCCTGTTTTTTTGGTGGGAAAATCATATGTCCGAATACAATAGCACAGATAGAAAAATCAACAATACAATATCTCCAGATTACACTTCCAAATTCCTCCACCCTGTCCTGAATTATGAATTATGAATTATGAATGCTGAATGACCAGTCCGAACCCGTCCGACCAGTCCGAACCCGTCCGACCAGTCCGACCAGTCCGACCACGTCCGACCCCGTCCGACCCCGTCCGACCCCGTCCGACCCCGTCCGACCACGTCCGACCACGTCCGACCACGTCCGACCGCCATCCTGCTCCGTCACCACCACCCCAACTTCTTCAACTTCCTCGCGCGCACTACATTCAAGGGCGGAGGCCCCCTTACGGTTGGGTGGGCTAAAGCCTTATTTGCAACACTAAAAAATCGCTTTTTTTTTGGAAAATTTCAAGCAAGAATCATGCACAATCATCGACAAACATCGTCAATCTTCAAAACTCACAACCCATTAGGTAATCCAAATGATTCTTGATGATTTCAAGCGATTAGCAGACTATTTTTCCATACATATTTGAGTACGAAATAAAAGTATTCAACTTTTGACTTTGAACTCCTTGGCTTCCGCCACTGCCAGACCCAATCCGACCCCGTCCGACCAGTCCGACCTGTCCGTGCTGTCCCAGCCAAAACACCTGAACCCCCGCCAAAAATCTGAATCACCAATTATTCGTGCCCATTCATGTCCATTCGTGGTTCCCAAACAAACCCTAGAACCGAAAATATGTTTTTGAGTTGATTTTGCGTTGATTTTATGGGCAACAAACGCATATTATCAATACGATTTGTGGCATTTGTGTTTTCACCCAAAAATTTGGAGGTTTGAACCATGAGATTTTCGGTTGCGCTTTTGTCGCTTCTCGCCGCATGCAGCCTGTCTTTCGGACAAGGAATCAAGTACGAAAAGGTTATGATATTAGGCAATAGCATTACCCATCACGGACCATCTAAGGCGGTCGATTGGGCAGGCAACTGGGGAATGGCAGCTTCCTCGATCGACAAGGATTTCGCCCATCTGCTCAAAGACAAGTTCACCGAGGCAAATGACGGCAAAGCACCCGAAATGTTAATCCGAAACATATCTACCTTTGAGCGAAACCATGCGACCATGGATATCGCCAAAGATTGGAAGCCTTTCATCGATTTCAAGCCAACCGTGCTAATCCTCGCCATCGGCGAAAATGTCCCCAATCCCCAAACCCCCGAGGCACAAGAGGCATTCCTCAAGGCGCTGAAGACCGTACTTGACCTGTTCAAGGAAAATGGAAATCCAAAGCTCTTCGTCCGAAGCTCATTCTGGCCTCATCAAGTCAAGGACAAAATCATGCAGGAAGCCTGCGACTACTACGGAGGTACCTTCGTCAATATCGGCGCCCTGGCGAAAGACAAGAAAAACTACGCACGTAGCGAGCGCGAATACAAACACGCAGGAGTCGCAGGACACCCAGGCGACCATGGAATGGCGGAAATCGCACGACTTATCTGGGAAGCCGTCGAGGAAAATTGACAATCATGCGTACCCTAGCCCTCATCGTACTCTCCCTGGCTTCGATCTCCGCATCCGCACAAGTCCACCTCGGAGGCGGAGGAGGATACCCAAGACTCGTCCAACTCAACGACAAATCCTGGCTACTGGGCTACGACAACGGGAAAATACAGGTCAAAAAATCCCTGGACAAAGGGAAAACCTGGACAAATCCAGTCCTCGCATCGTTCCACGATGACGCAATCTGCGCAAATGTGGACTTCTTCCAACTTCCCGACAATCGCGTCCTTTGCGCTTACCGAACCATCGGAAAGCATGACAAAAATCCGCTACTCAGGGGGATTTTCTGCTCAATTTCAGAGGACAACGGAGCGTCCTGGAAACCCTACAATACCATCGTCAGCAATACTGAACCGGGCTACGACGCAACTGCCGTCAAGCACGCCCTGTCGCAAGGCTACAACGTCGGATTCTACGAACCCTTCATGGGCATCATCGACGGCAAGATCACGGTGATGTACGCGGACGATTTCTCGCCGATGATCGAAAATGTCCACGGCAATCCAAGCCTCAACTACAAGTGCCAGCAAATTGTCTCCAAGCAGCTTGTTGGCGACAAGTGGATCAATCCAACGATCGTGATGGACGGGGCGACCAGGAAATCCGTTGGCGGCAACGAGCGCCTTTCCAGGGACGGAATGCCGGTTTTTGCAACGAGATCCGATGGAACCGCCTTCCTCGTCTTCGAAGGAACCTACAGGGACAACCCAAGCACCGGCAATATCCGATTCGAAATCCTTATCGCCTCCTCAAAGGACGGCAAGACCTGGTCAAGCCCCAAGGAACTCTTTGTACCAAGCGGAACAGGAACCAAAGCCAGCGCACCTTTTATCTGCATCGACGGCAACGACAACGCCTACATCTCATTCCAAACCGATGAAGACGCATTCCTGCACAGCAAGCAAACCGGCGACAAAGCCTCTTTCTTCAAATGCCTCTTCGCAGGCAATATCCCAACTCCAATCCCCGACAATATCAAGGACCTGGTCTCGCCAGCCCAAAATCCATTTAACCTCAAACCCGGCGAAGTCGCACTCTGGAATTGCCTGGCTGATCTCGACAACGAGATCTTCTGCCTTGCGGCAATCCATCATCTCGGATTCCAGCTCCTGAAGTTCCCCGTCCCGCAAAAACCGTGACTCGTGCCGGTCAATACCGCTATCCATAGAAAATCTTTCGATTCAAGATAAAGTATAATTTCAGACTGAGACAACCCAAAAACAAACACTGATTTGAAAGGCGTAGCATGAAAAAACGTAAGATTGGGATTTTGGGGGCGACACGCGGAATCAATTTTGCCATGGACGGGCTGTTTAGCCATCCGGAAGCCGAGGTTGCGGTTATCTGCGATTCGAGCAGCAAGCAATTGCAACGGGTTTCGGAAAAACTAAATGAGGCAGGGATTACTGGCATCCGCTACTGTCAGCATGAATCCGAGCTTTACAGCAGCGACTGTGAATGCGTTGTCATCGCCAATTATGCCAATCGCCATGCGGACAGCGCGATAGCAGCCCTCGAACAGGGCAAGCATGTTTTGAGCGAGGTTCAGCCTGTTCAAAACTTGGCAGAGGCTGTCCGGCTCTGCGAAGCGGTGGAACGAAGTGGAAAAATCTATCATTATGCGGAAAACTGCTGTTTCAGCGAGGCGGCTCTGGAGTGCCGTCGTCAATTCCGTAGTGGCGACTACGGTGTCCTTGTCGAGGCGGATGGAGAGTTTATCAACGACTGTTCCGGACGTTGGCATCTTTTGACCCGCGGGCAACGCATGCACTGGCGCAATTTTGTGCCGAGCACTTTCTATTGCACCCACGGTCTCGGACCGATTTTTTACACTACAGGCGAACGCGCAGTATCAGTTGCAGGCATGGAAGTTCCCCGCATGCCCTATCTGGCCAAGCGTGGGGCCCGCAGCGGGTCGGCATCCTGTTTCAACATGCAGCTTTCAGGCGGTGCGATTGCCAGGATTATCATGGGCAACTACAAGCATCCATACCGGTCTGCCTTCAGGCTAATCTGCGAAAAAGGCTCTCTGCTGTATTCTTCTCGAGATAAACTTCAGCTAATCCGTGAAGAACCTGTCGGTTCAGGGAAATTTGCCTGTTCGGAGATTCAGCCCCGCAGTTCCTACTGGTCTGAACGCTACACGGCATCGCAATCCACCGATATCGCTTACATGCTTGATTTCTTCCTGAATGCGATATCGGGGGATCGCAATGCAATCGCCATGGGGATTGACGTGTATTCGGCACTGGACATGGCCATTCCCGGCTTGCTGGCATATCGTTCAATTCTGAATGGCGGCAACGTCGTCGAAATCCCGGATTTCCGTGACCCTGCTGTCCGCGAACAGTACCGCAACGACATTGCCTGCACCGACCCGGATGTTGCCGGCGACCAGCTGCTGCCATCCTGCTCCACCTGGCAAGGAACCGTGCCCGATGAGGTCTACGAGGAAGAAGCCGCACTCTTCGAAGAAGCGATGAAAACACAATTCAAACTGGGCTTTTATTAAAAAACCAGCAGATCGGGGTTTTGACAATCGGTCAGCCCCGTCGCATTTGACGCCGGGATCGTCTTTTTACTTTCCCGCTTGGTTGGGTTTTAGGACCGCATCGAGTCCAGGGTCGTTTTGCGCTCCGTTCTTGAGCGCGATTTCATACCATTTTCGAGCGTCATCGATCCTAGCCGGCTTTGACGTCGCCATAAGGATTGCCAAGCTAAAAGGCGGCTCCGGATCCTTTGGATTAAGGTCATGCGCCTTGATCAGCTGCTTTTCTGCAGGTTGCGTCCAGCCCAACGTCGCCAGCGCCATCCCGTATGTTTTCGCCATATCGGCGTTCTTCGGATTCAACGCCACGGCGCGTGCCATCATCGACACGGCCCAATCGTGCTCGGATTGGCGAATGAGCGCATAGCCAAGGGCGAACAAGGTGTCCGGATCGTCGGGATCGGCCCTGAATGCCTGTCTCAAGTACTTGATCGTATCCAGGTCATTGCCTTGGTTTGAGGCGATAATTCCCAGTCGTTGCAAGGCAATTGGGTGATCTGGACTCAATTCCAGGACCTTGGCGTAGTTCCATTGCGCAGCTTCGATCTTGTCTTGCTTTTCGGCATCGATTGCCTGCCTCAGGAATCCTTTCAGGACCGCTTCCTTTTCACGTTCGCGGCGACGGCGTTCCTGAATCATATCCGGATCGTCGTTTTTGGCCGTTGCCTGCGGTGTGATTCCCGGCAATGCTGTTGGATCTTCAGCAGGAACAGGTTTCTGGTCTGCAAGTGCGATTTCCAGGGCTTTTCGTTTTGCCTGTTCCTGCCTGAGCCTATGTTTGAGTTCCTCGATCTGTTGATTTGCGCCTGCTCCGGTTGTTGTTATTCCTGTTCCCGCATCCGCCTCCTTGAGTTGTGTTTCGAGGACGATGATTTTTTGCATTGCCGCATTGAGTTTCAGGTTGGCGTCTTTCAGTTCTTCGGAGCGTTCTGCGAGTTCCTTGCTCATTCCGTCCGCTGCGGATTGCTTGACCCGTTGTGTTTTCACATCGTCAGTCGCCAGAGCCAAAGCTTCTGAGGCTTCGCTTCTTGCCGCCTCGGATTTAGCCAATGAGTTTTTCGATTCTGCGAGTGACGCATCGGCCTCGTCCAATCGTTCTTGGAAGGCGATCAATTTATGTCGCGCCTCTTGTAGTTGCTTGGTCGATTCGGCGTCGCCCGCCAGTGCCTTTCGCGCCAATTCCGCCATGCCGCCCAGTGATTCGCGCAGGCGAGTTTCGGTTTCAGCGGGCAGGCCAAGCTTCTTCAATTCCTCGTCAAGCGCCCGATAGACATTATCCACGCGGTTAGCTACCTCGGCATCGTCCTGTGATTTTACTTCCCGCAACGACTTCATCTCGGCTTCAAGCAACGCCACGCGTGACTGCAACTTGTCCTTCTCGCGCTGATGCATCAGGGACATTTCAACAGCATCTTCCTTCGCGCTCCTGTTTGCCTTGGCTGTCGCCAAAGTCTGATCCAGCACGTTCACCTCAGCCGCAAGGCGATCGATCTGCTTCTTCTGCCGCTCGATCGTACGGAGATTTTCGACGCTTTGCTTCTGCAGCCTCGGCAAGTCCTTCAAGCTTGATTCCTGTTCACGGGTCAAATTCACCTGGGCATCAAGCCGATGTTCCAGATTTGCGATTTGCTTTTGCGACTCTTCGTATTTCCTAGTCACGTCAACCAATTGCTCACGCATCAACTGGTCTTCGCTCTTCCGCACGTCAAGTCCCTGACTTCTGCTGGTCATTTGATCCGCAAGCTTGATACTTTGTTCTTCTGCCAAAGCCAGCTTCTTACGTGTGTTTTCAAGCTCGCCCTTGACCGTGACCAACTCCTCGCGACCAAGCAAAATCTGCACGCGATTCTTTTCAGCAGCTTCACGCAAAGAATTCAATTCCTCCTCCAGCTTCGAAACCTGACTTTCCGATTTCGAACCACCTTTCTTTCTCTTGTTTGACAACGATCGGTTTCTCTCAGTCAACTTTTGAATCTCACGATCGCGCTCAACAATCACCTTCTCCAACTCCTCATATCGCTTCTGCAAGCCTTCCTGCTTGTTTTGCAACGAGTCAATCTCTTGCTTGCGGGCTGACGACACTTCGCGAACAACCTTCAAGGCTAGATCCAAATCCGTCTTGTCCTGCTGAAGCTTTGCATTTGTGCGCTTTAACAAATCATTCTGCTTCAACAGATTATCGCTTTCCTTCTGGGTCCTTGACAATTCATCGCTCGTCTCTCGAAGCAAGATCCTCGACTTATCCAGTTGCACTTTAGCCTCATCCAATTCCTTTTTATGTGACGCATTGGTCTTCAGCCTCTCATTGACCGCCTCGGCTTCTTTTAGCTTCAATTCCAGCAGCATGTTCTTTTCCTCGGCTGCCTTTCGCTCAGCGACCAAGGTTTTCAGGCTTGCCTCGGCTCCCGCCGCCTTGGCGGCTTCCGATCGTGCGCGCGACAGGGCATCGTTGAGAATTTCGACTTTAGAGTTCAGGGCTCTCCGCTCTTCCGTCAGTTTGGCGATCGTTTCCACATGAGCCTGATTTGCCTCCACCAATTGGTTCTTGGTCATCGATTCCGCCTTGCCCGGCGCGACTTCGGTCAATTGCTGGATAGCCTGCCTGCAGTAGGTGATTCGATAATTGAGCAGTGCGGGATTCCACTGCGGATTTCGTCGTTGCACGGTAACAAATATATCCAACGCATCCCGATAGAGCTGCGCGGCTTCCAGCTCATTGTTTTCGGTGCGCGCCTTGTCAGCGGCCTCCATTATCACATAACCCTTCATCCATATCGAGCGGATGGCGTCATTCGCCCAAATGCACTGAGAGCACAACAAGACAACGGTCAAGACAACCAGCATGCCATTGATTTTCTTCATCTCGCACTCCTAAAAACCTATTTCAAAATCTCATCCAGTGCAGGTTGGCGTGGATGTCCTGCCTCGATTGCTCGCCGGTAGTACTCCTTCGCCTCCTTCAAGTCAACATTCGCCCCTGATGCCTTCACAAGCGCCAAGGCCATCAAACTGTCCTTGTGCCCCTTGTCAAACTCCAATGCCTTCAGAAAGCAACGCTCGGCAAGACCATGGTCGCCCGATGCCAAATAGATCGTTCCCAAGGCAAAGCGAGCATCCGCCGAACCAGGGTCGCTCGCTACCGCCAAGGACGTCAACGCCAAGGCACGATCATTCAAATTCTGATCCAAACTCACGCGACCCAACATCACAAGCTGGTTCGTTTGAGGCTGGATTCGACTGAAATACCGATCCATCAACTCCTTAGACTGAACAGAATCGTCAGCGTTCCAATACCAAAAGGACGCACGCAATGCCGCCGGCATATCGTCCGCATCCTTGTTGTACAGCAGATGCCAGTACCGGGCCGCACTCGCAGCATCCGCCTTCTTCTCGGCCTCCAACGCCTGCGCCTGGAGTCGCTCCTTGTTTTCGCGGGCGACCTGACGCTCTCGTTCCGATGACTCGTACCCGCCGATCGATTCTTGCAAACGCCCCACGATCTCCTGCAATTGGGCATTCTCGACCTTCAATGCATCGACCGCCTTCCCCTTCTTCGCCCAAACGTCAGCGTCTGCCAACTGGCTCAACAGCGTCTTCACTTTCTCCTGCTCAACCTTCAATTTCCAGGATAGCTCGCGCATTTGCTCTTCCTGAACACGAATCGCCTCCATCATCTCCTGCTTCTCCAATAGCAAATCCGCAATCTCAAGCTTCGCACGCTCATTCTCGGCATCCTGTTTGCGACGGCTCGCCGACTTCAATTGCTCTATCTTCAGCTGGGTCTCCAAACGCTCCAACTCGCTTTTCAACAACGAAACTTGATCAGTGATGCCAGCACCGGCACTCCTTGAACGCAAGGATGCCAATTCCTCGGACAAACGCTCGTTCTTCTCAATCTCAACACGCAACTGACGCTTCAAATCCTCAACACCCAACGTCTCTATCGAACCCTGAGTCCGCAACTGAAGCTCGACAAGCTTCATTCGGCAATCCGCAAGACGATAAGCGATCATCTGAGGATTCCAATGGGGATAGTCGCGACGTATCCGATCCAACACGGCTATCGCCTCGCGATACGCGGCGGCAGCACTCGCCGGCTGACCGGCTGAACTCAAGGATTCAGCCTGGCTCATCTTCAAATATCCGTCCAGCCAAGCCTGGCTGACCTTCGAATCCTTCTCTTCGCCAAAGAGACTGGCGAAAACTAGGCAAATAAGTAAAACTATAATGTGCTTGGATGACTTTTCCATGATAATACTACAAAGGTATCTCACACTCAAAAATGGCAATAGGGCAAATTAGGATTATATTGTGGAATTCACCACCAATTACGCCATTTTACTAAGGTAATTCAAGAAAGTCGTTTCACAAACTAACGACGCAAAAAGGAGCGAGAATGGAACGTTCGGCCATTATTAAAGATTTCGAAGATACGGGTGCCTTGCTCAAAGGGCATTTCCTGCTCAGAAGCGGCTTGCACAGCGACCAGTATTTCCAGGCTGCATTGCTCCTTCAGCACACACTGATCGCCGCCAAGCTTTGCGCCGTCTTGGCGGAACCCTGGCAAGGAAAGGGCATAGAGACGGTGATCAGCCCTGCGGTGGGCGGAATCGTCGTCGGCCAGGAAGTCGGTCGCGCCTTGGGCGTGTATGCCATCTTCGCCGAGAAGGACGACGACTCCAACCTGCTTCTTCGCCGCGGCTTTTCCCTCAAGCCTGGTGAGAAGGTATTGATTGCCGAGGATGTCGTGACGAAGGGCGGTCGTGTCCAGCAGACGATCGACTTGGTTCGCGAGCATGGCGCCGAACCTGTCGGCGTAGTCGTGTTGGTTGACAGATCCGCTGGCGACGTCGATTTCGGCATCCCCATGAACGCGCTTTTGAAACTCACTCTTCCGACTTATCAGCCCGCCGAATGCCCGATGTGCAAGAAGAACATCCCTATTGACAAGCCCGGGTCAAAATAAGACACCACATCAAATTCGCTTACAGATCGAAGACTTATGTTACAATGGATCATGAAAAAGATTTTCGGCAACCGGAATGCCCGGGTGCTGAAAAAAATGCAACCGCTTGTTGATCGCATCAATCGGTTTTATGCTGAATACCAATCCTTGACGGACGAGCAACTCAAGGCGAAAACCGTCGAATTCAAGGAACGCCTCAAGAATGGCGAGACAACGGATGACATTCTTTGCGAGGCATACGCCGTCGTCAAGGACGCCTGCCGTCGCCTGGTCGGCACCCAAGTCGAGGTCACCGGACACATCATCACCTGGGACATGATTCCCTTTGACGTCCAATTGGTCGGCGCAATCGCGCTCCACCAGAACAACATCGCTGAAATGGCAACTGGTGAAGGCAAGACCCTGGTCGCGATCATGCCGCTATACCTCAATGCCCTCACAGGACGCAACGTCCAGCTGGTAACCGTCAACGATTACCTCGCAAGACGTGACTCCGACTGGATGGGGCACGTGTTCAAATGGCTCGGGCTAACAGTCGGATGCATCCAAAACAGCATGCGTTCCGATGAGCGGCGAGAACAGTACAACTGCGATATCACGTACGGTACCAATAGCGAATTCGGCTTTGACTACCTCCGTGACATGGGCATGGCTTCAAGCAAGGAAGAACTCGTCCAGCGAGATTATTTCTTCGCCATCGTTGACGAAATCGACAGCATCCTCATCGACGAGGCCAGGACGCCGCTGATCATCGCCGGTCCCTCGAAAGTCTCGACCCACATGTTTGACAAGCTGAAGCCCTCCGTGGCAGAACTCTATCGCCGGCAGATGAAGCTGATGGGCGAATGGGTCCAAACCGCAAAGGACATCCTCGCCAAGGAAGACAGGACGCCTGACGATGAAGACGATGCCTACATGCTTCTGGCCAAAGTCCAGCTCGGCATGCCCAAGCACAAGCAACTGATGAGAATGATGGAAGATCCATCGATCAGAAAGGCACTTGACAAGAAAGACCTGGAAATCCATAGCGACAACAATCGCGGACTCCTCCAACGCGTCAAGGATACCATGTACTTCGCCATTGACGAGAAAAGCCACGAGGCCGACCTCTCGGCAAAAGGACGCGAATTCCTTAGGCCAGGAGAACCTGACGCTTTCGTCATCCCAGATCTGCCGACGATTTTCTCCCAAGTCGATGCCGATGAATCCATCGACGAAAATGAAAAGCTGGAAAAGCGGCGTCAGGCACAAGAGCTGTTCGACCAGAAATCCGAGGTCATCCACAATATCTCCCAGCTCCTCAGGGCATACTGCCTCTTTGAGATTGACGTGCACTACGTGGTCCAGGACAACAAGGTCATCATCGTTGACGAATTCACGGGCAGGCCGCAGCCGGGAAGACGATTCTCCGAAGGACTCCACCAGGCGCTCGAAGCAAAGGAAGACGTGCAAATCGAACGCGAAACACAAACACTCGCTTCGATCACCATCCAAAACTACTTCCGCATGTATGAAAAACTCGCCGGCATGACCGGCACGGCGGAAACGGAAGCAAACGAATTCAAGAGCATCTACAAGCTGGACGTGGTCGTCGTCCCAACAAACAAGCCTTGCCAAAGAATCGATTTCAACGACAGGGTCTATAAGACGCAACGGGAAAAGTACAAGGCGATCATCGATGAAATCGTCGAATGCAATCAAAAAGGCCAGCCGGTACTGGTTGGTACGATTTCCGTTGAAGTTTCCGAATTGCTTTCGAGGATGCTGCAACGCCAACGAATCATGCATAGCGTCTTGAACGCCAAGCACCACGAAAGCGAAGCGGAAATCGTCGCCCGCGCAGGACAAATGGGTGCGGTGACCATCGCCACCAACATGGCTGGACGTGGTACGGACATCAAGCTTGGCCCCGGAGTCAAGGAAGCCGGCGGCCTCCATGTGATCGGTTCCGAACGCCACGACTCGCGCCGCATTGACCGTCAGCTCCGCGGACGTTGCGCCCGCCAGGGCGACCCGGGATCGTCACGATTCTACATTTCCCTCGAAGACAATCTGATGAGACTCTTCGGTTCCGATCGAATCGCTGGAATCATGGAAAAACTCGGTCTCCAGGAAGGCGAAGAACTGGAGCATAGCCTCCTGAACAAAACAATCGAAAACGCGCAGAGACGTGTCGAACAACAGCACTTCGCAATCCGAAAGAGAACCCTGGAATACGACGATGTCGTCAATAAGCAACGAGCCACCATCTACGAACTCAGAAAGCAAATCCTCATGACCGACGACCCCAAGAACCTGGTTCTCGACTACGTCTATACCGCAATCTCAGACCATGCCGAAGCGGCTTTCGCGTCACGTGTCAAGCGCGAACCTGTTGACTACAGCGACTTCAAGCACTGGCTGATGAGGACATTCCCGATCCTCTTCCCGGACGAGCTTTTCGACCACCAGTACGATTCGTCTGAGGCCCTCTCCAA
The DNA here is from genome assembly GCA_002305655.1 of Lentisphaeria bacterium UBA1407. Taxonomy (GTDB): domain Bacteria; phylum Verrucomicrobiota; class Lentisphaeria; order Oligosphaerales; family Oligosphaeraceae; genus UBA1407. The sequence continues at coordinate 8,741 of DBPZ01000051.1, read as the reverse complement.
GGCTATCATGCAACGGATCGAGCAGGCATTTGCCCTAAAGGAACAGCTGGAAGGCGAGGATGCGATCGCATTTGTCGAACGCTACATCATGCTTCAGGCCATTGACGATCTCTATCAGGATCACTTGTACAACATCGACTCCTTGCGCCAGGGCGTTTCGCTCCGCTCCTACGGGCAGCGCGACCCGCTGGTGGAATTCAAATCCGAGGCATACAAGGTCTTCAACGACTTAATGGAGCAAATCAAGAACACGATCTGCCAAAGCGTCTTCCGGTTCAGCATCAGGTCTGAAGAGGATTTGCCACCACAACCCAAGCAGCGTGAAATGCAGGAAATCCACCATGGCATGGGGCAATTTGAAAACGATCCCGACCAGCAGTTAACTGCCCCGCCACAATCCAACATCACGGTTCGCCGCCAGCAACCCAAGGTCGGACGAAACGACCCCTGCCCTTGCGGCAGCGGCAAAAAGTACAAGCAGTGCTGCGGACGGTAAGGCGCCCTCTTCTCCAAGGGATTTATTGCGCCGGCACCAAGGGTGCCAGAAGCATGTTGGGCGAGGGCAGAAGCACCGCATCCAGGAATTTGACGGCGGGCTGACCCTTGCCTGGAATCAACTTGAACGTATGCTTGCCCGCCTTGAGGATGTACGGGATATTGACCTGCCCTGAATAGCTATTGGTGCCGAGGAACCGCCAATGCGGCTCGCTGAACGTAGAACCGTAGTATGTTATTCTGACAGGAGATTCGTCGCCATAAGCCTTGGAGAGGTTTCTTGGTGGATGTCCTTCGAATTGAGCGAAGAGGTAATAATCGTCGTCCTCGGGGACATTGAAGGTCAGGATGGCTGAATTTTCTTCATGCTCGATGGTCGCCTTGACGATTCCTTTCCGGTCTTGTTCCAGGAGTTTTTGTTCTTGGGTCGCATCGACGGTGACTGAAACTGGCCTTGACGAGCCATCAGGGATTCTCACGAAGACATGTGCGTGATAGACTCTTGCGTGCTTGAACTTGGTTCTATCGATCGTGACCTTCAAGGCGACTGGTTTTCCCGGGTTTACGATTCCCTGGCTTGGGGTCACAACTAGGAACTGGTTTTCCAAGTTTACGTCAATCTTGAATGGAATTGGTTTTTCGAGGGAGGCGTCAGGTAGGATTTCAATGGTCTTGGGCGTGTAGTCCGGTCCGAAATCGATCCGTTGGACATTGGTTGTGAATGGAATGATCCTAAGTGGCAACGGCACGGCATCGTCCTCCAGGAACGCGCCCATGTTTGGGTTTGGCACCGGGGTGAAATTGGGGATGTTGGTTCCTCTTTTCGTTCCGAACGAGCCTGGCTTGAGGGTGAAGTCATCGCTATTTTCAGCGGTAAATTCCGGGATTCCGATGATTGTGTTTTGATCTTGCTTGAACTTCGAGTTTGCGACAAGCTTCAGGTCTTCAGCGGTTTTCTGATTGGATCCCAGGAAATTGAAGTCGCTTTTCGAATGATATACGCTCCACAGCCCGTATGACCAATACGATGCCTTGTTGGCCAACAAGTTGTTGAGGATGATCAGCTTGGCGAGCCCAGGATAGCGCGAGTGATCCCTGCCGTCACTGCCGCCTGCCATCGAAATCCCGCCACCCGTCAAAAGGGTGTTGTTGAAAAGGAAAACCTGCCCTTTGCCCGAATCCGAAAAGTTGTTTTTGACGGTTGCCCCTATGCATCCATAGACGTCACCTAGATTGGTGATTAGGTTTTGGAAGAGGTATGAGGGACCGATCAGGCAGGGCGCCGTCGAAACTCCGCAGAGGAGTTGTTCAGATTTGTTGTAGAAGAATCTGCAGTTGCTTTGCCCGCCATCCAGTTCCATGCCATCATCGTTACCCAATGCCAGGAGATTTCCGTAGATTTCCGCGTCTTGGTACGCCGAGCCTGTATTTTGGCCATTCCCCCATCCCTCGATGGCGTCGTTCCAACGGGTATGGTCTGAGCCGGCGCAATCGTTGAAGCGAATTGTAGCGGCATTGGTTTCGCCGATGTAAATGGCATTCGGTCCTTCAGGATGGGAATGGAACCAACTGCAGGACGTGCCATTGGGATCGTGAATGTAGTTCTTCTCAATTAAGATGTGATCGACCGTATGGATATGGAGACCCGCATCGTTGTTGACACGATGCCCATTGTGGAAAAACTTGCCGGCACGACGACCATCCTGAACGCCAATGCGACCAAACCGGGCAATGTCGCAATTTCGAACAATGACATGCTCGGAGGCAACCACGGATACCCCGTGCCTGAACCCGCCGCGAATCGTCAATCCGTCCAAAATCACATGGGACAATCCCTCTATACGGACGACCTCATGCGCGTCCTCACTCCCCTGAAGCACAAAACCAGGCTTGCTTACGTACCTGACATACCCGCTCGGAGACCCGGATTCCATTGCCACAAATTGACCAGGGAAATTCTCAGGCCCGATTTCAATGGTTTTTGCCACGGGGACATTTGCATTGAGCGTACTGAAATCGGCGATTTTCTCGTAGGTCTTCCCATTGTCGTTTACAGTAAGTTTCAGTTGGTACTTTGAATTTTCGTCAAGTTTGACGATTGACCCTGCCGCCGCCCTGTCGCCATAAAGGAAAGCGAGCGGGAGTGCCGGCATCCAGTTTGGATCGCCAGCCTTTCTGTAGCTCAGTGCAGTCTTGAGTTTTGATTCATGGTCAGCCACGAGATTGTTGAGGTAAACCGAGCACACGGTATATCCTGGAACGACCTGGAAATCCGGCAATTGCTTTTGTTCTGCGTCCATTTTTCCCTTGATGACCGTCATGCCTGTGAATTCGGCTTTCATGCCCATATGCGACTTGCCAGTTTTTGTTCGCAGGAGAAGCTGGACCCTATCGGCATCCCTCGTATCGAATTCCACAGACAAGGTTTTCCACTTGGGGGAATTGCTCTTGGAATTGATTCGCTCTATTTCCTTGCCCTGCTTGTAAAGCTTGACCTGGATGTATGCCGCCCCAAAGCGAGTGCTGGAAACGTCGGCAAAAAACGTGTAAATCGTATTCTTCTCAAAGTCCGGCAGCAGGGTATCGACATCGCTGTCCCAGACATGATCGCCGATGACCTCAACCAAAACGCCTGATGCCAATGGAGCATGGGACACCGCAGCATTAGTCGCATTGCTCCAGACCGAAAATGGAAACTGATCACCAATGCACAAAACACAACAAAACAACAGAAAACATACCCGAAGTAAACCTGAACGCATTGACAACCTCCGAATTCTATTGGTGTTCGTTCATTGAACCTAAAAAAGCAGTTGGCACTAGCCATTTAGTTCTAATACATTGATATTCAAACAATTGCAAAATTCATGCAATGATATGCAACTTCATTTTGGGCTGTAGACACCAGCCCCAACGGGGCATGACATACCCAGCCCAGGGTAAGCACGCTGGAGGCGTGCGCCACCCTGGATTCGAGGTTCCCCCCAATAGCCTCAAAGCCCTGAAGGGGCGCGACATAGTTGTGTTCAATGCCGGATGTGCCTTTCATCGTAGCCTGCACCAGTTTCGGGGCGTTGCCAAATCATTGGTGTTTATTCGTGTCCATTCGTGGTTCCCCTAAAAATGCCATGAACATCATCATTGGAATCATGCCGTCAACTGCTTTTTTATGGTGATGGCTCTGAAATGGCTTTTGAGAGCGTTGTGCTAGCCTTCTGCCTGAGCGATGAACATATCCTGCATTTCACGGGAAAGATCCACGAATCGCGTATTCCAGCCGCACACGCGCACCTGCAATGTGGAATACTTCGCGGGTTCCAGCTGGGCATTCTTGAGCGTTTGAGCGTCAAGCACATTGAAATGGCAGAAGAAACCGCCCTGGTCAAAGAAGGTCTTGACCAATTGCGCAATCACATCTGCGCCGTCGGCGCCCATCACGGCAGAGGGATGGAGGAGAATATCCAACACGGAGCCGTCTGCAAAATCCGTGTGGTCGAGTTTTGCGGCGGAAGCCACGAGTGCGGTGACTCCGTTCCTGTCCGCCCCGACCGTGGCACACAGGTTTTTCGAGATGACGTCTCCGTTTTTTCGTCCATCCGGGGTTGCCTTGGTGGTTCGTCCGAAGGTATGCGTGTAGTCGATTGACCAGCATCCCATTTGGAAGTGGCCACCTCGGGTGTTGGGAGTCGAATTGATGATTGAAGCAACATCTGAAGTAAGTTCGACCGCCAGCTGGTCAGCTTTTGGATTATTGTTTCCCCACTTGGGCGCATGCTTGATCGCCAGTCTGCGAAGATGCTCCTTCCCTTCCCAATTGCCTTGCACTGCAGCTTGCAGCTCAGCCCAGCTGCAGTGACGCTTCTCGAATACCAGGAATTGGATGGCAGCAAGAGAATCGACCAGGGTTCCCAATCCAGCGCACATCACTCCGCTGGTGGAGTATTTCGTGCCGGCATTTGAGACGTCACGTCCCTTTTCATAGCAGGAATCCATCGTGCCCGAAAGAACTGGCGACGGATTTACCTGTGGCCAAGTCCGCTCGAATGCGCAGGCTCGAGCCAGGGTTTCGGACAATGTCGCCTGAATCTTTGCCTTGCAAAAAGCGATCACCTCTTCGAAGGAAGCGGGTGCGGCGAGTTCCTGAATCGCATACTCCGCAATCTTTGCCAGATTGTAGGTCGCCGACATCGAGCAGCTCAGCTCCTTGCCCATAATGGCTGGCTCGTAGCAACCGATGGGAACGAAATCCACAATATCCTCCAGCTCCTTGCCATGCTTGAGGAACATCGGATACGCAATGTCGTCATTGGCAAAGACGATTGCATTCGTGCCTGCCTTGATGCATTCGCAGGCTTGCTTCATAATCGCGTCTGGCGTATTGGCGTGGATGCGCAACGAGAATTTGGGGTCGATATTCTTCCTTTCGGCAAAGGCTTCCAGGCACAAAACCGTCAAATCGTTGCAGCAATCCGATCCGTCGGCTCGGCGTCCGCCAAAGCAGAAGTTGTTCCCGGCACCAAAATGCTGGCTTGAAAACTTGTCGAAAAAGAATTTGATCAATTCCTTCGCTTGATTTCTGCTCAATCGTCCCTCATCGAGGTCACGTTGGTAGTAGGGGAAGAAGAGTTGGTCGAACACTCCCTGTGATCGCACGTATTCGCCTTCGATTTCCTGCATTTGGTTGTAGATGAACGCCAGTTGCAGCGCTTGCTGGAAGGTTTCCGGGGGATTATCGAGCAAGAATTCCAATGTGGAAACGACTCTGGCCGCGTTGACTCGCCTTGCTTCCTTAGCGAGTCTATCGATCGTATTTCTGATGGCCTTGTAAACCGTGATGATTGCCTTGAAGAGGTTATCCGCCTCGCTGTCCTTTGCGTTTTGGAGGCTATTCTCGGCCCGTTCGATGATTCCCCTGATTCCGTACTGGAGAATTTGCCTCCAGCCTAGTGTTGTATGGCTCAGGTCAAGAGTCGGAAAACCGATTGGATTGCCCGCAAACTGACTTGGCGGCACAGTCTTTGCCTCTTCGCGGAACCAGATTCCCTGGTATTTCCACATCAATCGACCGGTAGCGATGTGATCCGCGAACCAATCAAAGGCATCGACCCGAATCTGGGCGTTATTGACCAGCCAGGCGAACATTCCTGCCTTGAGCAAAATTCGCGGCTGGTCACGGTGGCTGGCGTAGTACGCCTCGAGACCCGATTCCAATTCGGGCAAAGGCAAGCCCGTGTCCTGCGCAAAATCACCTTGCCGATACTGCTTGTCAAGCAAATCCCGTACTTGTTCGTATGTGTTCCACATAGTTACCTCTTTACTGAACGTACTTGATGAGTATGTCGAACCAGGGGGATTCGACTCCCGCCTGGATAAGCAACGATATGATCGTCACCACAATTCCAGCCAGCAGCACCCCCACTGCATTGGCAATCATAAACTGTCGCTTCCCCATCCCCAAGGCAAAGGCGCCTGCAGCTCCCGTGTAAGCGCCGGTCAACGGCAACGGAATCCCGATGAAAATCGCCAATCCCCACGTTCCGTACTTTTCAATGCTGGGCTTCAATTTCCTCTGGGCGCGCTCCAAGTAGAGCACGAACAACATGTCGATCCAGCGTATGTGACGCGCCAGGGAAACCAAGGGATACAATGCCAAGTAGAAACACCACCCCAAGACGATATTGGCTAAGACACAGACCAAAAAGACCACTGGCCAAGGCAAAATCTCCTTGATCGAACCTAAAATCCCAACCGGAATGGAGGCGCGAAGCTCCAAACCAGGTATGAACGTAATGCCAGTCAATATGATTATTGCTTTTAACATAACCCCTCCAACAAATGAAACCACGTGGTCAAATGAACGCTCGTGGGAATCGTACGAGGTACGATGTTGTCAGGGTTGAGCACGAGAACAGAGGCAAATCCGCCTGACAAGGACGCCTGCAAGCCAATCTCGGAATCCTCAAATACCAAACAGCGAGGCACAGGAACGCCTACACGTGACGACGCCTTAAGGAATATCTCCGGATCCGGCTTGCACCGAACCACGTCATCGCAGGTCAATAAGGCATCGACATATGGCGTCAAGCCTGAAAGAGACATGGCGTGCTCGACGAAATCACGAGGCGAATTCGACACCACGGCAATGACGCGCTTCCCCTTCTGCTTGCTCAAAAACTCAACGACCCCGGGATAGACCTTGGGTTCGAATACTTCAAGGACAAGCTGACGCTTCAACTCTGTGACCTGCTCGGGAGTAACGTCATGCCGACCAAGACGGTCAATGATCATGGCGCTCATCGACGTCGTGGTGCGTCCCATGTACCCGATTTCATCCTCCCGCGTCAAGTCGTAGTCCAATAACTGCTTCAACGCCTTCGTAAATCCCATGACATGGAATTCCTCCGTGGCGAGAAGCGTGTTGTCAAAGTCAAGAAGCAAGGCGTCGTATGGTGTCAAGTCAAGGCGATTCATGGTGATGGATTGTGGAAAAGACAGAAAAATCGTCGCGAAACATTGATGAATTGGTCAAATAGCTTAACTTAAGATATTATCCTTGCTAATCCAAATTTTGAGATGAAAAAAGGATGAAGGACGTGGATTTTCAAGTAAAGCATAACGAAAGAACGTGAAGGATAAGGCGATGTCGGCGTTTGACAATGAGAAGTATTTGCATGAGCAGACGAAGCACATTTTGGCTCGTGCCGGCGTGCCCGGGCGCCGTCTCTACATTGAGTTTGGCGGCAAATTGATTGGCGATTTTCATGCATCCCGCGTATTGCCTGGCTTTGATCCCAACGTCAAAATGCGGCTGTTGCAGAATTTGGCGTCTTCCGCCGATATCATCATTTGCGTTCACGCAGGCGACATCGAGCGGAAGAAGATCCGTTCGGATTTGGGGATTACGTATGACAACGACGCCATGCGCCTGATTGACGAGCTTCGGTCCCGCAGTGTTGAGGTTGCCGGCGTCGTCATTACACGCTACAACGGGCAGCTTGGGGCAATGGGGTTCAAGGACCGCCTGGAAAAGCACGGCATCAATGTTTACATCCATCGTGAAATCGTAGGCTATCCCAACAATTTCGACCATATCGTATCGGAAAAGGGCTTTGGGGTCAATAAGTTCATTCCCGTGTCCCAACCGTTGGTGGTGGTGACCGGACCAGGTCCGAACAGCGGCAAAATGGGCACGTGCCTGTCGCAGATCTATCACGAGTTCCGTCAGGGACACAATGCGCATTACGCTAAATTCGAGACGTTTCCAGTCTGGAACCTGCCCCTGAATCACCCGGTCAACATCGCCTACGAGGCGGCCACGGCAGATCTCCAAGATGCCAATGCCCTGGACCATTTCCACTTCGAAGCGTACAATGTTCCAGCAGTCAACTACAACCGGGATCTCCAGGCATTCCCATTGCTCAAGAATATGCTGACAAGAATCTCAGGAAAGCCATGCGAATACCAGTCGCCAACCGATATGGGCGTCAATTGCATCAAGGCGGGAATCATCGACGACGAGGAGACCTGTGAAGCGGCGCGCCTGGAAATCGCCCGCCGGTATTTCCAATGCAGGGCTGATTTCATCTTGGGTCGAACCCAGGAACCCACGATGAACCGGATTATGGAAATCATCGGCAAGGCAGGAATCGCTCCGGAAAAACGCGATGTGGTCGTTGCCGCTCGAAAAGCCGCCGCCGATGCCCAAAAACAGGGCAAGGGAAGCCAGGGGATCTACTGCGGCGCAGCACTGAAGTTGCATGACGGAACGATCATCACAGGAAAAAATTCACCGTTGATGCACGCCGCCTCCAGCATGATTCTGAATGCGGTCAAGCACTTGGCGGGAGTCCCTGACAGCCAGCACCTGCTGCTGCCGGACATCTGCGAATCGGTCGCCAAGTTCAAGGGAGGTCTTGGTTCAGCCCAACAAGCCGCGCTCAACCTCTCCGAAACGCTCATCGCCTTGATTGTCTCCGGCAATCGCGACATATACGCACAGCAGGCACTTGATGTCATTGGCGCACTGCAACAATGCGATATGCACTTGACACATATCCCATCTTCGGGCGATGAAGCAGGACTGAGACGACTGGGATGCAATTACACCTATGACCCAGTAAAGGCCAGCAAAAACCTCTTTAAGTAGTGGCAGCGTCCCATAGTCCGACCCGCTCCTGAATTATGAATGCTGAATGCTGAATTATGAATGACTTGTCCAACAACTAGTACTTAATTGATTTAATTCG
>DBPZ01000027.1 GCA_002305655.1 Lentisphaeria bacterium UBA1407 | reverse complement strand
TAACCCCAGGCTTTTAGCCTGGGGTGAGGAACTTACCCAAGGACAGTGCCTTGTAAAGGCACTACAATCATAAGGCGTCAACTGTTTTTTTAGATTCACTCTATTCTCCTCATGTCGTTCCATGCCGCAAGATAGGGGATGCATGGCCAGACCGATTCCCGTCTGAGCAGCGACTCTTTTACGTTTCTTGCCTCTTCTGTTTTTCCGGCATATTCAAGATAGACTGCGATGCCGTACATCGTGACAACGGCGTTCAAGTCATTCTTATCTTGTTCCGCTTGATCAAGTGCTTCATCCGCAGTCCTTTTTCCGAGGATAACCTCCACGGCAGATTGATACGCCGTATGGTGTCCGACACTCATGTCGTCACGGTATGTTCCTATCAGCTTGTCAGGCAGGTTTCCACGCATGCAGCATAGGGAATTCCAGTAAAGGATTGCAATTCCCATCTCGTCTCCGCAGGGAAGAACTTTTGCAAAATTGTCTGCCGCCACTTCATAATCTCTTTGCAGGTAATGCCACACGCCCATCGGATATGCGATGGTTTTTTCGTTGCCGCCGAGAGAGCGACTATTTTCGTATGCATTTTTTGCTTTGTCGAAATGCCGCAATGTCAGATAGGCTCCGCCTAAGCGAACATACAGCATCGGATCATCGGCACGAATTATCTCCGCTGAATGATAAGCCTGGATTGCCTCGCGAAAACGGTATTGTCCGGAAAGCAGGTTTCCCAGCTTTACCCGGCTTTCGTAGTCATCCGATTCCCGCAGCCAGAACATTTCTTCCGTATCTTCACACAGGCATGGAGCGTTTCCAAGCTGGCTATCGATAGAAGCGTATTTCATCTCCTGCATGACTACTTCGCCTGCTTGCCGATGCGTTCCGCAACCTCGGCAAGGCTGATCTTTTGTTCTCGCGCAATGCGGGCAAGGCTTTCAAATTCATATTTTTCCCTTGTCACACCATATCCGACAGCTACCTTTTTACGTACTTCTCCATATTCTGTCGCCATGGTTTCGATTGAACGGGCAAGGATATATCGGCGGCTAATATTCTCACGCACTCCGAGCGTAGTTGTGTGCTTGAAGATCAACTGGATCATTTGATCCTTGTCCTTTTCGTGGCACATCACTGCAAGCAGAATGCCGGGGCGTGATTTCTTCATCTGAGCAGGAACGGCATAGACTTCCAAAGCCCCTGCCGCAAAAAACTGTTCCTCTGCGAACCCTATCGCTTCTGCCGTCATGTCATCGAGATTGCAGAGGAGCTCGGAAATCGTATCGCCTGAATCATCTGTTTCTCCAAGCAATGCCCGGACACAGTTTGCAGCAGTAAAATCCTTTTTGCCCATGCCATAGCCGATTGTTGTCGTTCTCATTACCGGCATATCGCCAAATCTTGTCGCAAAGTGCTTCAATAGAGCCGCACCGGTAGGCGTACACAGCTCGCTTTTGATTCCGCCTCCATAAATTGGGATGCCTCGCAGGATGTAGGCAGTTGCAGGAGCAGGGACAGGCAGGATTCCATGGGCGCATTTTACATGGCCGCTGCCGACATGTATCGGAGAAACGACAACTTGTTCGGGAGATAAGCGATCCATCAGCATGCAAACGGCAGTTATATCTGCAACAGCATCCATCATTCCAACTTCATGGAAGTGAATTTCCGTAACAGGAACGCCGTGGGCATCGCTTTCCGCTTCCGCAATCAGCGAATAGACGGCAAGAATGTCCTCTTTTATCTTTCCGGATATCGGCAGCTTTTCAATAATATGTTCGATATCGTGCATGCTATTGTGATGGTGCGTATGCTCTCCGTCATGGGAATGGTCGTGGTCGTGGGAATGACTATGTCCATGGTCATGGGAATGACTGTGCCCATGCTCATGGTCATGGGAGTGCATTTCCTCTGTTTCTTCTTCGCCATGGATTTTTACCGTGATTTGCGTGCCCTGGATTCCACACTTTGTAGCTGTTTTGCTGGAGACGGTGACTCCGGGAATGCCAAGACTGTTCAGTTCATCAAGAAATTCCACCTTGTTCGGAAGAAGTTCAATCAAGGCGGCAGTCAGCATATCGCCCGCCGCGCCCATGCCGCAGTCCAGATATAACGTTTTCATTTTATTTCGCCTCCATATGATTGATCATGCTTGCCAGGTATCCGGCACCGAAACCATTGTCGATATTCACCACGGATACTCCGCTGGCGCAGGAGTTCAGCATGGATAAAAGAGCAGACAGCCCATTGAAGGATGCTCCATATCCGACGCTTGTAGGGACGGCAATCACGGGACAATCCACAAGCCCACCGATTACGCTGGCAAGTGCGCCCTCCATTCCGGCTATGGCAATAATAACGCTTGCACTCATGAGTTGATCCAAATGGGCAAGCAGGCGGTGCAACCCAGATACGCCGACATCATACAGGCGAACAACTTCGTTGCCATGGACTTCGGCGGTTAATGCGGCCTCTTCCGCCACTGGGATGTCGCTGGTGCCTCCAGTTGCCACAACAATCTTTCCAATTCCGTTGGCGCAGGGAATTGAACCGATGATTCCAACCTTGGCTTCCGCATGATAATCGATCTCATAGGCCGTTCCGACTTTTTCGGCCGCTTCCGGGGGCAGTCGTGTAATCAGGATAGTCTTCTGTCCGTTAAGCTTCATTTTCCCTGCTATCCCGATAATCTGCTCCGCAGTTTTCCCGGCGCCATAAATGACTTCCGGCATGCCTTGGCGAGTGGCGCGATGCAGATCGATTTTAGCATAGCCAATATCCTCAAACGGTTTTTTCTTCAGAGCCAAAATAGCTTCGTTTACCGTTAAGTCTCCATCGCGTACAGCTTCCAAGATCGCTCTGATTTCCGTTTTCATTCCCTCGCCTCCAAATCCAGCAAAACAGCCGAATAATACCGTTTCAATTCTGCAATAATGTTCTTCCGGTTTTCAATGACTTTTCCAATTTGTGCATCAGGAACCTGTATTTTTGCGGCATTCCCCATTTGCCGCACCCGAAAATCATTCAATCCAAGGGAAAACAGATAATTCTCCGCAGCTTCTGTTGCTTTTAACTTTTCCTCCGTGATCTTTTCTCCAGTGGGAATCCGAGTGGCAAGACAAGCATAGGCTGGCTTGTCCCAAGTAAACAGACCCGCTTCCTGCGAAAGCCGGCGAATCTCGGCTTTGGTCAATCCACACAACCTCAGTGGTGAAAGCACAGATAATTCATGGAGCGCCTTCATGCCTGGGCGATCATCGACATCATCCGACGCATTTGTTCCATCAAGCAAAACTGTAAATCCATCTGCTTTGGCTTGTTCTTTAATGGTTTCAAAGATTCGCTTCTTGCAGTAATAGCAGCGGTTGCTCGGGTTGGATGCAATTGTTTCGTCTGCAAGGACATCCAGGCAGAGCGTTTTCATTTGCACGGCAAGTTCCTTGGCAATGCGTCGAGCATCTTCTAGTTCAAACTGCGGCTGAAAAGCTGATTTTACATAATAAGCCCGCACCTCTTTTGCGTATTGCTTGGCAGCGTGCAAGAGGTAGGCCGAATCGACACCTCCGGAAAATGCGATTGCGACTCTGGGATGCTCTATAAAAAAATCAATTAGCTTCATGTGGCTCCCAAGGCGAAAGGCGGCTCCGCGTGAAGTACAGAGCCGCCCGTCTGCTCTTGTTTATTTTTTTGTGAACAGGGCGGCTTTGACGACACCCTTCGGATCCTTGACAAGCAGGATAACGAGCCAGATGACGAGACCCAGGGCCACAACGGACAATCCAAGATAGAAATCGTTGAGCATATCGACCGGAGCAGGAGTGAAGTATTCAGCCCCGAGTTCGCCATACTCAATGATCGCATCGATAAGCCACATGAGAGAAGCGCCCCAAAACATCCAGCAGAGATGACCAACCTTCATCTCGCTTTTTGGAGCGTCCCTATACCAGATGATCGTGCAGATGATTGCTGCAAATATTGTCGTTAGTAGAGTCATTCTTATACGCCCTCCTCGGCAGGTTTGGGAGCGCGAAGCGCTCTTTTTTCAATAACGGAGGCGACGGCAAGCATGCCAACCCACACAGCCGTGATGAGAACTGACATCATCACACCAGCGCTTCTCATTTCTGCGAGCATTTCAGCGGTTTCACCACTTTTGACCGCCGTCAGGAACGGGAAGAACGGGACAATTTCGCCATGCCACAGATGCTCGAATGCAAGCAGGGCGGAGCCGCCCCAGAGCAGCTTGTTCAGCCAGCCGAGCTTGGCGGAAAACGGGATTTTTGTTGCTTCTTCAACGGAACCGTCGGCAAGGTAAATTTTGACAGTTTCTTCCTTTTCCTTGGATTTCAGTACCTTTGCAGCGATCGTAGTGATGACTGCTTGAGCAGTCGGGACAAGAAAACATGCCATAATTGTGTGTCCTCCTAAAATTTTCAGGTGGCGGCACGCAAAAAAAGCATGCCATTTCCCTTATGAGAAATCACATGCCTTCCTGGCACACATGACCACCAGTGTTATCGTTAAACTTTCGTCTGTGTTTTTGGACACTTCAGCGTCGTTGTTCAGCTTCTTGCTGTAACAAATATATTATATCGCTTTTCTGTTATATCGTCAAATTGGGCTAGATCAAAAAGCAGGCAATTGTAACTGGAAAATGAAAACTGCTTCTTCATGCTTGATTGCGTCCATGGTCGGTGTAAATTCATCTTATATGAGGTGATGGCAGTGGCTTCGAGTAACGAAATGCCTTGATTTATGCGGGGATGTGCCAGGGTTCGTATTGGGTTGTCAGCAGATCTAATTCTTCTGGAGGAAGTATGCGCATTTTAAATGTTTGCCTTGCCGCTTCGCTGTGCTTGTCCGTCCGTGGAAATATGCGTAACATCGCCATCTTGGGAGGAGGTCAAGCGGCGATAAGCGTTGCCGAAACAGTTCAGAAACTTGGGTGGAAAGCCTATGTCATTGCGCCCGAGAACCATTTGGGCGGTGCATTGGCTTCATCCAACCATTGCTGGATCCTAAATGGAACCACGGGTGAATCCCTCATGCGTCCCATTGGGGCACTCCAGAAGGAACTGTACGCACGGGCGATGGATTGCGGGGCGAGTCCGTTGCCCCTTTCTCATTGCGCCGGCTTCCTGGTTGCTGACAAGACGGTCAAGGCGGTCGCCGTCGCCAACAAGTTCGGGGTTTTCCTGCTGCCTGTTGCCGCAGTCATCGACGCTTCGCACGAGCAAATTGCCGCGAACCATGTTTTGGGGTGCTTGAAGGCGGAACCCGTGACAGTCGAGTATAACTTTGAGATTGCCCGAGCGCATGCGTTCACTGGGAATTCCTGGGTTTTGCCGTCTGCCCATGTTGAGATTCATCGGACGCTTCGGGACGGGAATCTTTGCGTGTCATTCAGGGAGAATCGTGTTTTGGATGAAACGGATTGGTTGTCTTCATCCCGCTTGCAGATGGATTTGCGTCGCAAGGCGGTCGATCTAGTCTCTGAAATCCGAAAGACGGTTCCTGGCTTGCAAGATGCTCAATTGGCGCGGATAGCGGCACCGAGGATCATTGCGTCCGAGCGGGAATGCAACAATGCATTCGGGAATCTGCTCCGCGTCAAGGGGACATTTCCTGAACGGCCGACGACTCATGACGTCAGGATCATCGAACGCAATGCCGAGGAGCAAACTAGGGACTTTGTCAAAAACCTCAAGACGTCAAAGCCGGACTTCCAAGGGGAACTGCTTAGCACAGGGCAAAAGTTGGCTTTCGCCCTGTCGGATTGGCAAGATCCCGATGTGGAAGGATTGCCCTTGGCTCGCGTTGAGATCACGCCTGCGAGCGAGGTTCGCTACGATGCGGCAGTCATCGGCGGGGGAACAGGCGGAAGCTCCGCAATGTCCGCCTTGGCAAGTCAGAAGATTCATGCGATAACCGTTGACATGCTGCCTTTCCTGGGCGGGACGACGACGGTAGGCGGCGTGTCCGGCGCCTGGCACGGCTACACGAAAGGTGCCTACGAGGACTACACGAAAGGCCGCAATGCATTGGTGCGGGCGGAATCGCTGTCGTCTTTCTGCGCGTCAATCCAGCATTGGGACAAAATCCTCCTGGATCCCGAGAACCGCCAGGACTTCGCGGGATCAACCGTCGTCTGCGGAACAGCGAAGGAGCAGGATCGGGTCACCGGAGTTCTGCTCTATTCGAACTCGGGCTTCAAGCGCCTGGAGGCTAAAATCTACCTTGATATGACAGGCGAGGCGACGCTCTGCGACCAGGCTGGAATGAAAACCGAACTCGGAGACCCGGACACTGGATGGATCCAAAGCTCAAGTTGCTGGGGACTTGAGTATTGGACGACGTCCAACTTCCAGCAAAACCACTTTGCAAATGACTTGGATGTGGTTGACCCGACATGCTACAAGGACGTGATCCGGGGAATTGGATTGGCGCACCGAAAGAACAGCGACTACCATATCGCTCAAATCTATACGCAGCGGGAAGCAAGGCGGATCATCGGTGAGCATTACCTTAACGTCAAGGATATCCTGACTCGGAAGTTCCATGGCGATGCTATCGCGGTCTCCTCATGCCTGTTCGATACCCATGGTCGGTTAAGTACGGAAATTCCCCTGCGCTGCATTACGAATGATGCCTACGATCCCGAGGACAAGGAGGTTCATGTGCTCATCCCAGTCGGCACCTTCATTCCTAAGGGGCTGGCCAACGTCTTGGTTGGAGCCAAGGCCATTTCGGGCGAACGGGATGCGACGTCTCTTTGCCGGATGAATCCGGAGATCACCAATGCGGGATTTTCCCTTGGGCTTCTGGCTTCGCAATTCATTACGCAAAAGCTGGGGAATACTCGGGATGCCGATATCCGGGCGCTTCGGCAGCAACTTATCCAGCGGAAGATTCTCCCGTCTTGGGCGGAAAAGCCCTCGACCCCGGAATGGACTGTGGAGTTCGCCGTCGAGCGCCTTAGCGAACCCGATGGTTTTCTGCCTGCCTTGCTGATGCCCAAAGAGCAAATCGTACCGAAGCTCAAGGAATTGTTCCAGCAAAAGCAGACGCGTCAGGTCGCCTATGTGCTGGCGTATTTTGGCGAACTCGATGGTCAAAAGCTGCTTTTGAAAGAGTTGAAGCAGCAGATGGCGATTGACATGCACGAGGTTCGGGATTCTGGGGTGGGCGAGTTTACGGTGGTCGATATCAAGGGCGAGGCATTCACGTCAGACAAGCGCAGCAACTACGGCGTCCCTGTATTTGGCGCGCTGAAGCCAGGCAAGGCGTATGGCATGGTCAATCGGATTGTTGGTTTTCTCTGCCATCTTGATTCGGAGGAATCGCTTGAGCCGGTCCTCCAGCTGACCGAGCGCGCCTGGGCAGGAGGAACGGTCCTCAACATGGGAAATACACCGTACGCCATTGCGCGAACCGATGGTACGATGACGTATTTCCACGGAAGGTTGTGGATAGTCGCAACATTCTTCAATGCGCGTCCGACACCCAAGGCCATCCAGCCCCTGACCAAACTCCTGAACGAGCAATTCGTTGGCGGCAATATCGTCAATGAGGATTGGTCTGACGTTCCCCCGCTCCAGATGACCTATCTGGAGGTGATGCTCGCCCAGGCTTTGCACCGTTGCGGAGGCGAAGAGGGAACGCAAAGACTCCAGGCATTCACCAACGACTCCAGGGCAATCTTCCGGAACATGGCGAAAGCAGCACTGAAGAATCAACCAAGGAATCCGGCTAAATAAAAAACTCCCGCTTAATAAGGATTTTTCGCGACAAGTCAACGACGGGGCGTCATTGTTGTTGCTGTGCGAGGCTTGATTCGATTGCTTTTCGAACCCGGTCTGTGATGGTGCGGTAGTCGTCGTCTTCGCGAGGTTTGATTTGCTCGAGGAAGGTGACAGTGATTTCCTGGCGGAGCTTGGGGAAGAGCTTTTTTCTTGGGAGTGCATCGTAGGCGCCGTTGATTGCGACGGGTACGATTGGGACGTTGAGTTCTTTTGCCAAGATGGCGAATGTTCTCTTGAATGAACCGAGGGAGCCGTCGAGAGTTCGTGTCCCTTCGGGGAAGAGGATGATCTTGTGTCCCTTTGCGAGTACGGAAGCGAGTTTCTGAAGCGAGAGCTTGAGGTTGTCGTTGATATCCATGACGATGATGTTGTGTCGATCGGCGAAGGCTTTTCCGTACCAATTTTTCATGTGGTCTGCCTTTGCGTAGAAGAAGGTGTTTTTGAGGTTGTTGCCACGCAGGAATGCTGCGAGCAGTGGCGCGTCAAGGAAGCTTTGGTGGTTTGGCGCGATGATGCAAGGTCCTTCCGGAATGTTCTCGGTTCCCGTTCCCTTGAACTTGAAGGCGATGTGCAGGATGCATCTTGAAATCGCGTTGATCAGGTTATGCGCGAACCAACTTCTCGGAAGTTTGAGCTTGACATTTTCCTTGAGGACCTGGGACCATTTGAAGCTTAAGTTTTCCCGGGTGACTCCGTCTTGCGATAGCGACTTGATGGCGAGGGCAAGCTTTTCGGGGGTCGGGTTGTCGGCGATCGTTTGGTCTTTGATGTCGATATTAAATGTTTCGTTGATGAAAACCGCGAGCGCGACTTTTCCGAGCGAGTCCATGCCGAGGTCGAGTTCCAGGTGGTCGTCGGGGTGGATGGCTGCCTTCAGTGTGCTTTCCAGGTATTCCTTGATTGCTTTGTATTCTTGTGAATCCGGGTCTTCCTTTGGGGCATGGAGCCGATGCTGCTTGATTGACGCGAGCAGTTCGAGTTCGTATCTCTTGAGCTTTCCGATTCTGGTCCTCGGGAGCGGTTCGGACAGCAGGGTGAGTTTTAGGATTCTGTTGTAGCTTGAGGCCTGTTCATTGTAGGGAGAGATGACCTTTTGGCGGATGGTTTCCTCGATGTTGAGGATGCCTTGGCCTTCGAGCTTCTTGACATTGGGCAGGATCAAGGCGTGCAAGGCATCCTCGGTGCCTATGACTCCGACCTCGTCGATGATGTCACCTGCCAGGTTCATCAGCTTTTGCTCGACGATTTCGGGGTTGATATTCTTTCCGTTGGGGAGGACGATGATTTCCTTCTTTCGACCTGTGATGAAGATGTAGTCGTCATCGTCCACGTAGCCCAGGTCGCCGGTATGGAGCCACCCATCCTTCATGATTTCGCTTGTTTCCTCGGGCTTGTTGTAGTATCCGACCATCACATTGTCGCCGCAGACCGTGATTTCGCCGTCTTGGATGCGTACTTCGCACCCCGGGAGGAGCTGTCCGGCCGAGCCGTGCCTGGGCTTTCCGGGTCTTGTGAACGAGATCATCGGCGCTGTTTCGGTCATTCCGTAGCCGTTCAGGATCTCGAATCCGAGGGTTCTGAAGTCCAGGATCACCTGCTTGTCCAAGGCTGCGCCTCCGCAAGGCATGTACCGGATCAAACCTCCGAACTTGTTCTGGACAGACTTGAAGACTATCCTGGAAAAGGCGAGGGAATTGACTTTGGAGCAGAGCCAGAAGAGGCTTTTGGCAATGGTGCTTTGCCGGATCTTGCCCATGATGCCGTCCCGTAGAAGGGTATAGAGCCTGGGGACGCCGATGATCATCGTGATCTGGTACTTGGCGAGCGTGCCCAGGATGTCGGCCGCCGTCATTGAAGGCGCGAATACTGCTGTTGCGCCGATGGTCAAAGGCATGACGAGGGTGCCCTGGAGCGGGAGGACGTGATGGAGCGGGAGGAGGACCAGGAGCCTGTCGTCAGGTTGGTAGATCGGGACTTTTTTCGAGACGGAGACGAGATTGGCGTAAAGGTTCTTGAAGGTCAGCATCACGCCTTTTGGGCTGCCGGTAGTTCCCGAGGTATAGATGATCAGTGCGGTATCGTTGTCGGGATTGTCGGCGAACTCGTTGTCTTGGCCTGTCGATTCTGGAATGGTTTCATCGGCATTGACCATGCAACTTGGTTTCCAGCTGGTGTTTTCCAGCGCCTTTTTGAGGTTTTGCTCCGTGGTATTTGTGTAGAGGATTGCGGTGGGTTTCGCATCATCCAGGATATAGGCGACTTCATCCGAGCTGGAGAGCGCGTCAATGGGAGTTGCGATCGCGTGGGCGTGCCAGGCGCCGTAGAGAGCATACACCCATTCGAGGCGGTTTTCAGCAAATATGGCGACCCTTTCCCCAGGCTGGCAGCGGAGTATCCGGGAGTAGCGGATGGCATGGGCGATGAGGCTATGGTAGTCGATACGCTGATCCTTGTAGATCAACGCGATTTTGGAGGAAGGTTTGAGAAATCGCATTTTGCAGTATTGTGCATGAGTTGGTTACAAGGTCGAATTGCCAATATGACGCAAACCGTAAAAGTGTAGTAATATAGTTTTTATCTTTTGTATGTCCACTAAAGTTGGTATATATTATAAATTTTCTTAAGTAAGCACATGCTTCAATTTTTGTTCAGAGGTTTTTGATTTTCAGGGATTAACGATGAGCGAATCTACTTCGTCGACAGTTTCGAGTGATTTCATTCGCGACATAGTGAATGCGGACATTGCGAGTGGCAAGTACAAGATAGGCGAGATCCGGACTCGCTTTCCTCCAGAGCCGAACGGATATCTTCACATTGGCCATGCCAAGGCTTTGTGGATTGACTTTGGCGTTGCCCGCGACTACCAGGGGAAGACGTTGTTGCGCATGGACGACACGAATCCTGTGAAGGAGGATGTCGAGTACGTCGAGTCGATCAAGGAGGACATTCGCTGGCTTGGTTTCGAGTGGGACGGCGAGGTTCGTTACGCATCTGACTACTTTGAGTGGATGTACGAATTAGCTGAATTGATGATAGAGAAGGGCTTGGCTTACGTTGACGACCAGACTGCGGAAGAGATACGCATCACTCGCGGGACATTGACCGAACCCGGCACGGAGAGTCCGTGGCGCAACCGCAGCGTTGCCGAGAACATGGACTTGTTTCGCCGGATGCGCGCGGGCGAGTTTCGCGATGGCGAGAAGGTCCTTCGTGCGAAGATTGACATGACTCATCCCAACATGAATTTCCGTGATCCGGTCATGTACCGGATCTTGCATGCCCACCATCACCGTACGGGTGACAAGTGGTGCATCTACCCGATGTACGACTGGGCGCACGGCTTGGAAGATTCGTACGAGGGCATCACGCATTCGCTGTGCACGTTGGAATTTGAGATTCACCGTCCATTGTACGAGTGGTTTTTGGAGCAGCTTCCTGTCCACCGTCCGCAGCAGATTGAATTTTCGCGTTTAAATCTGACGTACACGGTGATGAGCAAGCGCAAGCTGTTGCGTCTCGTCCAGGAAAAGCACGTCAATGGTTGGGACGATCCCCGGATGCCGACGATTTGCGGGCTGCGTCGCCGCGGCTACACGGCATCCTCGATCTTGAATTTCCTCAGCGGTTGCGGCGTGACGAAGTTCAACGGGATAACGGACATTACTCTGTTGGAGAACAGTCTTCGTGACGCATTGAACAAGACCGCCAACAGGTACATGGGGGTCTTGGATCCCTTGAAGGTCGTGTTGACGAACTACCCAGAGGGGCGGATCGAGATGCTGGAAGCGGTGAACAATCCAGAGGACGACAGCGCGGGAACGCGCCAGCTTCCGTTCGGACGCGAATTGTACATCGACCGGGACGACTTCAGGGAAGTTCCTCCGCCAAAGTACCACCGTCTTGCCCCGGGAAGCGAAGTCCGGTTGCGTTGGGGCTATTTCATCAAGTGCGAAGAGGTCATCAAGGATGCTTCGGGCGAAATCGTCGAACTGCGCTGTACATACGACCCTGCCACGCGTGGTGGAATGGCGCCTGACGGCAGGAAGGTGAAAGGAACCATCCAGTGGGTCGAGGCAAGCAACGCGATTGACGCCGAGGTTCGGCAGTACGACAGGTTGTTTTTGAAGGAGAATCCCGATGATGTGGAGGAGGGCAAGGATTTCCTGTCCAACCTGAATCCGTCCTCGCTGACAATCCTCACTGGCTGCAAGGTCGAGCCTGCGTTGGCTGGGCTTGAACCCGAGGATCGTTTCCAATTGGAGCGCATTGGGTATTTCTGCGCCGACCGCTACGATTATCGGAGCGACAAGCCGGTGTTCAACTTGACGGTCAATTTGAAGGATACCTGGTCGAAGATCGAGAAGGCGCACGCTCCAGCTTCGGCGAAGAAGGAGCCACCGAAGGCGGTGGCCGAGGCGAAGCCCGAAGGGGTTGAGTTTATCGGAATCGAGGATTTCGGGAAGTTGCAGCTGAAGGTCGCCAAGGTCGTTTCGGCGGAGCGTGTCGAGGGTGCTGACAAGCTGTTGAAGCTTCAGGTCGATTGTGGCGAAATTCGTCAGATCGTTGCCGGCGTGGCAACGGTATATTCGCCTGATGACATGGTCGGAAAACTAATCATTATGGTCACGAACCTCCAGCCTGCGACGATACGTGGAGTCGAGTCCAACGGAATGTTGCTTGCGGCGAAGCGCAAGGGCGAACTTCGGTTGTTGACGGTTGATGGGGAAATCGCTCCCGGAGCGAGCGTCGGATGAGGTTGCGATGATGCGATACGAGCTTATACCTGTTGGGATTTTGCAGACCAATTGCTATCTGGCCTGGTCTTCCAAGAGTTCGTCCTGCCTGGTCATCGATCCTGGCGGATCCTTTGAGTTGATCGAGAGCAGGCTTGGCAAGTTGAACTTGAAGCCCGTCGGCGTGCTGTTGACCCACGGTCACGTCGACCACATTGGCTCTGTTGGCGAGATCTCGTCGAAGTACAAGATACCAGTCTGGATCCATGAGGGCGACCGTGGCTTGTACTTTGATCCGGGCAATGCGATTTTGCCTTGGATCCCAGCGGCAAAGGGGTTGCCCGAGCCGGTGCAGGAACCTCCAACATTGGAAGGACTTTCGTACGAGGTCATCCACACGCCAGGACATACGCCGGGCGGCGTGTGCTTCTACTTTGCCGAGCACGGAATCCTGTTTTCAGGAGATACGATCTTCCAGGGAACATACGGAAGGACGGATTTCCCTGGAGGGAGCTACTCGACATTGATGAAGTCCATCAAGGACAAGCTGCTTCCGCTTCCCAAAAATGTGGTCGTCTTGCCTGGGCATCAGGAGGCGACGACCATCGGGGACGAGCAAGACAACTACTGATTAACTACTGACACGAGACAAGGAAAACCAAGTATATGGCTGGCAAACGAATTCTTTCAGGCATCCAACCTTCGGGCACGTTGCATATTGGAAACTATTTCGGGATGATGAGGCAGGCGATCGCCCTCCAAAATGGAGGTAACGACTGCTATTATTTCATCGCGAACTACCATGCTATGACGTCATTGCCGGAACCACAGGCATTTCGCGAGCGTTCATTTGGGGTTGCGGTTGACTTTTTGGCGGCAGGGTTGGATCCTGAGAAGTCGGTGTTTTTCCGTCAATCGGACGTTCCCGAGGTGCTGGAATTGACTTGGATCTTGAGTTGTATTTGTCCGATGGGGTTGCTTGAGCGTTGCCACAGCTACAAGGACAAGCTTGCCCACGGCATGGAAGCGAACCACGGCTTGTTTGCGTATCCTGCATTGATGGCGGCTGACATTTTGCTGTACAACAGCCATCTGGTACCTGTCGGCAAGGATCAGAAGCAACACCTTGAGGTGACCCGTGACTTGGCGATTCGGTTCAACAACCGCTTCGGCGAGATTTTGACGATTCCTGACGCGTACATCCATGAAGACGTGGCGGTGATTCCCGGGCTTGATGGGCAGAAGATGTCAAAGAGCTACAACAATACGATTGAGTTGTATGGTGAAGGGAAGTCAATCCGCAAGAAGTTCATGAGCATTGTCACGGATTCGACTCCGATGGGCGAGCCGATGGATCCGGACAAGTGCAGCATCGTGGCTTTGTACAAGCTGATGGCGTCCGAAGAGGAACTCGAGGAATTGCGCAGGAACTACCGCGAAAATCCCGAGTTCGGATACGGCCATGCCAAGCAGAAGCTGTACGAAAAGTATTTGGAGTATTTTGCCCCGATGCGTGAGCGTCGTGCGAAATTGCTGGCGAATCCTCAGCTTGTTGAAGACATTTTGCAGGACGGTGCTCGTCGGGCCCGCCTGGTTGCGAGAGCGACGATGGAGAGGGTTCGGGACGCGGTCGGGTTGTAAGGAGGACTTGATGGCTGAAGGTTTTCGTTTGAGGTTGCTTGCAGCGTTGGCATTGATTTGCCTGTGCTTTGGGCTACCCTTGCATGGCGAACGGAAATCGAAGGCCATTCCTTTGAAGGTGGACGGAGTACCGAATCTCCATCGCATCGACGACAATTTGTACCGGTCTGGTCAGCCGACCCGCGAGGGCTTTGCGAATCTGGAGGCGATGGGCGTGAAGACGGTGGTATCATTAAGCCTGAACCAGGATGACATCGACCTGGCTTCGGGGACATTGCTTCGCCTCTATCTGGTTCCGTTGAACCCGGTTTTCATCGACAAAGACCAGGTTGCCCGCGCACTATCCATTCTTGGCAATCGTTCACAGGGACCGTATTTGGTTCATTGCCGTCACGGTTCCGACCGTACTGGATTGATTTGCGCGTCCTATCGCATCGCGTACCATGGCTGGTCTGTTGAGGATGCGATTGACGAGCTGGTCAACGGCTCTTTTGGCCACCACGAGTTTCTTAAGAACATCCCCAGTTGGCTGCGCCGGGAAGGCGTGGGGCTGAAAGTTCGTAAAGAGTCGGATTGACAGAGTGTAAAAGAAGGGGTACCTTAGAAAGTTCTCGGACTTTCTACCATACGCAACATCAGAAAAGAAACAATGAAGCAACTTTACAAGATAAACGTCGCGAACGGCCTTGATTTCGAGGCCATTGCGGAATGTGAGCTGATATTAAAGGCAAACGACAATATTGTTGTTCAATGCGAGCGCTACATGGATTTTGCCCGTGTTGTTGAACCGATTGGCGATCTGATTGAGGACGAGAAGGAGTTTGAGCGTCAGCGCGCCGCGAACAGCAAGGGGCGTCACATCGAGGGCGCCAAGATTCCTATGATCTTGCGTGTTGCAAACGAAGACGATTTGCGTCAGGCCGAGGAGAACGACCGTCAGGCATTCGAGGCTCACAACAAGACGCTGGAGCGGATTCGTTTCCACGGGCTGGAAATGAAATTGATCCAAACCCACTTTTCATTTGACCGGAAGATGATCATCTTTTTGTTTTCTGCGGATGGTCGGATTGATTTTCGCGAATTGCTTCGTGACTTGTCCGGGTTGTTGAAGGTACGAGTCGAGTTGCGTCAGGTTGGGGTTCGCGACGAGGCAGCGATCTTGGGCGGCGTCGGGACATGTGGTCGTCCGTTTTGCTGTGCTCGCTTTTTGAGCTGTTTCAACAGCATCAACGTCAAGATGGCCAAGCAGCAGGGATTGTCGTTGAATCCGCAGAACATCTCGGGTAGTTGCGGTCGTCTTAAGTGCTGTCTTCAGTTCGAAGCTGAAGTTTACAAGGAGCTGAACATCGAGCAGAAGCAGTTGCAGCAGGAGCTTGTTGAACAACTGGATGCGGTGGATGACGACGAGGAAGTCGCCCAGGGAACCAATATTAAATCCAAGCCACAACAGAACGAAACACCGAGACAACAGCAAAACGCTCCGAAAAACAAGCAGGGTGGGAATCGAAGCAACAATCCTAATCGACAGGCTAAGCAACAGGGCGATCGAGAAGGACGACGGGACGGCAGAAACCAACAGCAAGGACAGCAAAACAAGGGCAACAGGCAAGGTGGGAACAACCAAAGGAATCCTGGCAGGCAACACAAAAACCCACCAAAACGCCCGATGCCGTCGCCTGACAAACAGGTCAAACGTCCCTTGCCACCACCGAATTCAGCACAACCAGGGGAGTAAGGGTTGCCACATGGCGAACTAGCCCGAGATTCCCCCAAGTGATGGTTTACCAATGAAGGCAGCCAAGTACCTAAGATATTACCTTTGCATCCTGGTGTTCTTGCTCCCGTTGCTTTTCGGAAGCTATGCGGGGGGAACTGAACAGCCGAATTTCCCGGTCAGTATCCTAGAGTGGCTCATTTGCGGGATGACTCCTTCGTTTCCCGCGTTTTTGGCGCCGATCCTGTCTGGAATCGCGTTGATGTTCGCGGTTGCGGTCCATCCTGCACCGCCTAGGACGACAAGGAGTTGCCTGTGCCTGACCTGGTCGATTCCATTGCTGGCGGGATTGATGGGACTTGTTCGGACGACCGAGTACGATTATGCCTTCAACTGGCTGTTCCACTTTGCAGGGGGCGTCGCATTGGCGGTCGCGGTTTACTGGACTGCAGTACAAGACAAGGAACTGATGCCCGCCTTGTTGAATTCGATCGTTGCATCGGCGTTGCTGCTGGTCTTGACTGGATGGTACCAGAGGTTGATTGGGCTGGATGACAAGCTGAGGATGTTCCGCGACAATGCCGCCAAGACGGGAATCCCGCTGGATGGAAAGCTGGAGCAGAAACTTCTCCAAAAGCGAGTATATAGTTTTTTCATCGACCCGAATCTCTTTGGCGCGCATTTGGTTTTGACATTGCCGATTTCGTGCTGGCGCCTATATGGTTGGGGTGGTCATTTCAAGCCTGAGTCGACGAGTCGCCGCGTCCTGGTTGGTCTTGGATTGCTGTTGTTTCTGGTTGCGTTGTATTGGACTGGCAGCCGAGGCGCAGCGATTGGCCTGGTGATTGGGTTGGCCGTGGCGATTTGGTGCGAGCCGTTCATTCAACGTTGGAAATGGAAATGGGTCTTGCCCGTGTTGGCGGTAGTCGGCGTGGTGGCAATTGTATGTTTTGCGGCACTTAGCCGTGAGCGCGAGGGAATGAAGTCGGCATCTGCCCGTGTTGGTTATTATTCTGTTGCGTGGCGGATGTTTACGGAATCTCCTGTGACTGGGAAGGGATTGGGCGAATTTTTCCCTTACTACATGAAGTACAAGCCTGTACATGCCGAAGAGACTCGCGATCCACATAATTTCGTCCTTGGGATGTTGTGCCAGAATGGGATTTTAGGCGGCATCGCCGCCTTGATTGCCTTGGGGATGCCCTTTTTCCTTGCGATTTTTCATGGTGGTGGGGATCGTCGCCGTTCCATGCTGTTATTTGGTTTATGCGGTTGGTCTGTCCACACGCTGTTTGAGTTCAACGAGTTGATACCTGGCACGTTTTACCTTGTTGCTGTCCTGCTTGGCGTCATTTTGCTGGACAATGATGAGGCACCTGTCCGTAGGATTGCTAATTGGGTACGTATCCCTGCCGCAGTGTTCGGGCTATTGTGTTTGGTTCCTGTTCTTCGGATTCCTGGCGAGCATGGTTTTCAGCAATTGGAGCGTGGCGAGTTTGCGGGGAACGTCTTTGGTCGCCTGGATGAATTGAGCGAATCGCTGCCACGTTCCGTTGGTCCGTTGGTGATGAAGTTCAACGTATGCTACGAGTCGTTGGTGCCTCGTCTTGGTCGAGAGGTACGTCAATCCGTTCCCAGGGATTTGGCTGAGCGGCATGGCTTGTCTGCGATACGCCAGTTGACTCGCCTAGTGCCGCATCGTTCCTCGAATTGGCGGAAGGCTGCCGAGGTATTTGCTGTGACGGGCGAATGGTCCGAGGCGGAGCAGGCAATCGAACAGGCGCTGGAATGGTATCCGGGAAACGGCAACAACTACCTGGTCAAGGTCGGAATCATCAAGCGTAGGGCAGATTGGATGCCTGTGGCAAAAACTTGCGATGCCTATCTTCGCGAACATGAAGATGGCTACAGGCTTGACATGGTATTCGACGAAGAACTCAAGCCGCTGGCAAAAGACCTCTGCGATGCGGCAAATGAAGCGGAACTCGTTTATCAAGATGGAAAACCCATCCGATTCTCAATTCCATAAGGAGAAATGGCGACTATGAAACACATCGGAACAGCAGTCATTCTCTCGGGTCCCAGTGGCGTGGGCAAATCAACAGTGTGCTCGCATTTGTTCAAGGCACGGCCTGGAATTGGTTTTTCCGTATCGTGCACGACTCGTTCTCCGCGTCCCGGCGAGGTGGACGGGGTGGCGTACCACTTCCTTGACAAGGACGAATTCCTTGCCAAGATCGAGGCGAACGCTTTTCTGGAATGGGCCGAAGTCCACGGGAACTACTATGGGACGCTGAAAGAGGAAGTGAAGCCGATTGTGATGGCGGGGCGTGATGTGATCCTGGACATTGACGTCCAGGGATGCCGCTTGGTCAAGACTTCTTGTGAAAACGATTCTGTTTTGCGCTGTTCGGTCATATCTGTATTTTTGGTGCCACCGTCACTTGAGGTTTTGGAACGTCGACTTCGTGGTCGCGGAACGGAGACTGAGGAGGCGATCTTGAGGCGTCTTGGCAATGCCCGCCGCGAAATGGAAGCCTGGCGCGAATACGATTACGTGATTGTGAACGACGAAGCCGAGGAGGCAGCTCGCCGTTTGGAAGCCATAATTGAGTCATCCCATTTGAGGACAACCGTCTTGGACGAGGAGCCGTGGATCAAATGAAAGGCAGCAAAAAGCAATCGAACGGAACCAAGGTTATCGCACTAGGGATTACAGGATCCATTGCCGCGTACAAGGGTGCCGACCTGTGCTCGAAACTGGTCCAGCGCGGGTACGAGGTTCATGTGATCATGACCAAATCCGCAATGAAGCTCGTCACTCCAAGGACGTTCTTCACCCTGTCCAAAAATCCCGTCACCACGGATCTTTGGCAGATTCCCGACTGGAAGCCGGGGCATATCGACTTGGCGGAACGGGCTGACCTGCTTCTGGTGGCGCCTGCGACCGCGAATATCATCGCCAAAATGGCGTATGGGCTGGCTGACGATGCCCTGTCAACGTTCCACATTTCGCATGTCGGTCCGATCATTGTCGCCCCTGCGATGAATCATCGGATGTGGGGTCATCCTGCGACCCGGGCAAATTGCGCCATGTTGCGTGAACGCGGGGTGGTTTTCGCAGGTCCCGAGGACGGTCACCTGGCTTGCGGCAGTCCAGGTACGGGTCGATTTGCGTCCTTCGAGTGTATTTTGGACGCAGTTGAGAAGGCTTTGCGCTGAGTTTTTTCAGTGGAGGTGTCTGATGCGATTTGCGGCATTGGCTTTTGTGTTGTTGTCGTCTGCGTTTTTTGGCCAGGTCGAGCAGGCTTTTGATTTGGTTCGCCTGTCGTATTTGGAGGATTTCAAGCCTGTTGCCGGGGAGCCGAAGTGCGACTTGGACCGGAAGCTGGTCTTTGCCCATCACGTGTCCTGGCACAATACCTTCAACAACTACGCGCGCAGCGAATCCTACTACGAATTCAGCTTGATGAGAGATGATACGCTGATGGACAACTGCAAGCGCGAAATCGCACTTGCGCAGGCGACGGGAATTGACGGGTTCCTGATCGACTATGCCGGGCCACCACAGGGCTACGAGATGGAACCCTACCTGAAGGCGGCCGAAGGCACCTCGTTCCTTGTGGGGTTCTGCCTCGACAAGCGGGGAAATGACGAAGCCTACATCGCTTGGGCAGTCGATCTGTTTGCCCAAATGCACAATAAGTTTGCCAAACATCCCAACTATCCCAAGATTGACGGCAAAATGGTCTGGTCAGGATTTTCGTCCCAGGGAATGAAACCCGAAACCTACCAGGAGATCCGTCGCAGATTGGCCGAGAAGGGGATCGGAATCTTCCTGATCTTCGACTATGACGGGCGAGCCTGGGAAGACTCTATCCGCAAAGGCGAGTACAAGCATCTGGAATCCGGAGACATGTTCTATAATTTCGTTCCCACGTACCGCGCCTGGAATGGCGACACGGGCGAGACGATCGACATGCACAAGGATGGATTCAACCTGCTGAAGACATTGGCCGAAAAAGGCGGAAAGCGCCCGATGCTGTCCCTCCATCCCGGATACATCGGAGCCAGCTTGAGTTCCATGAGAACAGTCGGCTACATCCCGGCACGTGGATTTGACAAGCTGTGGGATTGCTTCCATGCCTGCGAACCCGGCGAGGCAAACTGGGTGCAACTGACCACATGGAACGACTTCGCCGAAACAGCAATCTATCCCAGGACCTTCGACCAGGCGGCGTCCTGCGAACTGGTTCGCTGCCTGATTGACGCCAGGCTTCGCGGAGTCGCTCCCCCGGAACAACGGGATCCGAAGTTGTTCTTCGCGGCATTGCGCGAGATTCACCCCGGGACGTTTCTGCGTCTGGAAGTGATTTCCGCTCCGATTCGTCGCGGCGGCGAGGTTGTGTTGCGTGGTCGCCTGCTGGACAATGAGGGCAATGGCGTTGCGGAGCTTGCTGAGAAGCGTTTGTCCATGGCTGGTTTTGTGCGTGACGAGTGGGTTGTGAAGACGGCTGGATTGTCCCGTCACCAGGCATTGGTTCCCGAGATTACGGCCAGTTGGCGTGATGGAAGTGGCAGGGAGTACCAGCAAGTTCGTCGCTTGCCTGCCGTGTTGCTTCGGATGCCCTGGGTCGAGAACATGTCAACGGTTCGGAGCGTCTTCCACGGGATGGCCGATATTGGCTCGAAATTGACTGTAAGCCAGGAGGGCGAGTTGGTTCGTGCCCGCGTTGAGTTCAATTCTTCGTCTCCGATCCGGCGTGCGATCTTGTGGCGCAACGATCGTCCCTTGGGTGATTTCACCGCCGCTGGCGGTCGCCTGCTGAATCTCCATGTGCGACCGAAGCGGGATAACAAGGAGACCTTCACGTTCAAGGTAACGGGTGGACGATTTACGGGATCGACGCGCAAGTTCGGCATGGTTGAAGGCGTTGAGCGTCTGCCTGGGGGCGGCGAACTCTTGACGATACCCGTGCGCTCGCAGGGCGAATATGCATCGCAGATCTGGACGGATGGAGTTGATGGGAGCATTGAAGTGAAGTTCGGCGATCAGCTGCTAGGCAACGTGCCGCTCTCTGACATTGCCCGAAACGGCGAGATCAGGCTGGGCGCAGGCGATTCGGAATGTCGGTTGACCTGGTCTGAAAGCTTGATATACTGCCCGTTGCGTCCGAAGGCCTTGCCGTCCGAGCCATTGTCGCTGGAGATCTACTCGCGAAAGGCGTTGCGGACGGATGTATATCAAGTGCAATTCGTCACGATGGAAGGTCGGAGTGCTTACTCCAGCTTCGTGGCGCCGAATTGCACGGATGCGCCCAGGAAGATGGGCATGATCGAGACATTCAAAAACCAGGAAGCACGGGACTTGAATACGGGATACCTGGGAGACGTGGACAAAACTATGACCTGGACAGCACAGGACGTCAACCCATTATGCGTACGTGAAGGATTGTGGAATTTTGATAATGGCGGCGAGGATCTTTTGGGAGACCGCCCGATCATCGACGAACCATTGGAGGGCCTGATTAAGCCGGAAGGCGTTGGTGGAAGCAAGTGCCTCGTGTTCAAGGGCGGCGAGGAATTGAGGCTGCGTACGCGGGTGTATCCCAAGACGAACCATGAATTGTCCTGCGACCTGCAAGTCGATTCCTTGCCTGAAAAGGAACAAGTCTTCATCGCCGTGACTGGATGGTGGATGACATTCGGCAGTTTCACCTTCAAGCTGCATCCCGATGGAACGATCAGCGTGCGCCGAATCGGATGCGCGCCCGTCCTGAAATCTGACGGGAAAATCAATGCTGGCGAATGGACCAAGCTCAGGTTCGCATTCAATGACGCCAAGGGGCGACTCTACTTGAACGACAAGCTGGTCGCGGAAGGCGAATTCCCGCCTTACAGGGACTTCCGAGGCAGGTGGCTGACGCTTGGCGACAAGGAGACCGGCTTTGCGGGACGCCTGGATAATTTGTACTTGGGCGGCTGCTGGGATGTACCCTAAGTAGAAGTACTTGCAAGGAGGCTGACAATCATTGCGAGGAAACTGCTGCTTGTCTTGCGGAAGTCCCCTGACGAAAACAATCTCATGGGTTTAGAGCAGCATTGAAGCTGTTTCAGCGAGTTCGGATCTTTCTCCCTTGAGTAGGGTGATGTGGGCTGAAATCGTTGAAGGCAGGAATTTGTCCACCAGTTGGGTCAGTCCGTTTGAGATTGCGTCCACGTATGGGTTGTCGATTTGGGCTGGATCTCCTGTCAAGATGATCTTAGATCCGTTTCCGACTCGTGTTATAGCGGTTTTGACCTCCAGGGGCGTGAGGTTTTGGGCTTCGTCGATGATGATGAACTGGTTAGGGATAGATCGTCCCCTGATGTAGGTGAGCGGTTCGATCAGGATTTCCTGGCAAGACATAATGTCATTTGGGAGCGTGCGGCTAGGCATTTTCTTGTCTTGCGCGCGAATGAAGTCGAGTGCGTCGTAGACGGGTTGCATCCAAGGCTTCATTTTCTCGTTGATGTCGCCGGGGAGGTATCCTAGATCCCTGGAGACTGGCATTGTTGGCCTGAAAACCAGGAGCTTTTGGAATTTCCCCATTGCAAATACCTGGTGGAGTCCGGCGGCGATGGCGAGGAGGGTTTTTCCTGTACCGGCTTTCCCTGCGAGAGTGACGAGTTTGATGTTATCGTCGAGCAGGGCGTCGATCGTGAATACTTGTTCCAGGTTGAGCGGTCGAATTCCGCAGCAGTGCTTGGTTGTGTCGTCAAGGGACCACAATTCTTTTGTTTGCGCTGTGTATTTGGCGCACTGTGCGATTTTGGGGTTGTCTTTTTGTCTTGCGAAGACGTACTCGTTGGGGTGCAGTTTGAATTTTTCTGCTGGGATTGGGAGTTTTGCCTTCAGTTTTTCGATGGCATGTTGTTCCATGTCCTTGATATGCCATCCTTTGATCGTGTTCGTATCCCGTGCTGTCGATTGCTCGTAGTCTCTTGCTGGGATTCCGAGTGCGTCCGCCTTGAGCCTGAGATTGACGTTCTTCGTGATGATGATCGGACCGTCTTGCGGGACGTGTGGGGTGAGCTTGAGCGCGAGCCTGAGGATTGCGTCGGCGGCACCCCGATCTTGTCGTGATTCGGCGGAGCTGTCCCCGACGATTTTGAGCGTTGCGCCGTTGTTGAGTTTGACTCCGTCCTTGAGTGATCCTCTTGCCCTTAGGTTGTCGATATTGATTGCGACTTGCCTTGCATTTCGTCCTGTTTCGCTTGAATCGTATTTGAAACGATCGATTTCCTCTACGACTGCGAGTGGTATGAGTAGTGATTTTTCGGGGAAGTGGAATATTGCCTGTGGGTCGAAGAGGAGGACATTGGTATCAAGGATGAGCATAGTTTTGGATTTCGGCGTAAGATTTTGGTCTAAAAAGTGGTGAAAAAACAGAAAAATCGTTTGTTATTTCTTTACGTTTGGCAAAATATGGATTACGTTAGTTATTTGATTGATGCGTTTTGCGCTATCATGACAAGATAGTACGTGAACGATGAAATGCGAATCATCAGCCGTCTCAGAACGTGCCGATGCATTTGGTAATTTAGCTTGGGGAGTGTGATGGCAGTACTTGATATAGCCAGGCATGTGTTCGAGATCCTGATTTTATGGATGCTGATCTACATATTGCTGTGGATATTGCGTGGCAGCCGTGGTCTTCGTGTATTGGTTGGTGTCGTAGTCGGGCTTTTGGCGTTTCAGAAGCTCGCGTCTTGGCTTTCTCTGCCTGTTTTGGTTTATTTGAGCCGGGCGACGATTAGTTTCATGCCCATATTTTTGGTTGTTGTATTTCGTGACGAATTGCATCGCGTGATCATGTCGGTGTTGGGTCGTCCATTTTTCCCGACTGGGAGTCGTATTCAAGAGATTCGTGAAGGCGAGAAGGAGTACGAATTGACAACGTTGTTGGTTCCTGCGTTACGTCGTCTATCCATGTCAAATACAGGTGCATTGATAGCGATTGAGCAGGAAGTGAGTTTGGCATACATCGCTGATTTCGGTCATCCAGTCCAGGCTCGGCTGTTGCATGACAGTCCTTTGTTGGACACGATATTTTACGAGGGATCCCCGATGCACGATGGTGGGATTGTGATCAGGGATGACGTCGTTGTTGCCGCAGGGTGTCAGTTTCCGATGCCTGACAATGGGGGTGTCAAGGATTTGTCTCGCAACTTGGGCATGCGGCATCGTGCGGCAGTGTCCTTGAGCGAGCAGACTGATGCTGTTGTTTTGGTTGTTTCGGAGGAGACTGGTCGGATCAGCCTTGCCCATGAGGGGAAGTTGACTGTGATTGGGAACGATGTTGAGAGGATGGCTTTCGAGTTGAATCGAAGCCTCCAACGCGCAAAGGAAGTGGTGATTGATCGTCCAATCCTGATGGAGTTGCACCGTGGTTTTTACCTGTTGGGGCAACGGATACGCCGTTCACTGGGCATGATGCGCAGTCGTGGCGGGAAAAAGAATGAGAAAGGCGAGAAGCGCAACAAATAATTGGGGCGGCTATGTTTTTAGGTATGCTGAAGAGGATATATCGTCGATTCATGAACGACTTTGTACGACGCCTGTTGGCGTTGGCTCTGGCGTTGTTTGTTTGGGCTTGGATCAACTTGGAAGTGAGCGACGAGGCTGATTTGGAGAACATCACGGTCAAGGTCGAATACGATTCCGCCCTGATGAAGGTTTCACCGGACAACTTCGTGATTCATAGCCTGCGTGTGCGCTATCAGGGGATCGACAAGGAGAATACAGATTGGCGTTTGCCGACGAAGTACAAGCTTGTGGCCAAGCTTCCCGAAGACCTTAAAGGAGAGGGGAAATACTCGTTTTTGCTGAAGGATTTGCATTTGGATGTATTGCCCGAAGGGGTGACTCTGAAGTCCATGAGGCCAGAGTCGCTGAATGTCGCCTATGACATGAAGGTATCCGAAAAGAAGGACATCCAGTTTCCTCGGAATCAAACGATGCCCAATGGCGACGTGATCAAATTCACGCTTGCGACCCCCTCCGCGAAAATCAATGTGAGCGGACCATACAGCATTGTCCACAAGTTGCAGGCGCTTCAGCTTGAGGAGCCTGATTTGTCACAACTGGACAAATCGGACATCGTCTTGAGAATCGTCAATCCTGACCCGCGGAACGTGACGCTTAATCCTGCAAGCATTTCGTTTCAGCTCGACCGGCAACGCTTGGGCGAACGCTCCTATGAGCAAATTCCATTTCTGCTCCTTCCAAGAAACAGCGACCTGGTATTGGTGAATTCGGAGTTGCCGACGGTTCGCGTGCGTCTTCGTGGATCGGAATGGGATTTGGAAGAATTGGGCAAGCCGACCTCGACGCTTCGGGCATACCTGGATATGACGGAAGTTGTTGAGGCAGGGGATTATCGGGAAATTGAAGTCCGGGTGTGCGGCTTGCCGAAGAGCGGTGTTGACGTGGTTAGCATCGATCCAGATAAGATCCATGATATTGTGCTGCGCCGTCGCGAATCCGCAGAACATGTTTCGCCTCAGCCTGGAGCCGTTGAGCAGAAGCCCGAACCCAAGTGATGTTGAAGAGTGGAATTGCTTCGGCAGCGAATCCCGTCGAAGCAACTCAACATCTTCACGGGGTTATTTGAGCTTGAGGATTTCCTGGGCGAGGATTCGCCTTTGTTTTTCGATGACCTGAGGTTCCTTTGTCCAGTTCTTGAAGTCGACGATGACCGGATGGATGATATCCTCGACCTTCTCCTGTGCGTTGTTTTTCTCCGCAAGGAGCTTTCTGTAGATGTTGAAGTATTCGACGTCTTCGTTTCCGTCTCTGATGATTTCCAATCTCATTGAGGTTACCGGTCCGTCGATTCCGACTTGCTTTCCGGGGTAGACCAGGAATCCGTCGCCATTGGCATGGGGGAAGAGTTCCGCTTCGTCCCAGACTTCGACTTCCTTCTGGTATTTTCCTTCTCGGTATTTTGTGCAGACATTGACGCACCAGTAGAGCACGCCTTCGACCTGGTGCTTTGCCTGCAGCCATGAGAGGACTCGATGCGAGGTGCCGTAGTCGTCGATCAGGTAGGTTGGATAGGGTGCTCGCGGTCCGCAGCATGTGTACCACCAGAGTCGTTCCCCGAGTTCTCGGCGCCTGTCGCAGTCTTCCCATTTTATGGAACTGAGGATTGGGCACCAGATGTCAATGTGTCCGAAGAGTTTTTCTGTTGGCTGGACGGTCATCAAGTACGGGATGTCGCTGACGGCTTCATGGGCTTGCTTTGATTGGTCGATGATTGCGGGGTATCGTTCTGGCGGCGGTTCGTCGTCGATGTAGAGATACGCCTTGTGGTACCATCCATTTTTCTTGATATGGTCAATGGTTTTCCTGAGGTTGTCCTTTTCGACCTTTCCCCATGGCGCCGGGATTGAGAAGGACCTGACCAATGGGTTGTCCAGGTACTTGTGGGCTTCCGGGGAGAATATGCTGACCGGAAGCGCTCCGGCTCCGAGGCGGCGTTCCGTGATGAACCAGTAGTATTGGTCCCTGAGCTTTTTGAATTCCTCGGAATCTTTATCGACCTCATGCGCCTGTGCTATAAAGTTTGGCCAGACGGCGAAGGCGGACATGAAGGTCGGCGTGATTGGGATTTGGAAATCATAGACCTGGATGCTAAGGGGGAATGTCTTCTTGTAGTTGCCTTCGGCGGTGACTTCCACGGAGGCCTTGTAGTTTCCCGGCGGACAATCCGGCGCCGTTTGGACTTGGATCCAGAACGACTGGTTGGCGTCTGCGGGTACGTCAACGGGTTCCTTGTAGGGCGGGAGCGCGTCTGCGAAGAGTCCGGTCGGTCGCTTCAATGCGGGGTCGCAGGTCGTGTCCCTGACGGTCGTGTACTTGGCGACAAGGATTTTGGCGTTGATGTGCTTGGCGTCGGCTTGTTTCTCGTTCTCGTCAAGGATCTCAGTTGCCTTGATGGCGAGGCTTTGGATTGGTGCGCCCTTGGCGAAGACGACGATTTGCTGGGCTTCGGTTTCATTTTTCGCGAGTGCGATGTCCAGGTTGCCGGAGCCGGTGTTTTGCGGGATTGCCTGGTATCGCCTATACTTGTTGAGTACGGAATCCGCGAATGCGACGATCGTGGGGTTCATGCCCGGATTGAGGTTGATGGTCGCCTTCGGAGGGTTGGGCGATTCGTCGTGGAAGATGTTGCATGCCGAAATCACGTAGGAAACTTGTCCCCAGTCGGCGGGAATCATTTCGTCGACAAACGTGGTGCCTGTAGTTTTTCCGATTGGTTCCGCTCCAATGACGATATCGGGGTACCGCGATCTGAAGACGTAGTATGTGACATCCTTTGTTTTGCTCGGTTGCCATTGGAGCTTGCAGGCTTGTCCTTCTTTTGTTACGACGAGGTTTTCAGGCGGCATTGGCGACGGCAACGCCTTGCCGAAGACGACTTGGTCAATCCATCCGTCTCCCTCGCATTCCTTGCCGTAGAGCTCGAAGCGTGCCACGTACTCAACAGTCTCACTGGCGGTCGTGAACTTGACGCATACGGGTGTCCAGTTGATGGTGTTGGACCTTTTCCCGGGTGCGCAACGGATCCACTTGTTGTTTTCGCCGTATTCGTATCCGAAGAGCGTGCCTTCGCCTCGGACCATCGCGCTGAGCATATATTCCGTGTTTGGTTCGACCTTGTGGCTTTGCGACAGTGCGGCAACGTGGCTTGTTCCGTCAACGACCTTGTGGATATATCCGCAGTGCTTTCCGTCGTAGGGATTGTCTGTTGTGATTCCTGCGTGGGAGGTGCCTGTGCAATGGTTGCCCCAGCCTACTGGCTGCCCGTCTTGGGTTACACCATCCTCGAAAGATGGGTTTTTGATCCAGTTGTCTTGCGCACAGGCGACGAGCGTCGCAAATGCGATTGCGACGAAGCATCGGAATAATTTTTTTGTGTTCATGGCTGTCCTCGCTGGTTATGCTTGTTAATCAAACGAAATCATCATACTTGACCAGTACTTTTTCCAGTGTGTTTTTGCAGTAGTTGCAGGTTGGGCAGAATGAGTTGCAAGTCGATGTTTTTTCGAACCAGTTTTCTGGGAAGAGGGTATTGTCAATGACGTACGGCGCGATTGCCGGCCCGTGTCCTGGTTCGAAGAGATCGACTAGGTTTCCGTAGTGTTTTCCTGTTGCGTAGGCATGGATGACCATTCTTGGGTTTTGGTGCATCCTTGTCGCCAGCTTGATGGTCGGGACGATATCTGCGTAGTGTTTCAGGTCTTCCGGCCTGATCCAAGTTGCCTGTAGGATTGCGGACCAGTTTTCACGTTGTTTGAGGTGTCGCCAGCATGTGTGCGGGATCCACTTTTCGAGTGGGGCGACTTCATCGATTTCTTGTTCATGCGCGACCATGTTGTCATGGAATACTTGTCCAGGGCAGTATCTGAAGCAGCCTGAATTGGCTAGGAGGACGAGTGTTTTTCCCATTGAATCCGCCAGTGCCTTCATGTTTTTGAGGTAGTCGAGATTTCGTTGGTTGTCCCGTTGGAGGCAATAGGAATCGAAGATCGACTTGCTGTATTCGAAGCCCTGATAGGTTCCGATTCTCATGTTGACGGACGCCCTGACCTCAATGTCCGGAAAATGCTTTTTGAGGATATGCGCGATTGCGGGGGAGGCGGTGGTGACGATATCGACCCCATCCAGGATATCATAGAGGTGCGTGATGAGCGAGCCGACTTGGTTTTCGAGGAATTGGCTTGATGCGTATTGTCCATTGCAGTTTGCATTGAGCAGGAGATCGAGTTTCATGCCCATGCTTTTGAGTTCATGGAGGTCTCGTTCAAGGGTTGCCTGGGTCATCCAGTCCACGATGCCTCGAGAAACATTCAGGGCGGCACGACCCGTGGCAATTCCCGGCCAGGGAAAATACACTTCCCCAATGACGTCCTTATAGTCCTTGACGATATCGACGAATGTTTCCCGCCCTTCGTCGGGCAGCTGGTATCCAACGGTGAATTGCATAGTGGCTTGCTGGGGTAGGTAGGTTAAGATTGTATTTTCTTGACTCTGATGGTTGGCGCGAGCAGGTTTTCACCCGAACCCTTCGCAGTTGAATGGATCAATTCGATTTGCTTGTCCAACCAAAGGCTTCTGATGTATTCGTAGGCGACCA
The DNA here is from genome assembly GCA_002305655.1 of Lentisphaeria bacterium UBA1407. Classification (GTDB taxonomy): domain Bacteria; phylum Verrucomicrobiota; class Lentisphaeria; order Oligosphaerales; family Oligosphaeraceae; genus UBA1407. Next base: position 5,362 of record DBPZ01000027.1, on the reverse strand, counting down.
TCGTCGATTGATCAATGGTGTCCTTGGTCCAAAGGGGTTTGATTTTGCCTGCGAGTTCTCCGACCGAATGGGCTGCGTTGTCGGAAATCAGTTGGTCCATGATGTGTGTTGCCTGTGGCCATGGGTTGTTGGGTTCCAGCAGTTTTTGGGTGAACCATGCGTCGATGGGCGAGAATTGGACTCCGTCTTCGCTCATTTGCATTGCGCAGCACATTGGGACGGGCTGGATCCAGGGGATGTCGAAGGAGTGCAGTGGGATTGCCGAGGTGGAGATGTACATTCCGTCGTCGTGCTTGTATCCCCACATCAGCGGTGCATCAAGCCTTACTGCCGCCAGTGATTTGGGTTCCTTGTCTGAGATTGCGAGCGCGGCGATGGCGCTGGGGCTTTCCGTGATCATGGTCGCCATGGCGTCCTTGAGGGATTTTCCATTGTTGATGTGGTAGTATGCGACAAGACCGCACATCACGTCGCTGAAATGGACGCAGTTGCCGTCAGAGTAGGCATTGTATTTCCCGACCTTCCCGGGGACGGCAGAGCCAAATGTAAACCCTTGATCCTTAAGGAATTGGTACCAATGGTTCCTGTCAACCTTGTCTTCGAAAATGCCCATCGTTCCGTTGGCGCAATAGGCTACGTGTCCGTCCGAGGAGAAAAAGGGATGGGACCAGGATTGGTAGGGGTCGCCGGGGGAACGGCTGTGCGCGATGCCGACATTGCCCGGAAGGTTCAATGCATCCGTTTCAGCGATGAGCTTGGCCACGTCGCCAACGACTTTGGCGGAATGGATCTTGCCTTCGTGGATGGTCGCAATGCCGCTGAAATGCCCGCCGCCGAAGCCTTCCTGTTGCTTGAGCAGATCGAGGAGCTTGGGGGCTGCGCGGTGACGTCCTGCATATCCGTTCATGTTGCACATGGCTGTTTCCTTGTCGTTAGGTTTTATAAGCAGTTGGCCTTGAAGATCAGGATCGGGTGGTTGTCCGGGAATGTCAGCGTGAAAGAGGTGTCTGTTGCTTCGTTTAGTGTTGCCTGCCACCATGCCGTTGGTATCAGTCCGTTCAAGGGGTACTTGAGGTTGGTCGATTGTATCGGCGTATCAGGAACCATTGCGAAGATTGAGATTTGCTGGCCTGGGATTGCATCGACGGTGCTGGAGTCGAGCAGGACCTGGAAGCATCCGTCATCGGTGACCATTTTGATGTCCGGCGAAGTCTTTGCGAAATCGACTAGGAGCGAGATGTTTCCGAGCGTATGGTCTTCCCGTTTCCCTGTTGCGCCGAGGATGACGATGTTGTCGGTCCACTTCTTTTGGATGCAGAATCTGAATGCTTTTGAGAGGTCGTTGGTTTCTTGTTCCGGGATATGCACGACCTTGTCCTGGAGCTGGCGCTTGAGTTCGGGGTCGAGGCTATCGAGGTCTCCGACGACGGCTGTTGGGACTAGGTTTGCCTTGAGCAATGTCGCGGCGGCACCATCGCAGCAAATGATTCTTTGTGCGTTTTGGAGGATCTTTCTTGGAACTGTTGCCTGTGGGAAGCTTCCGTTGGCGAGGATGACTGTCGTGCTCATTGTTTGATTTCCTTTCGCCACTTGATAAAGAAGATGATTCCATTGGCGAGTGCGACGCACCAATAGAGGAGTGTTGCGATGGAGCCGTATCCATCGAGGTATGCGTTGAGCCAAAGGATGATTGACGTTGCATTGACGATGGTCCAAAGGAGCCATTGCTCAATGCATCTTTTGACGGTGAGCACCATTGCGGTGATGGAAAGGATCGTTGTTGTGCTGTCAAGGATCGGTTGCGGATCCTTGAGTTTGGCGAGGACGATTGCGTATAGGGCGATGCCCAGGATGGACAGGACGACGGTGATGGCGCGTCCTTTCCAGGTCAAGGCGGTCTTGACGATCTCAGCCTTCTCGTCCAGGCGCTTGCTCCAGAAGATAAGCCCGATGAACATCATCGGGAGGTAGTACCCCCAGTTGAGCATCGTCTCGCCGAGAAGCTTCGCATGGTATGAAACAAGGCCGTAGCCGATCGTGTTGACAATCCCGAACAGGTAGCAGGAACATTTCCCCTTTCCCGCAATCAAGGTGTACATGATCCCGGTTATCGCGGCGATGATTCCGATGGCGCTGTCCTTGAGCCAAAGTGAAATCCCAAGGACTGCGCCAACGCAAAAAATCATCCAGGATACTTCAAGCGCCGTCCAGCCAGATAACTCCAGGCGGACAAAATTAGCAATGCGAGAAGAGGGCATTGTGCTTAAGGCAGTGCGAGAAGAGGACATGGTGCTTAAAGCTGATGTTGAAGGAATGTTTCGACGAGTTTGATAGATTTGACAGCATCCTGAATCGAAGTCTCAGGCATGGTTCCGTTGAGAATGCAGTCGATGAAATGACGGTCTTCGAAGTAGTATCCGTAGAATTTATGGAATTGATCGCTGTTTGCGAGGACTCTTCCATCAAGTTCATCGGCTTTTTCATTGGCGGCTCCGGTTGCTGCCAGAGAGTAGCTGATCTTGCCTTGATGGGTCAGGATTTTTGTTTTCATTGCCATTTCGGAACCCATTCCCAAGTCGATGAATGCGGACATCCCGACTCCGTGGATCTGGAAATGGTGGGTTCGTCCTCCGACCCTGTAGTTGGCCTTGATGATTGCCGTGACATCGTTGTCGAAGAGGCAGACTCCGTTCCAGGCATTGTCGACCGGGCTGTCGTACCGTTGTGTCACGAGCGCCGTTTTGACGGCTTCGTCGGCATCGGCAAGGTACCTGAGCAGGTCGATGCTATGGATTGTATCCGAGACGAAGGAGGAGAGCGATCCCTTGTCAAAGGCCGCGTCCCCATACTTGTAGAAGCATCCTTCGACCTGTGTGACTTGCGTTGCTTCCTTGACGATTTTTTTGGTTTCCCGCACGAGCGGGATGTATCGCCTGTTGAATGCGACCATCATGGGTTTCCCTGCGGCATCGGCTTTCCTTGCGAGGGATTCCGCCTGGTACGACGTGATTCCCGGCGGCTTCTCGATAAAGGTGTAGTATCCTTTTTCGATGGACTTCGACACCACATGGAACATGGAGCCTGGTTCGACAAGGCAAAAGACTGCATCGATGTCCTCGTTGGCGAACATGTCCTCGATATGGTCGTATGCCTTCGGGATGTTGAATTTCTTGGCCAGGTTCTGAGCCTTGGTCGGGATGAGATCGCAGATGGCGACCAATTTGACCTCTGGGATTTCGACCAGCGAAGGGAGATGGACACTGTTGGCGATTCCGCCAGCGCCGACAACTGCTACTTTGATTTCTGACATTGTGGCTCCTTCTAAAAATTGTTTTTGGGCAAGGTCGCGAAAAATTAAAATATAGTGTTGTCTGCTAGATTTTTCCAGAGTTGGAATTGTCAGGCTTCTCAAGAAAGCATGGTTATCCCAGTTGCGCTGTTTTTGCGGTCAAAAACGATGTTTGTTAGTCAATTTTTGAAGATATCGGATTATATTACTTTTTTCGGCGGGCAAGGGAGGTTCGAATCATGCAGGAATACGTCAGATGGAAGAATGTCTCGAGCCTTGTTTCAATATTGTTTTGGTTGCCCCTGAGATTCCCCAGAACACGGGTACGATCGGTCGTTTGTGCGTCTGCACGGATGCGTCTCTTCACTTGATTCGCCCGTTGGGGTTTTCCTTGGACGAGGCACATCTTCGCAGGGCAGGGCTGGATTACTGGCCGTACTTGAACCTGAACGTCTATGAGAATTGGGACGATTTCCTGGAGCGCGCCCAGCCTGGGCGGATGATATTCTGCAGTACGAAGACGGATCGCAGTTTGTACGACTATCGTTTTCAGGAGGGCGATTGGCTTGTATTCGGCAACGAGGGCCATGGGTTGCCCGTCGAGTTCTATGAGCGTTATCGCGACCAGTTGTTCACGATCCCGATGCCTGGCATCCATTGCCGGAGTCACAACTTGGCGAACTCTGCCGCCATTGCCTTGTACGAAGGGCTGCGGCAAACTCGGTTCTCAGTGCGATAGTATTTGTAGTTTTTCGTAGTAAAGAAGCGAAATTGGAGAAGCAAACGATGTTCTTGATAGGTTGTCACTTGAGTATGGCGAATGGATTTGTCCAGATGGGTAAGGATGCGCTGTCCATTGGAGCGAATGTATTCCAGTTTTTTTCCAGGAATCCACGAGGGGGCAAGGCGAAGCCCATCGACCCCAAGGACGTTGAGCAATTCCTGGAGATGTGCGATGAACATCAATTCGGTCCCTTGCTTGCCCATGCGCCGTACACCCTGAATGGATGCTCGGCAGACCCGAAAATCCGGGCGTTCGCCACGGCGACAATGCGTGATGATCTGGAGCGAATGGAGCATACCCCGGGAAACTTGTACAATTTTCATCCCGGGAGTCATGTCGGCCAAGGCGTTGAAGCCGGAATCGAGATGATTGTGAAGATGCTGAACGAGATCATGTTCGCGGATCAGCGGACGACTGTGTTGCTGGAGACGATGGCAGGCAAGGGATCCGAGGTAGGAAGTCGATTCGAGGAATTGCGTCAAATCATCGATGGAGTTACCTTGGCTGAGAAGTTGGGTGTCTGCCTCGATACCTGCCATGTCAATGATGCAGGATACGATGTTGTCAATGACCTGGATGGCGTTCTGGCCGAATTTGACAAGGTGATTGGCTTGTCGCGCCTCAAGGCAATCCACCTGAATGACAGCATGAATCCGCTGGGTGCCAGGAAGGATCGGCACGCGGTGATCGGAGGCGGACACCTTGGGGTGGAGGCATTGGCAAGGGTCATCAATCATCCGCTGCTGCGCGACCTTCCCTTCTACTTGGAAACGCCAAACGAATTGCCCGGATACGGCAAGGAAATCAAGCTGCTGAAGGAGTTAAGGAGTCGTTAAACTTCCTCGGGAATTGCCTTGAAGTCGTTTCTTGCAGATTCAAAGTGCGACTTCAAATCTGTAAAGAAAAATGCCCGAATGATTACGGCAGCAATAAACCTAAAAAACAGCTGGCGCCCATCAGTCAATCGGCTAAACTAGGTACGGGCACCCGGGGTGCTCGTGCTCAGGGGGTGTCGCCGATCAAGCGACTAAACATGACAAAGCCCCAGCCGGGACGGTCGGGCTGTTTTGCCCAGCTTCAGAGCAAGACGGGTTTAGGTACGTACTCCCGGGGTGCCCGTACTCAGGCGGTTTTGGAATTCATTTTTAATTTTTTACAATTTTTTTTAGATTTTATTGTTGTTTATCCTTGAAATACAGCATGTTATGAATGTTATATTTAAATAGTTTTTTAATTTATTTTTATAATTTTTATATTGAGGCTATTAATTTAAAATGGTAAACCCCCAG
>DBPZ01000060.1 GCA_002305655.1 Lentisphaeria bacterium UBA1407 | reverse complement strand
GGGCGCCCCGACACCCCCCCCGGTGCCATCCGCCCCAGTCCGACATGAAGTTATGCAACCTTTGCTTTCCACGCAGGATGCTTGAAAAACCTTATTTCCAGGATTAATTTTGTTTTCCATGTTTTTTTCGCTTCGCAATATTCTAACACCAACAAAAGGACACAAAATGAAAAAGTTTTTAACCCTGCTCATTCTCTTTGCCGTTGCCCTGACGGCGGCAGAGCTGCGACTCGGCATCATCTCGGACACGCAACCGAACAACCCGACAACCAAGCCAGGCTCCCCGTTCTACTACATGAAGAAATCCTTCGAGAAAATGAAGGCGCAAGGAGTAGATGCGGTACTGCTCGTCGGCGACTTGGCAGACAACTCGCTCCCCCATGTCTACGATGGGCTTAGAGCGATCTTCGACGAGGTCTTCGGCACCACGGATCCACCGCTCTTCCTGCCGATCATGGGAAACCACGACTACTGGATCTACCAAAACAAGGATAAAACCGTGGAAGACCCATACGCAGGCAAGCAGGAAACAAAGACTTTCAGGGAAGGCGTCTTCATGAAGCACCTGAAAATTGACACCATCAACCCCTCGGTCGTCGTCAAGGACATCTCAATCATCGGATGCTCGATGGACAAGAACCCGGGCCTTTCGCCATCCCCCAAAAACCTGGAATTCCTGGAAACCGAGATCCAGAAGGCCATCGCACGCGACCCGAACAAGCCCGTCATTGTGTTCGCGCACAACTGCGCCAGAAACTCGCTCTACAGCGACATCTACCACGGGGGCTCGCAGGAACTGACGGACGTCTTCAAGAAATACCCGCAAGTGATCTACTTCTCAGGACACACGCACACGCCGCTGGAAGACGAAACGTCGATCCTGCAGGGTGACTTCACAGCCGTTGCAACATCGACGATGAACTACAACTACATGGGCGAAGGATCGCCGATCTGCTACAGGGGACTGGAGTACCCGGAAAGACACCTGCCCAAAAACATGCTCTATGTCACAATCGACGACACAAAGGCAGTCATTCGTAGATACCAACTCAGAGACGACTCCGAAATCCTGGATCCAAACGGCAAACCATGGACACTCCCCATGCCGCCGACCAAGGAAAACTTCGTCTACACACGCGAAAACAAACTCAAAATGTACAAGAGAATCGAGCCGACTTGGCCCGAGAACGCAACCGTGACCGCAACAGTCGTCCCGGAAGGAAAACCCTTCACAGGAATCAAAATCAGGGGAACTGCAGCACAACACCCGCATTTCGTATGGGGATACATCGTCGAAATCTTTAGGAAAGAAGCCGACCAGTGGATCCAGGAAACCGAAACGAACTATACAAGAAATGGAAAGGATCTGATCAAGACAAAAGATCCAGTTCAAATCTATGGAGACCACTACCTGGGACTTAACTTCAAAAAAGATTTCTTCGAGGGAACGATCAAGAACATCCCGGCTAGACACTACTTCACAGGCTTCGATTTCAAGCCAAGTACGACCTATAGATTCGATGTCATTCCCTTCGACAACTTCGGACTGAAGGGGCAACCAATCTCATGCGAAGTCACGACGCCAGCAGAAAAATTCACGCCGGCTAACTAACCATCCCTCAAAGCTTGATGCTTCGACCGTGCGAAAGTTTAGTCTTTTCGCACGGTCTTTTTTTACTTGGATTCAATCTTGGCAGCCAGCTCGCGGCGCACCTGCAGAACGGCAGCGGGATAACGATTGAAAGATTTTAAATCCGGCATCAGCTGATTGCACAACTCAAGACTAGCCAATACATCGCCTGATGAGCCCTCAAGACGATTCGTTCATTTCTGCCAATCTCAAGTATATATCCACAATTCCAATCCCAACACCTTCAGACCTGCATAACCCAACGCCAATGTCCCAGTCCCAGTCCCCCTCATATTGTTTTTTCTAGAGTTTCAACCAAGCCCATAGAAAAATCATCAAATTCATTGTACATTACTTGATTACCTTTTTCTTCGATCTTGAACCCGCCGTACTTATGAAAACCCTGTTCGACCACGCACGCGAAAAATTGCTTCGCGAAGAAGCTCCACTGGCCGCGAGAATGCGACCCAGGACGCTCCAGGAATATATCGGACAAGAACATATCTTGGCCCCTGGACGACTCCTCAGGCGCGCAATCCAGGCGGACCAGATTTCTTCACTGATCTTCTATGGACCGCCAGGAACCGGAAAAACCACGCTGGCTTCGGTGATCGCAAACACGACCAAGTCCCATTTCGTTACTCTCAATGCCGTCATGGCGGGAATAGCAGACCTAAGGGAAATCACAACAAGCGCGCAGGCAAGACTCGGAGAAATCCAAGTCAGGACAATCCTATTCATCGACGAAGTCCATCGATGGAACAAGGCGCAGCAGGACGCACTGCTCCCTTGGGTCGAAAACGGAACGATCATCCTTATCGGGGCAACAACCGAAAACCCCTACTTCACCGTCAACAGGGCATTGGTCTCAAGATCAAGGATCTTCCAGCTCAAGCCATTGGACGACAACAATATCAAGGACATCGTCAGACAAGCGATCGCAGATCCGGTCCGAGGCTATGGAGGGAAAAAGATACTCCTTGACGACGATGCCCTGGGGCACCTGGCCAATGTCGCCAATGGGGATGCCCGAGCCGCGCTCAACGCATTGGAGCTGGCAGTCGAAACAACCGAACCCAATCAGGACGGGATCATCCATATTGACATGGCTGTCGCCGAGGAATCGATCCAGAAGCGCGCTGTTCTCTACGACCGTGAAGGCGATTACCATTTTGACACGATTTCCGCCTTCATCAAATCGATGCGGGGTTCCGATCCAGACGCCACATTCTACTGGCTTGCCAAAATGATCTATGCCGGCGAGGATCCCAGGTTCATTTTCAGGCGGATGACCATCTTCGCCTCCGAGGACATCGGAATGGCGGATCCGCAGGCGCTGAGCTTCGTCATCTCGGCAGCGGAGGCGTTTGACAGGGTCGGCCTGCCCGAAGGCCACTACCCGCTCGCACACGCCGCCCTCTATTGCGCAACAGCACCAAAATCAAACTCGGTAATGGGGTTCTTCGATGCACTCAAGCTCGTCGGAGCCGAACGGGAAGAAGACGTCCCGAATCACCTCAAGGACGCCTCCAGGGACCAGAAGGGCTTCGGGCACGGAATCGGATACCAATACCCCCACGCCTACAGGGACCATTGGGTCGCACAGCAATACCTCCCAGCTTCCCTCCAAGGCAAGCTGTTCTACGAACCCGGAACTATCGGATACGAGGCCACGCTCGCAGATACGGTCAGGCAAAGACGTGAACTGCAACTCGCCGCAATCCGAGAGGCGGACGACCAGTTGGCGCCACCGGAAATCCTGACGTTCTCGCCGACGGACAAAACATCCGAACGCTGGCTCGCAAGGGCAGCAGACAACCTGGCACCGCAACTCGCAACCATCCGAGAACGACTCTTCAAAGCCAGAAACCTCAACCGCCACGACCTGGTGATCGACCTGACGGCAGACAATGGGGCATGCCTCTGGCACGCGCTCAGGAGCGTCCCCGAAGGCGGCGCATGGGGACGGGTCAACTCACTCCAAAACAAGGAAATCCTGCTGGAACAAGCACAAAACCTCGCCGAACTCACAAGGCCGAACATCATCGTCGCATCAAGGAACCAACTCAAAACCGAACTCCAAAACTCACAGTGGAAAGACGTCAGGTTCGACTTCGCAGTTGGACGCAACTGGCTTTCGACGGAGCCAAGCCGCGACATGATCGCCAAGGAACTCTTCGATCTCCTGGTTCCGGGCGCGACACTTGCCATCGCGGAAAACATCACACGCCACTCGCAAAGGATTACGGATCTGCTCGCAGAATTCCAACTTCCCTGGCTGGACAAAGCTCGGGAAGCAGAGGAAAAAATCTACGTCAATCCCGACGATCCCCTGGTCAATTGGGATGAATCGACCTTGGAAGCAAGCCTTGCCAACGCGGGTTTCAACACCGTCAAGCCGGAACTCGTCCCATTCCATCGTGAAACAACGATTACCCTTACCCTGCTCAATCGCTGGTTCGACAACACGCCCCTAAGCTTCAAGAGCCGCTTGCTGAACCATCTGGACGAAGCAACCGTCAACCTGCTCTTCAAGGCTCTCCAGGAAAACCTGGTCAACCGAAAAGTCATTTGGGGATCGCAAGTCGCCTTCCTCACGTCCACCAAGCCCTAACCGTTCCATTTCTTTCGAAGCGCACGACAAGCGACCAACCAACTTCAGATTATGCAATGGCATCGAAATCACACCGAACAACTAAGCCTGGAGACCATTCTATGACACGGCAGCAAATCGCGGCGATAATCACGCTCTTCTCGGGAACGATCCTCGCCCAAACAAATCTGGACCTCATCGCAGAGCACCCCTCGGGAAAACTCTATGCTACCCAGGGGAAACGCGTGCTCGTCGTCAAGGGCACGCCCGAACAAATGGGACAGGCCCACGGAGCGCTTCTCAAGGAACTGATACCCAATGTCACGCCAAGAACAATGGCGGTCGTCGCATCGACCTACGCCGCGACCAAAGGCGATTGGTTCTACGACAGAATTGAAGAGATCATCAAGCGATCCTCGCCACATACGCCCAAGCGCTTCATCCAGGAACTCAACGCCATCGCACAAGCATCCGGAGTCGAAGAAAAGCATATCCAACAAGCCAACTTCTTCCCGGAGTTGTTCCATTGCTCAGGATTCGCAGCCAGGAACTCGGCGACGCTGGACGGCAAAATCCTGCACGCCAGAGTGCTGGACTACATGGCGGACATCTTCCTACAAAAGTACACCGTGCTTCAAGTTTTCATTCCCGAAGGGTACAATGCCTGGATGTCCGTCGGCTACGCCTCATTTGTCGGCACCGTCACTGCGATGAACGAGCACGGTCTTGCCATCGGCGAAATGGGTGGCGGCGGCGAAGGCGACTGGGACGGGATCCCCATGACCTGGATGCTTCGCGACATCATGGAAAGGGCAAAAACAGTCAGGGAAGCCCTTGAGATCATCAAAAGCACACCGCGCACATGCGAGTATTACTATGTAATCAGCGACAAGTCGCGGGACATGCTCGCGCTCTACTGCACTCCGACCAAGGTCGAAACACTCGAAGCCGGACAACAAGACTCCAGGCTCCCGCCAGTCCCAAAGGAAATGGTGATGATTTCCGGTGGAGACAGGGCAAAGGAGCTCTCGAAAAGACTCCATCAGCACGAAGGCAAGCTGACACCTCAATTGATGACGGAAATCATCAAGAGGCCCGTCGCCATGAAATCAAACCTCCACAACGCCGTGTTCTCGCCGGAAACCCTCGATATGTGGTTCGCAGACGCGTCCCTGAAGAAACCGGCCTGCGATATGAAATATGTTCACGTCAACCTTAAAAGCATCATAGACCAATACAACGCAAAATGATCCATTACAATTACAGTATTGCTTCCATTCCCGGAGACGGCATCGGTCGTGAAGTCATTCCCGAAGCCGTCAAGTGCCTCAACAAAGTCGCGACGAAATACTCCTTCGGACTCAACTTCGAAGAATACCCATGGTCCTGCGAATGGGCCAAAGAACACAACGGAAAAGTCGCCTGCGACGATTTGATCCATGAATTGTCGCCTTTCGACGCAATCCTGCTCGGCGCACTCGGAAACCCAAAGCTTCTGCCGGATCATATCTCCCTCGCGCCGCTTGTGCAAATCAGACAAGAATTCGATCTGTACTTATGCCTCAGGCCGGCAAAGCTGCTCCCGAAAATCAAATCGCCACTGGCAAACAAAACTACAGAAGACATCGACATCCTGGTCGTCAGGGAAAACTCGGAAGGCGAATACATCTCCGCAGGAGGCGTATTCAAGCACAACGAGCCGGAAGAAATCGTCATCCAAACCGCCATCCACTCTAGGAAAGGAGTCGAAAGAATCATTCGACAAGCGTGCATCCAAGCTCAAAACAGACGGAAAAAACTTACCATGGCGACCAAGTCAAACGCCATGGCTTACGCTATGGTCTTCTGGGACGAAGTCCTCGAAATAGTCGCAAAAGACTTCCCGAACCTGACTATCGAAAAAATGCATATCGACGCACTATGCATGGCGCTCGTCAAAAACCCGGAGAGATTCGACGTCATAGTCGCATCAAACCTGTTTGGCGACATCCTAAGCGACTTGACCGCAGGACTTGTCGGAAGCCTAGGACTGACCCCGTCAGCCAACATCAATCCCGACAACGCCTCTCCAGGATTGTTCGAACCCGTACACGGCTCAGCTCCTGACATCGCAGGCAAGGGCATTGCAAACCCAATCGCAACCATCCGTGCCGCAGCAATGATGCTTGACTATCTCGGTGAAAAGGTCGCCTCCGGACGACTCGAAGGCGCAGTCATTCAGCACCTCGCCGAATCAAAGCTCCGAACACCAGACCTGGGCGGCACAGCGACAACAGAAGAAGTCGGAAACGACATCATGAAGCGAATCTAACCCGTTCCAGCGCAAGTACGAGCACCCCGGGCGCCCGTACCTATCAGACCAGATCAAGCTGGGAGCTTTCGGTTTTAAAGCCATTCAGGCATTTCAGTGTTCTTTCGACCGTGGGATAGTCCTTGAACAGGAAGCCGCGCGAGGCAAACTGTTCGGATCGATCCAAGGCGTCTTGGATCTCCTGATCCTTGAGAAGGCTTCTGTCCACTCCGATGATCAGCGGGACTTCCGGGTGTTTCGACATCCATTCCAAGCGGGAAATCAGCGGGCGCGAGTGCCATCGGTGGAACAGTTCCAGATGGACGACAGTTCCCCTGTCGCTGTTCTCAAAGGAAAAATCAGGAAAGATTACCTCGTTTCCATGTCCTCGCACAAAGGGAGTCGTCGCCAGAATGCGCCATTCCTGGACTTTTTCCTGGAAGTACCCATGGAACATCTGGATCTCCTCGGGTACATAGGCGGAAAAGTTCCTGTAATGGGAGACCAGACCGCTTGTTTCGTCAAGGACCAAGAAGCGTTTTGCATCTCGCCATTCGACACATGCCCTGATCCGCCACTTGTCCAACCCGCATACGGCGGGAAAAAAGCAAGCCAGCTGAAAGCCGTATCGCTTGGATTGATCGAACAGAGAAGCAGGACCATCGATGGAAATCGACAGTTCATCGACATCCTCCATCCCTCCCCTGGTTGCCGTGATCTTAGCAAGCAGCCTGAAAAACTTAAGGTACTTGAAGACTCGCCTGAGCTTGGCGGGATCCCCGTCCTTCACCGTCAACTGCATCTCGGAAGCACGCAACAGCAAGCCCTGGACCAATGCGCAATTGTAGCGTTGCAAAACTTGGCGAGGCGTGATGAAATCCAACTTCACCAAACGGTCGTTGTCTGGCAAATCCGCGAAAATCGACTTCCCGCTCAGGGGATTGTCAGCCGTCCTTCGACGCAATTCCTCCTGGAACGAAGCCTCGTCAAGACCTGGACGTTGACGCAATATCTCCGCCGACGCCCGGAACAAGTCCAACCTCGAAGCCTCGTAGTCCAAATCCATCGGAGAAGAAAATTCCGCTTGGTCGTCAATGACCTTGAGCAATCCCTTTGCCAGTTTCAGGTTTCTTGTTCCCGCGACCACTTGCGAGGTCATCTCCTCGATTTCTGATCGCAGCAGGTGTTGCTTGTCATCGTAGGCATCCACCAGCCTGGCGGCAATATCCAGCCATTCGGGATCGTCGTCGCTAATAAACCTCGGATTCAGCCGCCCACTGGTCAACCTACATAGAATCAGGTCTTTCGTAAGCACGGTGTTGCCTCCTCCTTTCGCTGACATATGCCTCCGCCGTGCCGGCAGAGATCAATTCATACAGAACCGCCTGCTTGCCTTTGGAGGGTCTCAGGATTCGCCCCAACCGCTGGACATGCTCGCGGATCGATCCCGAACCTGACACCACAACGCCCACGGAAGCCTCTGGGACATCGACCCCCTCGTTCAGGATCTTGGAGGTGACCAAAATGGGCAGTTCTCCATTTCGGAAGCATCCCAAAAGGTTGCGGCGCTCGCTGATTTTCGTGTGGTGGGTCAACACAGGCAAGCAGAAGCGCTCGCCGATTTCGTACGCGGTCTGGTTGTCAGCAGTAAAGACAAGGATCCGTTCCCCGGAATGTTCCGCGAAAAGCATCCAGAGCAAATCCAACTTCCCCTTCGAGGCACGGGATATCTCGCGCTGACGAAGATACGCATTCAAGGCCTCCCGACCACCGCGACGACGAGACGTCTCAAGCAAAAACTGCTGCCAACCCCGAGAACTCGATAAATTGATGCGATGGGCACGAAGAAAATCAACGTACACCTGACGATTGGTCTGGTACTCGACAAGCTCCTCCTCGCTCAATTCCACGGGGATGGTTTCCGTTCGATATTCGGCAAGGGCATCGCCCTCCATTTCATCGATGTCCTTCCTGAAGCAAGTAGGTCCCAGCAACCTGACCAGCTCGGCATCCATTCCATCGTCACGCTCGGGTGTTGCTGTCAAGCCCAACCGGAACGGCGCCAGGCAGAACTTCGCCAGAAGCTGATATGTCGGTCCCGGGAGATGATGGCATTCGTCAATCACCAGCAACCCAATGCGATTGCCGATGCTTTCCATCATCAAGACCGCAGAATCGTATGTCGATACCGTCAAATCGCGCAAGTCCTTGGAGCCGCCGCCAAGCAAGCCGATCTCAAGACCGAAGGCGGAAGACAGTTGACGCGCCCACTGCTCCATCAGGTCAAGTGTCGGAACAACGACAAGGGTCGAGCGATTGCAGCAAGCAATCGCCATTTGGGCGACGAATGACTTGCCGGTTCCCGTAGGCAGGACGATGACACCGCGCCGCGAAGCGGCCTTCCAGGCTTCAACTGCCTGCATCTGGTAATCACGAGGCTTGTGCAGGGTTCGATGACGCAGATTCAGGGTGGCATAGTTTCGCGCCCGGTCGTCGTACTTGATTCCATTTCGATACAGCGCCATCACGATATCGGCGTAGCGGAATGCCTCGGCACGCCAGGCATTCACGCGCACGTCATACACGCAGAATTCCGTGATAGGGAGTTTCGTATCTCTGGGTTCGTCCAGAAGCAGCGTCCCGTCCTTGAACGATATCGTCACCATGCTTTCATCCGTGGCTGCTCCTGGTCATCGGTACAATTCCGGTCGCTTCGCCTCGATCAGCGACTCGCGATAGTCGATCACTCGATCGGGTTCGCCATAGGAAGCAGGACGAACGAATCGTGCCTTCGGATTGAAATCGAAGGTCAACGTCGCTGATGTTCCGCCTGCCATGGCAAGTACCAAGCCATCGGGTGCCACTGCCATACTGCGTCCGCACACATCCAGCTTCGACATCGCTGGCGCGGAACGAAGCACCGTGCAACCGCAATCAAAGGCACGGGCGCGCGTCAGGAATTCCAGCCTTTCGCCGCTTTCCTGACGCTGATGGCTGACGATGACCAGCACATCGATTCGCTTGCTTTGGTACCAATCGAACAATTCCGGGAAATAGAAGTCGTAGCAGATAGCGGCACCATAAAGGACACCGTCGATTTCGAAGACCTCAGCCTTTTCACCAGGGACGATTCCCTTTTCCAATTCAGGTTTCACCAAGTGGTTTTTCGTGTATGGGAAGTATGTTTCCTTGCCTGGCTCGAACACGCCGAGCTGGTTGCGCAGCACTCCTTTTTCGTCCTCGGTCATCAGACCCGCCATCACGATGCAACCGATTCGCTCGCATTCGGTCCGCAGCTCCTTTTCGTACTTGGCGCCGACGCCACGCATCAAAGCCAGCATGCCTCCGAGGGTTGACGCACCGGTGCAATTGCTGTTCTCAGGCAGCACGACCAAGTCGGTCGCCCCAGGCGCTATCTCCTTCAGCCGTTCAACTTGCCAATTGATCACGGCTTCCGCCTCGCCGGCGCCGGGATAAGGTGGCTGAAATATCGTTGCTCTCATAGCTATCTCCAATTATGTCACTTCAAATGAACTCGTTCCATTCGTCAAGCTGTTCAATGTCCTTTCCATTTTCGGGTGCCGCCAGGACACTTCCCTGAATGGTCATATCCTTCACATTGGCGCACAGCATGCCATGTGTCCAGCAACCTGGAATCACATCATCGCCCCAACTCAACCTGACGTTGTTGAAATGCAATCCAACCACATTCGTCGCATAGAATGCGTATGGACGGTTTGCGGCGAACCGTTCCGAGCAATTCGCCGCCGCCTTCCAATTGGCGATGCCTTCGCCCTTGTGCATCACCAGGTCGATATCCGAGAAATTGATGTTGCGCACGCTCATATCGTGATTCCCCTGGATGACGGTCGTGTTGTTGCCATGTGCGCGAACGCCTCGAATCATCACGTCCCTGATGGTGACCTTCGTGGATTCACGGGGATTTGCCACATAGTTGCTCATGATGATGAACGGGATTCGCGTCACCATGTGAAGATTTGAGATGACCAATTCCGAAATATCGGTTCCGTCCCGATCGCTGGCAGGCGGGCGAATCGTCTTGTCGCGCACGGAATCGTCCGCATAATCCGAATGGATCACGATTCCCATCCCGCTGCGAATCGCCAGATTTGCAACGCAGCAACGCCTGATGATTCCGTTGCCAACTCCAAAGCGAATCCCCGCTTCGCGGTTCTGCAATACGCAGTTCGTGATGGTGATGTCTTCGCAGGCACGGGTCTGATCCTTCAGCCTGCGACAATCCGCGCGAATCGCGATGCAGTCATCCGAACCAACGATATTGCAATCACTTACTGTAACGCGCCTGCAACAGTCGATATCAAGTCCGTCACCGTTCCAAGTCTTCAAGTCGTTGCGTATGTTGACACCCCGGATCCTGACATCCTCGCAACCATGCAAAAAACAGGACCAGTACGTGGCATTGAAAATCTCGATGTTTTCAAGGACGACGTGATCGCTTTCAACGAAATACACCGTGTGCGACGGACGCGTTCCCGGGAAATTCGCCCTGGTGTACTTGTAGGGATCGAAGAAAGCCGCCCGATTGCCGTCAATGCGCCCGCCGCCGGAAATCGTCACGTGGGATACTTCGACGCCTACGACCAAGTGACGCCCATTCGCCTTCTCGATAACGCTCGTCCAGTTCTGAGGCCATGCGTCTGGAGCATTGTATTCCTCAAGGTCGGGACTGCCGAAAATCACAGCCCCAGGAAGCAATTCCAAATGAACATAGTCCTTCAGGTAAATAGTGCCTGTCAAGTACGTTCCAGCCGGAACAACAACCTTTCCGCCACCTGCCGCGTGACAGGCGTCAATCGCAGATTGCAAGGCGACTTGGTCTTTAGCAACCCCGTCGCCAATCGCTCCAAAATCCTTGACGTTGAACATTCGCCACCCTCGACCGTTAAATACAATGATAGCACACATAAGCCGCCATGTCACAAACCCCGATAATGTACGGCAGACAGAAGGAATTGCCAAAGGAACTCAACAACGATTGCCGAAAAACAACGAAAAACCACGCAGCGGAAAACAACCGGCAGCCGATGTCGGTCGTCAAGATACGGGACGGCTATGGAACATGATTCCTTGACATGCCTTATTGTATCAAGTCAATCATCCAATTGATTGCCTTGTTGAACGACTGCCCCCATTCGTGCCCCATGCCAATCTCGTCAACGATCAATTTCGACTTCGACGGTATCACATTGTAGGCGGCATACACGGACGACGGGCTGCATGTACGATCGGCAAAGCCAACGATCACACGAATCGGAACATCGATGAAACGGGCGAAATTCGCCGCATCGTAGTATTGCGCCATCGACTCGATTTCAGGCGCGTTCTTCATCTGCCTGCAGTACTGCGGCCAACCTGCCAGACGCCCTTCCCTGTACCCCAGGTGGTCGCACATCGCGGGAACGTTGCTCGCGATTGCACGAAGGTTCTTGTTCAAGCCGCCCAGGATCAACCCGAACGCACCACCCTGGCTGCTCCCGTAATACCCGATCTTTCCCTTTGCAACATAAGGCTGATCCGCAAGCCAGTTCAACGAACGGTTGATGCCGATGATTGCGCGATGCATGTACGTCTTGCTCCTGTCAGGAATATTCTTGTACATATACATCCCGCCATAATTGACATCGTCATAGCTTTCCTTAATTGTTTTTCCTGGAATCGCAGGATCGTATGTGTGGACATTCATCACCATTGTCACATGATCTTTTCTGTACTGTGGCGCGCTTTGTCCAGGTCCCGCGCCAGGAACCGAGAAAATCGCCGGGAACTGCCCTTCAGCCTTGGGACGGGAAATGAACCCATACACGCGGCCATTCGGCGCCGCAAAACTAACCTTGTGAGCAATGAACTCGGCGGGAACGCCTTCAGTCCACGGAGTCATCTGCAGATCAAGCGGAATTGCTTCAGCCTTCTCAATCTCGCCGTGCCAGAAGCTCTCGAAATCCTCGGGTATGTCAGCCGCCGGCTTGATCTTCAAAGGCTCAAAGGCAGCCCCGTATATCTGCGTCTTCGCACCAGGAAGCGACACCTGCAGGCTCAGGAAGCCTGGCTTCTCCATCTTTCCCTTGATCGTAAACGGATTGCCGTGGGACAAATCCAACTGGTGGCTGTTGATGTTGTCAAGTCCATCGTTGGTCAAGCGTATCGTCGCCGTCCCGTCAGACAGCAGATCAGGCTTGTCCTTATCGGCCTTGATCGTCACCGTAAAAACTGCCTCGGTCTCGCAAACGTACGTGGCGTCCGCACGGTCAAGCTTGATCTCAATCACAGGCTGGCAAATGCATAGCGACGAAACCAACAACGCAAATAAAATCAATCCTTTTCTCATCGTTCACTCCTGTTTTGGCTTGATATATCACTCACAATCATCGTAAATACCGGGTCGATTTGCCAACTTTACTGCTCTTGCCCAGACGCTTCAGCTCTGACGAAAACACACTGTCCAATACCTGACGGCTCTTCTCCGCCTCAGATAGTTCAATCGACACCTCGGGAGGGACAAACCACGACATCACCCTGCCTAGCAAACCGCGACGCCCCTGCACTTGACGATAACGGGCACGAATCAGGTCAAGGCGCTGCGGAGGCATACGCATCAGACCAATTTCCAGGCATATCCGGTAGTGCTTCGCAGCACGAGACAACTTCCCGCTCAGACGAGAGGATTCCGCCAAGAAAAAATGGTACAAGATGTTGTGGGGACTCGCATCGACCAAGCGCGAACACATCGCCAAGCATATCCCAATACGCCCCTGCGCAAAGCAGGTCTTCGCCTCGCGAAACATCACAAAGCGCTCTGTGTGCGTCAAGTCAAGCATCAGGTGCTGAAGCGTGGTATTGCGCGGAATGTTGTTGCCCACGATCAGTTCCTCCAAAATGTCGTCCGCAATCGTATCCATCACGCGGTGCCCGTCAACATGGAACGAATTTGACGTGACCTTGCTGTGCGGGATATGTCCGAAAGTCCTTTGCTCGTCATACTGTCGTCTCGTATTTGGATCCGAGAGGACATCGAACGCATTGACCAGGATTTGGAATTCGGTGGTTTTGTCCAGGTCCCCTCCGAAGAGATCCGGATGGCATTGCTTTGCCTTTCGGTAGTACGTCGCCTTGATTTCCTCGAAGGACGCCGCCGCTCCCACGCCCAGGATGTCGTAGAACGTACGCATCACCCTCCTCCATTCGCCGCCAAGGCGATCCCTCGAATCGTCAGCAGGTCGGGCGCGGCGCTCAACTCGGGCAAATGCTCCAGGAAAAACCTGGCGTCCCCGCCAGTAACCAACACAGGGCAATCCGTGGCATCCATCTCTTGCCGGGTCTCCGCTATCAACTGCCGGATGGTTCCCAACACCCCAAGGTCAACACCTGCCAAAATCGCATCGTGAGTATTGCGCCCCAATGGCGAAGGACGATTGCCCTGCAATGGAACCAACGGCAATTGCGCAGTATAGTCGGCCAAACCGCGGCGCAACATCATTCGGCCTGCCAAGATCGCGCCGCCGCAAAAGCGGTTCGACGCATCGACCGCCTCGGTAACCAGGCACGTCCCGCAATCCAACACGATCACAGGACCCGACCCCAGCGCCTGCAGGGCGCCGGCCGCATTCGCAATTCGATCCATCCCGACAGTCGATACGTCAACCAAGCTGAAATCCAAACAACTGAAGTCCGACGCGCGCAAAAAGCGCAAACGATTACCATACCGCCTGCGCAACTTCAGTGTCAACGCGGGAACCACGGACGATACAACGGCGCTCAACTCCGAATCGTCCTCGAACAGCGGAACGCGACCCTCGTCACCCAGCAACACGGGCGTGTCGTAGCGAGCCAGCAGACTAGGACTTCCGTCCATCATCACACCAACCTGAGTATGCGTATTTCCGATGTTTACCAAGTACGGCATCCGATTCCCCACTACTTGTATAGCCAATATGAACTCGATTCCTGCCTGAATGCAGCGCTCTCAACACGGGCACGGGCAATCAACTCGTCAACGCTCTCGCGCCCTTCGCGCAAAGACGACGTCCCCACGATGCGGTCGAAGTGGCCGCCGCCCAAGTGCCTGAACTCGGAATAGCCATCCCGAATCGCCTCATACAATCGCAACCCCGCCTCGAAGGGACGGAACGCCTCGACGTCCGTAGCATGCAACTGGACGCCGTGGCACAATTCCTTCTCGAACTTGCTGAACGTCGGCGTAAAGTGCACGGGACGCCAGCGGCAACCAGGAAGCTCCAGGGCATTGAGCGTGTCGGCGAGGCGATTGGCATTGATGAACGGAGCTCCGACAAGTTCGAATGGACGCGTGGTTCCACGCCCTTCGGAGATGTTCGTCCCCTCGAACAGGCATGTGCCGATGTAGATCAGCGCCGACTCCCAAGTCGGAATGTTGGGCGACGGCATGACCCAGCTCATCCCGCTTTCCGAATACGGAAGCGACCTCGAATACCCCTGGCAAGGAACCACGGTCAAGTCGCACCCGACATTGAACTCGCTGTTGATGTATCGCGCATACTCGCCGACAGTTAGCGCATATCGCGTCGGCAACCTGTACATTCCCACGAAGGAATTCTGTTCCGGATCAAGTCGCACCCCTTCCACGAGTTCGCCGCCCAGGGGATTGATTCGATCGAAGACAACGACCGGCACCCCTCGCTTCGCGCAATCTTCCATCGAATAGCTCAAGGTATATAGGTACGTGTAGAACCTCGCCCCAACGTCCTGGATATCATAGCACAAAACGTCAAACAATCCGAACAAGTCGTCAGACAAGCGCCTGCGTTTCCCATGAAGGCTGAACACCGGCAACCCCAAAACTGAATCCGTGAAATCATCGTCGATCTGATGTCCCGCCTGGCATTCGCCGCGAATGCCGTGCTCGGGACCAAACAACGCCGTCAACCGGCAATGCGCCCCCAGCCAATCCGCGGTCGATACCAACGACTTGTCAACACCGGAAGGATTCGTTATCAATCCAACGCGACGATCGCCCAAACTCGACAATACCTGATCTCTGTTGTCTATCCCGTTCAACATGACTCAACCCAATTCCTTATGATTCTTTAAGTAACACGTAATTCAATTAAAGTATGCTTCATTTTCGTAAAAAATCAACCCATGCACACAAAAATCAAATACGCTCGGCACCCTGCAAGGATGCGAACTAGCCCAGCGGGGCGTAACATACAAGCGATGTCAACAGCATCGATATCAAAAATCATTGGTGTTTATTCGTGTCCATTCGTGGTTCCCCTAAAACGTCATGGACCTCATGGAGTCAACCGCTTTTTAGGTTAACATTTTCCAGTTACAGGATGTTTTTTGCAAGCCTGGCGGACGAAATATGGGAAGTGTAGACTTCTGATTTTTTTGGACTACCTTTTGATGGGAAATAATGGCTTTGATTGGCTTTGCTCACCCTTTGCACTACATTTATTCACCCTTTGGGTGGCATTGACAGCCTTGTTTTGAGGCTGTTTTCAGGTGTTTAAGGCGCTCACCCTTTGGTGCCTTTTAACATTTCAATTGAGTAGGAAAAGAACACAAAGGAAAACAAATGCAAAAGGGATTTTCCGGACAAGAAAAAAGCCCTTAACCTACTGGGGATAAGGGCTTTAGAAAATGGCATATCCGGAGGGATTCGAACCCCCGACACCCTGCTCCGAAGGCAGGTGCTCTATCCAACTGAGCTACGGATACCCATGGTAAAAAAACGTTTTAGTGTAATGCGAAAACAACTTTTTTCAAGCGGATACGCATAAATATCCTCCACGAAACCAATGTCATTTAAGCTACGATCCATGCTAAACGCCATGCGAAGGATGATGTCGCCAACACAGATCATCCATCCTTGCGTTCGTCTTACCGGCGGCGACAAGGCATCGCCATTCCATCGCGCCAGGATTCCCCTGTGGCTGCTTGCGACCGCCGCAATCTTGGCACTTGCAGCAATCACAAATCCAACCTGCACCCGCGAAGTCAAGCAAACGATTCCAGCAATCCCAAATATCGCCCTCGTGCTCGACATGTCAGGCTCCATGGAAGCGGCAGACTGGCCGGATAATCAGCCTCCTCCCAAAGACCCAACCCCGGAAAGCCTCCCGCCAACACGACTCGCCACCGCGAAAAACGCATTGCGCGACTTCCTGAACAATCGACCGCCCTCCCAAGTGGCACTGATCGCATTCGCCAGAAGACCGTACCTGATCTGCCCGCTGATGGCAGAACACACCATCCTCGATGAACGACTCGACCAGCTCGAAACAATCGACTTCGAAGACGGAACCTCAATCGGCCCTGCGCTGATGCTCGCAATCAGGTCGCTCAAAAACGCAAGCGGCGGTCCCAAGGTCATCATCCTTTTCTCGGATGGAGTCGATCACGCACAAGACCACGATACCCCACCGGCGACCTGCGCAAAAAAGGCAAGGCAGGAAGGGATCGCCATCCATACCGTGGGAATCGGAGGAACGCTCGCATTCCACCCTGTGGCAACCGACAAGGGCGTCCAGTTCAGGCCCGTCGGCGAAAGACTTGACGAAGAGCAACTCAGGACGATCGCCCAGCTAGCTAACGGAAACTACCACCAGGCAGCCGATGCAAATGCACTAGTGGCCGCAACAAAAGACCTGGCAAGGCAAATGGACCACATCGCTGAAACAACAACCGAACTCCAAACAATCGCACTTGCTCCCATGCTGCTCCTCGTTTCAATCATCGCAGCGGTCGCGGCAATCGCAGCCAAAATCCTGCTCAGAGCTTACGCTTGAACCCATAAAGCGAAAACGGGGCGTTCGCAATGTAGCAAGCACCCCGAGGTTTGGCACACTTTTGCAGGATTAATTGATAGGATCGTGCACCCAGTTGCGATCGAAGTCAGAATATCTCAACGCTTCAACATGGCCATCCTGGAAAACCGCGTTGAACATTTCCGCGTGGCGATGGCCGATGCGGTACGGATCATTTGTCGGCCTCATGAGATCCCCCCACAAATCGCAAAGACCTACTTGAGCGCCAGATGAACTAATCCATGTCGCCGTATCGCATTGGTTGATCGTACGGGAGGGCTTCTTGAATGCCGACATCTTGTATCCAGTGCAACCGCCGCCTATTGCTCTTGTATCGGTTCCATACAAGGCCGTACGACGAGCATAGTGCCTATTGAACCTATATGTAGAATTTGTAGGTGGATTCTTATGGAAATTATCAAAAGCTTCGTGTTCGGCCGAAGGGCATTCATACAGCTTCTCATCACCGATGTAAGGATACACATAAGCATGCGACCAAACAACGGCGGTCGGGGTCGCGTAAGAATAAAGCAACGCGCAAAATTGCTTGTTGTCCGAGGCATACATCGTAAATCCAAGCCCGAATTGCTTCAGGTTGCTGAC
Organism: Lentisphaeria bacterium UBA1407; assembly: GCA_002305655.1. GTDB lineage: Bacteria > Verrucomicrobiota > Lentisphaeria > Oligosphaerales > Oligosphaeraceae > UBA1407. The sequence continues at coordinate 2,819 of DBPZ01000060.1, read as the reverse complement.
GCAGGAAATCGACTCAGCCTTCTCGCGGGCCTTCGATAGCGCCGGCAACAGCATCGCCGCCAAGATCGCGATGATCGCAATCACAACCAACAGCTCGATCAGCGTGAACATAACCACTTTCTTAATCATTGTCGTTCTCCTTATTTTCTGATGTTTCAGACCACAAGACAAAGTTTTTAGCATGTTTATGGAAATTATACCATTCTGCCCAAGGTAATTCAAGGACAATAGATCTTTTTTTCTCCTCTTTCCCAGAAAAAATGAAGCCCCCCGAAGAAGTTCTCCCCAAAAACGCAAACGCACAATTAGCCATAAGGGCGTGTGCGGCTTATAGTATCAGCTCTTGAAAAGCCAAAGGACTACAGTCCACACAGCAAGATTATATCCCAACTGAGATTACAGGATTTATGAGACAAGTCAGCTTCAATGTCGGGTCGGTCATTGACCGATGCTATCCCTTTCGTTCCATCAAGGGCTTTGGGCACCAGCAATTGACTCCTCTTCAAAATGCGGAGTTCATCGCGTGGGGCGCCTATGAAAACCTGCTTGAGTCAACCTCGTTTTACGACGACGACGTCGCTACCGCATGGTCGCCTCAAACCCCCGACCTCTACAAGGATCCCGATGCCCCGCTGTGGAAGCAGGTCAACGCCGTCAAGGCGATCCTTGAGGATGCCGGCGTTGCGATCCACGCCATCTCCTGCGACCTGGCATCTCACGACTGCTTCAGCTACGGGGCATTGACCAATCCCGATCCCGCAATCAGAAAACTCGCATGGAAGAAAATCGACCGTGCCCTGAAGATCGGGAACGCCTTTGGCGCAAGAGTCTTCGTCTTCGACGCTGATGCAGAAGGATTCGACTCACCATTCGCCTTGGATTGGCCAGGTTCCTTTGCCAATTTGATCGAGGGCTTGAACCACATCGAGGACTGTGTCAAGCAGTTTGGCTATAAAAACTACGCAGGCGCGTGCCTGTCCCCCAAGCAATCGGTTCCCTTCTTGTATGGATTTATCAACAATGTCGGAGACGCCTTGTCTCTGATTCACGGTCAATTGCGCACACCTCAGTTCTGGGGAGTTTGCCCAAGCACCTTCCAGCTCCAGCAGGCCGGCTGGGGTGCTGCCCCCGCCACGCTCGCCAACCTGGCGCTCTCTGGAGGACTTGCATACCTCAAGGTCGGCTCCGGCACACAACGGCTGCCTGACAGGCCGCTCCCGCCAATGATCGGATCCGCAAACATCAAGGAAACCGTCCACACATTCTGGATCCTAGCAAAAACCGGTTGGCAAGGAACCATTGAAATCGACTCCATGATGACCCCTGCCGAATTCAAGAATGCCCAGGATTTCACCGCCAGAAAACAATTCCTCGCAACAACCTCCAGCGCCCTGACGCTCGCCATCGAACTCGCGGCCAGAGTCATCGAGGAAAAACTGGCGGACTTGACGCCAACAGAGGCGGATCTGATGGCGACGACCATATTCTGCGGACTCGACATCGACGCACTCATCAAGAAAACCGTCAAGTCAGGCGCAGAACCCGAACCCGAACCCATCGTGGAAACCGAACCTCAAGCCGAACAAAGCCACGAATTGCATCAGGAGCCAGAAAAGACTCCTGAACCGGAAGCCAAACCTGATACACCCAAAAAGCAACAACAGGAAAATGCCAAGCAAAAAGGGAAGCAGGCAAAGCAACAAAAGAAGGCAAAGCAACAACCCAAACCTGCCGAACCCGAAAAGAAGCCAGAGCCAGTACAGCCTGAGCCTGAAGAACCTAAAAAGAAGCCCGAACCAGTTGAACCCGAAAAGCAACCCGAGCCTGTCAAACCAGAAAAGAAACCCGAGCCTGCTGAACCCGAAAAGCAACCCGAGCTAGTCGAGCCTGAAAAACAACCCGAGCCTGCCCAGCCCGAGGAAGTCGCCGCACCAGAGGAATCCGCTCCTCAAGAGGAAGAAGGCCAGGAACAAGCTCCCGAAAGCGCCGAAAAGCCGGCAGCCAAGCCGAAACGAGTTTACAAGAGGACAACCGGAATCCGAAAGATCACCAAGAAATCAAGCGGCAAAAAATGAAAGCCCTTAGGCGAACGAGGCGAGGATGACTTTATATCTCATAGCGACTCCAATCGGCAACCTCGGCGACATGACGCCTCGGGCAATCGAGACAATCAAGAGCCTGGACGTCCTGTTTTGCGAGGATACCAGGCACACGGGAAATTTGCTGTCGCTATTGGGGATTCCCCGCCCGCCACTCGTCTTGTCCAACCACGAGCACAATGAGCGTGCCAACGCCGCCAAGGTCGTCGAATTCCTAGATGCCGGAAAGATTGTCGGCATTTGCAGCGACGCCGGTCTCCCGATTCTCAGCGACCCTGGCTTCCCCGCTGTCAAGGCTGCCATCGAGGCCGGGCATCAAGTGGTTCCAATTCCAGGAGCTTGTGCTGCGACGCTTGCCCTGATCGCATCAGGACTCCCCGCATCAAGCTTCATCTTCAAGGGTTTTCCGCCACGGAAAAGCGGCAATCGCAGGCGTTTCCTTGAAGAGGACGCCCTCTCGCGACACACCCTCGTCTTCTACGAATCTCCCTTTAGAATCGGCAAACTCCTGGATGAAGCACTGGAAATTCTAGGAGATCGCCAAGCTGCGGTCTGCCTCGAACTAACCAAGCAATTCGAACGCATACAGCGCGGATCGCTGGCAGAACTTGCGCCAGCATTCCGAGACAAGAAGGTCAAGGGAGAAGCCGTCATCGTCATCGAGGGAAATCCCAAAAAGGACAAGCCTGACGAAGAGAATGGTGAATGCGGAATGATGAA
>DBPZ01000088.1 GCA_002305655.1 Lentisphaeria bacterium UBA1407 | reverse complement strand
CGCCCCACAAACCGCTCCGCCGCCATCGCAACTTCTTCAACTTCCTCGCGCGCATTACATTACAGGGGCGGAGGCCCCCTTACGGTTGGGTGGGCTAAAGCCTTATTTGCATCACTAAAATTTCGCGTTTTTTCGGAAAGTTTCAAGCAAGAATCATGCACAATCATTGACAAACATCGTCAATCTTCCAGATTCACAACCCAGTAGGTAATCTGGATGATTCTTGATGACTTCAAGCGATTAGGAAGCCATTTTCCCATACCTATTTGAGTACGAAATAAAAGCAATCAAATTTTGGCTTGGGATTCCCTGATCTCCACCTGCCCCAACAAGTGGCATCTCGCGACAAAAGCCACACATCCTACGAGAAAGTTAACAGGCTGGCTCAAGTACGAGCACCCCAAATGCCCGCACCTAAACCCGTCTTGGTCTGCAGCAGGACAAATTCGTCCGACCAGGGCTGCACCATTTTAGCCGCTTGACTGTTGCAAACCTCAGTATTTAAGAGCCACGGAAGTCGGTCCGACTAGATAGATGCAGCGAGTCGTCACCGTAAGTTTTCCTGGCTTCAGCTCCTGGGGGGTTCCGAGATAGTTCACCGCATTGTCCAGTTTGCCTTCCCATGTGATCGTTGCTTGAACTTGGTCACGTTCGGACCAGAGCGCCCATGCCTTGACTCCGTCAGGTCGCGTCCAGTTGACCAAGGTCACTCCCTTATCCCTGGTCATCGTCGGTTGTGTCGAACCGCTTGGGCAGAGATTGGACAGGGTTTGGTAGGCGATGAAAGAGGGTTTTGGCGAGAGGTTTCTATGTACGATTCCGAAGTTGTCTTCCCGTTCGATCGGGTTTGATTCACTGGCCCGGAAGTTATACCAGAAGACTCGTTTCAATCCGCTGGCGAAGGCGAGAAGGTAGGTCCTTGGCAAATGCGCAGCCTGGACATCTTCGGGAACGCATTCGTTGGCACGCATGGTGGTGCAGACCACGACTGCTCCCTTCAGGTCGCTGTCAAACTTGTAGATGGCCATCAGGTTGCCCTGGTACGTGTCGTCTCCGCCAATGATGACGGGGATAAGCTTGTCATTGCCCTTGAGGTTTCGGTCGACCATAAATCGTCCATGCGCGTGTCCCCGCAGGAGCTTGAACTCGAATTTATCCTTGAATTCATCTGCCGGCCTTTGCCATATTTCCCATTCAGGCAATCCTTTTTTTGTCCACCACGCATCCCATGCCATGTGGAGTTGGGCGAGTTTTGCTTCTCCGACGAATCGTTTGACCTTTTCGCCCTGTTCATCCTTGGTTATATTGTAGTAGAATGGGAGTCCTCTTGTAAAGAGCGCCACGCCTCCTTTGTTCAGGTATGCCTTGAGGGGTTCGACTCCATCTTCCGCAAAGGTTTCGTTTGAGCTAGCCAGCAGGACGGGATATTTCTTTGGATCCAAATCCTTGAGCTGATCGAATCCAATTGCGATTCTGTTTGTAAAGTGATCGGCCCTGAATGAGGCATGGTTCGTTTGGCTGCAGTTCCCGAGGAACGGATCGTCCAGTTCTGCCAATGGGTACTGTCCTTCCTTGATTCCCAGGTACTCGAACGCGGCCTTGTAGGCACCCAAATAACCTGTAACTGGTTTTGCGGTTGACCATCCCACTTCAGTAATCCACATGGGTTTCTCTGCGACTCCGTACTTGTCCATGGTTTCCTGGAGCTGCTCGAAGTCCGGAAGCATACTTTCGGGGACACTAGTCCACTGGTAGGGGTGTATATTCATTATGTCAAAGTATGCCCCGGCTCCGGCCTTGAAGGTATCCTCGATGAACTTATGCGGGACGCCTGCCACGCCGCCATACAGGACCCGGATGTCGGGATCGATCGACTTGATGATCTCGTACGTATGCTTTAGCATTTTGGTATAGTTTTCGCCGGAGACCTCATCGGCCCAGAAGCCTTGCAGGTTCGGTTCGTTGAACACTTCCCAGTAGCGAAGTTTCTTGCCATAGCGAGTGACCACTTGCCTGACGTACTCGCCCCAAGCGTCCAGATGCTTCCAGGCAGGCTTTGCCCATTCCACGTGATACACCAAGATCGGCAGGATATTGATGTCGTGCTCCTCGGCGATGCCCATCAGCTTGTCGAGGTGATCGAAATGCCATTCGCCTTTCTTGCGTTCAATGGCATTCCAGTCAAAATCCGTTCGTACCCAGCGAATTCCAGCCTGCTTCATCACCTTGAATTCATCAGCGGCAATTGCCAATTCGCCACGACTCACGTGCGCGCAAACCGCATATTGATCCGTAAGACGCTCAACTTGTCCACAAAGGCTGACTCCCAGCAATGCAGCACCCAGCAAAAGACTTCTATACATCATTAATTTGACCTCCAAAACTACTTGTACTTTAAAAACCACTGCTTGAATTCTTAATAATAAAGCATTACTATATTTGAGTTTCCATTTTTTGTCCAATTTTATGTCCCAGTAGTTTATAAGGTTTCCATATGCCAATTTGCAAAAAATGCGGTATCGTCACAAGTTCCAAGGACACGGTCTGTAGAAAATGCGGCGCACCACAGGAGCAGGAATCAACATCATCCTCGATGTTCCCGAACTCGACGCTCCCGACTTCCTCGGAACTGCCAAAGTCAACCGGATTCACATTCTCTTCGCCACTGACATCTGAAACACCGCCAACACCACCGCCACCGCCAGCACCGACTCCACCGCCAACGCCAACATTCTCTTCCCCACCACCGCCAACACCACCAACTTTTTCCGCACCGCCACCACCAACACCACCGGTTCCTGTCGAGGAATCACCGCCGGTTCCTGTTGTCGAACCACCACCGGTTCCTGTTGTCAAACCACCGCCGGTTCCAGTTGTCGAACCTCCGCCAGTTCCAGTCGTGGAACCACCACCGATATCTGTTGTCCAACAGCCGCCACCACCAGCTCCCGACCCCAAGCCTACGGGACCGAAGCCCATTCCCTTCGTGCGTTCAGGCCAATCGAGTTCAAGGCAGAAGGACTGGTCGGCGCCATCGCCGCCTTCGCCACCTAAGACACCAACATTCCAGCACTTGTCCCGATCAAACAGGGAAGACTTCAACCTCGACGACAAGCCGACCACCCCGCTCCAGCAACTACCTCAAACCCAGGCGGCACGAGTTTCGCCACCACTAGTCTCGCCACCACAACCAATCCCCAGCGAACAGACGCCAAAAATCGACTTCCTCGTCCCGATACTCGCGGCGCTGTTTCTCATCGTATGCTGTGCAAATCCAGTCGCCATACCTGCCCTGATCCTTGCCATCATCTCCAAGTCCCAATACAATGACAAAAACTATGAACTGGCTGCAATGCGCATTCGACAAGCCAAGACGACCTTGCTCATCGCCACGATCCTGACTTTGCTTTTCCTTGCCTTTGCACTGATTTTGCCTAGCGAAAAAGCCGATACCAACACACAAAACACCGAACAAACGATCCCAATAACACCTGGAGACAACTGATGAACAGACGTGATTTCCTCAAGGCTGCAGCAGCGACCACCGCCGCCATCCCATTCGTCGGCAACGCAAATCCTGCCTTCAGCAAGCAATCCCACATGTCCGAAGGACCGCAGGTGAGCAGAAGAGAACTCCCGAATACGGGGATCTCGCTCCCGCTGTTGGGATACGGCATGATGAGATTGCCAACAGCTGGAAACAAGATCGACTACGAAAAAGGCAGAGCACTTGTCCATCGCGCAATGCAGGCAGGTCTCAATTACTTCGATACCGCTTACATGTACCACGGTGGCGAGTCAGAAAAATTCTGCGGCGACGTCTTGTCCGAGTTCCCACGGGACAGCTATTACCTTGCCTCCAAGTTGCCATGCGGTGGTTTCAAATCCGAAGCGGACAACGAACGCGTGTTCAACGACCAACTTCAAAAATGCAAAACTGATTACTTTGACTTCTACCTCCTGCACAATATGAACGCCGGGGCTTGGAGAAACGCCTTGGACAAGAAATCGGTCGAGTTCGTAATCAAAATGCAAGAGCAAGGGAAAATCAGGAAGCTCGGATTCTCCTTCCATGACAGATACCAAGTACTGGAAGATATCGCATCCTACAGAAAATGGGACTTCACACTAATCCAGCTGAACGTTTTTGATTGGGACACCTACTACGCAAAAGAACAATACGAAATTCTGACCAAGCTCAACATTCCAGTCTTCGTGATGGAGCCTCTCAGGGGCGGACGCTTGGCGCATCTGACTCCCGAAGCAACGAATATCCTCAAGGCTGCAAATCCGAATGCATCCAGTGCAAGCTGGGCTTTCCGATTCGTCGCATCGCTTCCAAACGTGGCATGCGTACTCTCAGGGATGACCCACATGGATCATCTGGTCGAAAACATCGGCACCTTCAGCAACTTCAAGCCTCTGGACGAAAACGAGCAAAAGACGCTGAAGCAGGCCATGGAAGCCTATTTCAAAATGGGCGCCATCCCATGTACAAACTGCAGGTACTGCGTCCCATGCCCAGCGGAAATTGACATCCCGAGGCAGCTGACCATCTACAACGAATACCAAATGAACAAGAACAAATGGCAATTCAAGCAAATCTATAACAATATCAAGCCTGATTCCAGGGCGGACCAATGCGAAGAATGCGAAACATGCATCAAAAAATGCCCGCAGAAAATCAACATTCCCGCAGAACTCAAGAAGGTCGCGGAGCTCTACAAGAGTATCTAAGGAGCCGTTCAAAAATCAAGCTTACAAGGGAGTGTCGATCAACTTGACGCTACTGGCTTCACCTATTTGTGCATCGACTTATCATATGCCCAGCCAAACCGGAGAATAGCATGGGATGTACGAATAGAAGAAGAAGATGCAGGACTTTGCGCCGTAGGCGCTCAACCATGCTTAACCCCATGCTTTAGCTTGGGGTAGGATGACCGCCCCGAAGGGCGCCTTGTAAAGGCGCTACAGAAAACTGGTCCATTTCAATGATTGGGTTCCTGCATTTACTGTCCCCCCATAATCGGTTGCATCATGTTGATGCCCCCAAGTTTAAACTCACCGTTTCTTTTGCGGCTTGGCACTGACCAGGTCACGCAACGTTTCCTGGGCAACCAACTCAACCTTCCGAATCAGGTTCTCGGCCAATGTCGGATACTTGGCGCACAACGTGTACGTGTTCGCCACAGTTTCCAATGCTTGGCAGACCCGTTCGGGAGGTTGGGACGATAGCGTCAATATCGGCTTCCGCACAAGATTCGCGAGAGCCTCGTCGTAATCTCCGTTGATGAAATCCTCGAGCATTGGCCGCATGACATTGGTGCAATGCATTGTCTCGCCCGTTTCCCACTTTCGAAACGTGGACCAATTGACATCGAAAAACTCAGCGATAACATGGAAAGGGAGTCCCAATTCGTGACGCTTTTCACGCAAGCGCTGACGTATTTCAGAGGTAAATTTCCCATTGAAGGTAATCCTGGGATTCTTTTGTGGTTTTGCCATCCAACAACTCCTTTTTCCTATCCTGCCCTAAACGCATTTCCCGCCTTGTGTTTCAGCGTGCTCTACTCAACTTAAGCGATTCGGCATCTTTTGCAAGTCGTTGATTTGCACTATCATACAAAAACATAGACTATCATTTCATTCCTAAAGGGTCATATCGTCTCAAAGTTCTGGAAGTTGTTTTCCGAACCTATCGAGGTACATTATTGAGTTCTGTTTCACTTATTGTCAATCAATCCAAACCACCAAGGAGTCACCCGCAATGCAAGGATTCATTCGTATCAGCTTGTTGTTTTTGGTGTTAACTGCCATGACTTGTCTCGGCTTCAATCCTCCCGAGGACCAGGCTTATGGAATCACGCTTCAGGTCCTCGAGGTCCCCGAAACCGTTCAATCGGAGGAAGGACTCGTCTTCAAAGTCCTGGCCACAAACGAGTCCCAGCACGAGGCCTCGTTGCTATTGTCGGTTTACATGAACGACGACTGGTCGCTCCAGCCCCAAGGCAACTTGGGTCTTGTGATGCTGCCTGCTGGCAAGTCCCGTGAATGGACTTTCCGGGGAATATCCGGGGAACGCGTGCTCAACGCCCTGTATCCTGTCCACGCCTTCGCCAAGGTCGCAATCCCCAATCAGGAAATCTTCGAGCTGCATCCAATCGCAATCTTTAACGCAACCAAAAAATCAACGACAGTCCAGAAGGCTGACACCGCCGTTGCAACCGCCCACGGGCAAGACCAGCTGGCATGCCTCGCGGCTAGCCCGATCAAGCTTGACGGAAGCCTCGAAGAATGGTGGACGCAGGCAATACAAGTCCCATGCGGAGCCGATAAGCAAAGCTTCGGAAAGGTCAAGCCGGAAAGCTTCGACGGAATCGTCATGTTCCTGCACGACAAAGACAACATCTACATCGCAGGACAAATCTCGGACGACAATATCTCCTGCACAGATACAACCTCAGCTGACTACATGAGCAGCGACTACCTCAGGCTCTACTTCTCGGCAATCCCACCAGCAGAAAGGAAAGAAGAAGCCCTTACCAAGGACGACATCGCACTCGCAGTCAACCTCTTCGGCGGAGACAAGCAAACACCCTTGGTCAAGGTCCCGACATATGCGAAAAACAAGCTCCCGCAAGGATTTGAAATCAAAACCAAGAAAACCGGAATGGGCTACGTGTTCGAGGCAAAACTCCCCAAGGCATCCCTAGGCAAGCTCGATTCCGGCAAGCTCGGCATGAACCTGATGATCGGCGACTCGGACGAAGGAATCAGGCGCAGCGAGGTCTGCTTGGGCAAACTCGTCCCGAACTACTGGCTCCACGCAGGCGGATTCTTCACCCTCAACCTGGGCAAACAACTCGGAACACTGCCGCAAATGGACTTCACGCCAGAGCCGATTGACATCAGAGTCACGCCCTTCAAACTCCATAGCTCCGCAAGCAGGAAAATCTTCTATCGCGACAGGTCAAACAACGTCATCATCATGCCGCGTGGCTTTAATGGCTCCGACCCTGCAACTGGTCTTGCATACGCCGCAGGACGGAAAAACCATGCCGGAGCCACAAGGGATGCCCTCGTCTTCCATCCGCCATTCAGAAAAGGACCAGGCGACTTGATGGCAACCTACCAAATCACACTCCCAAAAGACAAGGAACTCATCTTCAAGTCCTTCGCTGCCATAAGATACAGCAACCCGGAAATCGAACAGCCAAGTGACGGAATCCTTTTCGCCGTTGACATCACAGACCAAGGCAAGACAACCAGGGCTTTCGAAGTATTCACAAAGTCGCACGAATGGATCCCAGTCGAGGCAGACCTGACAAGCTACGCAGGAAAAACAATCGGACTGACACTCGTGATGGGCCCCGGGCCGAAAGGCGATACCAATTGCGACGAAGGATTCTGGGGCGATCCGGTCGTCACTCTCAAAACCGCTCTCGAAGAAGCGACGCCGCAGGAAAAGGAACAACGCGCCAAGCAGGCAATCCAATTGGCCAGACAGGCGCTTAAAGGCAATCAAGTCCAAGGCGCATTCATCCTGAAACCTAAGAATGGATCGCCCTACGCAGCCGTCATCGCCCCGGGACGCGAAGGAATCCTCGATGCGGCAATCGCATTCTCGGACGGACAACGCGACCTGGTTTACGATGGCTTCAACATCGATATCTCAAGCATTACCATCGGCAATGATGCCGGCGAACCGCCCGTCAAGCTCGTGACTATCGACGGCAGGCACTACCGCCACCTCGTCGAAACCCAGGAAGGACCTGTTCCCTTCACAGTCACCGCCAACGTCAAGGGCGGCGTGTTGCTGGTCACGTTCTCCATGCCTGGAGTCGAGCGCGACCACAGGGGATTGCCCCGCTTCACCAAGCTTGCGATCGGTCCAAGCCAACTCCGCCCATGGCGTGTTTACGGCGGCTTCGGCAACGTCCTCCAGGACTTGGACAAGCCTTTCACGCTCCATTCAGGCGGTTTCTCACTCAATACCAGGCACGTGGGAGTAGATTACAAAAACGGCATGAGCTTGGCAATCGCATCGGATTTCTTCCCTGACAGGATGGATGTGGTTCCCGATGCCAATCTCTTCACGCTGGTTGCCCACAACGATGTCACGTTCTACCTTGCTCCGTCCAACCAAGGTGCTTTTGCCGGCGCCAAGGAATACGGCAATATCGTTGGGTTCAAGCCATCCCCGGGGCTCCCCGAACTCTATGGCAGGCAGTGCCTGGACCAATGGGCAGGCGATTACCTCAGGGCAGCGGACGACGCAAAAATGGCGGCAAAGTTCGGCTTGACGCACAGCATCTTCGTCAAGCACGTATGGCAACGTTGGGGATATGACTACAGGCTCCCCGAAATCTATCCGCCTGCGGGAATCGATGGACTGGAAAACTTCAAGAAACTCGCTTACGCTTGCCAGGACAATGGCATCCTGTTCGCGCCACATGACAACTATATCGACTTCTATCCCGACGCAAAAGGCTACTCCTACGACCATATCATCTTCAATACTGACGGAACACCGCAAAAAGCTTGGTACAATAGAGGGCGAAAGGCCCAGAGCTACAGATGGCTCCCCCACGCCTTCAAGCCTTGGCTCGTCGAAAACATGAAGCTGATGAAAGAAGGCTTCGGACCGAAGGCGCTCTTCATCGACGTATTCACGGCAATCACGCCCCGCGACTACTACGACAGGGACGGGAACCTCCATACCAGCAAGAGAATGGCGCGCGAATGGGCCGATGCATTCGATACTTGCCGCGATATCCTATGGAAAGGAAAGGCGGTGATGACGAGCGAATGCGGACACGATGGCCTGATCGGTTCCGTTGACGGAGGGCAGTCAGACCACCACAGCGCAAAAGTCTGGAATGTGCAAACCCCATCGGAACGCGTCCCTTGGCACGATATCGTCACACACGGCAAGATGATCCTCTTCGCAGGTGGATTGGGAGCCAGATATGCCTCAGGAGACGATCTCAAGAATGCCTACTACAACACCTTCAACTACCTTTCCAATACGGTCATCGGAGGACGAAACCCGATGAGCGACGGACCGTTCTCAAGAAACGCAGTCGAAACGTACTGGCTGCTCCATGATACCTGCGATTGGCTCTCGCGCAATGAATTCGACAGCCACCAATTCGGCGAAAACATCCACCAGCAACATACCGTATTCGGTAACGGAAAAGGCAAAGTCTGGACAAACAGAACTGACAAGCCATGGACACTCCCCAATGGATTCGTACTGCCGAAATACGGCTTGCTCGCCATAACACCCGAGGCAACGGCGGCAATCGTCACAAAAGACAACAAGACGCTCATATACTCAGCCTCGAAAAATATCGACTATTTCGATACAAAACCGCCGGTAACATTCTTCAGACGCCATGCCTACCTCAAGGCGAAACCCGGAATGCTCAGGAAAATCAACGAGTTCAAGTACGAACTTGATGTCGCCTGGGACTTTGAGAAGCCCGCTACCCTGGCCAAGGCGCATTGCTTTGTGCATGTCTGCCATCCCTCGGCACGCGCACAAGGGGAAGACATTTTGTTCCATGGCTCGACGCTCAAATCCGACTTGGATTGCACAAAGGCAGGAAAATATACTTCGACGATTGTCGTTGATATCCCGACTTCCGTGCCGGAAGGTGAACTCCAAATCCTCTTCGGCATCTACACGCCAAACGATGGGGCGAGACTCCCAATCTACGCAGCACAAAGCGTCGGCTCAAGACTTTACGGAGGCACGATCGTCGTAACCAAGGACGCCGACGGCAAGGTCGCAACCAACATCAAAGTCGAAAATGAAGCCACCACGGACGATAATCCGGACAAGCGGCCGCTGACCGACTTTGGCAAGCTCGCAACAAACGGCACATTCAGACTGCTAAAGCTGGGCGCCAAGAAGTGGCAGCTGATACCAGCGCCGGGAAGCGTCCCGTTCAAGGTGACCGCAGACGCAGAAAAGCTATTCGGAAAGCTCCCCAAGTCCGTCAAGGTCGAGGCAATCGAACCCTGGCACGACAAGGCGGAAGCACCGAAATTCTCCTACAAAGACAACCAATTCACATTCACTTGCGACGGACAATCCTTCGCATACATGATTACCATCGACTAAAACTATGAAACCACAGCTCGACTGCATCCCCTGCCTTGTCAAAAATGCGTTCAATGTCGCCAACTTGAGTACCGACGACGAGGACCTGAAGCGGGAAATCCTCAATCGGGTCCTGCAACAAATGGCGTCCTTGGATTGGGACAGGCCTCCGACTTTCACAGCTTGGCAAAGTTACCAGATCGCCAGCGAAATCTCAGGGAACCCAAACCCATACCAGGCTGAAAAGCAAAACTCGATCAGCCTGGCATGGAAACTCCTCGAGGCACTCAAAAAGGACTATGGCAACAAGCTGGATGACTTCACACAACGCCTCAAGCTCGCAATCGCAGGAAACGTCCTGGATTATAGCATCTACGGAGACCTTAACCTCGATCTCGCAATGGAAGTCATCGTCCAGGCACTCGAAAAGCCTATCGACAACGACGCAATCTCGCGCCTAAAACAAGAGATTGACAATGCCGGCTCAATCCTCTATCTACTCGACAATGCCGGAGAATCTGTTTACGACAGCTTCTTCATCGAGCCTTTCAAGCACAAGGTCACCCTGGGTGTCCGAGGACTCCCAGCCTCGAACGATGTCACCTACGAAGACCTCGAACCCAGCGGACTCGACGGCATCCCAGTCGTCGACAATGCCACGAACCTCCCGGGAGTCATTCCGGAATTCTCCCCGCCAGCGATGCTGGATGCCTTGAAGAATGCCGATTTGATTATTGCCAAGGGACAGGGCAACTTCGAATCGCTCAACGAAACCGACTACCCTATCGTCTTCCTTTTCATGGCAAAATGCCCCGCCGTCTGCCGAGTAATCAACGCCGCCCCACAATCCCTCCAAGTCCTCTTCAATCAGCCTTGAAGCCTTCGCTCCTTGCGACAAAAGTCCCGCATTTTTTGCATGAATTCGTACATCGCCTTAAGTACGAGCACCCCGGGTGCCCGTACCTAAAGCCGTCTTGTTCCGTGGCAGGGCAGATTTATCTGCCCTGCATGACCCGCCGGCCCCAGCCGGACCCAGCCGGACCCTGTCAGACCCGTCAGACCTGCTCGCTCTGCCGATCCCCAACTCACTCCACCACCACCCTCACCTTCTTCCA
>DBPZ01000137.1 GCA_002305655.1 Lentisphaeria bacterium UBA1407 | reverse complement strand
GCGGGGAATGCAAATAACATATAAACCATGTGACATGCCCTGTGAGTTCGGCATTGGAGATTATGGGCCTGGGACAAATGAGACTTATGAGACAAATGTGACCTATGCGACTGGTGTCTGGGACCTGGGACGTTACGTTGGGGTTTGTGGGGCTAGTGTCCGCAAAACCACCCCAAAGCCAAAGCAAAAATTCATCGGTTTCGTACTCAAAACGCATGTGACATACCCTTGAATACCCAATCGAACAAATCGTTTTTTCCCACATTCATAATTCATAATTCATAATTCATAATTCAGCATTCATAATTCCGCATTCAGCATTCTTCGTATTTGATTGTGCCTATAGTCGGTGTAAATTCATCAATGTGTTTGTTGTTGTGATTTTTCGGTATAAGTGCACAAAAGTGGAGTGTTCCAATGGACATGGCCTGGACTTCGATATTTTCGATATTGTTGTTTGCGGGGATATTTTGCACATGCGCCTTGGGTGAGACGATAGGCTACTGGAAGTTTGACAGTTCGAATCCCTTGGTTGATTCCAGCGGAAATGGTCGCTCGTTGACAGGATCGGGAACCACGTTCAAGGAAAACTACGCCAGGTTTACGGGGAGCCAATCCCTGAATACATTGGCGAAACTCGAAATGAGCAAGTACGATCGCTTTACGGTGGAGTTTTTCATCCGCAAGGCAAATGATGGCGGCGGTCCCATGGTGGTGATCGAACAAACCCCATGCATGGGATGGCGGGAAGCGACCGGATCCTTCGGCGTCTCGTTGGACGATTGGGGCACCCAGGGTGCCGTGTTCGGAAACCTGAAGTCGCCGGGATGGCACATCGACCGTTCGCCGGACGGAACCATACTCGCAGGAATCTGGCACCATGTAGCAATCGTTTGCGACAAAAAAGCCCAAGGAAACGACAAGCTCATCCTCTACGTGGACGGAGTCCGACAACCGCAAAGCAAGTATACCGACTCGGTTGAGACTGCGTTTCGGGACGATATCCTGTACATTGGTTCCAGGAACAACGAGTCGATAAATTATCGCGGCGACCTGGATGACCTTCGGATTACGGCGGCAGCGCTCGGACCGGCTGATTTCCTGACCCGTCCATCCAATGACGATCGAGTCGATGGCTTTGCCTACGACGAGCTGGATTGCTCGTTTATCGCCAAGTATGACGGCAGCGAGCAGCGGTACGTCATGCTGCGTCCCAAGGCCATTGATGCCGACAAGCCGATTGATCTGCTTTTTGCACTTCATGGTCATGGTTCCGACCGTTGGCAGTACATTCGTGATAACCGCGGCGAATGCCGTGGAACCAGGGTTACGGGCCAGCGTCGAGGAATGCTGATCGTTTCTCCCGACTACCGTGCCAAGACGTCGTGGATGGGACCTGCCGCCGAAGCCGACATGCTTCAGCTGATCGAATTGTTGCGGAAGGAGTACAAGATCGGGCGCATATTCGTCAGTGGCGGNNGACCAGTTCCAGGATGCGATTTCGGTGTCCTTCGGTGGCTCGAAGGAACAGGTCCCCGAGGAGTATCGCAAGCGTAGCGCGATGTATTTCCCTGAACGTTTTACGATGCCGGTCTCCATCACCCTGGGTGGCAAGGACACATTGGTGCCGCCCGACAGTGCGCGAAAACTGGCAAGGGCAATCGGCGAACGATTCGGCGAGCTGATCTATGTGGACGACAAGCCCGAACGCGGACACGAAACCGATTTGCCTGGAACGCTGAATGCGTTTGAGGAGATGTTCCGGCGAGCTGACAGCACCCGTGTGACCTTGGACGGGGTTGTGGTCCATCCCTCTTCGGCGGTCGCCTCTGGAATTTGGTTTTATGAGAAGGGCGACAATCAATTGCTGTTGTTGGGTCACGATGGGTTGGAAGGTTGGCGTTGCGTCGTTGGAAAGGGCGATTGGCGCCTTGACGGAGAACCCGTTAAGAGCGGCAAGCTTCCACGTGCCTTGCGTCCTTGGCGCGCCCCGTATTCGAAGGCGCCCATTAGATGCTCAGGTGACCTGGACCGGGAAATTGCCGAAGCTTTGATTGAATGGGATTGGAGGATGCGTGACGGAATCGAGACACCGCGCGAACCTAGGACGTTTGCCGAGGTGATACCAACGCTGAGAGAACGATTCAACAAGATGGGATTGACTGAAGCGATTGCTGCGACGGCCGACGAGGCCGAGTGGCTTGCGTTGCATCGCGCATTGCGAAAGGTCGCCTTGGCGCAACTGCCGAAATCACCGCTCCTGTTCCTGAAGAACGCACCTTCCGTGATGAGCCATCAGTTGACCCAGATGTACGGATATTGCTCGCGCCCAGGAGGCGGAATCTTCATCCTCGAACAACCAGGAATCGGGATGAAAACGCGGGAAATCACGCCGACGGAATTGCCGCCGGGAAGCTTTATGACTCCTGAACTGTCACCCGATGCCAAAAATCTCTATTTCGCGTACTCGCCAGTCAAGGAATTGCCGGAAACATGGACGTATGACAAGACAACGTCACAGTACCGATTCCACCTCTACAGGATGCCGATAGCCGGAGGCAAGCCCGTGCAATTGACCCAAGGCGATACGGATAATTTCTTCCCCGTATGCCTTCCCGATGGCGACATCCTGTTCTCGTCGACGATGCGTGGCGGATACCACCGATGCGGCAGTGGTCCCTGCTTCGTCTATACCCTGTCAAGAATGCGTCCGGATGGCTCGGAACCCCGTTCGATTTCCTTCCACGAAACACATGAATGGAATCCATCCCTGCTCCCCGATGGCAGGATCCTCTACACCAGATGGGATTATGTCGATCGCAACGCCGTCCTCTACCAACACCTTTGGACAGCACGCCCCGATGGCGGCGGCGTCAAAATCTTCTACGGCAACAACACCTGGAATCCTTGCGGAATCTGGGAAGCACGAGCCGTGCCGGGATCACGAAAGGTGATGGCGACCGCAGCCCCGCACCATGGAATGACAGCAGGATCGGTCATACTCGTCGATACCCTCCAGGGAGTCGATGGCGAAGAGCCGTTGACGCGATTGACGCCGGAAGTCAGATTCCCCGAATCGGAAAGCCGACTCCCCTACGGACCGACGAAAACACGAGACCTCGCATTTGACAGGAAACCTACGGGATACTGGGCAGGAGGCATCCTTGATCCGAAACGACAGACGCAGGCGACAACCGAAGAACTCCGTTGGCCCGGCCATTGCTACAAGTCGCCATGGCCGCTTTCCGAAAAAGCCTGGATTGCCTCCTACTCCTTCGATTGTCTTCAAGGCGAACCGGGCGGCAATCTCCCCAACATGTTTGGACTCTACATTTGCGATACGTTCGGGAATCGAGAGCTTTTGTACCGCGACCCCAGGATATCGTCCGTCTGGGCGCTTCCCATCGAGAGCCGCGAGATGCCGCCTATCATCTACTCGAGCATTGACAGCTCGATGGCGAAGCGGAATATAGGTACATTCTACCTGCAAAACGTCCGTGACAGCTGGCCGAAGGCTTTCCCCGAAGAGCATCCCATTACCGCCTTGCGCGTATTTGAGATCTTCACAAAGACCACGCCTCATGCCGACAGGCCAAAGGTCGGAGCCGGCCAAGGTTCGATGGGACGGCATGTCCTGGGGACCGTTCCCGTAGAAGCCGATGGCAGCGCGTACTTCGAGGTGCCTTCGGGAATACCCGTCTATTTCCAGGCGCTGGACGACAAGGGACGCGCCGTCCAAACGATGCGGTCGCTGGTCTATCTGCAACCCGGCGAGATGGAAAGCTGCATCGGCTGCCATGAAAATCGCCAGAAAGCCGCGATACCCGGAGCCAGAACAATAGCCCAGACCCGACCACCCTCGGTGCTAACACCAGGCCCCGAAGGTGCGTACCCCTTCAGCTTCGCCAAACTCGTCCAGCCAATTCTGGACAAGCATTGCATTGCCTGCCACGATGGATCCAGGCCAAAACGCCCGAAGCTGACAAGCGAACGGGAGGGATGGGCGACCAAGTCCTTCAATGTGCTTATCCGTCACGTCTCGTACTCGGGATGGGGCATGCCAAAGAACAATTTCGAGCCGACAACCGAACCGCTGCGTTTCGGTGCCCTGGCAAGCCCGCTGTTGACACGGCTTGAAAACAAGCACGGCAAAGTCACGTTGAGCAAAGACGAAATGGATCGTATGATCCTTTGGATGGATTCCAATGGAGCCTGCTACGGAACATACGACCTGAAGTGAAGGTGAACAAGGAGTTGACAAATGCGAATAATCTATGCGGCCAGTGAACGATGTCCTGATCTTCTGTACGAAACGGGATTTTCGGCTCCGGATCCGTACCTGTATGTAGAAACGCCGGATTTTCGTGGCATCATTGTTTCAGCCCTGGAATATGGGCGGGCATGCAAGTCCGTGAAGGAAGGAATTCGCGTGTTTAGCCACGATGAAGTTCGGAAGGAGTTTGGGATGCCACGTGCACTTTCCGTTGACGCCGTCAATGTGATTGCCGCGATTTCGCGTCGATATGCCGATTGGACCTGGGAAGTCCCCGCCAACTTTCCGTTGGATTTGGCACGAAAGCTGGAAGGCAATGGCGTCGTCCTGAACTGCGTCAATCCCTTTTCGCCTGGCAGGATCGTAAAGACTGCCGATGAGATCGAGAAGCTGCGTCACGGGGTTCAGCTGGCGGAAGCAGGTCTGTATCGAGGCATGGAGGTACTGAAGGAAGCGGAAGTCGGCCAGGACGGCGTGCTGACCTGGAACGGAGAAACGCTGACCGCCGAAATCCTGCGAGGCGAAATCGATATGGCAATCGCAAAAAAAGGCGGCACCGCAGCGCAAACCATCACGGCGCCAGGAACTCAAGGCGCCGACCCGCACCAGCAAGGAACAGGATCAATTCGCCAAGGCCAGCCAATCGTGATGGATATCTTCCCAAGATGCGATGCAACCGGGTACTACGGCGACCTGACACGCACGGTCGTCAAGGGACAGGCATCAGACATAATCAAAAAGACTTTCCAGGCAGTCTATGCCGCACAACGAAAGGCAATCGAGGCGATCAAGCCAGGCGCGATATGCTCGTCAATCCATCAACTTGCGGCAAAAAGCATGGAAGATGACGGTTTCGTGACGGATTTGAGTGCAAATCCACCCTGCGGCTTCATCCATTCCCTGGGGCACGGACTGGGCTTGGAGATCCACGAGGGACCAAGCATGAACAGCAGGAGCGAGACAGTGCTTCAGATTGGCCATGTGGTAACCGTTGAACCTGGGTTATATTATCCCGAATGGGGTGGCATCCGCATCGAGGATGTGGTCGCGGTCACGGAAGACGGTTGTGAAAATCTAACTACAGCACCAGTATTTTTGGAAATAGAGTGATTTATTAGCTTATATTTGGAGGACTTTATTATGAAACGGTTAGTGCTTGCTTTGGTTTCCCTGTCGGTATTTCCCTTGTTTTCCCAAGGCGTAGTCAAGTATGAGGATCATGGAGCTGTCGGCGATGGCAAGACCAACGACTTCGCTGCGATAGTCAAGGCCCATCAACACGCCAACAGCCTTGGCTTGCCCGTCGAGGCGACTTCCGGGAAGACTTATTACATCGGACAGGGCAACGAAACCGCCATCATCCAAACCGATGTGGACTTCAAGGATGCCGTATTCGTGATCGACGACAGTGAAATTGACGTAAATAGCCGAGGCAGGTGGATCTTTTCAATCCGGGCATCAAAGCCGGACTACAAGGTGCCCGAACTCAAGACCCTGAAGCGAAACCAGGAAAATATCGGGCTGACCTTCGAAACCCCAGTGCTCCTGACCGTGACAAACTCAAAGGTCAAGAGGTACATCCGGTATGGCGCAAACCAAAACAAAGGTTCCGCGCAAACCGATATCATCCTGGTGGACCAGAAAGGCAATGTGGATATGAAAGCCCCGATCATATGGGACTTTGATGAGATCACTGACACCGTCGCCTCCCCCTTGGACGAGAAGATGCTGACTGTGCGTGGCGGGGTTTTCAAGACTATCGCCAACAAGGTTGAATCAAAGTATACGTACTATGCCCGGGGCATTCAGATCATGCGTTCCAATGTCACGATCACGGGATTGCGTCACGAGGTGAGCGGCGAAGGCGACCACGGTGCACCCTATTCAGGTTTCCTGAACGTGGTCCGTTGCGCCAATGTCACCATCCAGGATACCGTGCTCACCGGGCATAAGACATACGGAACAATCGGTTCCGCAGGAAGGCCGGTCAGCATGGGAACCTACGATTTCGGAGCCAATCGGGCAATCAATATCACCCTCAAAAACTGCCGCCAAACCAATGACATCACAAACAGAAAGTACTGGGGCATCATGGGAAGCAACTACTGCAAGAACCTGACCTACGATGGATGCGAATTGTCCAGGTTTGACGCGCACATGGGCGTCGCCAATGCGACAATCAAGAACTCCAAGCTTGGGCACCAGGGCATCAATGCGATCGGAACAGGCACGTTCCTGCTGGAAAACAGCACCGTCTATGGCGGAGCAATGATCAATCTCAGAGGCGATTACGGTAGCACCTGGGAAGGGGAATTCATTATCCGAAACTGTACGTTCGTGCCTGCTGCAGGGGCAAAGACAACCGGAAATATCATCGGAGGATCCTACTCAGGAAAACACGACTTCGGCTATCCATGCTTCATGCCGGAAACTATTGTGGTCGAAAATGTTACGATTGATGATTCAAACCATCCTGACAACTATCAGGGTCCCGCAATCTTCTCCAATTTCAATCGAGCTAATAAGGATGCCGGATATGTTGAAGATTTCCCCTATGCCGTTACCAAGCAGGTTCTGCTTAAAAATGTCAAGACCAAAAGCGGAAAGCCTATTCGATTGAGCGACAATCCCTGGATGTTCCGGAACGTCAAGGTCGTCACCCAAAACGACTAGCAACGCCCCTGC
This sequence comes from Lentisphaeria bacterium UBA1407, assembly GCA_002305655.1. GTDB lineage: Bacteria > Verrucomicrobiota > Lentisphaeria > Oligosphaerales > Oligosphaeraceae > UBA1407. Next base: position 9,566 of record DBPZ01000137.1, on the reverse strand, counting down.
CTTTCTTGTCTGGTAAAAATCATTTTCGCCAGACAAGCCCAAGCGGGCGTCAATCCGCTTTTTCTTATAGTTCAGGTTGACATTTATGCATTTGGATATGACATTTGCAATGTCGCCAAACGACGGATTTTCCAAGCAACAACAGGATTCAAACTATGTCAAGCATTCGTTTGCAAGCACATCGGGGAGTCAGCTCCGAATTCCCCGAAAATACACTCGCCGCATTCCAGGCATCGGTTGACGAAAGGTACAAGATCATCGAACTTGATCCCAAATTCACTGTCGATGACCAATGCGTCATCCTACATGACAGGACACTGAACAGAACCGCCAGGGATGCAAGCGGCAACAAGCCCGAGCCAGATACGAGAATCGACCAAATCACACTCCAGCAAGCCCAACAGTTCGAGTATGGCTCCTGGTTCGATCCAAAATTCAAGGGCGAACCAATCCCAACGCTGGATGACGTCATTCAGTTCATTCGAAAGAACACAATTTCTTTCAAGTTCGACAATGTCTGGGAAACATTCCCGCCACATCGCCGAGAACTCTTCCTCGCACAGCTGGAAGCCGCAAGCCTGGGTTCAAAAATAGGATTCACATGCCGGACACTCGAGTGCCTTGAAATCGTTGCGGCTCGATTCAAGGATTGCGAACTCCACTGGGATGGCGACAATGCCCTCGAGAAGCTCAAGGCCGTTGCCAAGACCGCAAAAAAACATCGCCTTACCATCTGGCTTTGCTACCCCTGTCCAATGACCAATTGGTTCAAAGGGGAAAGAGCCTCCGAACAACTCGCAAAAACAGCGCATCAATTCGGCGAAGTCGGAATCTGGATCCTCTCAGAGGAAAGCCAGCTCCATGATACGATCAACATCTTCCGCGCAGACGCCATCGAAACCACAGGACACATAAAACCATTCATGCTCGATAAACATACCCTGCCCTAATCCACCACAACCCATAACCATGAGGATTTAGATTATGGCGCATTTCGGCGACCTCATCCAGGAATACTACGTCAATCAATTCCGTGACGGACTCGAAATCAGACGGCAAGAAATCGCAAGCCTTCAAAGCCCTGCTGATGTCGCGAAGTATGTCGCAAAAATTCGGCGAAAACTCTCCGTCGCATATAAGCTCAAAGCACCAAAGACATCCCTGAAGCCAAGAATCGTCACAACGCTAAAACACGATTCCTTGACAATACAAAACATTATTATCGACTCAAGGCCGGGCTACCCGGTCAGCCTGAATCTCTACATCCCCGCAAATATCAAAAAGCGCGTACCCGCAATCCTCCAATGCTGCGGGCACGCACCAGAAGGAAAGGCCTACTCAAAGTACGTCAAGGCAGCAGCATCCCTTTGCCTCAAGGGATGCATCGTGCTCGTACCTGATCCAATCGGGCAGGGAGAACGCTCGCACTACAGGGGATGTGACAACATCGGCAACGTCCATGAACATTGCCTGCATAACAAACGATTGCTGGCAATCGGAGATTCATTCGCCAATTGGAGAATCCATGACATAAAACGCTGCATCGACTACCTATGGTTCCACGACAATGTCGACCGAAAACGAATCGGTATCATGGGCAACTCCGGCGGCGGAACAATGACAACTATCGTCAATGCCCTTGACAAAAGAATCGCTGCGGCTGCGCCGAACTGCTACGTCACAAGATGGCTCTCCAATGTCGAAAACGAACTCCCCGCAGACGGAGAGCAGATTCCCTTCGCCTTCGCCAGAAACGGGGGCGACCTGGCGGATTTCCTGATCGCCGCAGCACCAAGGCCGCTCCTGATCTCGGGAGAACTCAATGACTTCTTCGACATCAGAGGTACATTTGACGTGGTCGAGGAACTCGGACGCATCTACAAGATCCTCAGACGCCCAAACGACATTCAATTCACGTTCGGAAATCAAAGCCACGACTTCAACCTCTTGGCACGTGAAGACACATATGAATTCTTCGCAGAGTATTTCAAGCTCGATTCAACAAGGCGAGAACCGGATGTCCCGGAACTCAGCGAAGAACAACTTTCGTGCGGTCTCGCGCAACTGTACGCACTCCCCTACCCGCCAAATACTATCCACGACCATATCGAGCAAAAACTCCAGGCGGCAGAAGAAACGCGACAAAAAAACACGCCAGAACAGATCAAGGCTAAACTAAAACGAACACTCAAAATCAGCAAGGCTCCAACGCAAGTGCCGCACTACAGGCAACTCAGACCACAACGGGTCGGGGATAAAATCTTCTCCAGGTACGGAGTTGAATGGGAACAAGGCATCGTCACTACGCTCGTCATGCCGGACAAGCAGCCCTTCTTCCATCTCCCAGCAGCAGAAGTCGCAGTACTCTACATCCCAAACCAGGACGCAAAAAACGAACTGAAAAACAGACCTCTCAATGACGAGTACAGGCTCTTCGGACTCGACTACAGGGGCGTCGGAGAATCGATGCCCAATGGATGCGACCAGCCTCAAGAACGCGATTTCTTCCACCCGTACCAATTTGACTACCACTATGATGCGCTCGCCAAACTCCTGGGAGAATCCTACCTGGGAGGACGTGTCTCGGACATCATCGCAACCATCCAGCTCCTCAAGACTCAGGTCTCGCCGGATATTGTCATCACTGCATCAGGAATCGGACAAATCCCCGCGATCCTTGCGGCATTCCTCTCGCCATATCCAGTACAACTCCGAATCGACGAGCCCCTAATCACGTTCCGCGACGCAGTCAAAAACATCCATTGCCCAATACCGCAATCGATGATCCCTACCAACATACTCAACATCGCAGACATGGACCAGATCTACAGCCTCGTTGAAAACAAATAGGCACAGCAACATGACATCACGATCCCAATTCTGGGTCAGAGACAGGTCTTTCTACAAAAACCTCTTTCTGCTAGCCATCCCAATCATCCTGCAAAACCTGATCACCAATGGCGTAAATCTTGCCGACAACCTGATGATCGGACGACTGGGGGAAATCCCCATCGCAGGACTCCACATAGGATTCAAAATCCAAGCCGTCATCCACATCCTGATATTCGGCTTCGAAAGCGCATTGATGATCCTCTCCGCGCAGTATTGGGGCAAAAAGGACACCGAGCGCATCAAGGACGTCGTCTCCATCACCATGCGACTCGTGTTTTCCGTCTCGGGCACGATGACGTTCATCGCCCTATTCTTCCCGCACTGGTTCGTCGGACTCTTCACCAATAGCCAGCCCATCATCGATTGCTGTGCCCTATACATCAGATACCTCAGCGTTTCCTACTTGTTTTTCGGCATTTCGCAGACTTTTCTCTGCGCCATGCGATCCGTCGAAGTTGTTCGCATCGGCCTGTACAACTCCATCATCGCCCTTGGAGTCAACATCCTGCTCAACTGGCTGCTGATCTTCGGCAAATGCGGCTTCCCTGCACTCGGCGTCAAGGGCGCTGCGATCGCAACAGCCATCGCACGAGGTGTAGAACTCGCAGTCGTAATCTATTATGTGATCAGAATTGACCAGGTCCTCAAACTCAAGATCAAGGATTTCGCCCGCTGGTCCCATGAAATCTTCTCTGATTTAGTCAAGTACGGAGCCCCTTTGATGGGAGGACAGATCACCTGGGCAATCAATCAATTCTGCCAAACCGCCATCGTCGGCCGGATGGGCGAAAACGTCGTCGCCTCGTTCTCCATCGCAGGAAACCTGGATCAATTCCTCTTCGTTGGCGCCTTCGGACTTGCCGCCGCAACTGGAATCATAACCGGAAAAACGATTGGATCAGGCGAGTTCGAGAAGATGAAAACCCAGGCGAAGACAATGCAAGTCATCTTCTGCGCAATCGGCATCGTACTTAGCATCACGGTCGCATCAACTTCGGAACTGTTCCTGAAGCTCTACAAGCTGACGCCAGAAACTCTTCAGGTCGTGCGGACAATCATGAAAGTCCTCGTCGTCATCATCCCCTTCAGATGCTACCAGGCACCATGCCTGATGGGATTAGTCAAGTCAGGCGGCGATACGGCATTCGTATTTAAAAACGATACCTTCTTCGTATTCTGTGTCGTGCTGCCCTCCGCTTTTATCGCCAAGGAATACCTCAAGGCACCACCGTGGGTCGTCTATTCATGCCTATACTCGGATCAAGTCCTTAAATGCTTCGTCGCTTTCGTTAAAATCAATTCCTTCAATTGGATGAAAAACCTCACCAGACCATAAGCAGAAAGGAGTCAAAAAACATGAAAGTCTTCATCGGAACCGACCTTGAAGGAGTCGCGGGAGTCACCACATTCTACGTACAAACGTCACCTGACGGACCTGGCTACCCCACCTCCTGCAAGCTGCTTACCCTCGAGATAAACGCAGCAGTCGAAGGATTCATCGAAGCAGGAGCAGATGAAATTTTGGTCGACGACGGACACGGACCAGGAGGAATCATCTATGAACTCCTGCACCCCAAGGCGACATATATCGGAGGAAGGCCTAAAGCGCCAATGGGCATCCAAAACAAGTACACCTCGGATGCTGACGTCACCGTCATGATCGGACAACACGCCATGGCTGGAACACCTGACGGCAACCTCTGCCATACGCAAAACTCAAGAACGGTCGAATCATATGTCCTAAATGGAAAACCCATCGGCGAAATCGCACAATGGGTACTCTACCATGGAGCACAAGGGGTGCCGACAATCTTCCTTTCAGGAGACAGGGCGGCATGCCGGGAAATCGATGAACTGATCCCGGGTATCGTTACGGCAGAAACAAAAATCGGACTCGCAAAAAATTCAGCCATATGCCTCTCCAAGGAAGCATCCCGGGAACTTATCCGCGAAAAAGCCAAGCTCGCCTTGCGGCAATTCATCGAAAAGCCAGTCAAGCCCATCTCATGGCCTGGGCCCTATGTCCTGGACAAAACCTACTTCACGGTCGAAATCGCCGACCAGGTCGAAAAAAACAACCCAAGAGCCTTGAGAATCGCACCGCGTACAATCAGGATCAAAGGCGATTCAATCATGGATGTCATCTATGCATAAATAAGCACAGGAGTAGCAATGATCCCCTTCAGCGAATTCTCAGAAACCGCCAAAAAACTAGGATACGACCTCGTCGGGGTTCCGCCTAATGAAGCCTTCGACAAGCTCGCACCTTCTGAAAATCCACTCAATATCTACCCCGACGCAAAGTCGATTGCCGTCGTCGGAAGACGCATTCGTCGCGGCATATTCCGCAGCATGGAGGAAGGCTCCCTCTGGGCAGTGACCCATCGCTGGATAACCGGCATGGACAACTTGGTCCGATGGATCGAAAAGCAAGGGCACGAATGCGTCCCATACTCCCCGGGTGACCCGCCCAATATGCCAAAACAAGTCATTTCTGCAGACGCCAAAGTCCGTCCGAATGGATTCAAAATCCCCATCGAATACGCCGCGGTCGCTGCAGGACTCGGCGAACTCGGATACCACGGAATCTTCATGTCGCCACAATTCGGAATCAGGCAACAACTCGGATTGCTCGCGACAGACCTGGAAATCGAACCTGGACCAGGATGGGCGAAAGACTCAAAGCCGATCTGCGACATGTGCGGAGAATGCGCCAAGGCATGCCCGCTCAATGCCTACGCAACAGATCAAACCGCCCTGTTCAATTGCAATGGCCGAGAGATGACCGTCGCGGCAATCAACGCAAAAGCATGCCAGGCATGCCCAAATGGTTCGTCAGGTGACGCCGGATACGTCTTGGGCTCCGAAGAACTCCATAGGGAAGTGGTCAACAATCAATTCAAGGGAGACAAGGCAAATCAATTCATGGGAGGACGACTCCCCAATCGATTGATGGCAGCCTGCGGTCGAGCTTGCATCGCGCACTTCGAGAAAACTCACGATACAGGATACAAGATCCCCTTCAGAATCCGTGAACCCTGGGGATACAGGCCAGACCAGGAACAGGAGGGCTAAACGATGACAACACTCAGTGCAGAACTAATCCGAAAAACAGCACTCGACAATGGAGCCGATCTCTGCGGAATCGCATCGATCGAACGTTTCAAGGACTGCCCGAAGGAAACACACCCGCTTTCGCTCTTCCCGGAAACAAAATCAATCATTGTTTGCGCAAACAGAATCCTCAAGGGATGCTACAAGGGCATCCAGGAAGGTACCGACTGGTCGACATACTGGGTCCATGGATACGGAACAGGAATCTACTCGTCGCTAGGAAAGGCAATGGGGGCAATCGCAAACCTGCTCGAGGACAACGGACACGAAGCCGTCGCATCACCAGGTGGTCATACGCTCCTCGATGAAGCACCACCACCCAGGCCGCCACTCGCAAAAGGAAAACTCCCGCCCGGAGTCATGCTGCACATGAGAGTCTCGGCCGCACTCGCAGGATTGGGTGAAATCGGATGGTCAAAGGTCTTCCTGACACCGGAATTCGGACCAAGGCAAAGATTCGAAATCATTCTCACAGACGCCGAACTCGAACCATCGCCAATCTTTAAAGATCATATCTGCGACAAATGCAACATCTGCGTCAAGACTTGCCCAGGGCATGCACTCGGAGGACCACGCGAATCAGTCACATACGAAGGACGTACATTCGAGTGGGGCAAGGTGAACTACGGCAAATGCAAGGTCACGCACTGGGGAATCAACCCCAAAGCGTCGCCTTTCGTTACAAAGGACCTTCCGGGATTGAATATGGACATCGACAAGGTCTCATTCAATTGGTATGAAGCCTACAGGCTCGGATTCGCACTCGCACCGCGGATCTCGTACCTGAATCTCATATCAACCGGAAGCGCAGAGCACGGGCAAGGCGGAAGACCGGGATCAGTCTGCGGAGCAGTCGGATGCATCCAGGCATGCTACAAGCACCTGGAAGCAAAAGGAATCCTCAAGGGCGGTACAAAAGCGTGAGAAATACCATGAAAACATTCCCAAAAGATACTCTAGTCAAATGGATCAAGGAATTGGGGCTCGACATGGTTGGAGTCGCAGACCCAAAGTACTATGAAAACATCGATCCGCAATGGAATCCCTTGAGCATCCTTCCAACATGCAAATCAATTATCGTCTTCGCCAGGGAAATCCCACGAAGCCACTTCAGGGGAATCGAAGACGGAACTGTCTTCAATCGAGTCAAACGATTTATCGGAGCCGATGAACCATACCAAATCTGCAGACGCTTCGAAGACAACGGATTCCTCGCGGTCCCTTGCACGCTCCTCGCGCAAGAACGTTGGCCCGACGGCATCGGCAAACCTGGAAAACCTGCACCGAACGTGGCGATAGATCCAAAGCTCGCAGCGCAATTGGCAGGACTCGGGGAAATCGGATACAACGGAACCTTCATCACGCCGCAATTCGGACCAAGACAAGCTCTCGGAGTCATACTCTGCGATGCCCAGATGGAAGCCGATCAACCCTTCGTCCCAAATACGCTATGCGATAGAAGTAAATGCAAAGAGTGTGTCAAGGCATGCCCGGCAAAGGCGTTGACGGAGAAAACGATCACAATCGACATCGGAGGACACCCGACAACCATCGCGGTCTTCAACGAAAGTGCATGCAAATTCTGCCCAAACGGAGCCTACCCAGATACCTCCTGCGAAACGGCTCCGCCGAATCGTATCGCCGCAGCTTGCACGCGAGCCTGCATAGCCTGCCTCGAAGACTCGGGAAAAGTCAAAACCAACTTCAAAAAGCCATTCCGCCGTCGAACCCCATGGGCATTCGATATCTTCCAGGCATAGTCACGACATCACATCCCGCGACCAACAGCCAGAAGTATCTTCTCGTGAACGGGATTGATGGAACCATCTGCCATATCCCTACGTGCCTTGCCGGGATACTCGAATCAAACCCACACAAGGCACGATTGGCTCCGACATCGCCATATTGACGGCGCACATTCTGCTGTTGTCCGCACCTTGCCAGTCGGCAAAAATCCAATCGTTGGCATTCAGACTTGCGAAAGATGAAATTTGATTGTTGGGTGTCCCACTGCAGGATGGCGACAACTTTTTACGTCGCAAAGGCAAAGCCTCGCCAGAAACGACTTTCCCTTCTGGAACAGAGGCTACAGCCACAAAGCAACCTAAAATTCAGAATTATTCCCAATGCCGTACTCAAAGGGCATGTCACATCCCTTTTGAGTACGAAACCGATGAAAATTGGCTTTGGTTTCGTGCCGATTTTTTGTTGATTTCCCTGAAAACCTTCATGTCGCTTCGCCCCTGACTCGTCATGATAGAAACCCTTTTCGCCAGACCAGCTACCAAAATGCATGTCACATGGCATTTGAGTACGATATCGATGAAAATTTGAGTGCTTTTTATATGAATTTTACGGGATTCTGCAACAGTCCTTCACATCCCTCCGCACCTTTCGTCTTTCACGACAAAAAACCTTTTCGCCAAATCTGGTAAAAAGGGTATGTAACATACATTTTGAGTACGAAACCGATGAAAATTTACCTCTGGTTTTGTGCCTGCTTTGCGGATATTCGGAACCCTAAAATTTTTCCAGGAATTGCATTTATTGAATAAATCATATGAAAATCATAATAATTTCTATGATTCATTATGATATTTTTGTATGTTAGAAAAATAATAATAAATATTTTAAATATTTAAAAAAAGAATTTGTATCTCTAAAAATACGCTCTAAATTTATAGTATCTTGTCATAGGGGCAGGGGGCTCTTGTGATGACTCGATTTTTCAACAGGCAGCAAGAGGAGAGAAATGAATCTACTGAACCAGAAAACCAACCGTTTCCACGATCTTAAACACGGGAACTACTTCGTCTTCGCCCTGGAGCTCGATAGCGGGCTCAAGCTGGATACCACGATGACATCCGAGGACAAGGAGGCCTACGAGGACTACCTCCACCTGGTCTTCGAGGTGCTCCACAACCTCAAGATCAAGAGCCTCGCGCTCAGGGGACACCTGGTCCTCGGCGTCGCCTATGTGCCCAGGAAGCTGCTGACCCCGACGGAGGTGACCGAGCGCTGCCTCAGGTACGCGGCGGCGGGGATGCCGCTCCACGAGAACTACAATCCCCTGGTCCTGAGCGACGTCGCCCATGCGATCATGATGTTCAAGCGGCATGCGACCAGGATTTTCGCCAGGAAGCGAAACATGTCCAGGCAGAAGAGCATCTGGATCAGGGGATATGCGAGCGGCGCCGTCGAGCGGTGCGTGATCATGCGCTTCCTGGAGGAGGGCGGCTTCGAGCGCCTTGTGGAAAGGCTGGCGAAGACGATGGAAACGCCAAAGGCGGAGGACGGAAAGCCGAGGGAGGCGCAGGAGGTAGTGATCGAAAAGCCAGAGGCGACCGATGAAAGGGAGACGAAGGACCTGAAGCGTAAGGCGCTCGGGCGTGTCTTCGCAACCAGGCACGGGGTCGGCTCCGCGAAGTTCGTAAAGAAGCAGGCGAGGAAGGCGGGACTCAAGCACAGCAGGAACCTCAGGGCAGTGGAGATCAGCGAGGAACCCCCGGAGTCCATCGTGGAGAAAATCCTTGGAAGTACGCTCGTCGAATTCCTCTCGT
>DBPZ01000002.1 GCA_002305655.1 Lentisphaeria bacterium UBA1407 | reverse complement strand
ATTGACAAACATCGTCAATCTTCCAGATTCACAACCCATTAGGTAATCCGGATGGTTCTTGATGATTCCGATCGATTAGGAAGCCATTTCCCCATACCTATTTGAGTATGAAACAAAAGTAATCATATTTTGACTTGGGACTCCCTGGCTTCCACCTATCCAAACAAGGGGTGCCTTGCGACAAAAGTCCCGCTTCCGCTGCATCAATTAATTGATCCACTCAGGTACGGGCACTCGGGGTACTCGTACTGTTGTGGCTGAGTAGTTGGACATCTACAGTTTTGCTGCATCCATCTGTTCCATCAGCAACCTACGCCGCTTGTGTTTCTGGCGTATTTTGGCGCAGTAGTCGGAAAACTCCGCCTCGCAGTTGGCCATTTTCAGATACTTGCGGTAAACCTGGAGCAGTTGGATTACATGGCTGTAGGCATCTTCCCCAGTGGGGCGCAATGCAGCGTCCAGCAGCTGCATTAGGATCGAGGCGGCTTCTTTCGGAACCTCCTTTGACCGCCAAGCCGCCAGTTTCAGCCACCATTCCTCGGAAAGGTTTGAGCCTTGCGCCAAATTCCACGCAGCCAGCTGATCCCCATGGGTGAACAGGACTTCCACGCGGCGCTGACGCACGCTGTCGTGGTAAGGGTAGAAAGAGCCTGAAGTGCGCTTGCTGTCCTTTTTGTCTTGTTCCTCCAGCAGATCCAGTGCCTTCTGGTAGTATTCATTCCAGCATTTCATCTTGCTGGAGACTGCCTGCAAGCGATTCAGCGCTGTGTCTTGCATGGGTTCTTTTGTGAACTCCTCCCAGGCCAGTGCGAGCGCCTCGCCATCGTTCCCTGTCTTCTGCAGCTCTTCGGCCAGCAAGTCAGTTATCGCAGTGTCTCCGCCAAGTTCCTTGTACGCCTTCTTGAGCAACGGAAGGACTTTCGCCTGCATGTCCTGTCGTTGGTATTCCCTTGCCAGATCGACCACATCGCCCGCGCATTGCATTTTCTTTTCCAAGATTTCCAGCTTAAGGCGGTCGTTCTTTTGTTCGTTTGCCCAAACCAGCAAGTGCCGTTCGACATAACTGCGCTCTCTATTATAGCTGGAGTCTCCAAGCTTGCATGGCGGATAACTGCGCCACTTCTCCAATGCGCCAACCGCCCATTTCTCCCTGATTTCGACGGGAAGCTCTCCCAGTATGCCGGATATGATATCGTAGCCAAAGTTCTCTCCTTTCCCTTCCCATTCCAGGAAAAGGTTGAATACCTTGTCATTGGATTTGGGTAGCGCATGGACAGCCTTCAGAAAATACTCGATCACTCCATTGACGAACTCCCGCACGGGAACCAGTTCCGAGCTGGAGGAATCCAAGCAATTCCCGATGGCATAGGTGGTTATCCCAAAGAGCAGTTTGAATTCCTCCTGTATGGCAAGCTGCTCCAAGACTTTCAGCAGCAGCTCGCTTTGCTCATCGAATAATTCATCGCTGTTATCCTCTTCATATTCCCAATAATCGTCGAAATGCTCCATGTCCTCGGCCAGACTGATAAGCTCATCTACCTTGCTTTCGAGTTCGCGCTGCTTGACATTGGGGCTGGACGGCAGGTTTGCCATCCGATATCGTTCAACGACTGCCGCATTGTTTGGCGACATCTCCAGGATGATCTTGATGAGTTCTTCCTTGTCGCATTTCTGCAGGAACTCCTTCCAGGAGAAGGTTGATTTGTTCTTCTTCCCCAGTTCTTCTTCCTGCTTGTACAGATAGGTCAGCCCCAGCGCGACCAGGTGTTTGCAGAAGTCGCCGTCACGCCCGACAGGGCAGCTGCATTCCCCGTTTAGGCGTCCGTTGTCATTAGTGATACGTGCCCGATAGACTTGCGTTCCGCACACGTCCGCTGTCAGCTGCTCGCCATCGCAGTAGAAATTTTTCACCGCACCATTCAGGAAATACTCTAAGCCGCGCATGTAGGAACGGTTTCCCGCCATAGAGTTAAGATTGTTGTCAGTCACCACTTCATCGATTTTGCTTTTCATGATAAGATAGAAATTTGGGTAATGTGCATGGAACCTTTTTTGGGGGAATCAACGTCGAAATTTAACTTCTTAGCTGGCGACCGATTTGCGGAACCTGCGAAGCGCGATGAAGAAATAGACGCCGCCTAGAATGAGCATCTGCAGGAAGATTTTCCAGACCAGACTGAAAATCGCTCCACGGAAGAGAATCGCCTTGCTGAATTCCACAAAATAGGTCGTCGGCGCAAACCGCATGACGAATTGAATGAACGCCGGCATGTTCGCCTGGGAGGTCGTTCCGCCCGAGAGAATTTGCATCGGCATCAGCACCAGGATCAGCAGAATTCCCAACTGCGGCATGTCACGGGCAAAGCAGGCCAGGAAAATCCCCAGCGAAGTTACCGTGAAAAGATTGATCAGCACTCCCAACATGAACAGCCAGAAGGAGCCGGCAATCGGAATGCCTAGAAGCTTGTGGACGATCATAATCAGAGAAAATCCAGTCACCACCAGCACTAGAAGCGACATTGACCAGACCTTGGAGATCATGATCTCCACCGGCTTGACCGGCGTTACCAGCAGATGCTCCAGCGTTCCGCGTTCGCGCTCCCGGATTAGCGCTGCCCCAGTCAGGATGAGGGCGATCATCGTGATGTTGTTGATCAGTCCATTTGCCGCTCGCCCCCAACTTTTCGTTAGATTCGGGTTGAACCGGTTGCGGATGATTGCGCCCGCAGAGTAAATTGGTTTGCCCTGACTCTTTTCTCCGAGAAAGCTCTTCACTTCCCGGTTTATGATTTGCTGAATGTAACCATTCCCCGTGAAGGCCTGGGACATGCGGGTCGCATCGACGTTGACCTGGACTTCCGGGTTATCATTGGCCATCACCTTCTCCTGGAAGGATGGAGGGAATACCACGACAAACGTATATCGCCCCTCGTCCATCAACCGGTCGATATCCGCTCGGGAAATCATGTCCGGCTTGAGGAACAGCGGAGGGATAAAGGCATCGCTGATGCGTTTGCTCAAAGGCGAGCCGTCTTCATCCACTATGGCAATGGCGGCATCGGAAATCGCCTCCGGAGCGGATTTCGCCCCTATGTAGATATTCAGGCTGAACGAGTAGATGATTAAAACGACCAGCAGCGGATCCCGGAACAGGCCGGCAAGCTCCTTGCAGCCGAGGCTGAAGATATGTCGAAACGACTCTTTCATGGCTCAACGCTCCTGTTTTCTTTGCGTAAGGATTCCCAGACCGCAGATCGCCACAATTTCCACTGCCAGAATCAGGACGGGAATCGTCAAGTGTGTGAAACGCAACCCCTTGTTGAATACGCCGCGGCTAATGAGCAGCATGTGGGTCGTCGGATAAATGTTACCGATAATACTGCTGAGACTGCCATCGTTCGGCACCGGGTCAGTCAAGCCGCAAAGTTGCACTGCCGGCATCATTGTTGCGATCAATGCCAGAAAGATCACAGCAATCTGGCTTTTGGTCACTGACGAACATAGCATCCCCATTCCAGTTGACAGAATACAGTAGATAAACAGCGACCCCATCAGCAGCAGAACACTTCCCTTGATTGGCACATTGAATAAGAAGACCGCCATTAACACCAGCAGTACCGCACTGGTAAAAGAGAACAGCACGTATGGCAGCTGCTTGCCGAGCAGAAATTCCGAACGGCGCACCGGGGTGACGTATAAATTGATGATTGATCCAAGCTCCTTCTCCCGAACCACCGAGAGCGCGGCCAGCACGGCAGGAATCATCATCAGGAGCAGGGGAATCACCGCTGGAACCATGGCCGGCAGGCTCAAGACGTCCGGGTTGTACAAGTAACGATTCTGCACGGATACTCCCTTTGCGCCGCCATGCTGTTGCCGCTCAGTGTATCGCTGCTGCCAAAGCGAATGAACCCCCTGGGCATAGCCGACGGTAGTCTCGGCGGTCCCCGGCTCGCCTCCGTCGATCCAGTACCCGACATCGGGATTTTTCCCCCGTTGGACATCGCGACCGAACGAGGGGGGAATTTCCACCACCATCTGCAGTTCGCCGCTTTTCATTCGCGTTTCCAGTTCAGAGTGACCCGTCACCGGTTCATGAACGCGGAAATAACGTGGCGACCCGTAGATGCTGAGAAGGTAATCCTGACTCAATTCGCTCTGATCCCAATCCAAAACAGCGGTATCAATGTTTTCCACGTCCATGGTGATTCCGTATCCAATCACCACCATCAGGATCAGCGCACCGAAAAGAGCCAAAGTCGTACGAATTCGATCCCGTCGCAACTCCAGCAGTTCCCGCCAGAAATAGGTATAGAAGCGACCGAAGTCAAAAACATGTTCCTGGAAGAAACTCTTTTTCTTTTTAGTCCCATCATTGGAACTTGAAACCATTCCGCCTGCGGCTGCTTCAGCCGCATCCGCCGCGCCGCTGTCGGCCTCTTCCAGATAAGCGATGAACGCATCTTCCAGTGTTTCTGCGGAGCGGGCGGCAGTCAGGGCCTCTGGGGTATCGCAGGCAAGGGAACGGCCTGCATGCATCAGCGAAATACGATCGCAGCGGGTGGCTTCGTTCATGAAGTGCGTCGTGATAAACACCGTGACCTTGTCGCGGCGAGAGATCTCGATGATCAGTTCCCAGAAGCTGTCTCGCGCCACCGGATCGACTCCGCTTGTCGGTTCGTCTAGGATCAGGATTTGCGGGCTATGGATGACTGCCGCCGCCAGCGACATGCGTTGCTTTATTCCCAGCGGCAACTGGGAAGGCAGCCGGTTTGCCACGCCGGTCAGGTCGAACCGTTCCAGCATCGCGTCCACCCGGGCGGGGATTTCTTCTGGCTCCATGTCATAGAGCTTGGCGTACAACTCAATGTTCTGGCGTACTGTCAGTTCATTGTAGAGCGAGAACAACTGGGTCATGTACCCGAGATTTTTCCTTGTTTCGGGCGATTCGCTGTCGATCGGCTTTCCAAACAGTTTTGCCACTCCTTCGGTCACGGGCAGCAAGCCTGTCAGCATTCGCATCGTCGTGGTTTTTCCGCAGCCGTTTGAGCCTAGGAAGCCGAATATCTCGCCACGCTGAATCTTGAAGCTTACGTGATCTACCGCAGTGAAGTCGCCGAAACGCTTGGTCAAGCCCTCTGCCTCGATTGAGATTTCGCCATCCGTTTCGAGCGGCGGAACAACCAGCTCGCTATGCCCCGAACGTTTTTCCTCCGGCAGCAGCTTGATGAAAGCCTCATCCAAGTTCGGACTCGAGGTTTTTTTCAACAGCTCCTCCGGCGTGCCGGTGTCCAGGATGTGCCCTTCGTCCATGGCAATCAGCCAGTCGAATCGCTGCGCCTCGTCCATGTAGGCGGTGGCGACAATCACGCTCAACGATGGTTGTTCTTCCTTGATGTTGTCGATGAGATCCCAGAACTGGCGCCGTGCCAGCGGATCGACGCCGGTAGTGGGTTCATCCAGCACCAGGAGATCGGGGTCGTGAATCAGGGAACAGCACAGCCCGAGTTTCTGCTTCATGCCGCCGGAGAGTTTGCCCGCCGGACGGTTGAGAAAACGATAGAGTCCGGTACTTTTGGTCAACCGGTCGATTCGCTGGCGACGTTCCTCCGCATCCTGTCCGAACAGGCGGGCGAAAAACTGAAGATTCTCCTCTACCGTAAGGGTGAAATAGAGGTTTTTTCCCAGCCCCTGCGGCATATAGGCGATTCTCGGGCAGGCCCAGTTTCGGTGTTCGGCATCCCGCATATCTCCGCCCAACACGCGAAGATCACCTTTCTGCATCACATGAGCGCCGGTAATCAGCGAAAGCAATGTTGACTTGCCGACGCCGTCCGGTCCGATCAGCCCGATTAGCTGACGCGGCGGAAGAGCCAGAGTCAAGCGGTCAATGCCGATGGTTTTGCCGTAAGAGAGCGAGAGCTCACGGAATTCAACCACCGGTTCATCTCGGCGATCATCCATTGGTGTTTGTGACATTTTTCATCTCCGAATGAGTTCCAAGCTAATGCGATGCGGTTTCTGAAATCACTTCGCCGGCTTTGAAACATTAACCGGAGAACTTTCCCAGTCGGCCTCGGGATCGAGTTTCACCCAGGCGACTCCCGGCAATCCGGTTTTAACATTGGAAATATATTCCTGCAGTTTTTCCGCATTGAGGTTGGCCTTGATGCGGAACATCAGCTTTTCCCGTTCTACCTGGGTCTCGACGCTTTTCGGCGTGAACTGGGCGATTGGATCGATGTATGTGACCTTTGCGTTGAAGGCATGGTTCGGCGCTGCGTCGAAAACCAGCTTCACTTCGGCTCCCATCTGGACTCTTCCGGCGATGCTTGTGGGCAGGAAAAACGCCATGTATGTATCGGTGAGATTGACCAGATTCATCACCCTGCCTCCAGCGGAGAGCACTTCCCCCTCATGGGCGAGCAGATACTGGATGCGTCCGTCATAGGCGGCGACCAGCACGCTGTCGGCGAGATCCGCTTCTATGCGTTGGAGTTCCGCCTTTTGGGCGGCTACTCGTCCCTCCGCCGCAAGGACACTGGCTTTCGCGTACTCCAGGTCTGCCTTCGAGCTATTGAAGCGCGTTTCGCTTTCATCATACGCGCGTTGGCTGACCGCGTTGGTAGCGATGAGGGCGCTTTGGCGCTTGAACTCCTTTTCCGCTCCAGTGAAAGCACTATCCTTATGCTTTACCGTTGCCTGAGCCATGGCAAGTTCTCCCTCCTGTACTTTGATATTGGCAAGGGTGGCTGCCTTCTGCGCTTCCAGCGTACTTGTCTGCATCTTCACGAGCTTGTCACCCTTCTTCACCAGATCGCCTTCCTTGACGAAAATTTCCTCAATCCTGCCAGCTAGTTTGGAAGAGACATAGATCTCAGTCGCCTCAAGCCTGCCGTTTCCGCTATAAAACTTCGGATTTAGCATCTCCTGGTTCTGAAGATAATTTTTATAGGCATATCCTCCGATGCCCACGACTGCGGCAATCACGATTAGGATAATAATAAACTTTTTCATGAAATTTGACCCTTTTAAAATATTTCTTTGGTAATATGTGAAACCTTAATGATGAGACTTATAGCTACAGAAACCCTTGCGTCATTTGACGCCGCCTCCAAGAGCTGCATAGAGTTGCAGGCGGCTGCTATGCTCGGTCGGTTTCAGGCTGACCAATTCAAGCTGGGCGCTAAACATGCTGCGTTGCGCATCTAGCACGCTCAGGTAATCGTCGACTCCCGTTTCATAGCGGGAACGTGCCAGGCGATAGGTCGCCTCGGTTGCTTCAACCAGATTTTTCTGGGCAACGAGTTGTTCCCCGATATGCTCACACAAGGCCAAGGCATCTGCGGTTTCACGGAATGCGGTTTAGATGACCTTTTCGTATTGTGCGACAGCTATTTCGCGCTGCACTTTGCTGACCCGGTATGCTGTCCAGACCCGTGCATCGAAGATGGGCATCGATATCTGGGGACCAAAGTTCCAAGTGCTTGTGCCGCCTTCAAAAAGCCTTTGCAGCTCCGTGCTGGCCGTGCCCAGGCTGCCAATTAGTGTGATATTCGGAAAGAAGGCGGCACGAGCGGCGCCAATGGTCGCGTAAGCAGCAAGCAATTGATGCTCGGCAGCAATGATATCAGGGCGTTGCAGTAGCACCTGTGACGAAAGCCCATTGGCAAAAGTCGCCGGCATGGCGACATCCGCCAGCGAAGCCGGTAGCAATTCCGACGGCAGCGGACTTCCCACCAGCAATTGCAGGGCATTCTCCGCTGCCGAGACTCTTTGCTTGTAACGAGCGATGTCGCCTCGGGCAACTTCGCAGGGGATCCGCGCTCGGCGCACCTCCAGCTCTGCAACATCCCCCTGATCAAACTGGCGCTTGACAAGTTCATAAGCCTCCTGTTGGGACTTGAAAGTGTCTTCCGACAGCTTCAAAGATTCCCGCTCTGCTGCCAAAGCCAGATAACCATTGGCAACCGATGAAATCAGAAGAATCTGCGCGGCGCTCCTTGCCTGTTCAGTGGCAAAGTATTCCTGCAAAGCCTTTTCTGACAGGCTGCGCAGGCGCCCGAAAAAGTCGAGTTCCCAGGCAAGCAGGCTAAGATTGGCATGATAGACCTCTGTTGTCCTGGGTTGGTTCGGCATCAGCAGATCACGGGAGGTTCCTGAACGGGTGCCGCTGCCTCCCGCATAGATGCTCGGGTATAATTCTTCGCGCTGAATCTTGTAGAGAGCACGGACTTGTTCAACGTTCAAAGCCGCCAGGCGAAGATCGCGATTGTTTTCGAGCGACAACTCAATCAGTTGACGCAACTCGGGATCCTGAATGAATTCCCGCCAAGGCAGCTCCGCAGCTGCACTCCCGCTGCCAGCTTCCTTTGAGGGTAGGTCTTTAGGTACGGGAGCTTCAGGACGCTGGTCATCCGGAATCATCACGCAACCGCTGAACCATACTAGTGCCAGCACTGAAATGATTGTTCTTCGCATTTATTAAACGCCTCCTTGAAACTATAAAAAAAACACCAAAAAACCAATCAAAAAACAGATTGTAACCTTTTGGTTTATAATACTTTATGATATTATCAAAAACTTTAGCCCAATCAACCAACAAGGCATTAAATTGTAAATGTATGCAGTGTTTTCAAGAAATCAACCTGAAAGGCGGAAGTTTTGATTGTTGAAATTCAAAATACTGCATTGGAGGCGATGGTTGACAGGATGCGTTTCGGGAATAGTCTCTTTGCAACTGCTCGTTTTTCATTTATAATGTTTAATATTGTAGTCGCATCGGAGCTTTACTGATAAAAAAAGCAACTTTTTGATAAAGTCTCACTTATTGTGAATTTCCCACCCACTCTCAAAAAAGGAACAAGTCATGAGAACACAAATGCTTCAGCAGTGGCAAAAAACGTGGATTGCGACCGCGCTTATCCTAATCCTAGCGGCTACGCCCGCAACCTGGGCTGATGACATGGCCGTCAAACTCCCTGACGGTGCTCTGGGAGCGATAAATACCACGTATCCAGGATGTGCCATAAAGGATGTGGAAGTGGAAGATGAACGGAATATCCGAATTTTTGAAGTGAAAATTTCCTTGCCGAATCGCATCATCGAGGTCGAGATTACTGGAGATGGCAACATCGTTGAAACCGAGGAAAAAGTTGCACAGGATACTGTCCCGGCAGAGCTCAAGAGCGAAATATCTAAGTTAACCGCGAATGGCGGCCAGGTGACGACCATCGAAAAGCATGAAATACTGTCTGTACGAAGCCTTGGAGCTTTTCGAAAGCTTGACAAGCCTGTTGTTTTCTATGATCTCAAAATACGTGATGAAAAAGGCATAAGACGCTCCTTCAAGTTTGAGCAGGTGGGGGAAAAACGATTCATCCTCAAAGGTCAGGATGCTGACGGCGATGACGATGATGACGATGATGACGATTAACTCAGCTCACGAAAAAAAGTAAGGAACTGCTGGTCGTCTCCTCCCTCTCGTTCCCTCCACCAAAATGGGCATGTCACATGGCTGAATGCTGACCTGTCCGACCTGTCCGACCTGTCCCAATCCCAAAATCTCCGATTCCCTCCACCAAAAGGCATGTCACATGGCATTCAGATACGAAATCGCGAAATTTTGGATCGTGATTTCACTGCTAGCTGGTGGCGATGGTGCCCCGGTATTGATGGGGAAAGGTGAAGCCTCGAAGACGTCACGGAAGAAAATACTTTTATTCTCTAATTATTTTTAAGGCTAACAGTTGAAAAAGCTGTTTGAAATGATAAATTAAACATCTTTCTTCCGTGGCTAAAAAGTTGCAAAGGCTAGTATTAACTTCGAGGTTTTAAGATGAACCATATTCGTTTTTTCAGTCTATTATTATTGGTATTTTTGACGGGCTGTGCGACAGTTGAGGAAGCCCGCCGCGTTCAATCTGGAGAAGAGATTCCGATAGGCGAGCGTACTCCTACGGCGGCTGAGGTCGGGTTATCCGGTGATAAAGAGGTGACCTTGTCTGAGTTGGAGGAGATTGCATTGCGTGTGAACCCTTCGATTCGCCAGGCAGTGAATGCTGTCAACATGTCGTATTTGGCAGTCAAGATGGTCAAGGCTGATTTCTTGCCAGCGATTGGTGCCGAGTTTGGTCATAGTCGTTCGACCGCGAACAGGAGTCGTCACAACTACGATTACGACACTTACGGGACTTGGTCTGGCGCAGTTGGCTTGGAGCTGATGATTTATGATTTTGGGAAGACAGATGCGGCAGTTAAGGCTTCGTTGGAGGAGTACAAGGCTGCTTTACAGGCTTTGCGGAATGCTCAGAATCAGGTTGTTTATGCAGTTCGTACTGCCTATTTCCAATTGCATCGTGCGATTGAGTTGGACAAGGTTGCTAAGGAGACTGTTGCCCAGTACAAGCAGCATATGGATCACGTCCAAATCAAGAATGAAGTCGGCTCCGGGATTCCGTTTGACTTGACGAAAGCGAAGGTTGACTACAACAATGCGATTTTGCGTGAGATTGCCGCTGCGAATAGGATTCAGATAGCAAAGACCTCGTTGATTCACGCAATCGGGTTGGCGGAAGAAGCATCGTTCTCGGTGAAGTCCGTGAAGTTGAAGGAATACGAACTTGATGCAACGAAACTTATGGCGATGGCGCGTCAATCAGAACCTGGCTTGGCGTCATTGGTTGCGGTTGAACAGGCTGCAAAGCAACGCGTTGACAAGGCAATCAATGATCTGTATCCTACGTTTTCGCTGAATTTGGGCGGGGTGTTGACAGGGCAAAGCCTGTCCTTCCCGTTTATTTGGAATGTGACCGGTGCCGCCGGAGTCTCGCAGACGATTTTTGCAGGCGGCCGGCTTGAGAATGCCATTAAGTTGGCGACTCTGGAACTGAAGAATGCACGTGCGGCAATCGCATCCTACGAACAATCGCTGTACATGAGATTGCGTACGGCGTCGCTGAATGCCAAGCTGGCGAAGGAACAACTTGTTGTTGCGACACAGATTGAGAAGCAGGCGTCGGAGTACTTCGGGATTGTTTCGGAGCAGTACAATGTTGGCAAGGCGTCATCGCTGGAGCGTACGGACGCGCAAGTCGCTTGGACGGGAGCCAAGGCAAGCACGGTTGCGGCAACATATGACTACCAGGATGCATTGGCCGTGATCGCGCAATTGACTGGAGATTTCCCGGAATATCACCCGGAAGATGTGACGAAGCCAGACTTCGAATAAGCTTTTGCCTGCTTCATCACAAGATCAAAACCAAAAAAGCCGTTCCGCTTATCAAAGGCCGAACGGCTTTTTTGGATTATCATTGTGCGGGTTGTTATCCGAGGACGGTTTTGACGACGTCGTTTGGCTGGAGCCATTTTCCGTCTTTGAAGCATCTCATGTTGCCGGCGGAGATTTCGTCCATGAGTAGCAATTCACCCTTTTCGTTACGTCCGTATTCGAATTTGATATCATAGAGTTCGAGTCCTGCTTCTGCGAGTTTGTCTCTGATGATTGCACTGATCTTTTGGGTCATGTCCACCAGGATGTCATATTCTTTGTTTGACAAGACTCCGAGGATGACGAGAGTGTCCTTGGTGACGAGCGGATCGTTCCTGGCGTCATCCTTAAACGTCATTTCAACGAGTCCTGGAAGGTCTTGTCCTTCAGTGCAATAATCGCCGTAGCGACGGAAGAAGGATCCGACTGCCTTGTATCTAAGTATGACTTCAAGTCCTTTTCCGAAAGGCTTGCAAGGAACAACGGTCATCGTTGCAGTGTCCAAGTCACTAGCGACATAGTGGGTTTTGATTCCTTTCGCTGCCAATGCCTCGAAAAAGTACTTGGTCAAGCGCAAGCAATTCCTTCCGTTTCCTTCAATTTTCGCTCCGACTGCGTTGGCGCCTGGATCGAAGACCCCGTTGGCTCCTGTCACGTCATCCTTGAATTGGAGGAGGTAGTTGCCGTCTGCTTGCTTGTAGACGTCTTTGGTTTTGCCTTTGTAGATGAGTTCCATCGTTGTTTCCTTCTGTAGCTATGAGGTATGGGCTGAAGCCCCTGACAAGTGTCGTAAAACATGGGCAATACGATATATTAACATAATGTTTTATTACTGAAATACCATAGTCAATCAAGATAAATAAGAGGTAAGCTTGGATGTGTGGCATGGCCTTGAAAATTGACGGAAGCAGGAGCCATTCCTTGTCTCCGTATTTGTCAATGCAATTCATGGAGCCATTGGGTACGTCTGACAGTTCTGTTGACGCGGCTTGGGATTTCTTGCATGATTGCTGGGATGCTGAGTTTGTGTCACTGATTGAAGACTTGCGTCCTCCAATGTTGCGCTGGGGAGGTTGCTTCGCGAGCTATTACCATTGGTACGAAGCGGTCGGTCCACGGAGCGGTCGCGTTCCGATGCTGAATTACTGGTGGAACGGAATGTACATGAACCAGGTCGGGACCGATGAATTGGCGTGGCTGGCACGGAAAATCGAGACGGAGTTGCTGCTAGTGGTGAACATGGAGTCGGAAGGGCGTCAGGAATGGGCGTATCCGAAGCCTGGAATGAATCGATTTGGAACCGCGGAAGAAGCCCGTGATTGGGTTGACTACTGCAACAATCCCGCAAATCCAATACGCCTCAAGCATGGATTCAAGGAGCCTTTCAATGTCAAATGGTGGCAAATCGGAAACGAAACGGGAAGCAAGTACGCAAAAGGATACAATGCAGAACAAACGGCTGAGGTGACAGAACGATTCGTCAAAGCCATGCGACAAGCCGATCCAACGATCAAAATCATCGCATGGGGCGACGATGGGTTTGGCCCCGCGATGATGGAACGCTTGGGAGACTCTGTTGACCTGTATGCATTCCATGGTGGATATGGGGTTCCAAAGGGAGGACACGATGCGCTGAAAGGGCAGAATTGGCGCCGGGATCCCGATGAAACCTGGCAGGATTTGGCGCTGACGCTAAAGCCGATCGAGGACAGGATCGCATCGATTCGCTCCGTATATGAGCCTCACGGGAAGCGCTTGGCAATGACTGAAGGGCACTATTGCCTGCCTGGACGAAATCGGAACGACGTCTTGTCGTCGTGGGCAGTTGGTGTCGCCTATGCCCGGATATTGAACATCATCGCTCGTCATTCCGACATATTGGACATTGCGACGACGGCGGATTTTTGCGGGACTCGCTGGTTTGTGAATGCAATGATGCTTCAATCTCGTCCTCGCGAAGGAAAGCATTACTTGATGCCCGTTGGCCACGTGATGAAATTGTTCAGCCATCACCAAGGTGACGAGGCATTGGCGGTTGATTGCGATTTGTCCCGCGTTGACGCGACCGCCAGTCGCCGCGGCAATCGATTGTACCTGCACTTGGCGAATCCGTCACGCGTCGATTCGGCGGTTCTGGATTTGTCATACTTGTCTGGTCAACTTGAGGATCTTGTCGCGCATGAGATTGCGTTGCCATCGACTTTTGAGGTCGATGGATACAATGCCGATGCCCTGGAGCCTTCGAAGGTGGTTTTGCCTAGTCCTCGATATGTTCTTCCCGCTGCAGGTGTTGCAGCAATCGAGGGGACAATTGTGTAACAAGTTACCTCTGCAAGAGGTTGATTTAAACAGTTTTTTGAAAATAATTGATTTTTAAATGGGGTGCGTTATATTTTATCACATTATTAAGCGTAGCATCCAAATATTTGGGGCTCTAGTTTCGTTAAGGTCAGACTTGTCTAAGGTAAGCGTATGTCATTTCTAGATTCAATTAAAGCATTGTTTGGCATTAAACCCGCTGCGCCCGCTGGTACACCGGCGACGAATAACACAACGGTTTCTCGTCCCAAGAACAAGCAGGTCTATGAAGGTCGTCCTACCGATCCACCAGACTGGGCAGTCGATCAGAACCAATCTGATTTGATTGGTCTTCTGAAGGCTAACACGAAATGCAAGTATGTGCCGCTATTCGAGATGAAGACGATCATGTCTGCCAAGGTTGGTCCCGATGGCAACTTGATTCCCGAATACAATGGCATTGCCGGCAGCTGTGGCGCAGTGAAGAGCTTCGGTCTGAAAGTTGCGCAGCAGAATGGAATGACGATGGCGTATCGTTACTTTGATCTCAACAACGCCTATCGTGCTTGCTGTGACAATCCTCGCAAATGCCCGTTCTACCTGAACGCAATGGGCGAAAACGAAACCGTCAACGCCAGAAGACGGTAAAGTCCACGATAAAATAAATCACTCCGCTTCCTATTTTGGTTGCGGAGTCTTTTTTTGTGCATAAAATCAACGCAAAAACGACTTGACGCAGAGGGCTAGGTCAAGCATCCCGGTGCCCATACATAATCCTAAAAAAGCAGTTGGAACTGGGTTTTATTTCTAATTAGCTGATTAACAAATGGTTAGAAAGTTGATTCAATTCGCCGTGCTGGTGAATTGAAGTGCGTCGGTCTTCTGTAGCGCCTTTACAAGGCGCCCGGCATGGGGGCATCCTACCCCCGGGCTAAAGCCCGGGGTTAAGCATGGTCAGGCNNAAAGTCTTTGGCGCGGACTGACCGCCAGCAAGTCACGCGGGGGGACATGGACCAGACACAGACGATAGTTCGGACTGTCAGAAGGATTTGCATAATGCATTGCACCGTAGGTGCTTAACTATGCTTAACCCCAGACTTTAGTCTGGGGACGGGAAAACCACCTGGAGACCGTGCCTTGTAAAGGCACTACAATCATAAGGCATCAACTGCTGTCTTTAGGGTTATTCAGCTTTCAATTTCTTGCGTGTCGAACTGGATTGAAATCTTGGTTCCCTTTTTCAGTTTGCTTTCGATAGTTATTTTGCCATTATGGTGTTGTACGGCGTGTTTCACGATGGACAAGCCAAGGCCGGTGCCAATCGATTGCTTGGAATGGCTCTTATCCACACGATAGAAGCGTTGAAATACCTTGTCATGATGCTCGGGTGCAATGCCAAGACCGGTGTCCTGAACGCTCAGGCAAACCGATCCTGGCTTCTCGGCAACAGATATTTTGACGCTGCCACCAGGGTAGTTGTACTTGATGGCGTTGTCGCAGAGGCTATAAACGATCGCGTACAGTAATCTGCGAACACCGTTTACAACACCATCATCGCCAATCACTTCCAAAGAGACGTCTTGCAGCTTTGCAGCATCCGCAAGAATTTCACAGACTTCTTCGGAAAGGACTCTGAGGGAAACATCTTCATGAGGCATGTCTGTTCCTTCGTCCAGCTGTGACAGCTGAATAATATCATCGATCAAATACACCAGCCTGGATGCTTCATTTCGGATATGCCTAACAAAACGAGGGACATCATCCTCTTTGACAATGCCGCTTTCCATCAATTCGGCAGAACCAATGATTGATTGTAGTGGTGTTTTCAATTCGTGGGATACGTTGGCGGTAAACTCCCGTCGGTTACGTTCTGCGTTTACCTGCTCGGTTACATCGAAAGCGAGGATGACCATGCCGTGATAATGTCCTTCCGAGTCGATACGGCTCAGGTCAAATTGATATTCCCTGCCTTTTTTTGGGCACGAAAGTCTGCATGTCCTTGTTCTTTGGCTTCTTCTAGCGCAAGTCGCATATTATGCTTGCGTTCAATGGTCAGAAAGTCCTCTCCGACGCAGGCAATTTCCGCATTGAACAGCTTTATTGCAGCTGGATTGATGCTAAGGATCCTTCCTGTGTTGTCCAACAGGACCAGAGCTTCTTTCATGTTTCCTGTAATCTGGTCGAATTCATCTTCTTTATTTTTAAGTTTCCGCATCTGGCTTTTGATTTCCAGTTGCTGTACATGAATACGGCGAAGCAATGGGGTAAGTTCTTCATAAGCATCGTTCTCCATAGGCTTCTCCAGATTCAGCTTGTTCAGTGGTTCCACCACACGCTTAGCCATGCCATGGGCAAGCCATGCTGAAAGTATGCTCGCGATCAACAGGACAATGGCGATTGGCTGGAGCATGCCAAGTACAAGAGAAAAAACCGTATCGCGGCTTACCGACATTCGGAGAATGCTGCCGTCTCCAAGATGGATCGCTTCATAAATGGTCTGTTCCATCAATGTGGGGGAATGGCGGACGCTGCTTCCCGTGCCGGAAACAAGGGCTTCCTTGATTTCCTCGCGATCAGCATGGTTTTCCATGGATGCCGCATCTGCATGACTGTCAAAGAGAACTGTCCCGTCAGAACTTATCCATGTCAAACGGTATTGGTCGTAATCGAGACTTTCAAGATAGACTTCGCCAAGCTGATCCATTGCGCTGGCAACAAGGCTTAATCCGTCTTTGAGCTGAGACACCTGCATGCCTCCGAAATACCGATAAAGTACGCTGGTAATGATAAGAAGACTTGCGATATGAACGATGATTGCCACGGTAAGGATTGACTTTAAGATTCTATTTATCATAGTCAATCTCCCAGCGATAACCGACATTTCGCACCGTCTCGATCATCTTGCCGTAGCCTTCCAGCTTCTGGCGCAATGTGCGGATATGAGAATCCAAGGTACGGGAGTCGCCCATGTAGTCCAGGTTCCATACCTGAGAGAACAGCTGTTCCCTGGTATAAACCATTCCGGGATGGGAAAGGAACACGCGAAGCAGCTAAAATTCTTTGTATGTAAGCTGAATGCGCTTGCCATCCACATAGACAGTATATTCGTCCAAATTTACGACTAGGCCACCCGCCTTCAACAGCTTGGAGGCCTGTTGCGGCTGGCTTCGACGGAGCACCGCTTTTACCCTTGACACCATTTCCATGATACTGAAAGGCTTCACGATGTAATCGTCTGCACCCAGATCCAGGCCATGGATGCGGTCATATTCCTGTCCTTTGGCGGTTGCCAGGATAACAGGAATGCTGTTATATTCGATGGATTCCTTGATCTTGGTCAATAGCTCAAGCCCATCCATGCCCGGAAGCATAATATCCAGGACAATCAGGTCTGGCTTTTCTTTCTTTAGTTCTTCCCAACAGGAAAGACCATCCTCGAAACCTTTGGTTTCAAACCCGGCAGCATTGAGCGCGTATAATGCGATGTCACGTATGCTTCCGTCATCCTCCACGAACCATATCATTTTTAAATCTCCCTGGGTGCGTACCTGTTACATAATAAATCACCCATTCAGCTATATTGGTAGCATGATCTCCGATACGTTCCAAATACTTGGCAATCATCAATAGATCAAGTGCAAATTCACCATCAACAGAATCTTCTGCTATCAATGTAATTATACCATCTTTTATTTGGGAAAAATAGTCATCCACCACATCATCCTGGGCAATAACCTTTTCAGCAAGTTCTACATCCTTCTTGACAAAGGCATCTATGCTGGACGTAACCATTTCGATGGCTTCATTGGCCATTTCCCCGATCAGTTCCATATCTTTTGCTTTGCGACCGTTCAGGAAAACCACAATTCCCGCAATATCCTCTGCCTGATCACCAATGCGCTCCATATCTTTAATCAACTTCAACGCAGCGGAAATCAGGCGAAGGTCACGGGCGACCGGCTGCTGATGGAGCAGAAGCTTCATGCAGCGTCCTTCTATGTCACGTTCCATCTGGTCAATCACAAAACCGTTGTTTATTACTTTCACCGCCTGTTCCAAATCTCCGGTAGTCAGTGCCTTGGTAGCGCAAGCGATGGCTTCTTCACACATGGAACCCATTTCGATTATTTCTCTGTTCAGTTCAAAAAGCTGTTCATCAAATCGGTTCCTCATGTTGTCCTCCTTAACCAAATCTGCCGGTGATGTAATCTTCCGTACGTTTATCTTTCGGTTGTGAGAAGATATCGTCAGTCTTGCCGAATTCAACCAGTTCTCCAAGCAGGAAGAAGGCAGTATAGTCAGAAACACGCACAGCCTGCTGCATATTATGAGTTACTATAACTATGGTATACTTTTTTTTCAGTTCCATGATCAGGTCCTCGATACGGGAAGTCGAGATCGGGTCAAGGGCGGAAGTCGGCTCGTCCATAAGAAGCACCTTCGGCTGGATAGCCAGTGCTCGCGCGATGCACAGGCGCTGCTGCTGGCCGCCCGATATGCCAAGCGCGTTCTTCTTCAATCTATCCTTGACCTCGTCCCAGATCGCCGCATCGCGCAGAGCCTGTTCTACGATTTCATCCAATTGTACCTTGCTCTTAATGCCATGAGTACGAGGACCGTAAGCGACATTGTTATAGATGCTCATAGGGAATGGATTCGGATGCTGGAATACCATTCCAATTTCCTTTCGGAGATGGCTTACATCAACTTCATTGGAAAAAATATCTGTGCCTTCATAATAGATTCCTCCGCTGATTTTCACTCCGGGAATCAAGTCATTCATACGATTCAAAGTTTTGAGAAAAGTGGACTTGCCGCAGCCGGAAGGACCAATAAGCGCAGTAATGCTCATTTCCGGAATTTCAATATTCAAATCTTTCAGTGCCTGGTAGTTGCCATACCAAAGACACATATCTTTCACTGAGATAATACTACCCATCAACTTCTCCTTGCGGCGAAGAGTTTTTGCACGAATGCTGTTGCAAAGTTAATCGCCACGGTCAAGACCATCAGGATTGCGGCGATGGCAAAAGCCACGCCGAATTCGCCCTGTTCCTTTGCGTAAACATAAAGAGCAACAGATAATGTTGCGCCTGGAGCTGCCAAACCTTCAATGATGCCGTTTACCGCATGGGCAAAGCCCGCAGTGAAGAGCAGTGCCGCCGATTCGCCAAGAATACGACCAATCGATAGGATACATCCGGTAATCACACCATCCACACATCCTGGAAGAACGACGGTTCGGACAACACGCCATTTGCCTGCACCCAGACAAATGCACCCTCGCGATAGGACTGTGGCACGGTCTTTAGACTTTCCTGAGTGGTGCGTATGATGGTTGGGAGGTTCATAATCACCAGGGTCAATGCACCCGCCATCAGGCAGGTGCCCATGCTGTTCGAAAAAAGCAGCATTCCGACCAGGCCATAGATGATAGAAGGTATGCCGGAAAGGATCTCGGCGGCATATTCGATAATGCTGACGACCTTTTTGTTGGAAGCGTATTCCGTCAAGTAAATGGCGGCGCCCACACCCAGCGGCAGTACGATAATCAATGTTGCGATGACGATATATATGGTGTTTAGGATATCGGGCAAAATACCAATTCGTTCTTCCAGGTAGCTTGGTTTTGTGGACAGCAGTTCCCAAGTGATATTGGGAATGCCTTTCAATATGGTGTATAGCAAAAGGAACAGCACCAATGCCGCAGTCAGGCCGGTGGCAAGCGGCATAAGTGCCTTCAACAGCAGTTCATACCTTTTTCTTTTTTTCGACAGGGGTTGATTCAACATCACTTGTTCCCATCTCTTTTGAGGAAAAAGTTCAGGGTGGCATTGATCAACATGATAAACATGAACAACACCAATGCAACGGAAAACAACGCCTGCCGCTGCAAGCCGCTGGAATACGCCATCTCGCTGGCTACGGTCGTTGTTAGGAACCGGACACTTTGGAACAGGGAGTCAGGCATATTCGGCACATTGCCGGCAACCATCATGACTGCCATTGCCTCTCCGATTGCGCGACCGACGCCAAGGACAACCGCCGCCGCAATGCCACTTTTGGCGGCAGGAACAGAAACCCTGAAATAGGTTTCAATGGGCGTTGCTCCCAAGGCCAGCGACGCATCCTCATATTCTTTCGGGACGGCATCTAAGGCAGTGACGGACATTTTAATGATGGACGGCAAAATCATGATTGCCAAAACGATAATTGCCGCGAGCAAGCCGGCGCCGTCAGGCACGTTAAATACTTTCCTGATGCCGGGAACCAGTACAAGCATGCCGACAAGACCATAGACCACGGAAGGAATGCCGGCAAGCAAGCTGACCGCAGACTGCATCACGGATTTCACCCTGGGCGATGCAATTTTGGACAGATACACGGAAGTCATAAAGCCAATCGGGACACCGAGGATGACAGCGCCGGCAGTTCCGTAAATACTGGTCAAGATAAAAGGCAGGATTCCATATTTCGGATCCGCGGCGGTGGATGCCCACTCCCTGCCGAACAGAAAATCAACTATGCCTATTTTATGAATGGCAGGAATACCGGAAATAAACAAGTACACGGTAATCAGTAAAACGCAGCCGACCGCAATCAGACCAAGCAAAAGGAAAATACCATGGACAATGTTTTCAAGTATCTGCTTCTTTTTCCTATGATCCAGGTTAATTCCTTGCGGTTCAGTACTGCGAATGACTTGTTCTGTGCTTGTTTTCTTCTTTTTTGCCATGATTAAATCCCCGAAGCAAATTATTGATGGTCAGGAGCATATCCGTCGCATCTGCTTATTTCCTAGTTTGCAGGAACTACGCCGCTCTTGGAAATGAGCGCATTTGCATCAGGTGAAGTTATGTAGGCAAAGAAGTTTTGGGCCGCCTCGCTAAGAGGAGTGTCGGTCTTGGTAACGAGAATGAACGGTCGCTGTACGACATAGCTTCCATTCTTAATCGTTTCTTCCGTAGCGGCCACGCCATCGACGGTCAGGGCCTTTACGCTGTCCTTTACAGCGGCGAGGGAAGCATAGCCGATAGCATTGGGGTTCTGGGAAACCATGGTAATGACGTCGCCGGTGGAGGTCAGTTCCTGACGATACTTGCAAGCATCCTTGGTGTTGGTAATCGATTCAAAGCCATCGCGGGTTCCGGATCCAGCCTCGCGACCGATGAGAATGATATCTCCATTGTTACCGCCAGCCTCGGACCAGTTGGTGATTTTGCCGGTGTAAATCTTCGCGACATTTTCCAAACTCAGGTCGGAAACGGGATTTGCAGGATTTACGATAATGACGATACCATCGTAAGCCAAAACCGTACCCTTAAGACCAGACTCCATTTCGTCTTTCTTCAGCTTGCGGGAGGAAAGACCGATATCGCAGCGACCTTCCTGAACGGCTTTGATGCCGGAACCGGAACCGGTAGGATTGTAAGTAAAGCTGATTCCGGTGTCATTCTGGAAGACTTCGCCCAAAATGCCAATCACCTTCTCCATGGAGGTGGAACCATCCGTGCTGACGAAACGGCTGCTTTTTTTGTTGCCGCAACCAACAAACATAGTGACCGACAAAACCACAACCATCGTCAAAAAGACATTTTTCTTCATTTTTCTGGCTCCTGTCAAGAGGACCTGTAAACTTCGGATTTCACTGTAATAATTTTCCTTACAGTATAGATATCGTATGTGAAATCCACAATGCAAGGAATGTGAAATCGAGGTCAAATCGTAAAAATGAGCTGAAAGTGGCTAAGTCATTTTGACGTAATGAGCACGAAAAGGCATATTCCTGAACGGACGGGTCGGACGGGGTCGGACGGGTCGGACAGGTCGGACAAGTCGGACAGGTCGGACAGGTCGGACAGGTCGGACAGGTCGGACAGGTCGGACAAGTCGGACAAGTCGGACGGGTTGCATAGCGCCTGCATATGGTGATAACAATTTTACCGCTGAAATTCAGAGTTTTACCATTATTTATCCGGTTCTCCCTATGAAACGCTCTTTTTAAGCCTGTGAGCAACTTGGCACGCTGATTGCTTTGTGAACAGCTGTCAAAACCTTTTTCACCAATTCCATCAAAAACATAAGGAGTATAAGGATATGGATTGTTTTCTTTGCCACCGAAGCACATGGATGCAGAAGAAGTCGTTTGGGTTCCTGAAAAAACTGCTGGACAACTACAAAGAACGCATTAGGAACGAAGATGTTTTTCGTCTTTTGGAATGTGATGGCAGCGAGCCGCTGCTGGCGAAATTAGAGCGGGAGATCTTTCCAGCGGACATCATCGAAAAAATGCAAGAAAATCGTTCTCGCAATCTTCTTCAGGAACTGGGTTACGTACGGCTTGCCGAGGGACTCAGGAGATTATGGAACAAAGATGGACTACGTCATAAAGTACATGCCATTCTTCCAGCGCTCTTCGAGAATGCCATGGCAACTCCTTGGGGAAAGCCTGGCGAGCCTGACGTCTTCCATGAAAAAATGCTTGAACTCCAGCAAACCTTGAAGCTGTCTGACCTGGAAATCGATATTTTTCTGGTTTCCTTGGCTACCGAAGAAAATATTCTTAGTCATCCCAATCATGAAGGAACTTTCGGCCGTAATCTGTTTATGATGTCGAAATGCCTGAGTATGAGCGAGGCGATTATTCTGGATCGTGTCGCCCCTCAGAAGCCCTTGCGCCGTTTCCAATGCCTCGATAATGATTTGAACCCGAACAATAATCTATTTACGTTCCTCTGCGGTATGACTGAAGAGCCTCTGGCCAACAATTATTTCGTCAAAGACACGAATGAGACATTGCCTTGGAGCGATTTTGCCGACCTGAGCAAAACGCACGGATCCATCCTCAAGCGGATGCTGACAACTGGTGACAAGCCCGTGAACATCTTGCTCTATGGAGCGCCAGGAACAGGGAAAACCAGCTTTGCCCGGACGCTGGCCAAAAAAATAGATCGTACTTGCTACAGTATTGTCCAAAATACAAGTGGGCGTGACGGCCGCACCAGCAGCTCGCCTGATTTTCGTTTCGGGGCGCTGCAAGTCTGCGACGAACAAATTGCCCCAAATGAAAGCCTGATTATCGTCGATGAAGCCGATGACATGCTGCGAAGTTCTAGTGACCTTGGCGGTCCGTTTATGCTCTTTGGCGGCGGGTTTCAATCCAGTTCCGGCGACAAGGGACTCTTAAATACGGTGCTGGACACGCTGAAAACCTCTACGGTCTGGATTACCAACACGCCGGCAAGGGCCCTGGACGAATCGTCCCGCCGGCGATTCGACTACTCCATCTGCTTCGAGCCGCTGAACTGCGAGCAGCGCAAGCGTATCTGGAAAAACAACATCGCCCGCTTGCAGATGGGACGCCTGATCAGCAAAAAACAAATAGAAGAATTTTCCGCACTTTACCCGGTCAGCGCAGGAGGCATCTCGCAAACCCTGGAGAACCTTCAGAAAATGCAGCCGCGCAAGGCGCAGGTGCCGCAATTGGTGGAACAACTGATGAAGCCGCATTGCGAATTGCTGGGCATCAAGCTGGCGGATGACAAGCTTCTGCCTGCAAAGGACTACTCGCTGGAGGGGCTGAACATCAAGGGGGATGTTGAGCTGGAGCGCATCGTGGAGGCGATCCGCGGTTTCATGAAGCAAAAGGACACGAAGCAGCCCGACCGCCCCCGCATGAATCTATTGTTGTCGGGAGCGCCAGGCACAGGCAAGACGGAGTTCGTCAAATATCTGGGCAGTGTCCTGAAGACCAAGGTCAACGTACGCATGGGTAGCGACCTGCTGTCCATGTGGGTCGGCGGGACGGAGCAGAACATCGCCCGAGCCTTCCGGGAAGCCGAGGCGGAACATGCGATCCTGTTCCTCGATGAAATCGATGGTCTCGTTCAGAGCCGAAACAATGCACAAAGGTCATGGGAAGTGACGCAGGTCAACGAGTTGCTGCATCAGATGGAAAACTTCAATGGTGTAATGATCGGAGCGACAAATTTCACCAAGAACCTGGATCAAGCCATCATGCGACGCTTCACCTTCAAGCTCCAGTTCGATTACCTGGACGACGACGGCAAGCGAATCTTCTTCGAACGAATGTTCAAGACCATCCTGACAGAGGGCGAATTGCGACGCCTGAACGGAATTCCCAACCTCGCTCCCGGCGATTTCCGCACCGTCCGTCAAAGCCTCTTCTACTATGGCGGCGAAGTCAGCAACGCACAGCGACTAGATGCCCTGGAACACGAGGCGGAAGCCAAGAACTGCGGGGGAACTGCCGCAAAAGGGAAAATCGGATTTTAGCCTGTAAAATCAGTTGACTCCATGACAGCTTGGGTACGAATACCAAGTGTTCTCATGCTTAAGGCAAAACAGCAATAAACAGGCCAATAGTGGCGCATTTCCAGTCGGACAGGTCAGACGGGTCGGACGGGGTCGGACTGGGGTCGGACGGATTGCATAGAGCTGCATAACGCATTGCGCCGTAGGCGCTTAACTATGCTTAACCCTAGACTTCAGTCTGGGGGAAGGCGTCCCCAAAAAAGTGGTGCCCAGTATGGGCACTACCAAAAGCCTACCTTTCTCTCACAGGATTTCGCACATTACCAAAAAATCTATGAATATGCGACATTGGCCAGACTATAATGACAAAGATCCCGACGAAGTACTGCAAGAACTATGCCGCTTCGCCTGGACAAGACGGAATGAACCGCCAGATTCGCCATTGCGGGAACGCGTTGCCGCAGAACTGAAGGTGATTGGTGAGCTGGGCTATGCTAGGATGTTTCTGTTCTTGTATTCGATATCGGTGATACAGGCAATAGCAAGGTATGTGGTCTGTGCCGCATGGACCTGCCTGGCTGCATGGTTCGTCAAGTGGACAGTCGCCTCGCATCCCGCCCGAGGATTGCAAAGGCTAATTTACAGAAAATTGTGCACACTCCCGCAAAAAATTCTCCTTTGTCGCAGACCTCTTCTGGGGTTATTGGCCGACCACACTCCCAGCAAACTATCACATATTTACCATCATAAGCCTTCATGCGGCAGTTGGTCTTCACAGTTTGGACATTCAAAATTCCATAGAATACTTCGTACATCAAACTCACGATTACATTGCGGACACTTGACGGTTATTTTTTTCATTCTCTTACTCTCCCTTGCTTTCTAAGTATTTCTTCATCGTATTCCTCGGTGGTTCCTAGTGCTTCAACGCGCTTTGGTAATTCCTATTATATTTAGTAGACGCACTTGATTTGTAGGCGACAACACGGGTGCAATAACTGTTTTTGGAAACTGCACCCGTGTTGGTGATGATTTTCTTGGTTTCCGCAATAGGATCCCTTAAAATCTCAGACAGGTTGACTTTGTTCAGTTTTGTGTGTCAATCTTGAATAGGAAGGTACACAGAAGATCAGTAATATTCTTTCTGCGCTCTTCGGCCGATTCCTTGTTCCATGTTAACACTCTATCAACAAGTTCTTTGACAGAAACAAAACAGCTTTTAGCGTACGCGTCTTTCTTCTTTTCTCGTTTGTTGTTTATGGAACGATTAAGTGATTGTTCGAGTATCGTCAGATTGCCTAATCTATTCAACTCTTCGCCCCAATGCTCCCGAACTTGTTCTGGGCTATTTTCGTCAGTATAACTTTGGATATGTTCAATGTCTATTGGACATTCAAACAGATTTTTGTACAAAGCTTCATCTTTCTTGTCGTTTTTGAGATATTCAGCTAGGCGGCAAATTAGCCTTTTCCATAGATGATTCCAAACAATTTCGTAAGTACAAGCATGTTCCATCAGTTTTACTAAGTCCAAGTCACCTAAATTTAATGATGTTAAAGCTTCATTAACTACAGAAATTCCTGGTTTTTTACTTATTTCCTTTAGTAGCTTAAATAATTCTCTTCTAGCAGCATATACTTTCTTCGCCCAGAATAGGCTTGGTGGAACTAAAACCTTAAACAAGGCAGTAGTAAAATTGCAAAGTTCATTTTCGTTGATTTGCTTAAAGAAAAGAGCTATTACACCATAATCATGGACATAACCATAGCGAGTATCCCAAAACATTCGTTCTATAATTCGGTAATTCCAATCATTTTCACGAAGTTTCTGCCTAGCCACAAAACAATTCAACAGATTATTCAAGTCTGCCACTGTCAATAGGTCTTTTTTCCCAACATAGGCCTTAAATTCTGGCCAAATATGTATGCCAAGTACAGTGTCAAAAAATCGATCAAAGAATCGCTCATAGCCCATCTCAAAGGTTGCATAACTCATGTCATATTTTGCTATTAACACACGTTGACAAGTCGCAAGAAGCGTCCCCATAGACAATGAATCTCCAGGATGTTCGCGGTTAAAAACCTCAATTGATGCGTAAATATCAGAAATCTGATCAAAAACCTGGTCTTGGTCACCGCACCATTTACGATATTCGTAAAAACGGATCTTGAACAAATCTTCTGCGCCAAGATCAAGTCCAGTGGTATTAATGGTGTTAAATATCTTCAGTGTTTTGGACAGGCCTGCACGCGTTTCAATAACCACAAAGCGAATTTTTTCTTGCAGGAAATTCCAGAGTTCTTCAACAGAAACCACTTCTTCTTCATCTGTGGAATTGGTCGGGAAATATTCCTCTAAAAGACCTTCAAGTATAGCAGCATTACGCAAATATGGATTTCTGCTTACTACTTCGTTAGCCTGCTTTGTATGCGTTCCCTGTTTATAGGCCATCCAAAACTCATCTAAATCCCGTTGAGCTTCACCTCGATTAACCAAGGTTCTGAGTGCACCCATACATATTTGCCCTGGATTCTTTGACATTTTATGCTGAATCAAACAAAGCAAAAGAATGAATGTGGTTATTCGTTGTTGCCCATCAATAATATCATGCGCTTTCTTTACGCCATTTGCTGACAAGGGAATAGCTTGAGTAAGTTGCATCGTTCCCATGAAGACCGGCTCATCATTAGGTACTGCCTGTCGTAAATCTTCAATTAAACGGCGTAGTTCATTTTCACCCCAGGAATAAGGCCTCTGATATATAGGAATACGGTATTTTATGTTAGAAGAAAATATTCCTTCTTCTGCACCGAGATCAAAAAGCGACATTGTTCTGCTGTTGATATCAAATTCCTCTTGCTGTTGTCTTTCAAGATACTTATTCCAGGCGGTAATAACTTTCTCCGACGACATGTGGTTGCGTTCTTCTTGAGAGAGTAGAGCGATATGTGCCTTGCAGAGGCGTACATCATCGTCGATATAGGTATCCTCGTCGTGTTTACTCATTCTAATATCAGAGTTTTCATAGGTCTCCATCGGACTCAAGGCTTCTCCTATTGCCACTGGTGTAGATTTGTCTGAAATTATAAGCAAGTCGCCTGGTAAAAGCGCTTGCCAATTCCCTTTTCTTTTGCCATCGTTAACCCCGCCAATGAAAATGCAACCATAATCAAGAAATAAATCAAGAACGCTTTCATTTCCCCAATTAGAACCAACCTTCCATACATTTTTTGTCATCGCTCATTCCTTTCATTGTTGATTGTTCTTAAGCCATATTAGATAACGTCTGTCTCTCAAACGAGTTCGGGTTTAACTTGGCGTAACCGTCTCGGCACAATTGCCCCTCCTCCTCTCTGCCCCACTTCTCCAAATACTTCCTCATTGTATTCCTCGACGTTCCCAATGCAAGTGCTGCCTGGGTGATGTTTCCATTATCCTAAAAAAGAAATTGACGCTAGTCTTTAATTTCTAATGGATTGATTTTCAATTGGTTATAAAATTCATTTCGTTCACCATATTGCGCCTTTACAAGGCGCCCAGCATGGGGGCGTCCTATCCCCGGGCTAAAGCCCGGGGTTAAGCATGGTCAGGCACCTACGGCGCAAAGTCTTTGGTGCGGACTGGCTGTCCGCAATCCACACGGGTCAGATGCGGACGACAGTTCGGGCTTGTCAGAAGGATTTGCATAATGCATTGCGCTGTAAGCGCTTGACGATGCTTAACCCCAGACTTCAGTCTGGGGGTGGCGAACCCACCCGAAGACCGTGCCTTGTAAAGGCACTACAATCATAAGGGGTCAACTGCTTTTTTTGGGTTAAAAGTTATTCCAAGTACTTCCTCACCGTATTTCTCGACGTTCCCAGCGCCTCGGCCGCTTTGGTAATATTCCCATTGTATTTTTCGCAGACGCGTTTGATGTGCATTCGCCTCGCTTCTTCCAGGTTGTCCGGGATGGGGGTTTCTTTATTTATTGACATTCCCGCGTTGATCTCCTTGTGTTCGCGGATGAGTTGGCGGTAGTCGCCGACGCCCATGACCTCGGCCCGTTCCAGCAGGTTGAAGAGTTCGCGGACATTGCCCGGGTAGTCATAGTCCATCAGCGCTTCGTGCTGTGCCTGGGTGAGTTGCCCGGGCATCTTGGTGCGTTTGCGGAAGGCGCGGGCGATGGCCGGAATGTCCTCGCGATGTTCACGCAGAGGCGGCATGCGCAGCTGGATAATGCTCAACCGATGATAGAGGTCCTCGCGGAACTTGCCCTCGCGTACCATGGCGGGCAAATCTCGGTTGGTGGCGGCAATGACGCGCACATCCACCTCGGTTTCAGTCTGGTTGTTGCCCAAGCGATAGAAACGGCCGCCTTCCAGGACGCGAAGGAGGATTCCCTGAGCCTCAAGGGGCAGCTCGCCAATTTCATCCAGGAACAGCGTGCCGCCGTCGGCAGCTTCGAATACGCCGGCGCGCGCCTCGGTCGCTCCCGTAAAGGCGCCTTTTTCATGGCCCAGGAACCGACTTTCCAGTAGATTTGGCGCGACGCTGGCACAGTTGAAGGCGATTAATGGCTCATCTCTGCGCCTGGACTTGTCATGCAGCTGCCAGGCCGCTGCTTCCTTGCCTGTGCCTGTTTCGCCGAGAATCAATACCCGTGCCCGATCATGCTTGGCGATGCGGTTGACTTTGTCTTGCAAATCGGCCATGACATCGCTCTTGCCGGCAAACTCGTAGTTGCCATAGCGCTTGAAATGCTCGATCATGCACTTTTCGGCATCTGTCCAAGCGCTGTCATCATTCCTGGCGGCAATATGGTGGATGACCCTCGAATAGGCCTGCTCATCCTGATAGTTGCGGTAGAAATACATCGACGCTTCAAGGAACTGCTCGTACTTTTTGCCGATGGCTGTCTTGTCGTCCAACAGTTCGAGAAGGTCGCTGGTATCCTGATCGTAGGCTATTGCGGTTGCTTCAAATACATCGCCGCCTGCGATATGCGCCTCGAGATTCGTCCTGACGTCATCCTCCATCCATTCCGGAAAGTCAAAAGCGCTGATCCAGACGACCCGTACCTCCTTTTTCCTCAGGCTCTTCAGCGCTTCCGACAACCGTTTGGGATTGCCGCTCAGGCCGACACCCAGGATCGCGATTTCAGTGTAGCCCTCGACCGACTCCAGGAATTCAGGCAGACGGCGCATGCTCATGCCCAGAATGTCGGCTTCCTTGAAATGCCGCAATGCCAAAGCGGCGGCGAATGCGTAGTCCCGATGTCCCCAGCCAGTAAGAATCAGTGTCTTGTTCATGGTGTCAAACCTTTTTTTGTTATCGTGCTGAAACGTTGTACGAATCCATCCGGAATGCCGGTTTTCGCGATGATGCTGGCGCAGGTCATGGCGTCTTCAAGCGCATTGTGATGCTGAAAGCTGATGCCAAAATATTCGGCCATCGCATCCAGGGCGTGCGACGTCATGTCGGGGAAGAGTTTTCGACTGATGACTAGGCTGTCTGCGTAATCGAACTCGACCGGTGGCAGCTGATAGAGTGCCAGGACACTGCGCAGCTGCCTCAGGTCAAAGGGGGCATGGTGGATGATTACACAATCCGCCGAGAGCAGCATCCGCCGTAGTTCCGGCCACACTTCCGGGAATTCCGGGCTATCCTTTACATCCCAGTAGTTCAGCCCGTGAATCTCGGTAAATTTCGGCAGCATCCAGCAGTATCCCTTACGGGGATGAATCAGCCACTCCTGGCTTTCTGTCGCCACGCCGTCAGCCAACACCACGCAGCCAGCAGCGCAAATGCTGCCGTTTTTCCAATTTGCTGTCTCGAAATCAAGTCCAGCAAGTCTCATCGTTCCATTCCTTGTCTAAAGTAGTTTTGCCATTGTGAACTATTCCTACATGATATTTGAGCAAATACCATGCCAATGTGCAAAATTTTACTGCTCTAGCCAATAAACAGTACAATGATATCACAAAAAAACAAGAGTGATGGTAAAAAAATAACCGATTGCTGTTCAAAATTTGAAATCGGTTATGGTTTTGTGGATGTTTTACCCTAAAAAGCAGTTGACGCCATGACAACTTTTGTCCGCCCCTGTCCTAGTCCCCAAAACCTTAAGGTCTAGAAACCCAACGTCAACGTTCCATGTCCCAGTTCAATCTTCCAGTCACATGGTCGGACAGGGTCGG
This sequence comes from Lentisphaeria bacterium UBA1407, assembly GCA_002305655.1. Classification (GTDB taxonomy): domain Bacteria; phylum Verrucomicrobiota; class Lentisphaeria; order Oligosphaerales; family Oligosphaeraceae; genus UBA1407. Next base: position 13,404 of record DBPZ01000002.1, on the reverse strand, counting down.
ACAGGTCGGACAGGGTCGGATAGGGTCCGACAGGGTTGGACAGGTCGGACAGGTTGGACAGGGTTGGACAGGGTTGGACAGGTCGGACGAATTTGCCTCGCTGCAGAACAAGACGGCCTGAAGCGTCGCGATATTATTCGAGCGAATAGGTGCCGAATTCAGCGATGTTCTTGTCTTTGCCGATGCCGCCGTGGAATTGCGTGTATGACTTTCGGCCGTTGCCGTCGTTGTCGTTGACCAAGGCTGAGAGCCTGACGATTCCATCGAGTTTGGGAAGGACGTTCCAGGGGATTTCAACCGTGTAGAGAATCGTGTTCTTGTCAAGATTCTTGCAGTTGAAGGCGATGCCATCGTGGGAAACATCGTTCAAAATCTTGTTTTCGACGATCAGCTTGGGCTTGCCCTGTACGGACGCCGCCATTATCGCCAAGTGGTTTTGCGAGCCTTCCGAGGTTAAGGATACCTGGATTGAATCTCCAGCCCAAAGCGTGTTCTGGTTGGAGTAGGGCTGGAAGAAGTTGTCGTCGAACACCTGGATTTCAAGGATGATTCCCTTTTGCGACTGGGATACGAATGCTTTTGCGTCCAGGTCGTTTGTATTGTAGGGGAGCGGATTGTTGTCAGGTACGCTGAATGTAGCTGGTTTCATTGCGAGCGGGATTTTAGCCGGTGCTTTAGGGATGATCGCATTTGCGAGTTGGGAGGTGAATGTATGTTGCCAGCCACTGCTGAGTTTTGCATTCAGGGTCAAAGTAGGATTGTCCGGGATTGTATTTCCCTCGATGTTCAAGTAAACGACTTGGCATTCATCTCCATTGAGTTCAAAAGAAGCCTTTTTGAGGTTTTTGATTTGTTCGGAGATGGGTTCGATTTCGATTGCGCCCCTTCGTCGAGCCGTGTTATTGAACGTAATCGGAATTTTGAGTTGGTTGTTTTTGCGGATGATTGCGTTTGCGTTGGCTATGATCGGCATTGAAGGTTGGAAGACGAGCTTAGATTCGGCGGTGATTCCATCGACGTCGCATGTAACGATTAGTTCGACGTTTTTTCCGTTGAGTTCGGACCAGTTTTGGGCATCCAGCTTTGCTGCGAGCAACGTCGTGAATGTTGCCTTGTTGGGGAGATTGGTTGTCAGGTCCCAGGTAATAGGCTTGAATTCCTTTGGCGTCGGGTTGAATGTGTAGGAAGCGGTTGCCTTTTCGGCGGTTTTTCCGATTCTGTTGGTCAGGTTGACTTGGAAGGTAATGAGATCTCCAATCAAGGTTTGGCTTGACTTTTGGATGAGTTCCAATCGTGCGTGCTGGCTGATGTTATTCAGGTCAAGCCCGTAGATGTAGACTGGGATTTCCGTCAGGGTGATGGCAAGTTTTCCGTTCTTGATTGTCGGCTTGATTGGATTTCCTTGGAGATCGATGATTTTCACATCGCTTGCGCATGGGAATTCGAATGACTTTTCGCCATTGATCACGTATGCTGCGACAAGGTCGCGCTTGTTCTTGTCCTTGAAGTGATACAAGGAGAATTGCCTCGGGTCTTGTGCGAGGTTTTCGACAAATGTCGCGTCTTCGAGGAGTCTGGTCAAGTGGGCGATAGCCAGGAGCGATGGCTTTGGCGAGTAGTCTTGGTGCACGATTCCAAAGTTATGCTCGGTGTATGAGCGGTTGCTGCCATCGTTCTTGAAATCATATTGGCAAGCGTATTCGACTCCTGAAGCGATTGCCGTGAGGTACATCCTGATAAGGTATTGTGCTTGATGGACATAGGAAGATCGGGGGTATCCTCCTGCAATCGCCAGGTATTCCATTTCGCCGGAATAGGTCGTCCAGCCTGCTTCGGTGATGATGAATCGTTTTGCGCCGCCGTGCTTTTCGCAGAGCTGCCGGATTTTGGTTCCGTTGTCCTTGAGGAACATTTCCCTTTCCGGTCTTGGTTGTCCGTGGCAGTAGGGGTGGAATGAGATGATATCCCTGGGATCGTCGGCGATGCCCAGTTCGATTTGCATGATCAGTGAGCGTTCAACGTCCTCGGCGCATACGGCAATGTCCGCATTGGGATTGACCTTGCGGATCGCACGCTTCGCTTCCAGGGAAAGCTCGACGAACTTGCGAACCCAGTTGGGATAGCCATCCGTAACTCCAGGATAGCGCTTGCCAAAGTGGAAGTTGTAGGCCTCATTCCAAATCTCAAACGTGATGTTCTTGTCCTTGAAAAAATTCCCCATGTATGCGGCGAAGTTGGCGAAGCCATGGGGATCGCAAGGATTTTCGTAGAGTTTGTTGTCATAGGTCATGCAGTAGTTGAAGCGAATGCCGCGCTCGTTGAGCTTGTTGACGTAGTCGATGCCACGTTGCGGAACGGTATATTCGCCTTTCTTGGTTTCGACTGTTCCCCAGTGGATTTCGTCGCGGACATTGCCGATTCCTGCGGCGGAGAGGATATCGATCAACCGAAGGTCGCCGTGCCCCCAACCATGTCCCGGATGGGTACCAACGCCTATGAACGGGCAGGGCTTGGGATTGGGACCTTGGAGACGGCCGAACCACAGCGAGAAGGATTGCCTGTCATTGGGATCGTCGGGGTTCTGGGCGGTAATCTCAATCTGGAACGATCCGAATTGGTTCTTGAGCTTGTCGGGAGTCAGGACGCACGTGTACAGGTTTTGCTCGCCAGTCGCCTTTTGGGTTTCCGTGTAGAATGTCTCGCCAAGCCAGTTTTTGACGGTATGGGTCACATCGAACTTGGTTGACCTGCCCATTTCCCTCGTGGCGAGCTTGTACTTGAAGGATGGATTTTCATCAGGATAGAACAGCAATCCAAAGCGATCGCTCATATTGTTCAAAATGATATTGGGGAGCTCCTTGACAGACGCCGTCGTGGTGACTTCCAAGTCCTTGAGTTCAAATGAACCGATTGGTGTCTTGGCCTTGTTGATTTCGATTCCGATGACAATCTCGGTAATTGGCCAATGTACTTTTTTTTCGTTTTTGCCCCAGGATGCCTCGAACTTGGACAAATCGGTTTGCAGCGTCGTCCATTGGTTCGGCTTGCTGAAGCCAGCGATTCTTCTCATATGCTGCTGTTGCTTGCTATCCGAAGTTCTGATGAAGAATCGCGTCTCCGGTACGGTTGGCTTGACCTTGAAGGTCAGGGTTGTTGTTCCTTTTGGGAGGATGACTGGCTGGACAAATCCGATATAGTTGCCCTTGGTCAGGTCGAAATCCAACTTTGCGGCTTCATCGCTGAGCGTCAATTCCGCTTTTGCGCCTGGGAATTCCCCGCCGAGCGTCAGGAATCCTTGTGGTCCGGGGGTGTCATTGACTCTGATTTGTCTGACGGTTTGCGCATGAGTTGATGCCAGAAACGCAAGGGTCAGGAGTATTGCACAGTGTTTCATCGAGTGTCTCCCTTGTTTTTGGTTCAATCTAGAATCCTGATGGTGACGATTTTATGCGGCGCCGCGCTGATGGTGACGACTTTGTCAGCGGCAGCCAGTGTTTCTCCAAGTGGTTTTTCAGCCAGGTTGACGAGTTGGATGTTGCCGGGTTGCTTCCAGAGCCTGACCCTTTCTGAGAGTTGCTGGTCGGTTGGGTTCCAGAGCCTGAGGATGTATCCATTTCCATCGTCGGCGGGCTTGAATGTCGAGAATACGAGTTTTCCGTCAAGCAGTTGCATGAACGATTGTGTCGTGTCTCCATCGCCGTCGATTGGCGGGTAGCCCGAGGAGGTTTTTCCTGTAAACCTTGAGATGATTGGGGCTTGGAGCTTGAGCATTGCCTGCGCCAGGTCGGCGGCGGGAAGTTTGCCCTTGTAGGGCTTGAGCGCGAATGTGAATGTCAGGTCTGCAAGTTCGAGTCCATCTTGTTCGCCTGGGGTATTGACGGTTCTTCGATATGATCTGAAGAGGGTTGTCTGGATGGTTCTGACCTGGTCGTCAACGACACCGCCTTCGTGCATTGCTCCTGCGGAGATAAACGCCAGTCCCTGCTTGTCATCGCCAACAGCCTGAATGTTCAGGAATGGCTTTTCCGCTTGATCCATTTCGGACCAATCTGCGGTCTCGGCACGGATGGCGATGTCACGTTCCACGAAGTCGTAGGGATGGTGGGCAAACCATGTGGTTGCATTCTTGGCGCCGGAGGGGAAGAGAACCCTGAGGCGATGGTCCTCGATGGTGTTGTGAACCGTGGTCGTGACCTCGACCTGGGTGGCGTTCTTCCTGAGAGTCGCCAACGATACGATGAGCAGATCCTCGCGAGCCGTCGAGCGATGCTCAGTGTGCCAATTGTAACGCTTGGGCAAATTCATCGAAACCTGAATCCGGAAGGTGACGGACAGGGGACCGTCCTCGACAACGGAAATCTTAGCCTGTGCGCCGGTGGAAAGCGCAATCTCGTCAGACATCGTGTGACCGTGGAACCAACCATCGCCAATTTCAGAACGATCCTCGAAGGTCAATAAGTCGTTGAATTGATTCCCATTGAGCTTGTCGATGATTGTCAACGTCCCATTGGGATTGACGATCAACTTCAGGGCGTCGTTTTCGGCAACATTGGGAGCAACTCTGAGGGATCCGACGGTGCGCTGGAGCATCGGAGCGGGCTTGACCACGAAGGACGTGAATCCCAGGGCAGGCAGGTCGATGTCCACGGCGACCTTGTAGCGCGAACCGCTTTGGGCATTGCCGCCCCAACCCATGCGGGCAAATTGCGTCCTCTCGCCGAATTCCCGTTGGATGTCCAGGATCTGGTAGTTGATCTTGTTGCCGTTTTCGTCTTCGAGGATAAAGGCATTGTAGGCTTGGGCACGGAAGGCATCGTGGAATTTCGATGGCCAATCGTGGGGGAAGTCAATCGTCGTTACAACGGGGCCGCGCCTGGGGTAGGGCAGAGAATTGCCGAGGGTAGTCATGAATTCATGGTTGTTTTTCGCCAGGTTTTTGGCTCGCGTTGTCAGGTGCCCGAATGCCCTGACTTTCAGTTGGGTTGCCAGCTGGCTGACCTGGTCGAACCGATACATCATATCCCTGTGGACCTGGTCGATTGAGCATCCGCAGATCGAATCGTGTGCGTGATTGAGCAGGAGTGTTTGCCATGCGACATTGAGCATTAGCTTTGGTGCCGGCTTGAAGCCCAGGTCGTCTGCGATGGCGAAGAATGGTTCCGCCTGGAGTTCGAGGAGTGCCTGGCATTCGTCGTTGGCTTGTTTCATTCTTGCCCTGGACGAGACGCAATTTGGGATAAGCCAGAGATATCCGTGCCTGTTTCGTGCCGGATCCCTGAGTTCCCGTTGCCTGACTGGCACGTCACGTGCGGTTTTTACGGCGTCCTTGAAGAATTCAGGCAGGGTAGAGTGCTTGACTGAGACTCCTGGGCAGGCCGCTTCGGCGGTTTGTATGTACTTGGGTGCGTCCGTTGCTGGTGGGGCGTGGTCGATCGCGTCAATCAGGCAGAGCGTGTCGCCGTTGGTTCTTGAAATTTCGTGGTCGATGTAGCTTTTGAGTGCGGCCTTTGCCTTTTCGATGTCTGCGTCTCCCGCTTCCAGGACTTGTCTGGCGGCGCAGAATGCCCCGTATCCGATGGCGTCTTGGAGCTTGAAGGTGAACACATCCGTGCCGTCAGGGGCACGCCAATTGAAGAATGCCGGGGTGTCGAACTCGTTGGTGCCACGGCCCAATACGCAGTACTCCAGGTCAAAGCCACGATAGATCTGGGGCATTTGAGAGGGATGGCCAAACATGTCGCAGGTGTAGGCGACGGGCATCGCCTTGGTTCCCCACTCGGTGGCGATCCGCTGGCCCATCAACAGATTCCGAACCAACGCCTCCGCGCCAGGGCAGAACAGATCCGGCATCGTAAACCAAGGCCCGACCAAAATGCGACCGCATTGAATCAGGGCCGCAAGACGATCCTTGTTCTCTGGACGCAACTCAAGATAGTCCGGAAGGACGCAGGTCTGCCCGTCAAAGTGAAAATACTTAAAGTCGGGATTGCTTTCCATCAAATCCAAAAGATCGTCAACGAGTTCGACGAAGAGCAGCCTGAATTCCTGGAATGTCCTGTACCATTCACGATCCCAGTGCGTACCTGAAATGTAGTGTGCTTTTTTCATGGCTTTTCCTATCGGTTGAGAATTGTTCTTGCAATCCATGCGATGTAGGGGATTGGATTGTAGGGCTGGTGTTTGGTTGCGATGTTTCTAGTTTCGTCCCGTGCTGGTTTTCGGTTTGCGTTGGCCAATCCTCCCAGCTCCATATTGACTTGCGGTTCTTTGATGTATGCGAATTCCACCTTGTTTTTGGCGAGTCTCCAGACGAAATCGTAATCTGCCGAGATCCTGTAGGATGTATCGTACAGGCCAAGTCGGTCGTAGGTTGACTTCTTGACGAAAAGTCCCGGATGGGGAACCGGCATCAGAATGGGAAGAAGGCAAAGGCACTTGGGAAATGAGGTCGAGACCACCTTGCCCACTTGGTCGAGGAAGTTCACCGGCGCCGAAACAACGCCTGCGTCAGGCGATTGTTGAAAGGCGGTTGCGACGCTTTCCAGCGCCATCGGCTCGTACCAGTCATCGCTGTTCAGGAGTGCGATGACGTCGCCTGTCGCGGTTTTGATGCCTTGGTTCCATGCGACTGGTATGCCGGCTTCTCCCGGGGCATCGACTTGCTTGAGGCTGATCGCCTTTACTCCCTTGTCGCCAAGGCGAGGCACGTACTCGTCAATGATGTTCTGGGTTCGATCCGTTGAGTTTCCATCGACGAAGATGTACTCGTCAGGCAAGGTCTTTTGAGCCAAGACGGATTCGAGTGTTCGTCTCAGCGTGCGTTGTGAATTCTTGCAGATTGTGATCAGTGAAAAGCGCATGGTGCCGTCACTCGATTGCCTGGAGGAGCATCACGTCCTCGGAGTCGAGTGTGATGGAAATGGATTTGTCTGCCACGGTGTATTCCTTGCCTGAGACCTGGTCGATCAGCTTGGCGACAGGCTTGTCAAATGAGATGGTTGCCGAAGCGGATTCTTCGGAGCCATTGAAGACGGTGTAGATATTGTCTCCGTACCGCTCGATCCAGATTTCTTCTGGTTTTGAAGTTTTTGCATGGGTTATCGGCTGCCAGCCTGCTTCGCCCGCCAACTTGCAGAGCGGGAGGTACTTTTTGAAGAGGGGTCTATCACGATTGTAGAGGGCAGGATTTCTGAAGTAGTGATTGGTTGATGCGTCAGCGCTAAAGTAGCTTGGATAGAATGCATAGAAGAGGCATCGTTTCATGTAGCGTTCGGAGCATTCGTAGGAAAATTCATCGAAGTTCGTATTTTGGAGGATGCTGTAGAGTTTAGGTCCGCACAGGATGCGCCTGTAGAGCATGGCATGGTCATCTGGCGGACTCCATTTCCCGCCACGGTTCCAGTTCCACTCCGTGCCCATGACATCAAGGAGGGGTGCGAGCCACCAGTATTGCCCTGGTGTCGAGTTTGCCATCATCAGCTTGCCCATTTTCCTGACGTCTTGTTCCAGTTTCCTGATGTACTCGAACGAGATCAGGCCCTTGTGGATGCCGGGCGCTTTGTCTGACGTGTCGAAGGTGAGTGGGGTTTGTGCGACGGCGAAGTGCTCCCTGTCGTAATCCATTACCGCAGTGGCATATCCTTCGCTTGAGTCAACGTATTCTCCATCCAGGTTTCCCTTGGCGTTAGGACCGTAGAGGCTGTCGATGATTTTTTCGTTCCATTGTAACTTAAAGTGGCTGATTTCGCCCGGGAATCCCGGCATTGAATTAATGCTCCAGACTGCTCCGTTGCACCAGGGCGTATCCAACAATTTGTGCGGACGTTCCCCGGTTTTTGTCTTGTGTCCGCATTTGAGGAAAGCAATCGCCCAGTGGTTTCCTTTTTCGGCGAGTGTTTCGGCGTGCTTGAGTGCCTGTTCGTAGGTTCTTGGGAGTTCCGGATCCATTTTCATCCACCAGGTCATCGGCTCGGTATATCTGAAGGTCAGGATGTCGTTCTTGTCATCCCAATCGGTTTCATTGTTCCCTTCCTTGATTCTGAAGCCGAAGTCTTGCCAATCCTGGACTTCGCTGATCTTGGCGAATGCCATCCAGATTCCCTGCTTCTCGATCCTATTGAGGAAGGCATTGGGGAAAGTCTTGTAGAGCCCTTCAATCGCGCCGCGGAACCCCCAGGTTCCGTCAAACTCAAATTGAGCCAGCTTGACGAATGCGCGGGGCTGCTCCTTGGTCAAGGCAATGTCATAGACGACATAGAGTTCGTTGGTGACGGCATTGTAGCCTGTCCGATGGTGGGCGGGATGGAAAAGGTCAAGCGAAAGACCGATGCCCCGGGAGCCGTCAACGACTGCCGCAAAGGGCCATCTGGCAAGACCGCCGCCTGCGCCCTGCAAACTGGCGTTGTTTGTCGAATACTCGATTTGTTCAATGGGCTTCTGATCTGTTCTTGAAAGGGAGGTCCAGTTCCAGTTTTTTCCCTGCAGCTGAACCGCATAAACTAGTTGCAGGCACAGGTCGCTGGATGTATCGGTCGCCTCAAGCGTCGCCTCGATGCGTCTAATTCCTTGTGCGTCAATAGTTTCCTTGGGTTGGATCTTGACTCCGAATGGCATTCCTTCGGTTGCTTCGTAGAAGTCGCTTTTGGTTGATACGTTTCGGATCTGGAAGCCCGGCGATGGTTTCCAGGACTTGATGGGAACCCTGTCGAACCTGGTCACGTCATCCTTGAATTCTCGGAAGATGACGTCTTTGAATTCGGCTCTTCCTGCGTGGTTTCTGAGCAGGAGGTTAAGGGAGACCAGCTTGATTGGCTTGTCGGGGACATAGAGGACTTCGACGGTTTCCCAGTCATGTGTCCCTGTTGAGAATGTATTGATGACTCCCCATTGGTGTGATCCGTCCATGTTGGTCAGGTCCATATAGATGGAGTAGCTTGAGTCAGGGGAACCTGAGACATTGACTGCCTTGCTTGTGGCTGATGCCCAGATTGGGTATGGCTTGTCCTGATTGAGCTGGATGACGGTCATGGCTCCGGCATGGCGCTTGACGTCATCGCCATTATCGCAGACGAAGACATCGCCCTGTTTTGCGAAGCCTTCCTGGTATGCTCTCCAGATTGTGTTTTCGTCGATTAGATTAGGTGCGTTTGCTTGGTTTATGTCCAGTGTTTTCTTGACCACGTTTTGTGCTTGCGCGATAATCGGCATGGCGAGCGAAAGGGTGATTGCCAGAAGCGATGATTTTGAAGGCATTTTTGTTCTCCTGTGTTTGATTATTGGATGGCTTCCAGGAGCATCACGTCTTCGGAATTGAGGGTAACGGAGATGGATTTGCCTGACACGGTGTATTCCTTGCCCGAAACTCGATCGAGCAGTTTGGCTATGGGCTTATCAAAGGAGATCGTTGCCGAAGCGGATTCATCGGATCCATTGAAGACGGTGTAGTACTTCTCTCCAAATCGTTCCAGCCAAATGGCTTGTGGATTTGAGGAGTGCGCCAGCGTGATTGGTTCCCAGCCTGCTTCGCCCGCCAATTTGCAAAGCGGAACGTATTTCTTGAACAGGTGGCGGTCGCGGTTGTAGAGGACAGGATTCCTGAAGTAGTGCTTGGTTGAGGCGTCGGCGCTAAAGTAGCTTGGATAGAATCCATAGAAGAGGGAACGCTTCATGTAAAGCTCGGATTGCTCCAGCCCGAAGTCGTCAAAATTCGAGTTTTGCAGGATGCAATAGGGTTTTGGTCCGCAGATTGCTCGTCTGTAAAACAGGACGGTATCTGAAGGTGGGCGCCATTTTGCATTGTAGTTCCAGTTCATTTCTGATCCCATCACTTCGAGCCAGGGTGCCAGGAACCAGAGTCTTGACGGGGTGGAATTCGCCATCATCAGCTTGCCCAAAGCGTGGACATCCTCGGAAATCTGCCTGACGTACTCGTAGGCAATCAATCCTGTGAAAATGCCCGGATTTGCCTGCCGGTCGAAGCAGATTGGCGCCTTGGCGTACTGGAAGCGCGTTCTGTCGTAGTCGATTGTCTGTGTGACATATCCTTCGCTGGAGTCGATGTATTCGCCATCCAGCTTGTAATTGATATCAGTTCTTGTGTAGGTGCTTTTTCTGTCTTCGTTCCACTTGGTCTTGAAGTCGGTGACCTCTCCTGGGATTCCCGGCATTGAGTTCATGCTCCAGACCGCCCCTGTGCTCCAGGGGGTGTTGGATATGCGTGAAGAGAATTTTCCATCCAGTGTCTTGTGCCCACTGGTGAAAAGCGCCATGGCTTGCTTGTTTCCTTTTGCCTCCAGTTCGCGCGCCTTTGCGAGGGCGTCTTCGTACTCCCGCGGCTTTGTCGGATCCATGTTCATCCACCAGGTCAAGGGTTCCGTATATCTGAAGGTTAGGATGCCATGGTCGTCATCCCACTTGGGCTCATCTATGCCTTCCTTGATGGCGAAGCCGAAGTCCTCCCAGCCCTCGACCTTGCTGATGGGAGCGAATGCCATCCAGTTGCCCTGGTTTTCGATCCTGTTGACGAATGCAGCCGGGAACGCCTTGACCAAGGCGGCGTAGGCGGAACGGAAGCCCCAGGAGGCGTCAAAGTCAAACTGGGCCAGCTTGAGGGTCGCCTTGGGCTGTTCCTTGGTCAAGGCGACGTCACAAACAATGTAAAGCTCGTTCAAGGCACTATTGAATCCGCAACGATGATGGGCAGGAGTGAACATGTCAATCGCCAAGGCACGGCCACGGCCGTCCTTCGCAACCGCGCCAAAGGGCCAGTAGGATAGGCGACCTGTCGCACCATGATTGGTAACTGAGGTCTCCGTGAATTCGTAGCGGCCTGTGGTGGCTTCGCGCTGGCGGGTGTGCTCAAGCCATTGCCAGCCAATTCCTTCCAAGGGGAGGGAGTAGGCGATTTGCATGCAGAGGTCCTTCGATGTGTCCGTGGCGAGGAAGTCGGCTTCGATGCGGCGTACTCCGTCTTGGTCCGTGGTTTCTGTCGTCTTCAGCTGGACGCCGTAGGGAGCCTGCCCGCCGAAGCCGTAGAAGTCGCTATCTTCGCCGAAGTTTCTGATATGGAATCCCTTGTAGGGTTTCCAGCTTTTGAGCGGTGAGCCGTCGAATTTCTTGACATTGGCTCCTTCCTTGCTTTCTCTGAGGGTGATGTCCTTGAAGCTGGCCTTGCCGGCATGGTTTCTGAGCAGGACATAGACGTTTACGTGTTTGATTGGCTTTTCAGGTATGAAGTCAACGACGGCCTCTTTCCAATCATGTGTCCCGGTAGGAAACACGTCGATGACTCCCCATTGTGGTGTGCCGTCCTGGTAGGTGAAGTCCAGGTAGAGCGAATAGTTGTTGTCAGGGTTTCCGCTGATTTTTTCGCCCTTGGCTTTTGCTGTCGCCCTGATTGATGCCGGTATTGTTTGGTTCAAGACGACGATGGTTCCGGCGCCGCGTATGTTGCTGGAGTCAGTCCCGTTGTCGCAAACGATCAGATCTCCTTGTTTTTCGAATCCTTGTTCCCAAGGCTTCCATTCGGCGTCCTTGGTGATGAGGTTGGGTTGTGATTCGACGTTGATTTTCTGGACTTGCTTGACGACTTCCCAGTTATTCTGGGCAGTCAAGGCGGATGCGAAGAGGAGTGCCGACGCTGCGATCAATGCAAAGGCTCTGGATGACATCTTGTACCTCCTGTAGGTTATTTGGGATTGATTTCAGAATCACGTATCGCTAGTTTTCTGACAAGCAAGGTCAAGCGCCTGTCCTGCTGACGGCATTTTGCGACGATGCACAAGCCGCCGAAAAATACAGCGATGATCAACAAGTAAAGAAGAAGATCGGTTCCTCGATTGACGCCGATCAGTTGCGCAAGAACAGTCGTCAAATCAGGCCATGCGACAAAAATGATGCCTAAAAGAAAAATTCCCGTAAAAAACAAGCGGCCAAACAACTTGTTCCGCAAAACAAGCCCGGCCAAAAAGCCAAGGAAAACAAGCCCGACGATCAATAATAATTGAATCCAACTCACAAGTACGTCTCCTCTGTTGCGACTATTTCCCAAACATCATCCAAAGCAAGTGGCTCACCACTGACAATGCAATAACTCCTGCTATGAGTAGGACAAATGACATATTCCAGCTCCGTCAAAAAAGCTTGCTCAAAATCAGATCAATCAGGATGTTGATTGAATTGGTCCATTTCTGGCCCTTTGCCTGCGAGTATTCCGTGTAGCGAATCGTGACCGGGACTTCCTGGACTTTCAGCTTTGCCGCTTTGATCAGCGATAGGATTTCAGTTGCGTGTGCCATTCTGTTTTCTGTCAGGTCGATGGCTTCCAGCGCCTTTCGATTCAGTGCCCTGAATCCGTTGTGTGCATCCGACAGCCACATTCCCGTAAAGATTCCATTGACGATTTTTGCTCCTCGCAAGAGGATCCGTTTCCTTTTTGGAACCTGTTCCAGGTCGGAAGCCCTAAGGAATCGTGAACCCAGGACGACATCGGCTCCATTTTCGAGGGCATCAAGGAAGGTTGGGATGTCATTGAGGTCATGCTGGCCGTCTGCATCGAAGTGTATGACCACATCAGCGCCCTTTTCCAGGGCGTAGTCCATTCCGGTTTGGAGAGCTGCGCCCTGGCCGAGATTGAGAGGATGGCGCAAATAATGAACCCGCAACCCGGCAAGCATCGGGCGGGAATCAACCTTGGAACCGTCGTCGACAACGACTATCTCGTAGGGTAGCGATTGCAAGGACGAAACCGTTTCACGAAGGACTTTTCCTTCGTTGTAGCTTGGTATGACAATGAAAATGCTGTCCATGATACCAAAATCCTCATGCTCTTGCCCAATAATATGTAAAATAAAACAATCGCATTTCAAGCTGAAAATTCAAGTTTTCAACCCGTAAAGTTTTGTGCGTGAAGGGGCAGGTCGGAATGTCATGATCGTTTGCCACAAGGGACCAATACCCAAAGATCATTGGGAAATGGAAAGGAATAGAAAAAGGGATGGGCTAGGCATATTAGTTTGCAGGACTGAGATGATCCACGGAAGGGTCGTTGAAAAAGTCAAGTCAAACCAAACAGGAGGAAAGCAATGAAAAAAGCATGGTTTTTGCTATTGGTTGTTGTGATGTCGTTTTCGTTGGTCGGTTGCCATCATCACCATCACCGTCATCATCATCCTCGCCCCTATGGTCCTCCTCGTGTTGAGCGTCATGCCAGACCTGCTCATCGTCCGCCGCCACCACCGCATCACAAGGGGCATTATCGCGATGGGAGACCGCGTCCGGCAAGGTAGGGTTTTACGAATTCTCGATGCCCTTGACGTTTTCGTTTCATTGATTGCAAAGGGGAAATTTGTGGGTTATGTTAGAAGAAACGAAAGCGTTTAGCCTAAATAAAGCAGTTGAAACTAG
>DBPZ01000052.1:14570-15156 GCA_002305655.1 Lentisphaeria bacterium UBA1407 | reverse complement strand
CCTCTGGAGGTTCGCCATCGAGCCTGCCGGCAATTGCCTGTTCGACCGCCTGGAGGCCAAAAGGAAGGCCAGGGCCGAAAAGAAGCCAAAGCCCAAAAAGGGCGGGCGCCCGGCACCAGCCGGCTGATCCGAAAAATCCAATTTGATACGGCGTCGCCGGCCGGCGGAACCCGGAATTTTTGAGAAGCCTTCCCTCGCCGATGCTTCGTCGTGCCCGGATTCCACAGTTCTCCTCAAAATCATCTCCTTGAGACTTGGAGGGCAAGGGTTGCGGAGTCTTTTTTTGTCGCGGAGGAACTCGAAGGAGTCCTTTTCCCGCAAAAACAAAGCAAAACACCCTTCCTTCGCCTTCGGCTCAGGAAGAGGCACCTGGGATGCCATTTGAAGTGCTTTCGACGTTATTAAGAAGTCGGAACAATATCTTAGGTACAAAAATGGCACCCAAGGTGGTCTTCTTGAATACATTCAGCTCTGACAGAGGCCTGGGGTGGTCTCATGAGCAGTGTCTTTGTTCTTGAAAAGCGCCTTGATGGATCATGGGGTGCGTTTGGTTCTGGCATGTGCACCCCGGGTGGTCTCAGGTGTT
>DBPZ01000052.1:0-14528 GCA_002305655.1 Lentisphaeria bacterium UBA1407 | reverse complement strand
AGGGTGGTCTCCTTGAAAGCCTTCGGTTTGGCAGAAGCACCCGGTGGTCTCATTGAATACCTGCAGTTCTGGCTGGAGCACCCTGGGTGTCCTCTTAAGTGTTTTCAGCACAGAGAAGGAGGCAAGACAGTATCTCAAGTGCAGAAAGGCATCTAGGGTGGTCTCCTTGAGGCCTGCGGTTTGACAGAGACACCCCGGGTGGTCTCAGGTGTTCCCTTGGTTCATGCAGAGGCATCTAGGGTGGTCTCCTTGAAGGCCTTCGGTTTGGCAGAAGCACCCCGGGTGGTCTCAGGTGTTCCCTTGGTTCATGCAGAGGCACCCCGGGTGGTCTTTTAAGTGCCGTTTGTCTATTGAATACGTGAGAGTCTTGAGGTTGGCACCCCGGGTGGTCTCCTTGAAGGCCTTCGGTTTTGTCAGAGGCACCCCGGGTGGTCTTTGGTACGCGTTTGATGTGGCGAAGGCCGTAAATTCGCTAGCCTAGCAATTTAACCCTGCGCAGGGAAAGAATTGTTTTGTCCTCACTATTCTAAGGCCGTATCGAACCCAGACCATCGCTGGTTTTTTCTTTTGATCGCCAGCTCAAGGATGTCTTGCTTTCCAAAAACAACGCATGTTTTCTTGGTTCTTGTGATGCCGGTATAGATTAGTTCCCGGGTAAGAACAGGATTGTCCTGGTTTGGCAGAACCATCAGGACATTGTCATAATCCGAGCCTTGAGACTTATGAATTGTCATTGCGAAGGCGCACTCGTGTGGCGGCAACGAAGAGGGCGTAAAGCTACGGTACTTTCCCTTTTCCTCATCCGGGAAATGGATCTTCCCATCGAAGACTATGCCGATATCTCCATTTCTTAGCCCGATTGCATAGTCGTTTTTCGTGACGATGACAGGCACACCGTCGGTCTTGTCAACGTCTTTCATGTTCAGCAACTCGCACATCAGCTTGTTCATGTTCTCGACCCCGAAAACCCCATCCCTGGTGGCGCATAGAATCTTGAAGGATTCAGCCAAGGCAAATGCATCCTCTATGGTTTCAACGTCTTTCCATTTGGACAGTCCGAGCTTTTCAAGCAGTTCTCCGAGCAATGTCTTCAGGGTTGCAGCCGCAGTTTTTCGGTTTGCATCGGGGATGGCTATCGCCTTGAATTCGTCTGGGGCATCAGGTTTGTACAGCGACTCAAGTTCCAGGGCTTCTGGGTCGGTGATGATTTTAGTCACGAATTCGCAGAGCGGTTCGTTTTTATTGGAGCGATGGTTTTCGAGGAGGATTGTAACGGGCAGGTTTTCGGTTTTGAGCTTGCACAGGTCGGCAAGCACGGCTCCTGCCTCAATGGAAGCCAATTGGTTTTGGTCTCCCAGCAGGATTACCCGTGCGTCTTTTGGGAGGGCGTCAAGCAGTTGCGCGAGGAGTTCCAGGGAAACCATTGAGCATTCGTCAATCACCAGCAGATCCAGTTTCAGCGGATTTGTTGGGTTGTATCGAGGTTTTCCGGTTTCTGCGTTTAGCTTCAGAAGCGAGTGCACCGTCGATGGTGTGTAGCCAAGGAGCTTTTTCTTGATTTCGTCGCTTGTTTTGATTTGATTGTCTTTCGTATCGTTGACGGCATTGACGATTGCTTCCTTCATTCTGTTGGCGGCTTTTCCCGTAGGGGCGCATAGGGTGATCTTCAGGTTTGGGTTGCGCTCCAGCTCCAGGGCCAGGATTACTGCCAGAACTGTGGTCTTTCCGGTACCGGGACCGCCTGTGACGATTGAAAATTTCGCATTTACGGCGGCATGGATCGCCTGTTGTTGCGCGTCCTCGGCAAAGGGCTTCACAAAGAACCCGGAGGTGGCATGGACTTTTTCCGGTTCGATCGTCGCCGGCTTCCGGTATTCTCCGACCTTGATGAACTTAGCGATTTTCTTCTCGTATTGCCTGCTTTTGTTGAGGTAGAGCAGGGTGGAGTCCGGGGTCTCGACCAGGATCAGCGGCTTGTCCGGGCCAATTGCTTCATTGAATTGCCTCAAATACGCAATCCATTGATCCCTGCTTAAGGGAAGGCTGATCTCGCTTTCCTCGACAGTCGTTGTTCCAACAGGCAATGCGTCGAGATCAAGGCAGGCGTGACCAAGCCTGTAGGACATCAGCGTGCATCCGGCAGCCAGCTCGAATGGACGCTCGTTTTCCTTGTCGATCCGACGTGCGATCATCTTGCCGAATGCCAGCTCCAGGGATGAGAGCTCACGTATGTCAAGGGGGCTGATTTCAGTACTCATTATTTGCTCTCCTGCTTGAGGCCGATGTTTTCGCAAAGATTTTCCACGAGGGTGAAATCGGGCAATTGTTTCGGCGAGTAGAATCCATTGCTGTTGTCCTCGTTAACGCCTCGCATAAATACGTAGTAGACTCCACCGAAGGTGGCGTATGCGTCCTCAAGCGTCGTTCCAGGGTTCAGGTAGCGATAGAATTGCAGGAACGCGACCATGTAGATCAGGTACTGCAAGTGATAGAAGTGATTGTTCATTTCCGCCAGCATTCCAGCCTCGTCGAAACTGCTCGGGTCATTGTCAAGGCGATTTGATTTCCAGTCGATGATGTAGTACTTGTCATTGGGTCCTTGGAAGAGCAAGTCGATCGATCCAGTCATGTTCCAATGGTTTTTGGCGTCGTAGTCCCTGTTCCAGTTTTCGGGCAGTTCCCCTCCGATGGAATTCAAGAACTTTTCCAGTTCGTCCTTGAACAGTTCGGTTTTAAATCCATTGTTGAGCTCATAGGTAAAGTTGAGTTCCGCGAGCCGTTTATCCTTGGTGACTTCATTCAGCGCGAATCCTCCCGAGAGCTGTTTGTTGAGGATGTTTTTGATCACATCAACAAAGGCGTCGAGTTTTGCTTCCCGCGTATCTTCAGGTTTCAGCATGGAGTATCGGTCCAGCAGGCTTTCGCAAAAGCTCCTGATTTCCTCGGGTTCGATCTGGAAATCGAGTTTTTCCATGATTTCATGCCAGCAGGTGCCTGTCTTTGCTCCTGCAGGGAATTGGAAGATCGGGTCTGGTTGCTTGGCGTCTTCCTGTTCATCGGATTCGGTTTCCAGTTGATCGAGGTCCTTGCTTCCAGCAACGTTGTCTTCAATCGCCGGGATGGCCATGTCCTGCTTTTTGCCAGCCGAATGCAAGTATGAGAAACTTGTGGTCAGCCAACCTTTTCGTGGCTCGATTCCAGCAGTGGATTTAGCGTGCAATTCGTAGCCTTCCGGAGCGTCGTCAGATTCCGGCAAAACAACTTTTTCATCCGCTCCCAAATCGAAGAAATCGCCTTGCGTAATCATAACTGGAGTTTTACCTTGCTCTGTTTCTTCTGCTTGATTCGTCTTTTTCGAACTTGTTTTCTTCGTGAATTCGGGGGAAGAAATGAATCGGCAGAGAAATTTCGCACGTGTGATAGCGACGTAGAGCAAGCGAGCATGCTCCTCCAAAGACTCCTGGTAACAGGATTCGATTTCATCGGCAAGTTCATTGAGAAACAGGTTGCGGCTGCCATCAGGACCATGGAAGACACCGCCGATATGCTTGTCTAGGTTTTTGCTTGGCGCTTTGAACTCGGGGACGAAGACGACTTTGAACTCCAGGCCCTTGCTTTTGTGGATTGTGAGAATCTTTACGGCATCGTTTTCCGAAGGCAGCCTAAGCTCGTATAAGTCCTTGTAGTCATCGTCATCGGTCTCATCATCGTCGTCATCATTTTGCCCGTAGGCGAAGTTGTTTTTCGGGGCATTTTTCTTCACTTGCCTCTTGAGGAATTCCGACAGGCCCGATTGTCCCAATCGTTCTTCGATAGCCATGTGGTGGAGTACATCTCCCAATTGGTTGATGACCGCTGCGGTACGGGTCAAGTCGCCGCTGGTCATGGCGAACCGCACCGCAGCAGTTTCATTTGTGTCAACGCCTGCGAACAGCACTTTGTCTTCGTCGCTTATCGAGAAGAATGCATTGAGTGGCGACTCAACAAATAGCCTGAACATCCTCAAAAAGGACTTGTCCGTCCAGGCATCTGAAAGCTCCTTAAGCTTCGCCTGGAAATCCTGGAGGTAATTCTCCAAGATGCACTTCAGCTGAGCCGCTGTAAAGTTGAAGAATGGCGTTGCTAGCAACAGGGCGGCCTTGGCTTGGTTTCCAACATCCTCCAAGGCATCCAACAGGCAGGACAGGTATCGTGCCTCGTCCGTTGAAAATACATTGGTTTCACCTTTGAACACGTAAGGTATTCCCAGTGCTTTCAGTTCACTTGCGATGCCACGAGCCTCGTAGTTCTTGCTGATCAGAATCGCAATGTCATCGTAGGATATCGGCTTTTCAACTCCTCCTTTGGTATAGTTGGGTTTTGCAACCTCGACCAAGTGCTTGATTTCGTGGGCAAGGCGTTCGTGGACATTGCTAACATTGTCGCCATAAGCTGACAACAATGGGAAGGCGCAGTTCTTCTCCCCCTCTGGATGCCACCTAAACACCTCGCTGTCTTTAGGTGTCTCAATTTTCTTGAACTCGATATTGCCTTCTTCAATTGCGCTTACATTGAACATGTCACGTTTGAAATAATCATTCATCGCAGCGATGTACTCTGCGGAGGAACGATAATTTGTGTCCAAGGATTTCTTTGCGACTCCCGACCCTGCGGCGTTCAGATAGGAGATAATGTCCGCGTTCCGAAACTTATAGATCGATTGCTTCGGATCTCCTATCAGGTATAAATTGTGCTCGCCATCACCACGGAAAATCTTTCTGAAAATCTCATATTGCGCAGGGTCGGTATCTTGGAATTCATCGACAAAGGCGCAGGCATATTGCTTCTTGATCGCTTCCAAAAGCTGTGGTCCGGCAATAGGGTCTTCCAGGCCTGACTTGAGCATGAAAATCATGTCGTCGTAGGTAATGAACCCTTCACGTGCCTTTGCTTCTTCGATCTCTTTTTTTACATCTTTTGCCGCCAGCTTCAAAAGATTTTCCTTGTAGTCGGCAACTGCTTTATGCATCGCGTTGTGGATTTCAAACATTCTCTGGAGATGAGCATGGTTTTTTGCCTGAGGAATGTACTTTATTTTGACAAAATCCGTAGCTTCATCCAATACTGTCTTGCCGTTAATTTTTGCTTTCATAGATTTGTAGAAGAGATCCGGCAACGTATCAATCAGCTCCTTGTTCTTCTCTAGGATAGCTGGGGAGCACCAGACATTCGCACGCAGAGCGTCCTCTAGGTCTTTCAATTGATTGGTATCGAAATTCTTTATTTCTTCCAAGCAGGAGTTGATTTCGTCTTCCAGTTGTTCTTGTATGTTTTCCAGCCTTTCTTGTTCGTTGCCATCGATTTCCTTCAATTCTTCTCTTTTTGACAGGATTTTTTTGAGCACGGGGATTAGTTTTCCGGTACTCAATTCGGATATTGCAAGGCATTTCAGACGCTTGTCGTCCGCAAGATAGACTTGGCTTCGCCAGAATTCGACGGTTGCCTTTCTGATGATGTCATTCGTGTTCGGCTTGAGTTTTGCGCCGTAGAGCTGATTGGACTCGAAGGCATTTTCCCGCAACATCCTGGAGCAGAATCCATGGATGGTCGAAATAGGCGCTTGGTCAAAATCCCTCAGCGCATTCCTGAGGTTAGCGATATTTGCTTTGATGCTCTCTTTCAATGGCTCAAGTTGCTTCAAATCCTTCTCGCTTAGTGAAGCCTCTTTGCCATCGGCGATTGCGACGGCATTTTGAAGGATTGTCCGCAGCCTTGACCGCAATTCGGATGTGGCCAAATTAGTGAAGGTAACCACCAGGATCTTGTCCACGGGAACGCCTGACAGCAATTTCCTCAAGTACAAAACTTGGATGCTGTATGTTTTACCAGTTCCGGCACCAGCTTCAATGAGGAAATTATCATTTAAATTTTCTTCGTAGGTATTGAGTTGCTTGTCGCTCATGACTTTTTCTCTTTTTTCTCTACGATCCCGTTTCCCATGTACGCGAATGTTGCGAACTCCTCGAATGCTTTCTTCCATTGATCATTCAGGTCATTTTCCGATTCCCAGCCATAGAGCATTTTGATTCTTGGGTCGTCCTGGATGTCGTCGGGCAGTTTGCTTATATCCTTGATGGGAGAAGCCATTTTAAACAAAGGCAATGGGCGAATGTGCCCAATCAAGTAGAGTTGGACGATATTTTTCAATTGCTCCAAAGCCTCGTCGCTTTTGAAATCATCGAATTGATGCTCCTTCTGATTTTTGTTCAAAACCTTGGAGATTATGCATTGATTGTCATCTGGGTTGTCTGCGCAGATCATCAGATGTTTGAGATAGGGACCAATCAGATGATGTGTTAGGGTTGCCAGCGGTGTGTCGTAGGCGCCAATTGGATTTCCGTTGGCGTCAGGAACAGCCTTGAACGTGCCTGTCAGCGTGACATTGATTTTCTCGGCGTCTTCGTTTTCAGGAATCTTGGTTCCTGTTGCATCGCAAAGACAATTTTCCAAGCAGGCATTCAATTTGCATTTGATCTCTCCCAGCTCCAATGAAAACTCAAATGGTTCTTCGCAAGTCACTTGGGCATGGTAGGCATCGCGGAAATCCCCTTCGGTTCTGGCTTCATATTGAAGGTTATGGAATGCGGCTTTGCCCAGCGTCCCCATTGGAAGCTTGGCGTTGGCCTTCATCGACGTATATTTCATTCCCAAGGCATTGGGTGGTGGTTCGTCGCAGTCAATCAGTCCTAATGTGTCTGACGGTTCTTCCTTGGCTTGCATTTCGGCGATTTGCCGCCTCGGCAAGGCGCTATCCAAGGCAGAGAGGACGAAAGGCTCTGTAGCTGATAGCGTTCCTCTGTCCCATTCTACCCTTGGGAACTTCAGTTGCGTTTGGAGGAATGCCTCGGTTGGAGACTTTAGGAATCTTTCCAAATCCTTGATGTCAATGGTCAGTTTATCATTTTCGAGTTCAAATGGGAGCTCAACAGGGTTCAAGTTGTGAATCCCATCATACAAAGGCGGTAAAGTGGCCTTTTGGATCCCCGCTTGAACCTTGTTCGCCAGCCTTGCAGCTGCAGAATCGAAGGAAAAATACTGCAACAAGGGGCCTTTCTCTTCTGAAGATGGCTGAAAATTCACTGGATCAAATGCATTGAGGCGATGTTGCTTGACAAGCTGGTTTGCGGCATCGGCTCCGACGATGTCGCGCACGTAATCGATCAGCTCGTCCACTGGGGTTGCAGGAAGCAGCTCTTCCAGCGTTGTGTCTGAATGTCCATTGTAGAAGAGAAGGAGTTTTTCCTTGGCGGCTAGCATGGCTTCCAGGAACGAGTACCGATCCTCGCTGGTGTGGGAGCTGTCGTAGTACTTCAGCGATTCAGGATCGATCAAGCTGTAGTTGAGGTTTTCGTCCTGCCTTGGGAAATCGCCTTCCTGCAAGCCCAAAATTGCGATCGTATGGCAAGGGATGCTGCGCATCGGAAGCAGCGAGCAAAAGGTGATGTTGCCCTTTAAGAACGGCTCGCCTGGCGCGACCATTTCCAGGGCGCCCTCGATCGACGACTTCACAACCTCAAATGAAATGACCTTATCGGTCAATCCCGCCAATTCAGTACGTTCTCCAAACTCCTGGATCGTTTGGCCCAAACAACCGTAGTCAGCGGTACTCGAACCATCTGGCTTGAAAAATTGCGGTCGTGCATCGCCTAGAAGCTGAACCCATTCAGAAGCAGTATAATCCGAACTAAGCTTCTCCTTGAATGCCTTCAATTCGTCAATCAAACGAATCAATGCGGACAGTGCGTGCAATGTCTCCTCGTTGACAGGGAACTCAACCTGAGACAACTCCATGAACGAAGGTCCTGTCTCGTCGCCTTCGCGAGGCATCGCCAAATTCAGCAGCAGTCGATCCAGGGCTTGTTCCCACGTAAATGTCCGGTCATCTGTTTCCACGGTGCATTCCAGCCACTTGACATTTGTCCTTAAAAGCCAGTTCTTGATGATTGCGGCACAGGCATCGTCAATATCGAACCGAAGCCTCAAGGGATGTGAATCCAGCATTTTCGCCACTTGTGTGACGGTTAGGTTCGTGTACTTCAACTCAAGCAGCTCTAGGAAGGTTTCCGCCATCAGGTTTGCGCTCTTCAACGACCTATCGGTCACCACGTACTTGTCCTTGAAGGGACCCTGGTCGAATACAGCTTTGATTGCGGGTGCAAACTTCGATATGTCAGGTGCCATCACGATGACGTCGTTCAAGGACACGTCTTTGTTTGTCTTGAAAATGTGGCAAAGGGCATCGTGGAGGGCTTCCACTTGGCGCATGTCGCCAATGCAGGAGTGGAACGTCAGCGAGTCGTCGGTTGCCTCGAGTGTCCAGGCGGTCGTCTCCAGTCTAAAAATGTCAGACTGGAGTTTTTTCAACAGCATATTGGGTTCCTCATCAACTTGAACCTCATGTTCGTGGATTTTGTCCAATGAGGTAACCGCCTTGAAGAAACGACGTCCTTGCTGGCCGAGATGCGCCAAAAGCCTGTTATGGTATTGAAGCTCATCGACGTCCACCGACTTGAAATTTTTCTTGGTTTCATCAGCCCAATACTCCCGGCATGGGTCCAGGTAGAAGAAGTTGACGCGAGTTACTTCGGAAGCTTTTTTGAGGACCTGAAGGAATCTTTCAGGCATGGCACTGATTCCGAAAAACGTGATTGGGGCAAGCGTCAATCCTGCCAATGATTCACGATGACTTAAAAACTTTACCATGACGTCCGCAGTGGAAAGAAGCTTATTGCCATTGGAGTCGCGACAAAGCTTCTCCCAAAGTTCGCCTTGCCAATTAGAAGATTTACTGTTCAATTCGGAAAGCTTTTCCGGGATGAAGGACTGGTAATCGTAGAAAAGCTTAGCCAGCTTGCGAGCCAATTGAAATGCCCTCAATGCCTTGTAGGATCCAGTACCGATATATGTTTTTAGCGTCTCGGGAACTGCGTCCTCAGCCTGGAAAATGGCAAATATCCTCCATGCCAAAACTTGCTCGGCAAAAAGTTCTGGAGCATATGTCCCTTCCTCTGGAGGATAGGCTTCCAGGTAGGCAACAAGTATCCGCTCAATCGTGTCGCGAATGAAGGGGAACTGCAAATTCGCCACCACGTGGCCACGCTTAACCAGCTGCTGTTCAAGCCATATTCCCATCCCCCGTGTTGCAACAGTAATCGATTCTGGCTCAAAGAGGCTATTCGTTGCACGAAAAAACTCGCTGTTGACCAGTCGCATTCTCGATAATTCAGCGCTTAATTCCTCAAGTCGATTGCTAACAATCAAATTGAAACTTTCGTTCATATCCATCCCACGCTTGATC
The DNA here is from genome assembly GCA_002305655.1 of Lentisphaeria bacterium UBA1407. Classification (GTDB taxonomy): domain Bacteria; phylum Verrucomicrobiota; class Lentisphaeria; order Oligosphaerales; family Oligosphaeraceae; genus UBA1407. The sequence continues at coordinate 5,191 of DBPZ01000052.1, read as the reverse complement.
ACTATTCACTGATGGTATTGTCTTTCTGAATGATGTTTTTCGAACCGATGATCCGTATCGGCTCAGGCACGGCAGATTTCGCAAAGGGACCGCCTTGGCCGAAATCGCTTTGGTACGCAGATTTGATGGTATTCCCGATGATTGAGCTGTCTTTGGCACCTAGCATAAGGATTCCTGCAAACTGCGTGTTTTCAATCAGATTCCCAAGGATTGTTATGTTTTTGTGCTCGGGGGCGATGTCGTCATAGTCCTTCAAATGAACCGTGACGCAAAGCGCTCCGGCTGTATGGTATTTGTTTGCACTTTCTTGCGTTCCGATATAGAAGTTGCAGTGCCTGATCGTATTGTTTTTGATCACCACATTCTCTGTCCAGCCTGCTTCGCCCCAACGCGCATATTCCCCGATAATCGTCATGGCAGGTCCCTTGATCCGCTCGAATACGTTGTTCTCGATGAGTCCATCACTTGCCATAACGCGCAAGCCACGGGCACGGTGATCGTGAAAACGACTATTGACGACCTTGTATCCACGGCAGTTGACCTCGGGAATGTCAAAGACAAAGCCTGTCTTAATGTCAACCAAAGGTTCCTTGACCGTAACCTGGAAAACCGTGTGCTTGCCACCAGCCCAATTCGCGTTCATCCTCTGCATCAAGGATCGACCTGCCTCGTCATCGTACTGGAATCCTTCCAAGTGCTTATACGAAACATAGGTGTATTTTCCTTGGATTTGATAGTTGGTATTGTTCATGATCCGGATCGTCTCGCCACCGCCAAGACGTTGGAAAATGTGCGAAACCTTGCCTGAACCTGGCGAAACATACCTGAAATTGTACGGGTCAACGACTTCCGCAATTACGAAAAGGGGTCCATGCAGGTTCAGGCTGTCGTCGCCCATGAACGAAAAGTCGCAGGAATCAATGGTAATTCCGGTTCGTGCATAGCCGTAGTGAATTCCGTCAGCATTGGCGGAAAGCAGCGGCTCCGCCGTAGCACCTTTCGGTTTTGGACCACGCCCGATGACGCAATTTCTGTAGATGTCGCCGCCCTCGCTGTGGTACGAAACAAATGCCGGTCCGGGGGATGAATGAATGACGATGTTCTCGAAATGCAGGCTTCCCGTTCCGGCATTCATCGCAACAGCTGATCTGTGGCGCCAATCCAATGCTATTTTGTCGCCAACCTTGATGTTCGTGAGCGTCGAGGTCGAATGAAGACGACCGCTGCGATCGCCGGTCCGGTACACTTTCCCGTACAAGTCGTCCTGGCAATCAAGCCATCTAGAACCATCCTGCGTGAATCCATGGGAATGGAACCAGCTTTTTTCAGGCGAGTCTGGCAAGTCAGGATAACCAACATCCAAGCTAAAGTGGATGTCCTGCCCAGAAATCTCTGTAATGACCCCTTGGGTGAACGGCAAGGGATCGTACTCAATGACAAAGTTCTTCAATCCGCAGCGACGTGTCTTGGCGGTGATGATAAAGGCATGGGGCGACTTCCGAAACCCGTGGCTCCGTACAATCACCTTCGCGCCACGACCATCAATCACACGATCTTGCCATGTATCCAGCACGATTGGCTTGTCAATCACGTAGGTTGATTGAGTCAACTCAATCTTACCGTCTCCCTGTTTGAAGGCGGACTCGATCTCTGCGTGGATGGTATTCACTTCCTGGCAAAAAACGGAAAGGTAGCAGGCTAGTAGCGAGCAGAAAAACAGATGTTTCATGAACAAAAACCCAAAAGAAATACTTGTAGACTCAAATAGAAACCACAATTTAGCAAGAGAAGAAGCAATATGCAATTGGCCATCCCTTTTGTTTTTGTTGCCCATTGCTGGCTTCTATAATCATACGCGTCTCACGAATAAAATATTTCACTCAATGCATAAAAAACCTGTTTCGTTTCGCTGTTTCTTTATTCCTTCATCGTGGTTTGCGAAGAAAAGATCAGTCTTTGTCGAGGATGGCTTGGGGAAATGCGGGGTTGAATTTGAGTCCTGACGCGAAGACATTGGCTCGGAGGCGGAGCCGTTTGGCAGCTGGGGGCGCCACGAAGTCAAGGGTTTTGGAATTGTTGATCAAGGCTGTGATTGCAAGGGAGCCGGCATTGAGGCAGCAAAGCGGCAGGCCAGCGGTAGCGATTCTGGCGGAGTAAATGCTGAGATGTCCAGAACCGTCGAGAGAAAATGCATTGAGGCTGTCACACCAACAAGAAAGGTTTATGAATTCCAACTTGCCAGCGAAGGAAGGAAAGGTCTTGATGTAATTGAGCTGCTTGGAAGAGCCGCTGGAATCGAAGTTGGTCAACTGTGTGTCGACAAGCTGGGCGGTGCAGTTGCCATGGAAGGCGGCGGCGAAGTTGCAGCCATCAGCGCCTTGGCAGAGCGTGACGAGGTTTTGTGCGCCGTCGCAAATTGAGAAACCTTCATAGCCACCATAGGTAAAGTTATGGTACAAAAGCTGGTTGTTGCTCTTGCCGATGATGAAGGGACGGCAATTCTTCATCATCCACGCATGAACCAACTTCCAATGATCGGGGTTCTTTCTGTTGCTCCAACAATTCGGGGTGATGTGGCAATCACGGATCAGCCCGTTTTGACTGTTGCCGCCGACATTGATACCGACTTCGAGCGGCATCGCCCACAAATACTCGACGTAGTGTTCGTCACAACGATTTGTTGCGAAATCGATTCCGCGGCTACAGGAGGGGAGGCTGCATGCGACGATGTAGATTTGTGGTCCTACTCCTCGTATGGCGTAGCCGTATTGTCGAATTGCTGCGGGATCTTGTTGTGGGTAGGTAATTGTGATTCCCACGAGTCCTGCTTTCTGGTGCACAGTCAGGAGTGCTTTGGCGTTTGGGTTGTCTCGTCCGAGATCGGTTTCGAGGATTGTTCCCCGTTGCGATTGTGCCCATGGTACGCTTCCTCTGAGTTCGATTCCTTGCCATACTTCGATTGGTTTGGAGACTTGGTATCGTCCTGGCGGGATGTAAAGGATTCCTCCTGTTGTTCGGAGTGTATTCAGTGCTTGTTTCAATGGTTCCGAGATGTCTGTTCCATCAGGTTTTGCGTTGTAGGGTTGTTCGCTCAAGTCAATGAATGGGACGTTGGTGTTGTCGGGGAGCTTGGTGCGTCGTTTTGCGAGTCGTTGCTCTGGCAAGCGTGGTACTTCGGTGTCTGCGATCAGCTTAAGGTTCAGGTTTTTTGTTTTTCCAACGGCATTGGAGTTGACGTATCGAGAGTATGGGTGATTGATGTCAACGATTGTGGTTCCGCCTTGAGAATTGACGTTAGTATTTGCCAGGATGAGTTTGGCAGAGCCGAGGTTTCGGATTGCGTTTGCGCCTTTGGAATTAAGAATTGAGTACGCAATCATCATGTCGCCAGTGCTGTTAGGTTGGAGTTCGATCGCTGCTGCGCCATCGTCTCCGCAAGCCATGAAGACGCATTTGGTCAGCATCATCCATGCGTGTTGTTGGCTTTTGAAGCATGTATGGCAATTGATCAGCCGAGCGTTGTAGATGTGTCCATTGCAGACTCCTGCCGGGGATTCTCTTGTCAGGATGCCGATTTTTGCGTCTTCGACGAGTAGGTCTGCGAGATAGGTCCAGTCAACTCGCTCAAGGATGAATCCAATTGAGTTTCTGATGGTGAATTGCCTAAGTTTTTGTTGCTCCGGGGTTCCTGGCAACCCTGCATTGAGCCAAATTTGCGGTGTGAACTGCACGTTTTCAATACGTCCAATGTCGAGGCTCCAATCATTCCTGTACCCGATGTTTAGGCATGTTGCGTACACATCCCTGATATGCTGCAGAGAATTGTTGTTCATCGTGGCGAGGTTGATTCCATCGAATGCGTTGACGATGGTGATGTTTCTAAGCGTAATGCTCTCGCAACCGATTTGGGTGAAAGCTGGAGGAAATGGGATTGCGTTTCCGTTTTCAAGGGTTTGTTGCGGATACCAAATTGCAACGTTTTGAACTGCACTTTGATGCGACATCCTAAATGCCGCCGCGTGCGGATCGGTTTTGCCTTGTCCGTGCATGATTTTAAGTACGGTTCCATTGGCGGTTTTTTCCTGGAGGTCGCCGATAAGTCCGACGCCTTCTGGCAGCGTGAGGGTTTGTGTGAGGTTGTAGTGCCCTGCCGGTACGAAGATTGCACCGCCACCCAGCTTTTTGACTGCTTCGATCGCCTTGTGAAATGCGACTGTATCGTCGTGGATTCCATCGGCTTTTGCTCCGAAGTCGAGGACATTTGCCTGTGCGACGATTCGGATAGGTGTCGGAAACAGGGTTTTCACAAGTCCTTTCTGGTTTGGATTTGGATAGCTTGCAGGCGACAATTGCTTGTGTGCTGCAGGCTTGCCATCGGCTTTTGCCGATGGAATTGCGTTGCTTCCGTCGCCTTTCCCCAGTACGTAAGGGGCTAGTTTTTCCTGGAGCTTTTTGTTGTGGTCAACGAATATCAACTTGATGTTAGCGAGCCTGATTTCGAGTTCACTTCCGTGTTTTAGCCCGAGTGCATAGAGTCTCATGAAGTTGATTCTTGCCAGGTCGCATTCTCCGTGGAGCGGGATTTGGATTTTGTTCCAGCCTCTTCTGACTTGGAGCGAGGTGAGTTCGATGCTTGTTTCCTCGACGTCATACTTTCCGCTGGAGGTCAATTCGAGGCTGTTTTGTCCCATTGAGTAGTATGCATCTGGATCAGAGACGAAAAGATCCAGTTGCAGCGTATTGCAGTTGGAGGCATTGACAGGTTCATCCCATGTTCGATGCATGATGAAGCCTTCTTTGCCGCATTTCCATCCGACGCTGGAGCGATTGCCCTCCAACTTGATGTTGCTTTTATGAGATCCGCCCCAGGTCGCGACCCTGCAATCGTCCAAGACAACATCAGCCCCGACTAGACAACAACACAATATTGCCACGCTGATAATTTGATTCCGCATAATTTTCTCCCTATTTCGTAGTTCAACTGGAAATCCAATTCCTGTAAATTAACACCGACTGTGGCACAATCAAGAGTGTAGCAACCTGATTTCGAGAGACTTTTTTGGCGTGTGTGATATACGGCACCTTGGGTGGGATGGGAGGCACCCAGGGTGACATGAAAGACGCCATACGTGGCGTAAATGAGCACCCCGAGTGGTGTGGAAAATCAGGTGGTATTGGGGCACCTTGGGTG
>DBPZ01000017.1 GCA_002305655.1 Lentisphaeria bacterium UBA1407 | reverse complement strand
AAGGCAGCCAAAAGAAACCGGAAGTGTAAACTTTATTTTTGAACGGCTCCTAAACTTCAGCAGAAATGGTAAAATACTAGCAAATACGAGATTGTCAACGCAATGCATGGACGATTATTCAGCGACCGCGACCTATGGCGGCTCATCATTCCCCTGGCTATCGAGCAGGTTCTTCTTTGCACGGTGGGTGCTGTTGACACGATGATGGTCTCAAGCCTAGGCGAGGAATGCGTCTCGGGCGTATCCCTGGTTGACATGGTCAACAACTTCATCATCCACATTTTTTCCGCCATCGCCACCGGGGGCGCCGTCGTGGCGTCCCAGTACCTCGGCGCCAAGCAAGAGCAAACAGCGCGGGATAGTGCAAAACAACTGATCAAGACAACGGCCGCAGTGGCGATAGTCTGCATGATCATCACCGAAACCTTCCAGCGATTCATCATCAGGGGATTGTTCGGGGAACTCTCCGACGGAGTGATGGCAAGCTCGATGACCTACTTCAGGATCACTGCCCTGTCTTTCCCGATCATCGCCGTCCACGCCTCATGCTCCGCCCTGTTCCGCTCGATGAACAAGACAAACATCACCCTCCTCAGCTCGCTGATCAGCAACATCGTCAACGTTGCAGGGAACGCGCTGCTGATCTACGTCGTAAAGTGGGGAGTCGCAGGAGCAGCCATCGCCACCGTATTCGCACGATTCTGCGCAATGGTCATGCTGCTCATATTGCTGACAAACAAAAACAACACGATCTACATAACGCTACGGAATTGGGGACATGCGAATTGGATCCTCGTGCGCAAAATCCTCGCCATCGGCATTCCGTCCGGCATCGAGAACGGCGTCTTCCAGTTCGGGCGCCTGGTCGTCGTCGGAATCATCGCCGGCTTCGGCACGACCCAGATTGCAGCCAACGCCGTCGCCAACAACATTGACTACTTCGGATGCGTCGTCGGGAGCGCCTTTAGCCTAGCCAGCATCACCGTCATCGGCCAAGCCGTCGGATTCGGAGACGAAGAGCAGATCCGCTATTATGTCAAGAAGATCATGACGATGGCCTACAAGGCGCACATCATCTGGAACATCATCCTGTTCATCCTCACTCCATTCCTGCTTGGGTTCTATGAACTCAGCGAGGAAACGACTCGACTCGCAGTGTGGCTCATCATCATCCACAACGGATTCGGAATGCTGCTCTGGCCGATGTCATTCGTATTCCCAAATGTCTTGCGTGCGATGAACGACGTCCGGTTCACCATGTTCGCCTCGATAGGATCGATGATAGTCTGGCGGCTGGGATTCAGCTATATCCTGGGCAAGACCCTTGCCTGGGGAGCGCTGGGAGTCTGGACCGCGATGGTCATCGACTGGTGCTGCAGGATCATTTGCTTTACATGGAGATACAAAAGCAATCGATGGCGAAAATATGCCTTCCCAAAATCTAATCCTCAAGTTGAAGTAACACCACAACAAAAGGCATTATCATGAACAAGTTCGAAAAGCAAGCCGAGCAATTCATCAACGAAGAAACGCAATTCCATCTTGGTTTCCTGCCTACCGAACAGTCAAATCCATTGACGAGAACCCTCGAGGCAGACGTCAAGCGAAACACGGCGGACGGGATCAGGACGCTTCAAAAAGTTGACCGAAACGTCCTGGAAATGGCAAAAAAGGTGCTTGCTTCGCCGCAATACGAGAAGCTTCTAAAGGCGACCTACGAAACGATCGTTGGTGGTCACAGGGTCATCTACTCCGGATGCGGCGCCACGGGGCGATTGTCGATCATGTTCGAATGCCTATGGAAAAATGCCTGCCACAAGAACCCGCAGGTCTCGCACCTGGCGCCAAGGGTCGAATCGATCATGACCGGCGGCGACTATGCCCTGGTCAAATCCGTGGAATTCTTCGAGGACTACGCCGTGTTCGGGCGTCGTCAAGTCCAGGAAGCCAAGATGGTCAAAGGGGACACGCTTGTTGCGATCACCGAGGGAGGCGAAACCTCATCGGTCCTCGGTACCGTCGCCGAAGCCTTGGATCGGGGCTGCCAGGTCTTCCTCCTTTTCAACAACCCTGCCGACCTGCTCGCAAAGCACCTGGAACGCTCCAGGATCGCCATCGAGGATCCCAGGGTCACCGTGCTCGACCTCTTCTGCGGCCCCATGGCACTCGCAGGTTCGACAAGAATGCAGGCAACAACCTCCGAACAGCTCATCGCAGGCGCGGCACTCGAAACCGCCATGCATAAAATCCTTGGACTACAGCCAAGAAACCATGTCGAGGACTTCGAAAAACTGCTCGAATCACTGGAACAGGACAAGCCAGTAAAAGCAATGGCAGACTACACCGACTTCGAAGCCAAAGTCTATCAAAACAAGGGAAAAGTAACCTACTTCGCAGATGACTTCCTGCTCGATATCTTTACGGATACGACAGAACGATCGCCGACATTCATGTTGCCGCCCTTCAGGAAATGCGACGACAAGACATCGCCGCCACCATGGACGTTCGTCAAAAACCCACTCTGTTCAACGGAAGAAGCATGGGAAAAAGGAATGCGGCGACCACTTAGATGCCTTAACTGGACATACGCCGACTACGAAAAAATGGGTACTGCGGACAAGATCGGGAAGAATCCGCCGCAACTCGCGTCGCAGGACCTGCTGAAATTCAAGGTCGGATGCGAAGACCTGGACGAGCGTTGCAACACCCCCCATGACGCCGCCGTACTCGTCGCCATGCACAGGAATTCCAATCTTGAAGAAGCCTTCAATGCCCTCGCCGGCAAGTTCGGCGCCCGTGCCACGCTTGCCATCGGAATCGAGTTCCCCGGCGCCTACCAAGTCAATGCATCCTGCGATGGCGGCTCCCTGGACCTGATGCGCCACCTCGCCATCAAGCTCGTGCTCAATACCATCTCGACAGCGACAATGGCCAAACTCGGACGAGTGACCGGAAACTGGATGTCCTGGGTCGATTGCACCAACAAAAAACTCCTCGACCGAGGCGCAAGGCTGCTCGTTGAAATCGCCGAAATCGACTACAAGACCGCGATTGAAATGCTCTTCGAAGCGATCCACCACTTGAAAGTCACCCCTGGCGAAAAGCCTTCCCCCGTGCAGGTCGCCCTCGAATGGCTCAGAAGACCGCAAATCAATTCCCTGCAGGATTTCCTCAAATACACAAAGCCAGCTTGGAACCTCATGCTCGATGACAAGTCCTCCATTACCCCCGAGGACATGTTCGCCTACGAGGAGATCCAAGCCGAAGATAAGATCACAAGACGCTGGACTGGACACGATGCCCTCGGCGAAGACTTCAAAGTCACAACAACCTGGACAACGACCGAGGACGGAAGATACCAGGCGGCATTCAACTACAAAAACAACCAATCCAAGACACATGTCACCGAAATCCAGTTCCCATTGCTCAAGCTCTACCTGGACGTCGATGCCAAAATCCTGTTGCCTGGCGACATGGGCTTCACCTTCGATTCCTCGTTGCTCACTCCGGGCAGCTACGACATGACGCGCCCCGTTGATTCGATGCAATTTGCAGCGATCCTCAGGCCCCACGGGCAGTCGATCTACTTGGACTATCGCGACAAGAACCTGAACGTCAAGTACGTCAAGCACAAACTGCTTAAGGACAGGACGATGATCTTCGGCACCTCGTACCTGTGCCCGATCTACGACACCGTAGCCCCAAACGCTGAAATCCCATATCCGATCTCGGCAAAGCCATTCACGGGTTCCTGGTTTGAAGCGGCGCAAATCTACAAGAAATGGGCGCTCAAGCAGGCATGGTGCACCAATCGACCGGAAGTCAATCCGCTCCAGGACATCGACTTCTGGTTCTGGAACCGGGGACTCGTCAAGGACGTCGTCCCGCCAATCGAAAAGCTCCTTGGCGATTGCCCCCAGCTCAAGATCGCGCTCGATTGGTACTGGTGGCACTCGAATCCGTACGATACCGACTACCCGTTCTTCTGGCCGCCGCGAGAAGGCGAAGAAACCTTCAAGACCGCCGTCAAGCGACTCACGGACCAGGGAGTCTTTACCCAGGTCTATGTCAACGGAGTCTGCTGGGACTGCGATGCCGACACATGGACGCTCGGCGGAAACGAAGGCGTCATGATCAAGGAAGACGGAACGCCACGGGCATACGCCTTCAACAAGTACAACAACCACAGGCTCGCATGGATGTGCGGTGAAGCGCCGAAACACCACGACCAGATCCTGAAGCTGATGGGAAAACTCCATGGAAGCGGCCTGTCAGGACAATATCTGGACATGATCGGATGCGCCACCCATGACCCATGCTACAACCCAAACCATTCGCACAACCTCGGCGGCGGGCACTACGTCAGGGACGGATACCGGAAAATGCTCCAAAGGATCAAGGACACCTACCCGGATTACCCAATCACAACTGAAACCGCAAGCGAAAACTACATGGATCTTTGCGACGGCGGCATCATCTGCTCCGCAGCATCCGCCGAACGAATGGGCAATTCGCAACGCAACGTCATCCCGCTTTTCACTGCGGTCTATCACGGATCATATGCCCTCTTCGGAAACTACGCCCACCCGGACTCGATCCCGCCATGGGATCCCAAATGGCCCGATGAAGACAGGTGGCAAAACGAAAAGCCATGGCACAAGCTCTACCCGGATCAATTCTTCGTCGAAATGGCGCGACCAATCGCCTGGGGAGCGCAACCAATGGTCTGCCAGCTCAGGCCAATCGTCTATACCGACCCGGAATTCGCGGAAGAATACGATTTCATCAAGAAAACAGCCATCTTCTACCACGACCACAAGGATATCCTCTTCCACGGCGAAATGATCTCGCCAGATACCTTCAGCTGCGAAACATTCACTGTCGATTTCCTCTCAAGAATGATCTTCACAAAGGAAAGCCTGGCACGGGTCATCACCAAGGAACTCCCGACCGTACTCCATTCCGCATGGCAAACAAAAGACGGAAAGCAATTCCTCATCCTCGCAAACGTCTCCAGGTCGCAACAAGCCTGGAAATTCAACCAGTTCGAAGGCACAATCCAACCGCATACATACGAAGCTATACCCCTGAACTAAACACAGGAGCGATTATGAAAGCCATCCTTCTCATCCTGGCAATAACCGCAATCCTAGTCAATGCACAACCTAGATCCGGACAGGGACATATCCTCTGCTCGGACCAGAAAACAAGCGACGTCCTGATCATGGACGCCAATGCCGATTGGTCAACGCCGCAGGCGATCCTCTGGCAATGGAACCCAAAAGACGACAAGGCAGTCAAGCCCGAACAAGTCAGGGCATACAGAAACCCGAGCGATGCCAAGACCGTACTCGATGGAACGCATGTCCTCGTCGTCGCCTCGGGCGGCGGCGTCGCACTCGTCAATATCGAGTCCAAAACCGCCCTGTTCCAATGCTTCCCGGGAGGCAACCCACACTCCGCAGAACTGCTTCCCGACGGAACGATCATCACGGCCTCAAGCCATGGAAACAACCTGAAAATCTACTCCAGGACCGATGACGGGACCGCCATCAGAAAAGAAAACAAGATCGAACTCAGGGATGCGCATGGAGTCGTCTGGGATTCGACCCTCAACCTCGTCTGGGCAATCGGAGCGGAATTGCTCAACGCCTATCGGTACAACTTTGACAAGGACAACCCGGATCTCATCCTGGTACAATCCTTCTCCCCAAAACCAAGACCTTACTACGGACACGACCTCGTGTTCATTCCGCCAAACAGACTGCTGACCACAGGAGTTGACATCCAGGAATTCGACACCTTCCTAACACGCTTCTCGCCAATCGCAAAACTCGGCTCGGTCAAGAGCGTCAGCATCAACCCGATCGACAACTCCACCATCATCCAAAAGCCATCGGAACAATGGTGGAACCAATCGATCATCGAACTCGAGGGCAAAAAACGCATCTGGACCAAGCCCGGCGCCCGATTCTACAAGGCACGTTGGTTCTAGTAGGGGCGAAAAATCTTTCGCCCTTACCTACACGCTCCAGGACGGCCTGCAACCATCGGGAATCGTACGGGCCTTAATTGGGCTGCGGACACTAGCCCGCAAGGGGCTTGACTGCAAACCCGCCAGAAAGGGGCATGTCACATGTATTTTGAGTACGAAGCCGATGAATTTTTGCGTTGGTTTCAGGGTGGTTTTCGAGGAAAACAGCTTCCCGTCACAGAACCTAAAACTCCACAAAAAACAGTGGCAACGTCCCATAGTCCCAGTCACATGGTCCAACCTGTCCGACCTGTCCGACTAGGGATGCGCCATTTGCAGCCGCTTGAGTACGAGTACATGGATGCCCGTACCTAAACTGTTGTCATGGTGTCAACTTCTTTTTTTTAGATTAAAGCCCATGGGATGATCCCGAAAAAGTATAACTAATTCCCATTGCGAATTGACAAGTCACCTTATTTGCAATATAATGTAATACTAAAAAAAGCAGTTGATACCTTATGATTGTAGTGCCTTTACAAGGCACGGCCTCCGGGTGGGTTTCCCGCCCCAGGCTAAAGCCTGGGGTTAAGCATCGTTAAGCGCTTTCAGCGCAATGCATTATGCAAATCCTTCCGACAAGTCCGAACTATCGTCCGTGCCTAGCCCATGTCCCGCCCGGGGTGGATTGCGGACGGCCGGTCCGCGCCAAAGACTTTGCGCCGTAGGCGCATGACCATGCTTAACCCCGGGCTTCAGCCCGGGGGTAGGATGCCCCCATGCCGGGCGCCTTGTAAAGGCGCAACAGAAGACTGATGCATTTCAATTCACCAGCATGGTGAACGGAACAAATTTTATAACCATTTGATAATCAATAAACTAGAGACAAAACCCAGTTTCAACTGCTTTTTTAATGTAATTGCTTTTTTCCCTTGGTTTTACCAGTTGAATCCAACCCAAACAGGAGACCTAACGATGAAGAGTTGCTGCGATCGCCCGGACTTCAAGTCGCTTGCCAAACCAGTTCGTACCTTCCAAGAGCCTGACAAGGTTATTCTTGGGCAAATTCCGACCATTGCCATCACACCGGTTTCGGATGGCCGCAGCGGCGCCTACGAAGCCAATGCTGTCAAGACGTGGGCCATGGCGGAGAAAGTGTATGATTTGATCAAGGAAAACGTGAGAACCGTTGACGGCAAGCCAATCAACGTCGTTGTGGCGCCAGAGATTGTTTATGGTGCCCGTACCGCAGCCCGTGCCCAGGCATACTATGCGACTCAAGGCGTCGGGGCAAACATCTGGGTCGGCCGCAGCTGGTCGTATTCTGATGAATTGATGGGTGCGATGATGGGGATCGGTTCATCGGAGTGGCAGCAATGCGCCTACGGATTGAACCAGACCGACCGTCCCGGAGCCGTATGGCTGAAGGCATTCACGGCGGCGATGGACGAAAAGAAGCGCCCGATCTTCTGCGTTTATTCCCCGGACTTGGAGGACGAGGACGCACCGTTGAGCGATTTCGTCGCGACCAAGCTGCTTCGTTTTGCCCGTTGCGCGGCGGCCGTCGCGTACATCCGCGGCAAGAACTACCTTTCGATCGGCGGCGTTTCGATGGGCATCATCGGATCGGACGTCAGGCGCAACATGTTCAAGGACTACCTGGGCATGGGCACGGTCTCGGTTGACATGAGCATCGTGACGGGACGCATCTTGACGAACTTCTACGATCCCGAAGAAGTCGCAAAGGGATTGGAGTTCCTCAGATCCTTCAAGATCAAGCACACGAACAAGGCGAAGGACAGGCGCTTCGGCAGGAGCGACGCCGAACTCGAGGAAATGTGCATCAAGATGAGCTGTATCGTCAAGGACCTGATGCACGGCAATCCGAAGCTCGCCGACGCGAAGTACGGCAAGAAGTGCGGCTTCAAGGCAGACGTCGAATACTCCCAGGGCGTCAACGCCATCGCGGCGGGTACGCAGGGACAACGCCAGTGGACCGACTACAATCCCAACTTCGACGTCACGGAATCGATGCTCAACTCATCCTTTGACTGGAACGGATTCAGGGCGCCCTACATCGTGGCAACCGAAAACGATTCCAAGAACGGACTCGGAATGCTGATCGGCAACATCCTGACCGGCGGCGTGCCGCAGATGTTCGCGGACATCAGGACCAACTGGACGCCTGCGTCCATACAAAAGGCGACAGGAGTCAACGTGTCGAAGCTCTGCCCCAACGGAATCATTGACAAGCGCAACTCCGGCGCGGCGGCTCTGGACTACGCGCTCAACATCTTCAAGCTGGTCAAGGGCAGCGAAAAAATGACGATCCAGGAAGTCTGGAACGCAATCAGGGCAGATGCCAAACTCCAGGAAAAACTGATCGCAGAAGCGAAGAAGAACACGACCTACATGAATGCGGCGCTGACCTACTTCCCGGGAGACGGATTGTCAAGCCACTTCACCTCGCCGGGCGGAATTCCGATGACCGCATACCGCTACAACATGGTCGGCGACCTGCTCACCTGCTCCGTCGTCGAAGGCGAAACAGTCGAATTGCCCCAGAAGGTCCAAGAACACATCAACAGGGTCACGGATCCCACCTGGCCGGAAACGTCCTGGACACCGCGAGGAATGTCCTCCTACGAATACATGAACAATATCGGACCAAACCACGACGCCAACTCCTTCGGGTTGATTGGCGCGGACTTCATCACCTTCAACGCCATGCTCAGAATCCCCGTCGATATGCACAATGTCGATGAAAAGGACATCTTCAGGCCGACGATGTGGCAGCGTTTCGGCAACGACGACTATCGCGTCTGCGCCGAACTCGGACCGATCTACCAGTAACCATTAATGAGAATTCATACCTATAAATCCATCATCCGTGGCGCACTCTCGCTCTGCGCCACGATGATAACCCTTACAACAATGGCAAAACACATAGCATACATTGGAACGTACTCCAGCCCCGAAGGCGGAATCCACATCTTGTCGATCGACGACAACACTGGCGAAATGCGGCAACTGCGCGTCGCCACGGGCATCGGCGATCCCACATACCTTTGCCTGAACAAGGCGAAGACGATGCTCTACGTCGGCTGCGGGATTGTCAAGACCGCGGACATGAAGGGCTTCAAGGGCGGCGTCGCCGCATTCCGCATCGAGGGCGACGACTTGGTTTTCTCCTCGTTCCAATCCTGCAACAGCGCCAAGCCCTGCTACGTGTCATTGGACAACAACGAGAAGTTCCTCTTCGCCGCAAACTACGGCGAAGGAACGGGATGCGTTTTCAAGATTGATGACAAGGGCGACATCCTCCCCGAGATCAAGCATGTCGTCCATCAAGGGCGCGGACCTCACAAGACGCGACAGGAAAAGGCCCATGTCCATTGGTGCGAAACGACTCCGGACAACCAGACCCTCTACTTCGTCGATCTTGGCATCGACACGGTAAAGGCCTACGACTTCAAGGACGGCAACGGCACATTGGACGCGATGCCCGGCTGGGATTTGCGGACCGAGCCGGGCGCTGGTCCCAGGCATGTCATCTTCGGCAAGGCCGGCGAATTTGCCTATGTCCTCAACGAGCTGGTTTCCACCGTATCGGTCTTCCAGAAATCCAACGGCGGATACGCTCACATCCAGACGATCGCGATGCTTCCAGAAGGCTACGCAAACAAGGACAAGAACACCGCGGCAGCCCTCCGCCTAACCAAGGACGGAACCAGGTTGCTCGCCTCAAACCGCGGCCATGACAGCATCGCGGTCTATGATGTTGACCAAGCAACTGGAAAGCTTACCTTGCTTGCGATCAATCCCACATTGGGCAGGGGACCGCGCGACTTCGAGTTGACGCCCAACGAGAAGTTCGTCGTCGTCGCCCATCAATACACGGACAACATGGTCGTGTTCGCCTTTGACCGGCAGACCGGCGAGATGAAACCCGTCGGCAAGCAGCTGATCGTCCCCAAGGGCGTATGCGTCAAGTTCGGGAAAAAGCTCGACTAGTTCCGCCCCACTCGTTTTTCACCATCTAACCCATCATCTTGGTTCCCTAGAAATCTCATGAACATCTTGTTGATTGGCGGCGGAGGCCGCGAACACGCTTTGGCTTGGAAATTGCGCCAAAGCCCACTGGCAGACACTATTTTCTGCGCCCCAGGCAACCCGGGCATGAAGGGAGTGCAACAAGTCCCGATGCTTGGCCTAAAGGAAATGGCGGATTTCGCCGTCAAAAACAACGTTGGGCTGACGATGGTCGGACCGGAAGCCAGCCTATGCGAGGGGATTGTGGATATTTTCCGCGAGCGCGGCCTGCGCATCGTCGGACCAAACCGTGAAGCGGCCCAATTGGAAGGCAGCAAGAGCTACGCGAAGGACTTCATGAACCGTCATGGATTGCCTACCGCCAAGGCAGCCGTCTTCGAGGACGAGGCTTCAGCCCTAGCCTACCTGAAGAAGGAAGGCGCACCGATCGTGGTCAAGGCGGACGGACTTGCGGCAGGCAAGGGAGTGATCGTCGCGTCAACGGTCGCCGAGGCGGAAAGCGCGATCAAGGCTTGCTTCTCGGGCACGTTCGGCAAGGCGGGAGCGAAAGTCCTGCTGGAAGAATGCCTCTTCGGCGAAGAAGCATCGATCA
This sequence comes from Lentisphaeria bacterium UBA1407, assembly GCA_002305655.1. Taxonomy (GTDB): domain Bacteria; phylum Verrucomicrobiota; class Lentisphaeria; order Oligosphaerales; family Oligosphaeraceae; genus UBA1407. The sequence goes on along the minus strand of DBPZ01000017.1, from coordinate 747 downwards.
TTGCGTTATGCGACGGCAAGACCATCATCCCGCTGGCGTCCTCCCAGGACCATAAGCGTGCATTGGAAAACGACCTGGGACCCAACACCGGCGGCATGGGAGCCTACTCGCCGGCACCAGTCGTCACGGACGACCTCTGGAAAACCATTGACAAATCCGTGCTCAAGCCATTCTTGAAAGGAGTCCAGGCAGACAAGCTCGACTTCAGGGGAATCATCTATGCCGGACTGATGATTACGGACAAGGGAGCAAAAATCCTGGAATTCAACGTCCGCTTCGGCGATCCTGAAACACAGGCGATCCTCGTGAGGCTGGAAAGCGACCTGGTCGAGGCACTAATCAAGCTGGCGGACGGCAACCTGGCGGACGTGACGCTCAAATGGTCGCCAAAGCCCGCAGTTTGCGTCGTCATGGCAGCAAACGGCTATCCCGGAAGCTATCCCAAGGGCGATGTCATCGAGGGCTTGGAACAGGCGGAGCAGACGGGTGCCGTCGTCTTCCACGCAGGAACAAAGGAAATCGACGGCAAGATCGTCACCTCAGGCGGACGAGTCCTCGGCGTCACCGCCTTGGGCGATACGATCAAGGACGCCGTTGACAATGCCTACAAGGCAGTAGATAAAATCACATGGAATGGAGTCCAGTTCCGACGAGACATCGCACACCGAGCGCTCAATCGACTCTGATTACTTTATATTAACCTAAAAAAGCAGTTGATGCCTTATGATTGTAGTGCCTTTACAAGGC
>DBPZ01000019.1 GCA_002305655.1 Lentisphaeria bacterium UBA1407 | reverse complement strand
CCGTCCGACCCGTCCGACCTGTCCGACCTGTCCGACCTGTCCGAACTGTCCGACCTGTCCGACCCGTCCGACCTGTCCGACCTGTCCCAGTCCCAGAAACTCAAGCTCCACAAAACCCGAAGTCAGGTCCCATAGTCCCAGTCTCAGATCCCAGTCCCATGGGTCACATTCGTCTTATTTGTCTCATAGGTCCCAGTCCCAGAAACCCATTGACTCCGCAAGAAGCCCCTCCGAAAATTTCACACTTTCGTACTCAAAAACCATGTGACATGCCTCTTAAGTTCGACTTTGAAGAATCTGATTTTCCCCAATTCAGCATTCACAATTCGGCATTCACAATTCAGCATTCAGCATTCACAAAAAAAGGATGCTCCCCAGTTGCATTTTTGGGGAACATCCTTTGAAAGACTTTACTGGCTTACGCGAAGCCGCCGTCTATTATCAATCGCCGATTTCGCCGACTTCCAGGCCCAGTGGCAGTGGTGCGGGGCGTTCGCAGGTCGTCTTGAGTTCGATTCTCTTGCCTTCCTTTGAGGACTTGTCGAAGGACAGCATGACTTCCAGGACGTGGTTTGCCAATTCGCCATTGACGCGGTGCTTGCGATTGTTTTTGAGTGCAATCGCCATATCGGCTGCGCCGATACTGCGGCTATTGTCCGTGTAGGTATGTGACAGCGGTGCATCGACCCAGTCAGCATAGCCACGGCGCCACACCTTGACTGGTCCACCGAAGGTATTTGGATCTGGAACTTTCAGCGAGCCTTCGGTTCCATAGATTTCGATGGGGCTATGCCCGTGGCGATAGACGTCAAAGCTCGCAACCATCGTGATGACTGCCCCGCTGACGAATTCGATCACGCCGGTCAAGTGTGTTGTCACATCAACCTTGTATGTCCCGAATGGCTTCAGGCCTTCGGCCAGGTATTCTTCTGCGACCTTGTCGCCGATTGTACGTTCTTCGAATCCCTTTGTTGTGAAAGCGGTGACGCTCTTGGCGGGACCCAGCATATTCACGAGGGCGGTCACGTAGTAGGGTCCCAGATCCAGCATCGGACCTGCGCCGTATCGGTAGAAGAATGGAGCCTGCGGCCACTTTTCGGGTCCGCGCCCCATGACCATGGCCGTTCCGCACAAGGGCTTGCCGATCCAACCATCGTCAATCATCTTGCGGCAGGTCTGCTGACCGCCACCCAAGAAGGTATCAGGTGCGCAGCCAACGCGCAGTCCCTTTGCCTTGCCCAGGGCGATGACCTTCGCAGCATCGTCAATGTCAACGCCAAATGGCTTTTCGCTGTAGGCGTGCTTCCCGGCATTCAACGTATCAATCGCAATTTTCGAGTGAACTTGAGGCGGAGTCAAATTCAACACAATCTCAATGTCCTTCTGGGCAAACAATTCATCGTTCGTCATCGCAGGAACGCCATGTGCCTCTTCCTTAGCCTTCGAACGTGATGGAATAATGTCCGAGCAGGCAACGACTTCAATCATGTTGAATTTCTTCGACGCATTGAAGTACGTATCGCTGATCATTCCGCAACCTACGATTCCGACCTTCGTCTTCTTCATCGCTTGATTCCTTCCTCTAGGGGGTTGATTCAATAACTAAATGCTTGGTTTCGACAACCAGAAAAACTCAAAATAATATTATAACACACATTTCATATATAAAAACATATCCGAAAAACAATCCGGCGGATTTTTTGGACTTCAGCACTCATTTCGGGATGACCTTAAGGTTGTCGAAGTACAGGGTTCCTAAAGAATCCTTTGAACTCCAGACCAGGACTCTGACTGACTTGATGCCTTCTGGCACGGTATATTTGGAGCCGTGTCGCGTCCAATGCCTGGCATTTCCCGCCTGTGCAAAGACGCAGTGCATGCTTAATCCGTCAAACTGCCCTTTTCCGTCGCCTTCACTGTATTCCGCAATATAGATTCCATATCTTCCTTTTGCGATTTTGTTGAGCACATCGGCTTCGATTCGGTAAACTTGGCCGGAAATGACATTGATTGGGGTTGACCAGGCACGGACATGATCGGGATTATTTTCGACAGCCGTCAACTTGAGGCATTTTCCATTGTCCTGCGCAAGTTCGGTTGTCACTTCCGCTTGTGGTTCCAGTTTCCAGTTTTCGGCATCGCCTTCAAGTGTGGTCTCGTATTCCTGCCCTTTTGGCGGTGCTGGCTTTTGTGGCTTAACGGGTTTTGGGGTTGTGATTTTCGCGGCTTCGACCAGGAAATCCGCCAACTTTTCGGCGACCATTCGATGCCCTGCCTCGTTGGGATGCGCCATATCCGCCATCAATTCGCAGAAATCCTCGTGCCCCAGCGACTTGAGGATATTGTTGACATCGAAAAGCAGCAGCTTTCTGTCCTTTGCGATCTTTCGGATTTCCTCTGCAAAGTCATCCATCATTGTGAATCTTGGTCCTTTTCCCGGTCCTGTTGCGATCAGCAGGATTGCGGATTCGCCCTTCGTTTTTTGGGCAACTCGATCGATATAGTCATTGACCGCCCTGCCGTAGTATTCCCGGGCGATTGCCCCCGACTTGTCGTTGTACCCGATCCAAACCGTAACCAAGTCTGGGGTTTCACCGTTGAAATCGCGATTGATCCAGGCTCTCAAGTCGTTTGCCCTGGCTCCACCCACTGCCTTGTTGAGCACGGTTATGCCTTCGTTGCCCAGCCATTCCCGCAGGATATTTTGGAGTTGAATCGAGTAGCGGGTCTTCTCCTTTTCCCTGAGGCTGGTTCCTGCTGTGACCGAATCCCCCTGGCATTGGATCAGTACAGGCTTGCCCTCGCGGAGCTTCGTCAAAAATCTGCCGGCCGGCATGGGCTGGAAGTCACCTGGGTTCTTGTCAATGACCGGCTCCAGCTGCACATGGTCGAAGCATGCCGTATGCTTGGGAATCGGCGCGTTGTCGTACCAGATAGTCCATCTGCAACCGAAGCGCAAGATGTCGATGCCGCAAGGCGGCAGGCTTCCCAGCTCGCCGATCAAGCCAACAGCCGCCTCTGGAATGAACTCATCCCAGCCAACCTTGTACGTTGTCCATGACGTCGATTTCATCGGCACAAAATAGACGTAGCTATAAGAACCCTGGGTACTGACAAGGGATATCGGCACCCAAGCGTCAGAGCCGTCGCCCTTTACGCGAAACGATATCCCTTGGTACTCATTCCAAATCTGTTTCTCGGGAATGCCAAAGGAAAGACGACAGGATACAGTGCCAGGCAGTGTAACCTCCAGTGCCCCGGAACCGACAGCGGCCTGGTCAGTCAATTTGAACGAGGATTGTTGGCCGGTCTTCGTCACCCCCTCCAACATCTCGAAATCCTCCAACACCAACGGCTCGAGCGCAAATGCACTCATACAGACAAGCAACAACAATAAATACTTCATTTCTTGCTCCTGATTTTCATTTTTGGATGGATGCCTCAACGATTCCGTGAAAGTAATCCCGATAGTTGCCTTGTCAAACCGGCTTTAGGGGAAATTCGATTAAAAACTACGTTTGCCAAAATGGATTTTGTTGCAGAAACCTGGAATCACGATACATTCATATCTCTTTCTAATTGTTGTCTTTCAGTATCCTAGGTATGCATCGTTTTTTGCACGTATTATTCAAGTTTTTTTCCACGCTTTTCTTGTGGTTCCTCTCCATTGCCCTGGTTGTTTCCTTGATCCGCCTAATCATGCAAGGGAAGACGACCTCGTTGGGCTGGGCAGTCACTGCCGGCTTGGTGGGCGGCTTGTTTGTTTTCCCCAAAATCAAGCTCTTGCCGCTGTACGTTTTTGGCCATGAGTTGACCCATTGGGCCGTGGCGGTTCTCTTCAGACGCAAGACGTCAAATATTCGTTTGCGCCTGAGATCGGGAAGCGTTGACGTGGACAGACCCAATATTTGGATTATCCTGGCTCCTTACTTCATCCCGTTCTACATGGTCCTCATACTCGGGTTCTACGGATTGCTCTTGTTTTGCTTCCGGGATTTGTCTTTATGGACAGAAACCACGATGGCTATTTGCATCGGAGTCACCTACGCCTATCATCTGGTCCTGACTTTTATCGCGATCTCCAACGGGCAACAAGACCTGAAAATCAATGGCGTCGTCTTCTCGCTGTCGCTCATCCTGGCGCTTAATCTGATCTTCGTCTATCTGGGGCTGATGCTGGCAACCAGGCAATTCCAATCCGGCACCCATATCCTCTATCAGCAACTGAAACTCCAGGCACTAAGCGCCATCGATGCCGCCAAGTGGATTGCCAGCCTCATATCCACTCCAAAACAGACGCCCGAGTAAATTCCCCCCCCACCCTTATCGGCAACTTGCCTGCTGAAGGGGCATGTCACATGCCATTTGAGTACGAAAGCGTGAAAATTCCTCGGCGAAATTTGTTCTTTTTTCAAGAGAAAACGCAGGCAGAATAGGTTAGGCGAGCTTTTGGGTCAGGATGACTTTTCCGGTATTTTTCGAGTCTCGCAAAATGGCATGCGCCTCTTCGGCTTTTTCCAATGGAAGCATCTTGTAGATGACCGGAGCGATTTGCCCTTGCTCGATACGCGGCCAAATCTCGCTCTCAAGCCGAAAGAGAATATCGCTCTTTTCCTGGTCGGATCTGCTTCTTAGCGTACTGCCGAAGATTTTCAGTCCGCGCCTGAGGATGGTTCGCAATGGGAGTTCCGCCCTTTCGCCACCAAGCGTCGAAATGATAACCCAACGTCCATGCGTGGACATGCATTCCAAGTAGCTTCCTAAGCTTGGGCCCGCCACACAATCCAAGGCGACATCAATCGGATGCTCCTTGAGGACAGAGGCAATATCAGTGGTCTTCCTGTTGATGACCACGTCGGCACCCAATTGACGCAGGAACTTCGCCTTTTCCTCGCTTCCCACCGAGGTCACGACTTTTGCTCCGATCGCCATGGCAAGATGTATGGCTGCAATCCCCACTCCACTCGCGCCAGCCTGGATGAACACTGTCTCGCCAGACTTAAGACCTGCCTCTATAACCAGGTTGAGGTAGGCAGTTGCAAAAACCTCGGGCAAAGCGGCCGCTTGCTCCAAAGGAAGGTTCGCCGGAGCAGACAAAACCAAGCCCGATGGAACTGCAACACGCTGAGCATACCCGCCACCGCCTAACAAGGCGCAAACCTTCTCGCCAACACGCCAACTACTATTCGATGGCGCCTCGCTGATGACTCCGGAAACCTCCAATCCCATGTACGGAGGCCAGCCAGGAGGAGACGGATACTTGCCATCACGCTGAAACAAATCCGCACGGTTGACACCTGTGGCGTGCACATCAATTATCACCTGGTCATCGCGCAAAACAGGTTCTGGAACATCAGTCCAAATCAACTGGCGTTGCTCATTGACAACGATTGCCTTCATCATTTCATTCTCCTTTGGTCAATAGCATTCAACAGCACTTTGTGGATATTAAGTTCGTGCTGGTATGAGTACGGATTCGGCAAGCCCTCCCGGACAACCCGGTAGAATTCCAGCAGTTGCTTCCCGTACCTGTCCCCCAAAGGACCGCAATCCACGTTGGTCGTTCCCGCTGGGTATGGATCCTGGGCGTGCTTGAGCGTCAGCCGGACAACCAATGGCTGCGTGTAGTAGAGACTGCCCGACGCCTCGATCGGGCAAAGCTCGGCGGTTCCTTTTGTGCCGCACACGATCAGCCTGCGGTGCTTCATGCCATCGACTTCCTCCACGCTGACTCGTATGGTCGCGGTTGCGATGGGGTATTCGAGCACGGCGAGCCCATTGTCAATCAACCCGTCCTGACGTGTTTCTTGCAGGAAAGCAGTCGTTTTCGTCGGCATTCCAAGCATTTGGACCACGAGGTCAATGAGGTATCCTGCGAAGATGTAGAAGGCCCCCCCCTTGAATTGCGAGAGCCAGTTTCGGTAGGTCTGGTTGTCCCCGTCGTACCTGCTCATCACCGCATGGATTTCGAAGATATTGCCCAGCCATCCCTGCTTGACTGCATTGAGTATGAACTGGACTGCGGGATTATATCTGTAGATGTACGCTTGCTGGAAGGCCAGGTTGTTTTTTTGGCAAAGTTCGAGCAAAGTCTCGAAGCCGTCGACGGTTTGCCCTGCTGGCTTATCGAGATGGATATGGAGTTTTCGTTCGGCCGCCTTGATTGCCGTGGGAATGATTCCTGGTTCGTCCTTTTCAATGGCGACCGCGTCAAGATTGGGAATGTTGAGGAGTTCGTCTTCCGAAAGGAATGGAATCCCCTGGTAATGCGAGTAGTTTTTCCGTTGTTCTCGCCAGAAATCATTGTCTTCAGCGACTCCAACGACTTCGAAGTACTCGTCAAGCTTCCTGAGCGAAGCCATCTTATCGGCGGCGTGGTTGTGTCCAATGCCGAGTTGCGCGATGCGGATTTTCTGTTTCATGACCTATAGGAGGATATTGTTCAAGGCATCCAGGGCGATTTTTGTGGTTGCGAGGTCGGTTTGCTCGAAGTTTGCGTTTGGCGTGAATCCATCGGAGCAGAAGATCATGTGTCCACCGAGGATCGGATTGACGATTCTGGAAAGTCGTCCCGCCTTTCCGCTGGAATGGTAATGCACGGGAGTCTTGATTTCCTGCTCCAGCACGATCTGCGTCTTGATGGTCTCTGCTAGTTGGAGATAGTTTTGGCAAGGGGTGACGATCTTGATCATGTCAGGCTGCCTTTGCTCGAGGAAGCGCGCCAGATCCAGGACTTGCTGGCAGTCGAGAAAGACACCGGGATGGGTAGAGATAACGACTTCTGCCCCCATGTCGTGGATTATATCAATGAGCTTCCGCTGCTTGTCAATGATAGCTTGATCCGTAACGATTTCCTTGGGATTTCCCTTGGTGAACGAGAAGTCGGCAGCCCCGCAGTAATTGTGCTTTGACGGTTCATGGAACGAGTACCCCTGCAGGTCGATTGCCGCGGCTCCTGCGTGGATAGCGTTCATCAGCAGCTCAATTCGTTCTTCCTCCGGGGTTTGGGTATCTTTCCAATCGTAGGAATGGTTGTAGTTGAGCGCAAGGATTGGGAGCGGGCAGGCGTTAACTACGTTTCGCAGCTGGTCAATCGTTCTCTCGCTTTCGTCCATGCATGAAAGATGCAGGTCAATTGCCGTGGCTCCGTGCGTTTTGCAACTCTGGATCTTGGCGATGGAGTCCCTGGCAGTTCGTTCCCTGACAACTCCGATGAGAAGCGCCTGGTTGTGTTTTGCAAAAGATTTTCTCATTGTTTTTGATCCTTTAGGTAAGCATCCATTCGATCGTATGAAGGCTTCGTCCATTCCGGCCAATTGAACTGTATGGGGAACTTTTGGATTTCGTGCTTCAGCCCGTTGTAGAGCGTTCTGAAGTTTTCCTGCTTGAGCCCAGTGGCCGCCAAGATCTTCGAGTTGTCTGAAATCCTTTGGAAAAGTCTTGCGTATTCGAGTTGCCACCTAAGTCCAGGATTGAACTCATTGGCGCCGAGAATCTTGTAGTAGTCTTCCTTGGGAACCCAAACCGCATTGAGGTTGCAGATGTCATGGTAGTACTCCGCGATCTCACCCCAGGTATGGTGCTCCGACGAGCAGACGTTGAAGTCCTCGCCCAATGCCTTGGGATTGAACACAAGCCCGGAAATCATTTCAGCGACATCGCCGCCCCAACTCAAGGTGGCATGCTTGTCCTTGGCCTCAATCGGTACCACAACCGCCTTCCCTTCACGCGCTCGACGAACCGTCAAGTACGCCTCCAAGGTGACCAACTGGAAACGCATGTGGGAAAACGTCGTCGCAGGACGAACAATCGTCCAATTGCTAAAGCCTGACGCGCGCAACGCATTCTCAGCGCGAGCCTTGTAGATGCAATAGTCGTCGGAAGCCAGCAACCAAGGATCGTCCGACACGTCGATCAATCGAGGAGACGATTCCTTGAGCGGATGCTCCAAATCGGCAAAGACACGGCAAGATGACAAAAATATGTACTGGCCGACGCTTTTCAACGCCAGGGGCAAGTACGTCGCAATCTGGCTGGTCGGATACGTCATGAAGTCAACCATCGCATCGTACTTCCGGGACATCATCTCCAAAAAGAACGCCTGGTTCTTGGCGTCAGCCTTGACATGGGTCACGTTGGGAAACGTCCAGGGTGGATCGTCCAGCGAAACCGTGTCGATTTGATATCCTTTCTTTGCCAGGCTCGGGACGAGGTATTGTCCCATTGCGCCAGTTGCTCCCAATACCAATACTCGTTTGGTCATCTTGTTTTCCTCTTGGTTACTTCCAGATGGAATTGAGCCTATAATGAGTTACGCGAAGGTCGATGTGGTTGCTTGCGGTGATTTCCGAGGCGACTTCCCCGGCTTTCGGGAAGGCGATGAACGTCGCATGAACCAAGCCATCCTCGCTAAAGAGTTCGATGGAATTGTTGTCAATAAACGCGTGAATGTCAATGCCATTGTCCCTTAACGCCAATGGGACCTTGATGTTATCCTTGCTGAGGATTTGCGTTTTGGCATCGTAGTTGAGTTTGGTTCCTCTGAAGTTCAGGCTCAGCGAGTCGGCTTGCCCTAGTTTCGCCTGAATTCTGCATTCGAAGAATCCTTCGTCCGGAAGCTTGACCGAGTTGGTTTTTTCGGCGATCGCAGTCGTTTTGACCCGCAGGCTTTCGATTTCCTTGATTGGGGCACGCGCCAACCTGGGACCGTCAGCCGTGGAAACCAACTTGAGTTCCTGCGGAAGAGACATCGCTTGCGAAAAACCGAGATGGCACGGCGTCGCGGCAGTAAGCCAATAGATGAGAATCCGCCGACCCTTGGGAGCGTGGTTGAATGTCTGGCCGGCGTAAAGCCCATGACCGTAAAAACCCCTCAGGGGCTGAGTCTCAGGAGTGAACTTGGTCCCGTCAAATGTACCGACAATGTACTGCCCATTCGCACCAAAAACAACCCAACGGGTCTCCGAAGTCCCCTCCAACGCAATCTCGAAAAATTCCGGACATTCGAAAAGCGTACGCGAACCCTCGACTCCACCTTGGATGACCGAAAGCTTGTCCCAATTCTTAAAGTCCTTCGACGCCCAGAGTTCGACCGTGTGACTGTTTTGCGACCTGCCGACGTAGAGCGCCATGATCCAACGCTTGCTTTGCGAATGCCAAATGACCTTGGGATCACGATTGCCAGGAGTTTGGCTTTCGAGCACGGGATTGCCAGGATATTTGGTGAAGGTCCGACCGTCAACCGATGACGCCAGGCATTGCGTCGAACCATTGCCAGTAGCCGTATAGACAAGTACCAGCGGGGCAATCCCGTTTTGTCCGAACCCGGACGTATTGGCGTGGTCAACCACTGCGCTTCCCGAAAACATCGCCCCCATGGGATCCGGTTCCAAGGCAATCGGGAGTTCCTTCCAATGGACCAAATCCGTGGACACAGCGTGCCCCCAGTGCATGTTTCCCCAGCTGGTGCCGTAGGGATTGTGCTGGAAGAACAGATGGTATTCGTTGTTGTAGAAGGCCAGCCCGTTGGGATCGTTGTTCCAACCACGGAACGGAGTAAAGTGGATTTGCGCCCGTTCGGCTTCGGAGTACGGCGCCGGATCCAGCTGGAACTCGGTCTTGTCGGAAAGCTTGTAGAGGGCTGCCTGGTCGGTCTCAGATGGCAACCTGTCAATGTGAAGTTCGAGGTTTTTGCCTTGGTACGCAGCGAGGTCGATGGTTGCATGCCAGTCGGGCTTGTCCGATATCGCCATGGTGAAAGATTTCAGGTTTTTTCCCTCAAGATTCAGGTTGATCCTTGCCTGCCGAAAACCGTTGCGGACAGGCAGCAACAAATACGGCTTGTCGGCTTGGAACGAAAGCTTGATGTCGTACAAGGGAAGCTTGGGTTTTGTATCCGTGGCGACGATGTGGTCGATGTTGATGTGCCCCCAGCCACCCGTGCGTGAATCGACGATTTCAATCCGAGCCTTCCTGCCCAGGAACTCTGATACGTCCCAAAACGCAGGACGCAATTCCTCGCTCCCGCCGCTGACCACATTCGTACCGGTATCCGTGCGTTTGAGTTCAAATTTGCCTGGTGTGGTTTCGATCAGGAGGTTGATGCATGTCTCGCCTTTCCAACCACCGCCGCCAATCAGGTATGTGATGTACTTGCGCTGGATATCAAAAACTGGAGATGTAAGCTTGCCCATCGAACCGTCCATTCCATAGTAGCTATTGACCAGCTGCCTGCCCTGAAAGCCCGAAACAGGCATCTGCGAGGGAAGCGTTCCCGAAGCAGGCTTGGGACCGAAGGCAGTGCCCACCACCGTCCAGTCCCCGTAATCAGGTCCCTCAAAATCTTCGATGATGATGTCCTGCGCGACTAGCGTCAGGCTCACCAATATGGCTAGCAAGAAAAGACGATTCATGGTATATCCAATCTAATGTAAAAATCCAAATCTGATGAAACTAAAAAATCATCTAAATTTGCGAAAAATCAAGTGATTTTAACTTAATATGTTTGTGTTTGGTGGTTGACAGCGAAATCGCTCCAAAAACACCTCGAAGCCGCCCCAAAAAATCATCACTTTCGTACTCAAAAACCATGTGACATGCCCCTTGAATAGGCTTTTGAGGAATTCCTGTTTGCCCAGAAAAACAGCCCCAACACCACACAGGCTGCCAGTCAAATGAATTATGAATTATGAATGCTGAATTATGAATGATTTGCCCGACCCGTCAGACCCGTCCCAGTCCCTGAAACCCAAAACCTACAAAACCCAATGCCATGTCCCATAGTCCCAGTCACAGGTCCCAGTCCCATGGGTCACATTTGTCCCATTCGTCTCATAGGTCCCAGTCCCAAAACCTGATGGCTCTACAAGAAAAAACACGCCCGAATTTTTCACACTTCCGTACTCAAAAATCATGTGATATACCCCCTAAGTTCGACTTTGGAGAAAATGATTTTTCAAGCGATAGACCAAAAGGAAGACCAAGTGACGAAAAGACTTCGTTTTCGCCAATAAAACCACTCCGAAAACAAACCAAAAAATCATCACTTTCGTACT
>DBPZ01000120.1 GCA_002305655.1 Lentisphaeria bacterium UBA1407 | reverse complement strand
CGATTTTTACTTCACGGATTCAGGATAGTTTATTATACAAGCTTCCGAAACCAAAATCAAGTGAAAAAAATACAATTTTTCACAAAAGAAAAAGCCGAGGGCTTTCGGGCATTTTCCCAAAAAGCCGACGGCTTTCTTCCAATTTCGCAAAGATCCAGCTATTGCTGTGTTGCGCCCCTCGTGAAACCGAATTTGTTCATCGAACCATCGCGGGGATAGGACTGAACGTGACCATCGATGTGCACAACATTGATCTGGCCATTATGTGTCCATACGCAGCGACGATCGCCCGTGCCTACACGATGGTCGATGTTCTGCCAATTCCAACTGGCGACGTGATTTCCTTCCGTGGCAAATCCAACATACGATGGCTGGACAACACTGGACAATGCAAATTGTCTCGTGATCAAATCCTCCATATGCATAATTGTATTGCCTTTATACTTGCTGGGGATGCCAGGATTCAATTCATCTGCGTTCTCGTAGTTTTGCAATCCCCACCAGCCATAGCTCGTTGGGACATCGCGGGACGGGCAAATCATCGCCTTCGCGGCATTGCCAGTATATCCCCAGAACAAAACCTGAGGCGACTTGTTCGTGTTGCCGGGAGGATATTGATTTGTGTTCCAAGTACCGCCGCCGCCGTCCGCCTTGCCCCAGCAGAACAGCTTGTCCTCGTTGTCACCCAGGTACATCGAAAAGCCAAGCCCGTATTGCTTGTAGTTGCTGATGCAATTTGTCTGACGCGCCTTTTCACGCGCCTTCGTCAACGCGGGCAACAACATCGCAGCCAAAATGGCGATGATGGCGATGACAACCAACAACTCAATCAACGTAAATTTCAATACCCTTGACATCATTTTGTCTCCTTATACGCTTCTTCAAACACAAAATACTTGCGAAAAAACAAATCCATAAGACAATATACCAATTTCATAACCAAATATCAAGAGAAAATGATGGGATTTATCCAATTGAAACGAAATTGCGAACATCACGCACCCAGGGTCTCTGCAAACCCAACGTCCCATAGTCCCAGTCTTCTCCCAATAAAGCCAATCTCTCCGTTCCCTACCACGATACGACTTCATGACGAAGACGCAGCGAGAAAATCATTGGAACATCACGAATTCAGAGATGTTGATGTAGTCGTTGGGTTCCCCACCTTTTGCATCGATGAAGAAGATGGTTTTGGCGGGATCCGTCTTGAGGAGGTTTGGGGGGAGCGTAGCCGTGATCGTTGTTGGGCTTTGGATGTTTTCGGGGATTTTGACGACGCAATCCTTGAAGGTTTTGTTGCTGTTGTGCCCTAGCTTGTCCGTTGCCGCCGCCGCCCAGGTTCCAACCCAGCCATTGTTGAAGAAGGCGAAGTTGAATGATATCCTAGCCGATGGCGAGAGCTTGCCCTGGATCTTGACCTTGAAATGCAGCGGTTTGGCGGGGTCGTAATTGGGCGCGCAATAGAGATGTGTCCTGGAATCAAATGGAGCCTTGATGAGCATCGACGATGTTTTGTCGTCGAAGATTTCAGGTCCTGCCAAGGAGAATTCATTGAGGTTACCAGAGGTGAAGAATCCATCTTCGATGAAGGAGACGCAATCGATGGCGATGGGAATCGCACGGTTGATTTTCGGAAGGGCTGAATCCGGAAGGGTAAAGGTGACCATCGCGATCGGCGTCCCCTGCTTGTCGCCCGCCTGGATGAGAAGATTGAGCTTGTCATTGTCGATGTTGAAATCAAGGTTTACGAGTTGCGGGTCGTGGAGAAGCTTGGCGTCGACTTTTGTGCCCCTGGGAATTGTGAAGGCGAGCGATTTTTGTTCGTTTTTGTTGACTGTGATTGATGAGAACAATGGGATCTGCGATTCTGCGATAGCCTTATGCTTTCTGTCCTGGCGTTGTTTGTTTTGCGTTGTAGCCGCGACCATTTGCATTTGGCTGCTTCCGATGATGTAGTAGGGACCATGTTGCATGTCCAGGTTTATGGTATCAGCCTTACCCTTGGCGATTGTGTTTGCGAAAATGTCCTTGACTTCGATGGTTTCGTCAGGTAGCGCACCAAATTGGACGAGTGTAGCCATTGAATAAGGTTGGTTTTGCCATGCCACTGCCCTGTTGCCTTGGAAAGCGACGTAGTGGAGGTTACCGGAAGGGTTGACTTGACCTAGGCATTCGCTTCCATCGAAGACTTTAGCGAAACCCGCCATTGCCGGGATGGCGAGTTTTGGGGTCAATCCGAGGTAGAGTGTACCGATTGCGCTATCCCACGCCCACCCTTTCTTTTGTGCGCTGTCCCTTGGATCGAGGCTGCAGAAGACAAAGAATTTCGAGTTGGGTCCTGCGATGGCCAGCGCTTGCGCAGCGTTCGCGACCAGAGTCCTTGCCTGATCGTGCTCTGTAGTCCCCTTGTGGTTGGCAGCGTATTCCGGTGATTCGTCATAGCCGCCTCGCCCAATTTCGTTGAAATACTGAGGGATGCCGAAGAAGCCGCACTGGTCGAGGATCAGCTGGCGCTTTGACTCGTGGAAATTGAAATTCTCGATGCCTGAATACCTGTGGAGAGTAACCACGTCAGTGGCCTTTGCGACATTTCGATTGCCCGCTGCCTTGAGCCAGTCCAATGAGCCAGCATGCGAGAGGGTGTGGACACGTGCGTTCGGGTTGGCGCGTTTGGCTGCGGCATATCCCCTGATGGCAAGCGTGGCATAGAATTCCGCGGAAAACGATCCATTGGCACAGATATCGGGTTCGTTCCAGATTTCATAGTCGAGGACTTGAGGCGAGCAGTGCTTGACGATCGCTTCAACGTGTTTTTCCCATTCCTGAAGTTGGTTTTCGTCGAGGGCAACCCTGTCGTTCGATGCGTTTTTACCAACGAGCCAAGCCGGGAACCTGTAAAACATGTATTCGAGCGCCTGCCCGTGTAGCTTGAGCCTCCTGAGTTGCGTATCGAGGTATTTGAGATTGAGGTTACCTTTTGTCGTTTCCTGTTTCGACCAGACGTTTTCCCATGCGAGCCATGGTCTTATCCATCTGAAGCCTGCCTTGGCGAAGATCGGCAGTTGATAGCTGTGGTACCATGTTTGCTGCTGGAAGATATTCATGCCCATGAAGGAGTTTTCGGGGTCGATGTCCTTTCGTTTTGGGATTCTCGCGAATCTGAGCTTGGCGTTTATGTCTCCGCAGGTCAAGGTTGCAGTGAATGAACCGAATTGATTGAGGGGGATTGCAATGGATGCCGAAGGACCTCCGAGCTTCACGGTTTGGGTGAAGACTGTTTTTTTGTTCCAATAGTCCTCAATATAGATTGTGCCGCTGCCGGGGAGCTTCGGCCAACCATATGCCTTGAGCACAACGGGTTCCGATTCGTCAAACAACGACGCAAGTTGTGTTGTTGTGACTTTCAGGGAGCCTGATTGCCCTGGTAGTTCCAATGGCGTCCATTGGTTGTCGATTTTCATGAACAAGGCGGCGAGGTTATGTGTTCCTGCCATTGCCTCGTTGAGGTCGATGTTGGAAGCCGTTGCGTTGACGATGCCATCGTTGTCGGGTTTCTCTGCAAAGATTGTCAACTTTGCGTTTGGTTCATTGACAACGAATGTGCATCCATCGTTTTCTGGGTTGATGGTTTTCCACACGGCGTGATTTTTATCCCCTGGGAATTCTGGGTCTTCGAGCAGGATGGCCAGCTGTGTTGGGGTCGATGTTCCTCTCGCCTTCAGGATTACCGTCCCCGGGTGCTTGAGGCGATGTCCCAAGGCGCCTTGGAAGTCCCATTTGCCTCGTTCCTGAGCGAGGAGTTCTTCGACGAATGGCTGGTCGGGATAGGCAAATTCTTGCGCGAAACATGAGAAGGCTAGGCAGGTGGTGACGATGGAGAGCAATGCGTGTTTCATAGTTTTGATAAATATGAAAATTGAGGTTGTTTCCAAGCGAAGTCAGGCAATATAGCATCGTATCGAATGGACACCAAGGAAGCATTTGGGTTGCTGTTGCATTTCTTGTTGCAATTGCGCTTCCAATGTCGAAAATTGTTGCGAGGACGATATATTAAAAATGTATCAAATCATGTTGAACTGATTGCAAGGCTTGTCGAACCATGAAACGAATTGAGTATGATGTTGTTGTCGTAGGCGGTGGTCCTGCCGGGATTGGCGCGGCTGTCGCGGCTTCCGAGAATGGCGCCCGTGTCGCGTTGCTTGAGCGTTCCGGTCGCCTTGGCGGGATGGCGGTTCAGGCTTTGGTCGGTCCGTTGATGGGTGGCGTGAAGTCGCGGGTGGTCGAAAACGTCCTGAAAAAAATTGGCGGCCATGTCATCGACTTCACTCGGCTTGACTTGCAGTACTACGACATCCTGTCATCCTTGGGCGTTGATGTTTGGTTGCACTCTCCGGTTATTTCTGTAGTTCGCGAGGGTGCGTCTGTTGTCGGCGTCGTGGTTGGCGGCAAGGGTGATAAGTTCGAGGTTGCTGGCAAGGTTGTAATTGACTCGACTGGAGACGGCGACGTTGCATATATGAGTGGTGTCGAGTACGAGCAAGGTCGCTTGAGCGATGGCTTGTGCCAGCCGATGAGCATTATGTTCACACTGGGCGGAATCGATCCGTCCAAACGAATCTATTGCGGCTCTGAAGAACAGGCGAGAAAGCTGATGCTGGGCGGCCGGACTTGGGAGTCGATCGTGACGTCTGCGCAGGCTGCCGGGGAATTGCCCGAGAACGTGGGTGTTATCCGGTTGTATGATTCTCAACGCCCCGGGATGAGCTTTGTGAACGCCACTCAGGTGAATGGGTTGGACGGGACATCGCACCGCGACTTGACCTTGGCGGAAATCGATGGACGCAAGCAGGCATTTCAAATCGTGGATTTCTTGAGGAAGACCTTGCCCGGTTATGCCGATGCGTACATCGAGATGATGCCGTCAGTCATCGGGGTTCGCGAGACTCGTCGCTTTCATGGTCGATATTGCTTGACATGCGAGGATTTGCTTGCAGGTCGTCGCTTTCAAGACGCAGTTGTCTTCGATGCGAGCTTCTGCATAGACATCCATAACCCATCAGGCTCTGGTCAGGCAGATGGTCGCGATTCAGCTGTGCAGGGCAATGCGCTCAATGTAAAGCCGTACGAGATTCCATACGACTGCCTAGTGCCGATAGGAATCGAGGGGCTGTTGTTGTCGGGTCGCTGTATTTCTGCGACTCACGAGGCCCACGCATCTCTTCGCGTGATGTGCATAGCGATGGCCATTGGCGCGGGTGCAGGCGCAGCGGCGGCGACGGCGGTAAGGAAAGGAATTTTGGCAAGCCAGGTCGATGCGGACGAATTGAGGGACTACTTGCTGCCGTAAATCATGTTTGCACTTCGAGACAAGATCCTTAAAACACAATGCCAAAGTCCCACGGTCCCAGTCCCATAAATCACATTCGTCTCATAGATCCCAGAAAAGCATATTGCAATTAAGTTTTTTGCCTTGATCTCGTGTTGTTTTCCGAGCAACCCAACCGAAACAAAAACAGATTTTGTGTAAAATCACAAAAATCATCCTCATCTTTTGTGTAAAACCGACAAAATCATCCTCATCTTTTGTGTAAAACCGACAAAATCATCCTCATCTTTTGTGATTTTGCTACTTGACCCAATGGATTGAAATGGTATTTTAATGAAGTTGCATTTGTCAATTCAAGTGGGACGAAAAATCTCGGTTTCAGCTTGCAAATCACTTTTTTCGACTTATAGTAAACAAGTAGTTACAACTCCAGTCTTGGGCATGCATGCCCATCCCAGCGGGTTTTTGCCCGCTTTTTTTTTAGCTTTTGCCAACAGAGAAATCAACCCATGGGGGTATCAAATGAAATCGGAACTCATTCAAATCCTGACGATGATTGAACAGGAACGTGGCATCGACCGAGAAACCTTGTTCGAAGCTATCGAAGAGTCCCTGCTGGCAGCGGCAAAGAAAGCCGTCAACGCTTCAAGAGACGTCTCTGTCAAAATTGACAGGAACACCGGCGAAATCCAATGCTGGGCAAAGCTCATCATCGCGGAAAAAGCCGAGAACCCGGATTCCGAAATCGCACTCAAGGACGTACAGCTGAGACATCCCGACAAGAACTACGGTCCTGACAGCATCGGACAGGAAATCGACTGGAAGGTCGAATCAAAGGACTTTGGGCGAATCGCCGCGCAAAACGCCAAGCAGATCATCGTCCAAAGGATCCGCCAAGCAGAAAAGAACAAGATTTGCGATTCCTACACCAACCAGCTCAATACGCTTATCACCGGCGAAGTCAGGAGGTTCGAAAGAAAGGATGTCATCATCGACTTCGATCAGGCCGAAGGCGCACTCCTGTTCAATGAAAAGATTCCCGGGGAAGATTTCGAGGTCAATGACATCGTCACGGCACTCCTCATCGAAATCAACATGGACAAGCCTGGACCGACACTGATCGTTTCCAGGGCAAACACAGAATTCGTACGCAAGTTGTTCGAACGCGAAGTTACCGAAATCGCTGATGGCCTGGTGGAAATCAAGGGCATTGCGCGCGAGGCAGGCTACCGCACGAAAATCGCGGTCGCCTCGTCCGACCCCAAGGTGGATCCCGTCGGCGCTTGCGTTGGCGTAAAGGGGCAACGCGTCAAGATCATCGTGAGGGAATTGGCCGGTGAAAAGGTTGACATCATCCACTACGACCCCGACATCGAGAAGTACGTCGCCAACGCCTTGAAGCCTGCGAGGTTGTCGAATATCGCAATTGACCAGGCCAACAAGGCAATCAAGATCGAAGTCCCCGAAGATCAGCTTTCGCTCTCTATCGGGAAAAAAGGACAGAATGCCCGATTGGCATCAAAGCTCATCGGCTGGAAGATCGACATTGTCAAGGATGCCAAGTCCGAAGAATCTGCCGAACCCAACTTCCAGGAACAGCTGCAAAACGCCATCAGCAACCTGGCTGAAACGCTGGGACTGGAAAGCGATCTGGCAGAGACGCTCGTCTCCAACGGATACGTCACCCCGCAAATGGTCGCGGACGCCGATCTGGACGACCTGGCGGAACTTGAAGGATTCGATTACCCAACAGCTGAGGCGATCAAGGCAGTCGCCGAGGGCACAAAAAGCTGAGGCTTGCCTCATTCCATCTGCACGCTAATGCCAACTGTAGGTTTCGCCATGTAACATCCAAACTATTTTCAACATATCGCCAGGAGGACTGATTCGATGAGTGAAAAAGTCAGAGTCTATGATTTGGCCCGAGAACTCGGGCTCACCAACAAAGAACTTATCGCATTGCTTGAGAAGGAAGGTGTTCCTGTTAAGTCTCACGCCAGCAACCTGGAAGCCGATATAGCGGATATCGTTCGGGATATTGTCATCAAGGCAAGACAGAAAAAACAAGCAAAAGCCGCCGCGCAGCAAAAGCAAAAGAGTGAATCCGAACAGCAAAAGCCCAAGGCAAAGCAACAGGATAAACAAGCCAGCGCTGCAAAACAAACAAAACCGCAGGAAGAAACACAGCCATCCTCGCCACAAAAAGAACTCCACCTCAAAACACCTATCACAGTGGGAATGCTGGCGGAAGGACTGGAGAAAAAACCAAACGAACTCATCTTCACGTTGATGTCAATGAACATCTTCGCGACGATTACGCAAATCCTAGAAGTCGAAACAGTCGAAAAGATCTGCGAGAAATTCGGTGTCAAATTCGTTCGCGAAAGACGTGAAAAAGTCCGCGAGGCAGACAAGGCGAAGGCTGACGACGCCGAAGAAACGGATTTCCCGAAGGAGGCCAGGCCACCAGTCGTATGCTTCATGGGACACGTCGACCACGGCAAAACCTCTTTGCAGGACTATATCAGGCATACGCATGTGACCTCAGGCGAATCCGGCGGAATCACCCAGCACATCGGAGCTTCCGTCGCACGAGTCGGCGACCAAACCATCACGTTCCTGGACACCCCGGGACACGAGGCGTTTACAACCATGAGGGCACGCGGCGCCAAGTCGACGGATATCGCCGTGCTCGTCGTCGCCGCTGACGACGGCGTGATGCCCCAGACCATCGAAGCGATCAACCACGCCAAGGCGGCCAACATCCCAATCGTCGTCGCCATGAACAAAATGGACTTGCCGAGCGCAGATCCTGACAAGGTACTGGTCGGACTCCAGCAGCACGGCCTGACCCCCGAAGACTGGGGCGGCGACATCGCCGTCATCCCTGTTTCCGCCCATACCGGCGAAGGGATTGACGACCTTCTGGAACGCATCCTCCTGGAAGCCGAGATGCTCGAGCTTACCGCCGCCCCGCAAGCCCCCTTCCAGGGACTGGTCATCGAGGCGCAAATGGAATCCGGCCGCGGACCAACCGCCAACGTCCTCGTACAAAACGGAACGCTCAGGCTTGGAGACTACCTCCTCTGCGGCACATGCTACGGAAAGGTCAAGGCTTTGCTCGACTACCAAGGCAAGACAGTCAAGCGCGCCCTGCCCTCCACGCCCATCATGATCCTGGGACTTTCGGGAGTTCCCGAAGCCGGAGAGCACATCACAATCTGCGCAAATGAACGCGAGGCAAGGGAAAAGGCAGCGGAAGCAGCGGAAATCCTCAAGAACGAAAGCCTGGCAGTGGTCAGGAAAACATCCCTTGAAGACATCTTCGCAACCATCGAGGAGGATGAAAAGCCGGAAATGCTCATCGTCCTCAAAACTGACGTGCGCGGATCGCTGGAAGCCATTATCGAAAACATCAACAAAATCAAGCATGACAAGATTACCGTGCGCGTCATTCACGGAGGAGTCGGAGAAGTCACCGAAAACGACGTTGTTCTAGCTGCCGCCTCCAAGGCGATCGTCATTGGTTTCCACGTACGCGTCATGCCTGGCATCAACAGGCTCGCAAAGCAAAAGGGCGTTGACATACGGCTGTACTCCGTCATCTATGAACTGCTTGAGCAGGTCGAAAGGGCGATGAAGGGGCAGCTGACGCCGGAAACCAAGGAAACGCCTCTTGGCGAAGCCGAAATCATCCAGGTCTTTGATATCTCGAAGACAGGAAAAATCTGCGGCTGCCGCGTGAAGTCAGGCGTGATGAAGATCAATGCCAAGGCGAAGGTATTCCGCGAAAAAGAACTCATCTACCTTGGACACGTCGCGTCACTCAAGCACTTCAAGGAAGATGTCAGGGAAATCCATGCCGGAAACGAATGCGGCATCAAGCTGGACAACTTCGAGGACTTCGAGGTCGGAGACCGGCTCGAACTCTTCAACGTCGTCACGATTGATCCATTCGCAAACCACTAATTTACTCATCAACGAGTACGTCAAGACAATATGTCCAACACTAGAATCACACGAGTCAACGAACTGCTCCGCAGAGAGCTGGGCAACGTTTTCCAGATGCTCGTCTGCCCCGAAGCCGAAACGCTCGTCACCGTCACGGGAGTCGATACTGCTCCCAATCTCAGGAACGCAACCGTGTACGTTTCAGTCTATGGCGACGAGTCAGCCGGGGAGCGGATCCTCCAGCTCATCATCAAGAAGCGTTCCGCAATCCAAGCGACGCTCGCGTCAAAGGTCATCCTCAAGTACACCCCAATCCTGCATTTCAAGCTCGACCAGACTGCCGCCAAGGCAGATCGGGTGATGTCAATCATCAGTGAACTCGGCTTTGATAACGAACCGAACAAGGGCAAGGACAAGGCTTGACTTCGATAACGCAATGAGGCAACCACCAAACAAGATTGACGGAATACTCGTCGTGGACAAGCCCATGGACTGGACTAGCCACGACGTGGTCAATTGCGTCAAGAGACGCTTCAACCTCAACAAGGTCGGGCACTGCGGAACGCTCGACCCCATCGCAACCGGCTTGCTCGTCATCCTGATGGGAAAGGCGACAAAGCTACAGGATCATCTGATGGGCCAGGACAAGACATACCTGGCAACCATGAGGCTGGGAACTGAAACCGATAGCGAAGATAGGACAGGAAACATCATCGCAACGGCGACCTTTGACACCATCACAGAACAGCAAATCTACGATACGGCTAAAACGTTCCTCGGCATCCAGGAACAAGTCCCGCCAATGGTCTCAGCCATCAAGCAAAACGGACAACCGCTCTACAAGCTGGCAAGAAAGGGGCAAACCGTCGAACGAAAGCCACGTGAAATAACGATTTCCTCATTTGAAATCAACATCATCGAATTGCCGGACGTAATCTTTACCCTCAAGTGTTCAAAGGGAACATACGTCAGGACAATCTGTGCGGATTTCGGACGCAAGCTTGGCTGTGGAGCCATGATGGCGGAACTGAGGCGAACCCAATCAGGCGATTTCACCCTGCAAAACGCCGTTGACATCGAACAAATCAAGTCCTGGGAACTCCCGGAACTCCAACAAAACCTGCTTTCAATCGAGTCCATTGCGCTATGATCGTCAACTTCCCATCAGAACTCCCTACAGGAAACTGGGTAGTCTCGCTGGGAGTATTCGACGGCGTCCACATCGGACACCAAGAAATCTTCAGGCAACTCACGCGACTCGCCCAAGAGCACGACGCGCAACCCGCTGCCCTCTTCTTCTCGCCCCACCCAAAGGCAATCGTCTCACCAGGTTCAGAACCCAAGGCAATCTGCACGCCACAACACAACATCCAGCTCCTGAACCAGGCGAAAATCCACAACCTTATCCAATTCCCATTCACCGAAGAACTGGCAAAACTCAATCCCAGCCAATTCATCGAAACATATTTCTGGAAGGCAAAGGCGACGTTCAAGGCTTTCTGCGTAGGACAAAACTGGCGCTTCGGATACAAGAATTCAGGAACTCCGCAGACACTTCAGGAAATCTGCTCTCCCCATGGCATCCAAACCACCATTGTTCCCAGCGTCCTCTTGGATGGACAGCCCGTCTCATCGACAAGGGTTCGCAACGCCATCGCTGAAGGAAACATGACCTTGGCAGCGAGATTGCTTGGACGACCATTTGACATCCTGGGCACTGTCGCCCACGGGCATCGCGTTGGCTCCACCCTCCTCGACTATCCAACGGCAAACCTCAATGTCAACAACAGAATCCTCCCGCCTTTCGGAGTCTACGCAGCACGAGGAAAACTCAACGGAGACAGATCGCTGGACGGAATCGCATACGTGGGCGATGCACCAACGATCAGGGATGACAAAAAACCGGAAATCATCGTCGAACTCCACCTCTTTGATTTCAACGAGGACATCTACGGCCAGGAACTCGCCATCCAATTCATCGAACACATCAGGCCTTCGAGAAAATTCAACTCTCCGCAGGAACTGCAAGCCCAAATCCAGGCGGACATCAAAAAGGCAAGGCAACTCCTGACCACAACCTGAGCCTAGTCTACCAGCATTCAGCATTCTGCATTCATAATTCTTCTCAGTTCAATCAGGCTCTCGATGCTGGATTCCCCACGAATTTCCAAGTACAACGGGACATGATTGAGTTGTCCGCACCGCCAAGCCATCAGGAATGAACTCAATGAAATATACTGCCCGTAGAGTTCCTTCAATGGACTGTGGTTGGCGGTCTTCCCATTAGGCAGCAAAGCAACCTGGTGAAGATGGCATCCCGTCAACATGCCACCCATCTCCGCGTACCATTCGCTTAAGTTGAATCGACTGGCAAACCATCCGTTGTTGCGTGCGTGTCCGATATCGAGAAGAAAGCCAATTTTGTCATACGCAAGAACCTCACGAAGGGACTCGATCCAACTGACGCATTCCTCAGGCATATAGCCATAACCGCGCATCGAATCAATCTTCTCGTCGCGACGCAAATGCATGTTCTCGACGCTGATTGTAATTCCTGCCTCGACCAAGGGACTCAAGCAGGCACTCGTGGCCTCCAGAAGACGACTGCGATACTCGCCCAGCATCTTTCCGATGGGATGGGTGCTGGGCACATGAAGCGTTGCGGCATCGCAACCTAGGGTCACCGCCAATCTTGACGCTTCCAACAACTGGGATTCACCTGAAAAGCCCGTCAACGATTCGTCAGGAGATATCACCGGAAGATGTAGCGACAGGTTTTTTCCGCCTGCGTTTCGCCAGTTTTCCAGTGGCTTTGCCAGTTGATCAGCCATCAAGACCAACCCGTCGCCGTACCTTAATTCAATGCACGGCACACGGAGTTCGGTCGCTCTCACGATGTCTTCCAGTGGATTGCCAGAAATGGAAATGCCCAAATGATCCAGGAACCCCTGCCTGATTTCAAGCGGCCACCCTGTCGGAGTCGCCAACGGGCACGTGATATCTCGGCGTTTCCACTTGTTGTCAATCCATTCCATGATGACCAATGCTGGCGGTCCTCCGATGGCTTTGTCAGGATCGAGTCCTCGGATCACCTGATAGTGCTTGTCTGAGTAGTCTTGGTGCTTGTGTCCGCAGACCAGGCACGAAATGACACCGTCGATGACGAACTCGTCAAGCCAGACCTGTTCATCTACAGTCATTGTCGTCAAGGGGCAATGTGCCACCGCCAGCAAATCCTTGGCGTTAGACGCGGCGACCTTTCGCAGGAAATCCTTGCTTTCCTCGGTCAGTTTTTGCCTGGCATTGTCCAGTACGATAACATTTCCGCATCGCATGTTTGGGTTGAGCAATGCCGCAACATCGCTTCTGCAGTGGGACGTCCTTCTCTCCGCGTTGCCGGGGGCATTAAGAAACGGGATGCCCGTCTCGGCCATCTTCGAAACAAGCCTTTTGGCGGCACCAAGGGTGCCCAGGCTCGTCATATCGCCCGCGCCAAGCAACAAGTCAACATCTTGACGTGCCGCCTCGGCCAAAGCCCAGTCAAATACACACTCCTTGACCGTATCTTCGCGCTCAGGCAAATGCATGTCAGCAAAGACGGCAACTTTCCTTACGTTTTCGTCCATCTTATTCGTCCTTGAGAATGTCAATCCAGGGCGGACAGGATTTCGGCATATTCACGGAGTTCGCGATCGCCAAACGCTTCGAAGTA
Organism: Lentisphaeria bacterium UBA1407; assembly: GCA_002305655.1. Lineage (GTDB taxonomy): Bacteria > Verrucomicrobiota > Lentisphaeria > Oligosphaerales > Oligosphaeraceae > UBA1407. Next base: position 31,573 of record DBPZ01000120.1, on the reverse strand, counting down.
GGTGCCGTCCATGAACACCGCAAACGTGGTCACACTGCGAATCCCAAGGGAGGCATACGCATTGATGTCACGTTCCACCAACTTGCGGTCAAACCAGGCAGGACGCTTCGCGGGCTTCTTCCAGCCACTTGCCCAGGAACTGTCAAGCCAATATTCCAATACATGTGCGCGCTCCGCATCGAAAACCTTAAGATGGTCGTGCAGTTGACGCCAGCAAGTACGGTTGATCGAGCAATCTGAATCGTTGATGGCATGCCGATAACAGCGATGCATCGGGGCAAACTCCAGGATCACATTTGGGGCGGGTTTGACCGTCTCAGCTGCCTCCAACGCATCGGAATACGCAATAAAACCGACCTGTGCCTTGGGATCCGTCGCCGCCAAATCACGGGCAATCGCGTTAACGGCAAGCAAGCTCTGATCCGTCGAACTCAACTTTGAGCATGTTTCACAGTGGCACCACGCGCCGCGACGATCCTCGCCCCAGTAGAAATGACGATGGTTCGTGGGAGACAGGCGACGCCCCAAGGCTCCGCCATTGCGACCAACCAACGGCAACGCGCTCCCGGAACACCAATTCCCGCTCTCAACACGCATGCCGCCATGCCATGAATACGGAAAATACTCGGGATGCTCGGCAAACAACGAACGGGGCAACAATTCGTGAGGAGCATGGCACTCGTACTCGATGTCAATCCCAGACGCCAAAGCCTCGGCACGGAAACTTTCCTCCGAAAAACGCCCCAGCTTTTCCAGAACGTTATGGCCAGCACCGCCACCAGAATGAATCCCCAACGTGTTCAAGCCCAATTCCGCACATTTGCCAATCCAATCAACTCCTTCGAAATCCTCTGGAGTGACGACAACCCCTTTCCTGAACATCAGACGCTTCTCCTACTCAACAAATGACAACGAACTACAATTCTTACACGCCTCGCCAGTGGCAACACGCGACTTCTCCCTTATATTATACCTCATTCAATCACCTTCGCAACGAAAGCCACTAGATTTATGACGCCTGAACCAAGACATCCAGAAGCTCATTCAAAAACTTCCACGACAAACCTGAACTTCAAAGCCTTCGTATCTGACGATGGCTGGCAGGGACTCGTGAACAATGACTGGGAGGACATCCTTGATATCAAAAGCATCGATGAATGGATGGCAAGGCAAGACCAGGAATCCCTTAAGGACGTACCTTGCAGGATTATCCTCAAGGCAAGCACGAAAGGCGGAATCGTCTATACAAAGTACATGAGGGCTCAAAATGATGGAGTCATCAAAAAACGCGAAACCTTCCCGAAGATCAAGTGGACATTGAGTCCATCCAGGGCGTTGAGAATCCTCAACACAACAGCAAAGATGATCTCCCTCGGACACCTTGCGCCAACCCCAGTCCTCGCTGCAAGGAAAAGAATGAAATTCGGATATCCCCACGAAATCTTCATCGCAGAAGAAGTCGCACTCGATACCGCGGAAGACATCTTCTACAAGGCAAGCGACAACCAAAAGCTCGAATTGATGGAATTCTGCGGAAAAACACTTGCCAAGCTCCATCGGGATGGATTCATACATGGGGACTATCTGCCTAGAAACATCTGCCCCGATGCAAAGCGCAATGCGATGGTCTACCTTGACAATGACAGGACGAAGTTCCATCGAATCAACATGCCGTTCTTCCTCAAACGGCGAAACCTCGCCCAATTCTCTTTCAACCTCTACCTCCTCGCCGAAAATCCAGCCGAAGATTGCGTCAAATCATTGGTGCTTGCCTACGGAGACGAACTCGGCTGGAAGCAAGCGAAAGTCGATGGGGAAACGAATACCATCCTGAGGCAGGTGGCAAAACGATGGGAAAAGACAAAATTCGCGGAACTGAAACGCAAGCACCTGGCGGAGAACCGATAATTCAGGCGGGCACGTCTTTGCACGTGAGTTGAATAAACAAGGAGAGTACAAAATATGCTGTGTGACATTTGCCAGAAAAACCAAGCCATTATCAATCTTAGCGACTTCGGAATCCCAGGTGGAGAAGGACTGAATATCTGCATGGATTGCATGATGGAGCAAAACAGGGAATTCCTGGAAAAATACCCTCAAATGGCAGAAATGACCAGGAAATTCATGGAGGCCGCCATCAACTGCAATGCATTTGACGCGCTCCCGATCCCCGCGGAAATAAAAAAACTCTCGGGATCGAGCAACAACACAATACAAACATGCTCGGGATGCAACAAGTACTTCACGGAAATCGCGGGAATCAAGACCATCTCATGCCCCCAGTGCATCGTCGATTTCAAGGAAAACCTCCTCGCGGCACTCACGCCCGAAGACACGGAACTCTGGAATGACATCGACATGCAGAAGGACGGAACCGACTCCTTCAGGCTGATGCCGCTAAACAACGGCTTCAAACCTGATGAATACAATGCCTACATCCAAGATGTGCAAAATGAAGTCGAAAGACTCAAAAAAGAACTGGAAGCCGCAGTACAAGTCGAAAACTACGACAGGGCGGCGAGAATTCGCGACCTGATCGCAGAATTCAACTTTGACATGGAGATGGACAATGAATAGTGACAACGATCAAAGACAGGACTCCAAAAAAGGAACCCTCCTTTCGCTGCTGACCAACACATTGCCGCCTAGCCTCCCTAACGCAGATACCCTACAGCCACACGTCATACTCTCCTCATCAGTCATCCTCTCACGAAACTTCATCAATTTCGAACTCCCATCAAACAAGAACTTCTACAAAAACGCAAACGACGAGAAAACACGGAAAATCGCCAGGCAGATCAGAGACGAATTCCTGGGCGAAAATGCGGCAAAAAGGCACCTGAGGACATCTGTTCCCAAAAAGCAATTGCAGGCACTCAGGGCGAGAGGCGACCTCATCCCGGAATTCCTAGATCAATCCAGCCTCGATCGAAGCGACCAAGACGCCGTCATCCTAGATGACGAAACCCTTTCATTCCTCATCAACGTCAACAACCATGTCGATATCATCGCACAGCGAAACAACGCACCGGCAAGGGAAATCCTCGAGAACCTCATCACGCAGCTAAGCAAGACAAAACTGGAAAAGTTCTCGCTTTACGACGACGACCTCGGCTACGTCACGACCAACTGGGATCAGCTCGGAAACGGCCTGAAAATGATGGTCAGGCTCCATACACCCGCACTCTGCATCAAACGCAGGACCAACCAAATCCTGAAAGCCGCAGATACATTCGACCTGACTTTTGGCGTGATAGCAGAGGAACGAGAACCAGTCGCCAATACGCTAACCTGTGTCAAAACCAGAAACGGACGCTCAAAACATCCCAGGCAACTGGCGGAAAGGCTCGATTCCTTCGCGAAAAAACTCGTGCACCACGAAATCGAAACAAGGCGAGTTCTCCTCAATGCCCCGGGACAAAGCGAACTGAAAGACTACATCGGACGAGCCAAAGGCGTTATCAAATACGCATACAAAATGGACAGGGAAGAAGCCCTGCACCTCGCCTCGACAATGTGGTTCGCATCAGAAATCGGATTCGCCCCACACGAAGCCAGAAAAGAAGCCTTCACCATCATCGCAAGAGGAGCAAACCACGACCTGGCAGAAGAGCAAACACAAACCTGGATGCCTTCGTCAAGACCAGCCGAAAAGGATGCCGTCGCACGAGCAGCGTGGGTCAAAAAACTACTCGGAAAATTCTGTTGAAAACACGTATCAAAATCACCATACATTGCCTCCCATGACCAGACTAGAAGAAATCAATCGCCGCAGGACATTCGCGATCATCTCGCATCCTGACGCAGGCAAGACGACCCTAACAGAAAAGCTCCTCCTCTACGGCGGCGCCCTTCAATTGGCAGGTTCGGTCAGAGCCAAGAAAAACCAAAGGAACACAACCTCCGACTGGATGGAAATCGAAAAGGAAAGAGGTATTTCCATCACCTCGACAGTCCTCCAATTCGAATACGAAGGTTACGTCATCAACCTACTTGACACACCAGGGCACCGGGACTTCTCGGAAGATACCTACAGGGTGCTCACGGCCGTCGATTCAGTCATCATGGTCATCGACGCCAGCAAGGGTATCGAAGAGCGTACAAGGAAACTCTTTGAAATCTGCAAAATGCGCGGCATCCCAATCTTCACGTTCATGAACAAGCTGGACCGCCCAGCCATCGGCCCGCTCGATCTTTTGGATGAACTGGAGAAAGTCCTCGGAATCGGCACGTTCCCGGTTACCTGGCCGCTTGGAGACGGACCAGATTTCAAAGGTGTCTTCGACAGGCTGGACAAGTCGCTCCACGTCTTCACCAACCTGGGAAAAGGCTCAGCCAAGGCTGCTGATACACTCACAGGCACTGATGATCCGAAATTGACCTCGCTGATGCACCCCGACCTTCTAGCAGAATGGCTTGAGCAGATCGAACTTCTCTCGCTGGCAGGAGAGGACTTTGATATCCAACGGGTCATTTCAGGAGAACTCACACCCGTCTTCTTCGGCTCGGCAATCAACAACTTCGGTGTCCAGCTCCTGCTCAACTACTTCGTCAAGTACGCATCACCACCTGCGCCAAGGAAATCGTCACTCGGACTCATACCCGTTGAAAACGAGGATTTCTCAGCCTTTGTCTTCAAGATCCAAGCCAACATGGATCCCAACCACCGGGATTCGCTCTCCTTTATGAGAGTCTGCTCGGGAACGTTCGAGAAGGACATGACGGTCCCAAACCCAAGAGGCGGAAAGCCATTGAGGCTCTCATACCCGCAAAAACTCTTCGGGCAAGACCGTGAGACCGTTGACGTCGCATACCCGGGAGACATCGTCGGACTCGTCTCCCATGGAAACTTCAGAATCGGCGATACGCTCACCAATGTCCCTAATCTCGTCTTCAATGAAATCCCAAGATTCCCGCCTGAAGTCTTCTGCTACCTGCACAACTCGGCACCATCAAAATTCAAGCAGTTCAGGGATGGACTCGAACAGCTCCTCAACGAAGGTGTCATTCAGTTCTTCCAAATGGCTGGGACAGTACAGAAAACAGTCCTGCTCGGAGCCGTTGGACAACTCCAGTTCGATGTCGTAAAACACAGGCTTGAAACAGAATACACGGCCGAATGCAGGCTCGAAGACTCCCCATTCACCCAAGTCAGATGGCTCCCCCTCAATAGCTCGGCGGACGACTTCAAAGGAATGTACCTGGGATCAAATGTCAGATTGGCAACAGACAATGACGACCAGCTCGTCATCCTGTTCCCAGACGAATGGTCCGTCGATTACTTCGCAGAGAAAAATCCCGATATCAAGCTGATCAAGCATTCTCCACTGCAAGGCGACACAATCTAACGTGGAACCCAACAACATGGAATACGACCTCTCATTCGGCCCAGCCCCTAAACTGAACTTCCCAGACGACGCGTGGAATTGGTTCATTGACGCATGCAAGGATCTTGATATCCCAGTCAATGACAACAAGAAAACCATCCTCCAGAACCTCTATTCACATCTCGTGCACGTCAACGTATCCCTAAACTTGACGCGTATCACAGACCCGATGGGATACCTCAAATTCCATGTCTTCGACTCATTGACAGTGCTCAACCTCATTCAGGCATATACCAAACCAGGCGAAGACGTCCTGGACTTGGGATCCGGTGGTGGATATCCAGGCCTTCCCTTGATGACCTGGCTCCCGGATCGAAAATGGACGCTCGTTGACAGCAGGCCCAAAAAGGTCGAATTCCTAAAGCAAACAATCCTCCTGACGCCAGCGGCAAACAATGCGAGCGCAATGGCTTTCAGAGGCAGGGAAGCAGCCTCGCAAGCTCCAGGACTATACAGGAAATGCAAGCTCGTAACGGCAAGAGCCGTCGGAAAGGCAGCCGAGATTCTCCCAGACGCCGCCGAACTCCTTGACATTGACGGCCTTCTTCTCCTGCTCAAAGGACCGGCCTACCCTGTCAAGGAAAGGGACGACTTCCTCGACGCCATGCCAAAATTCGGCTTTGAATTGATGGAAGAGCATAGATTGGTCCTTGACGACGACGATCCCGAACGATGGATCGTCATCGCCATACGCACAGATCCTCCTGCTTCCGAACGAAAAAAGCCAAAATCACACTTCAAGTCCCCGCGCAAACCAAAGCGACAACCCTAAAAAAGCAGTTATTCCACAACGATACGCACTGCGTGACCGACCCGCCCTGAATTATGAATTATGAATGCAGAATGACCCCGTCCGACCAGTCAGACTAGGGACTTGCCGTTTTTAGCCTCTTGACGAGTGACTTCGCTCGAGTACGAGCACCCCGGGTACCTGTACCTAAAACCGTTTTGTTCTGTTGCAGTGTAGATTCGTCCGACCCGTCAGACCCCCAACCCGCTCCGCCACCATCGCAACTTCTTCCACTTCCTCGCGCGCACTACATTCACGGGTGGAGGCCCCCTTATGGTTGGGTGGGCTAAAGCCTTGTTTGCATCACTAGAAAATCGCGTTTTTTGGGAAAATTNNAAAATTTCAAGCAAGAATCATGCACAATCATCGACAAACATCGTAAATCTTCCGGACTCACAATCCATTAGGTAATCTAGATGATTCCTGATGTTTTCATCCAACTAGAACGCCATTTCCCCATACCTATTTAAGCACGAAATGAAAGTAAATAAATTTTAAATTGGGACCCGCTTGCCACCACCTGGCTCAACAAAGGGGTACCTCTCACAAAAGTCCCGCTTCCTCTGGGAAAAATCAGCGAACCAGCTCAAGTACGAGTACCCTGGGTGTCCGTACTCAAAATGCTTACAGGTCGACCATCAAAATCTTCGCAGTTCCCGATATTGCAATGTTCTTGTCATAAAAAAACGCCATGACAACAAAGACTGTCATGGCGCCAGCTGCTTTTTAGGTTAACTCGATTGCGGGAGAATTGCAGTTATTCCACAACGATACGCACTGCGTGACCGACCCTGTCGTAAACGCTGCCTGTCGAGACGATTTGCGGGATAGTCGTCTGCACGGTTTCGCCATTTGGCTTCTGGTAGCTTGCAATGATTTCCGTATAGTAGTCGCTGTGCATGTGTCCGCAGAAGACTCCCTTGACCACATCGGCATTTTTCACGATGAGTTCGTAAACCTGCAGGGTCGTGGGGGCGGAGTTTGGCTTTCCAGCTCCATTGTCGCAGAAGTTCCAGGCTTCTGTATCGTTTCTCCGTATGGGCATCACCGATTTTTCGGCGGGATTGCGTGTGCAGATCGGTTCGTGTTGGAAGATCAGGATGGCCAGGTTGCCACGCCTGGCTCGTTCCAGATCCGCCTTCAATGCATCCGTCTGACCTTGAGAGTATCTGCCAAGATCGTTGAACATCGCGACGAGCAGAACCTTGTCCTTCACCACCTTGGACACATAGAAGATATCATGCGGCCAATACGTGGCAAGGATATCCAGGCGCGACTCGCGGGACGTTGGATCGGGGACTTTGCCCTGCATGACTCGCGTGACATCATGCCCACCCAGGCAGGCGAGGATAGTGATATCCGTCCAGAAAAGCTCTTCCACGGTCAACTGGAGGCATCCCCAGGAAAGGTAGTCGAGGATATCGCCAGTGACAACGGTCTGGTCGGAGTGCCTGGCGAACTTGAGCACGTTTCTGATTGTGGGGACTGAGGTTCCGTTTCGAAGCCAGAGCCGATACTGCCTTGTACTCATCACGGAGGGATTGTTTTCAAGTTCATCGTCCTTGTTGACGAGATTGTAGTGCGTATCGGTAACCTGGACGATTTCGACAGGTTCCGTATTGGGCTTCAATCCCTTGATGTTGACTTCTCGCAAAAAGGGACCTTCGTCCCAGCGGGAAATCCAGGTTTTCATGTCATCCTTGGTTCCGACCACGTCTGTGCGTTGCCCTTGCGGACGCCCTGCACGCCTGGCGTCGTCGAGAATTTTCCGCAATGCGTCGCCCAGTTCCTTGGGCATGTCCTTGGCCGCCAGTGCCTCACGTGCCTGTTTGTACACGTTCAGGCCGACCATCCCTGCAAGCCCCAAATCACCTGCGCCGCACCAATAAGCCACGGCATCAGACACGCGATCGACCACCAAAGAAGAATCGCCAGAGAACCGTCTCAACACCTGTTCAAGCTCTTGCTGGGAAACCTTGTCGTCAACGCCAAATACACCGGACTCCCTTGGACAAATCAAACCCCAGGCGACAGCATGGCAAATCGCATTTGAGTTTGGATTTCGATATCCGACATCGGAAAACGCCTTCTCGGCATCCAAAGCACCCTTTGTTTCCTCCAGGTTTCCGAGAAGTCTTCGAAGCTCGTCGAACGTCATCCGATCAGGCTGGAATCGCTTTTCCACGGCATAGAGGATTTGAGCCATTTGTCCACGTGTCAGCTCGTTTTTCGTCATATCGACCTTTCCGAGCAATCCCAATGATGCCATTGAGCCACCTTGGATGGATTTGTCCAAGCAGGCGACCATTCCCGCCAAGCTGGGTTCCATGCCTGACCTACCTACGTTCCTGCGATCGAAAACTTGTCCATTAACCATTGTTGCCAACACCATTCCCAATGCTAGTCCAAGTAGTGGAGAGACGGTATGCTTCATCTCTTTCATCCCTTTGATTATTTGACAAATACTCTGAGCCGTTTGACTTCAAATTGCCCTGCGTTTGCATTGAATGTCCAATCCAGAGTATTCTTGGTTGATTCTTTTCCGGACACGGGCTTGCTGTTGCCGATGCCCAGGTCTGCGTTGCTGCCTCTTTTCCAGCTATTGTAGGCAAAAACCGTCTGTCCCGCCTTGATGTTGTGAACTTGCATGGATCCATATCCGTTTTCGGGTTCGCTCATCTTATCATTGAAATCCCATTTGCTGGCACTTCCTTGGGGAATGACCGTCGACAAACCCGGACCGTAGTTGTTGGGCCAAAACTCGATGAAGCCGGCATCGGAAAGATCGACGACGTTTTCAACACCGCTCACATTCGAAACAACGGTCAGATTGCCAACCTTTTGCTGGAAAACAGCGCCTGTTCCATAGGCGGGAACACCTAGCTTCCTGGCATCCTGAGTGAAGGCATCCATCGACACGAAGACATACTCCACGGACGAATTCGACTTCTTCAACTCCAAGAAGTACGCGACCTTGGAAAATCCTGGCTTGACCTTCCCGCTGTCGTCGCGGTCATAGACGATCGTGTCGCCGCCCTTGGCGATTGGCAGGTCGTAGACTAGCTGCCAGCTGCCAGCATCCTTGATTTTGATGGCGAAATAGTCGACCACGGGAACATCGCCGGCGCGACATGCCCCGCAAGGAAGTCCTGCCGCATTCTGAAGGTTGGGTTCGGAGTACTTGTGCCAGGCAAAACGGAAGGCTGTTGGTTTGGGTACCTTTGGCGAGGAAAGGACGATCGTCTCGCCGTCAATGCGCGCATCTGCCACTTCGAATTCGGTTCCGGGTCCGACGATTTCAAAGCAATCCGGCGCCTTCCCATCGCGAGTCCGCAATCCCTTGGCATGGTCAAAGTGGATTCTCAACGACGCCTCTTCCATGGTCATTTTTGCGAATTTCGGACCTGAGCAGACGATGTCTTTCCGTCCATACGTATGGTGGAGCGCCAAAAGGCAGAGTCGCTTTCCCACGTCCTGCTTGTTTTTGGGGTGGATGTCATTCATATCGCCGATATCGTTGGTCACCGCCATCCAGACATTTGGGATTGACTTTTCGCATTCCGCCTGGGCTTCCCAGATACTACCCATCACCAGAGAATCCTGTTTTGCATCGCCATATTTATAGGGCGCCAACTGCACAAAGTAGAAGGGAAGGTCGGGATTGTTCCAGACCTGCCTCCAGCCATTGACCAGCGCCCTCGTCTTTTCGTAGTACATCATTCCCTCGCTCCGGTTTGCCTCTCCCTGATACCATAGCGCGCCACGGATTGCAAAGGGAACCATTGGGTTGAGCATGCCATTGTACAGAGTTGATGGTTGCTGGCGATCCGAGTACGGAATCAAGTCGGCGGGGAACGCGGGCATCGGCTCCAGTGGAACCCCTTTCTCCAGGCTTTCCTGTGCCAAGGTCTCCCAAGTCCCCAACTTCACGAGGAATTCGCGTAGCGCTTTCTTGTATTGATCAGTGGTGGGATTGCGCATTTGGAGCCTTTCGAAAATATCCTGCGTCTTCTCCACGGATTTGAAGCCTTCTGGTGTCGTCCACGGCTCGATCCGGGTTCCACCCCAGGAGGAATTGAGGATGCCCACCGGCACCCCGAGTTCGCGAGTGAGCATCCTGGCGAAGAAGTACCCTGCCGCAGTGTAGCGCCCAACAGTGCTTGGCGATGCGGTCGACCAGGATGCTCCAGGCGCATCAAACTCCGGATATGGGCGTGCAAGGTTGGGAACCTTAAACTGCCTGATCATCGGATAGTTCGCCGCATCAGCCTTTTCGCGTTCGGCGTCGTTGCAAGAATCAACGACCATCGCCATGTTGGACTGCCCCGAACATAGCCAGACCTCGCCTACAAGCACATCCTGGAACACGCGTCGATCGCCGTCTCCGCTGACGACCAGTTCCAATGGCTTGGCGCTTGCAGGACGCGATGGCAGAACCGCCTTCCAATTGCCCGCATCATCGGTGACCGCCTTCGCAGTCGCATCGCCCAACTGAACTGTTATCTCGGCTCCCGGAGAAGCCTTTCCCCAGACGGGAAGTGCCATATCACGTTGAAAAACCATTTCGCTACCGAAAATCCCCGGCATCTGCAGGGCGCCCCTTGAGGACAAAACAAACAAAACAGCCAAAAAGAAAAGCAGCAACCGTTTCATATACAAGCCTCCTTGTTACTGGTTTAATCTCAAACGACATCAAAAACCCTGACGTAATCGACGAGGAACGTGTCTCCGACGTTGTCGAACGCGGCTTGGACGGGAGCGTGATCCTTCCCGCGATAGCCTGAGACTTCCGTTGATATCAAGATGAATTCAGGACAATGGGAGATGTTCTCGGTCACCCTACCATCCTCCACGCCATTAATATAGAAGGTATATCCCGTCTCGTCCCAAAGGACACCGAAGCGATGGAATTCCTCCACGGACAAGCCAGTATGTTCCTTGTCCGTCCCCACGCTGACCCGATCCAGTCCGTATCCACGTGCATGGACGTAGTGCTTGGCGATTTGCCCCGGGCGGAAGCTCTCCATTACGTCGATCTCGGCACCGACCTGACCCGTGTCGAGTGACGCTCCGATGATTGGGGATTGAATCCAGAATGCACTCCACCAGCCAGGCTTCTGCTGGAGGCGGCACCGGCATTCAAAGTATCCGTACTTGTGAAGGAATTTGCTTTGATGGAGCTTGCCGATTGGCCATTGCAGGTAGTCGTTGCCGAATTTTGTAGGCACCACGGGTTGGTCCATGAAGTTGTATCCCGTTTGCAATTGCGAGCTTACCGGTCTTCCGTCCTCAATAATCAGCTTGAATTCGACGTTTCCCTTTCCATCGAGCCTCACCCCATTTCGAGTCCACGCGGGATGTACCTTTCCCATCATCGTTGTCCTGAAATCCCACTTGTCCGTGTCGAGCGCATCACCGTCGAATTCGTCGCCCCACACCAATTTCCATTGGAATCCCTCTGGCAACCAACTGTCTTCATGTCCATCCACTGCATACTTTTTCATTGAAGCGGTCTCCTGGTTTGAGTTCAAGTCAGTTCAACAAATCACTGTCATCGCTGTGGCTAATATAGCATCCATTCCAGCCGAACCACATCAACGATTCCAAAAAACTCGCAGCTTCCCCATAACCTGACGACAATCGCTTGCAGATGTTGCATTTTCTTGACGCAAAGGTCAGGCTCACAGAGTTTCCCCAAGCACAGAACCAAAGAGGCATGCCATATGCCGTTCAAGTACGAAATCGTGATTTCTTTTGCGTCTGGACTCGTCGGGAATTTTGCCTTGAAAGCCTGATGCGACTTCTGAAATCAATACTGATCAAGGCACGATTTTAAAGCAACCAGGAATCGATCCACGTCCTCCTGGCGCGTACACGGTCCGAAACTCACGCGTATTGCGCCACGGGAAACCGATTCGTCATACCCCATTGCCGCCAACACATGGCTTGGCTTCCCGGCTTCAGCTGAACACGCGCTACCCGACCCGACCAAAATCCCGTAGCGATCAGCCAGAATACGCTTGATGACCGCACCTTCATACCCGACCAGTGAAAATGTCGCGATATGCGCCGAACCATCAGCAGGACTGATCCGTATCAAGCCGCGATCCGAAAAAGCTTCCAGCCCATGCCACAGCCCTTCGTTCAATTGGCGAATCCGAGCATCCGCTTGAGACTGGCATTGCGATGCCTCTTCGGCGGCATCGGCAAACAACGATATCCCAACAACGTCCAACGTCCCCGAACGAAAGCCGGATTGCTGCCCGCCACCGACAATCAACGGACGCAAAGCAACACCTCGCCGAACAACCAAGGCACCTACACCGGCAGGTCCGCCGACTTTCCGCGACGATATACTCAAAAGGTCAATCCCGCAGGAACGCCAAGGTATGCCTTGACGGCAAAAACTCTGTGCGCAATCGACAACAAAACAACGGGATCTGCCACCAACCTGATCGAGACGCTTGCGCAAAGACATCAAATCCGCCACTGCACCAGTCTCGTTGTTCACATGGCAGACGCAAAGCATCTCGCATCCCACAGGCAACGCTTCCGGCAAATTCCTTGGGGCGAGTTCGACGCAATTGGCGCGGCATCGGCAAGCTTCCAGCATCGCAGGATGAGCGGCTCCATCCACGCAGGCCATGCTATTCTCCACGCCATATCCGCGAATGCCCAAGTTCAAAGCCTCCGTGGCGCCGCTTGTCCAAACCACGTGCGCCTCGCCCTCGCGAATCCCCAGCAATTCCAAAATCCTGCACTCGGCATCCAGGACTTTTCGGCGCGCAGCCTCCGCTTGACGCGTCCCGCTATGGGGATTCAACGAAAATTCCCTCGCGTATTCGGCATATCGTGCCATGATGGTTTCGGAGGGCAATCCCGAACCTGCGTAGTCCAGGTAGCAATCATCCATCACTCTACTCCTTTGGCCTGAAATGCGTCCAATAGCGTGGCTCCCAATCGTTCAAGCCCGTCCAGGTACGGTGCAGGCAACGGATCCAACACGCGGACAACTCCTCCAATCTCAGACGCAACGACCTGTGCCGCCTTGCGGTTGAACTGGGGCTGAACAAACACAACACGCACGCCATCCGCACGAGCCTTCCTGATCAACTCGGCTAAATGACGGCCGCCAGGTTCCTTGCCCTCGACTTCCACAGCTTGTTGAACTAGCCCGTAGTCGTCAAGAAAATACCCGAAAGCAGGATGGAAGACGACGGCTGAACGACCACGCAATGGAGACAATCGTTGACGCAGGTCTTCGTGTACGCGTTGCAACGCAAGGACATAGTCCATGCGGCGACGTTCCAGCCCGGGATGATCGTCTTTTGGCAACACCTCACGCAAGGCGTTTTCCACCACTTCTGAGTGCCTGACCATGTTTTCCCAACTCAGCCAGACATGCGGATCCAGTCCTTCATCCTCGTGGCATTCATGTCCACCATGACCATGGTGATGACCATGGTCACCTCCTTCCATTCGGCGAAAATGCATTCCCTTGCGCCCATCGACAATGTTCACCTTGGGGAATGTTGCAGCGACCTTGGGCACAAGCGCCGCCTCGAAGGGCAAGCCGATTGTCACGTAGATGGCGCTACGAGCCAATGCGCCCAACTCCCTCGGACCAGGCGAAAATGTCTCCGGGCTGATGCCGGGAGGAACTAGGCATGTAACATGAACTCGATCGCCACCAATGCGCTGAACACACTCGACCTGGGGACCAATGCTTACAGTAATCCCGATAGGCTCGCCGCCTAGGCAAAACGAGCTTGCCTCAAACAAGAACATCAGGACGATGAGCAAAAATACCTTTTTCACACCTCGGAAACCTCGGGAGCAACGGTGGAAAAATTCACTTTTGACAATCCTTTTGCGAATGTGCCGTAGAAGGTTTCGATTTCCTTCTGGTACGATTCCGGCAGCAGCTTGAGATAGACCCTGGCTTCAACAGTTCGGCTTTCACGGAATGCCTCTTCCACATGGGCGAGAGTAATCAGCGATGGACTGCGTCCAGGCAGGAAGCGGGCTTCACTATACGTATCTCCATTGACCTCAACCAGCAGCTTGGCACGGCAAAGGGTTTCGACCGAATAGCGCAATTGCCTCAATGGGATGCTATTCTTCAAGCCGAACAAGGATGGGCACCACCCGTTCTCGCCCTGGTCGAAGGACTTGCAAGCCTCATACATGATCAGTTGTCCCAGGAGCATGCATGCGCCTTCAGGCATGGTCTCCGGCAATTTCGAGGTTCTGAACAATTTGTGGTTTTGGATGGCATAGCTCAATTCGCCGCCCAACAGGATGATGCTCCAATTGGCATACAGCCACGCCAGGAAAAAAGGCACCACGGCAAACGTCCCGTAAATCTTGTTGAACTTGGACAGTCCTACTTGGAGAACGATGTACGCCCATTGGACACCAAACCAAAGCAATCCAGCCACTACTCCGGCAACCAAGGCGGGAACAAGCCGAACTTTGGTATGGGGCATGAACATGTAGAAGAACGCAAAAGTCAGCAGGATCAAAACGAAGCTGATCAGTCGAATCAAGAAAAACATCAGCCCTGCAACCGTGCCCGCGTAATCCTGGAACAAGCCAATGACCCGTTCGCTCATCAGCAGGGTGTTCATGCTCGTCACAACCACAAACACCAACGGCGCCAAGATCAACACGATCAGATACTCGGAAAACTTCCGTAACATGCTCCTCGGTACCGTCACTCCCCAAATGATGTTGAAACAAGTCTCCAACTTGGCTATCGATGTCACCACACTGATAAGCAACATCAATGAACCAATCAGCCCCAAGGCGGCAAAATTCGTATGCTCAACATAGGTAAATATTCCAATCAAAGCCTTCTGCACGGCCTCCGGAGCCTTGTGGGCAAAACCCTCAGGCTCGGACACGACCGCGCCGGACTCGTCAACCACGGGCATCAGAACCTTGAACTCGAACGACTCGCCCTCAACATTCGGAACAGCCAGCTCGACTTTCTCCATCCCAATCTTGTCTAGGACCAAACGCTGCATGCCCATGCCTTTCGTGAATGAAAACATGATTGCAAGCATGGGAACAAGGGAAACCAAGGTGATATACGTTAACGCAGATGCATGAAGCCCGCATTTGTCCTGCCTGTAACTTCGAACCGCAGTCATCCCAATCCGAGAGGTGCGAACATAAAAACGAGTGAAAAACGAAACACGCGACAAATCGGTCAGCCACATGTCCTCAAGGAAAAATTGTTTGATCCGTGCAACCAAATCCATCAAAAACAAGATAACTCTCTTCATGCTAGCCCCGATTGGTCAATAGCCTACGATCGCTTGACGATGCCAACAGGCAATAACGAAATGATTTTCGCTACAAATGCCCTTTAACATCAAAAACTTTATATTTGCAAATCGCTTGTTAAAACACTTGAAAAAAACCTTTTGAATGTAATTCGCCATAGTCAAAGGTCAAGTCTTCTCCACCTGCAAACCAGAAGTCTGATGCCTGTTCATTCCAAGTTGTTTTCTCAGGCAAAAGAGAAGCCAAAGGCGGTCATCACTTCTTGTCGGGAACGGCAAACACCTGGACATTCAAGTCCGAACCGCTCTTTGCAGTCAGCGAGAGTTTGTTTTCGCCTGCTTTCAGCTTCAAGGCATTCGCCGCATCAGTCAGTTTAAATGTCCGAATCGCCTTGGTTCCATCAGTCCACACCGTTCCATTTCCGTTTTCGTCCAGAAGCAATGATTCGCCCCGTGCCAGCTTTTCGGGCAAGGCGATCTTCGCATCGTTCAGCACGAGTTCAAGGCCGGTCACGTCCTGTTCGGCGACTTTCGGCAGGTTAAGGGCACGCAGATCCGCCAAATGCACGACGCATTCACGATTCAGCGGCAGCTTGTTGAACAGCACAACGAAATATCCAACCTTGCTCCAATCAAAACCGGACGAGGCCTGGGACGTCGGCAACACAAGCCGCTTCCATCCTGACATTTTCACAGGTATGATCCAATCGGCATATTTGCCGTTGACGTCCCAGAACTGGATCCTGACATCCTCGCCTTGACCGTCTCCATGCAACCAAAGGGAAATCACATTGGCCTGTGACAGATCCAAGGGCTTGGCAAACGTTCGTCCCTTGGCGGACCAGTTCCCTTCGCCAGTCGCCTTCGCCGCATAGCGCATCGCAAAACCATGTGGGCGATACTCCTCAGGAGACAAGCTGACGGACTGGGTCACGCCGAGGGACACAACTCCTTGTTCCGTGATCGACTTGCCCGCGCCCGAAACGCATTTCTCGTATGTGTTCCCGGCATCCTCGGCAAAGCCGTCCAAGGACTGGAAATTATCGACGCTCAACTCGAATTGCGGCTTGGAAGCTATGTCAAACCGAGAACCGCCAGCCAGGCTTCGAATGAACACTGCCGCCCCGCGTTCCTTGCCGTCCAGCCAGGGCGCCTGGCTAGACCAGGAGACTTGAGCGCCGCCAAAGACGTCCACGTCACGCGGCAAATCAAAGGGAACCAACTGCGATAGGCCACTCATCACACGCAAGGCGCCACGATCGCCGCGACGGCATCGCAATTCATCCGATGGCAGCTCGAACGCAGACTGCAATTCGATCTCGTGAACAATGTCGCCCTCCGTGAAAACAGTCAAATCGACACGGTTCGACAATCCGGAGCCGCGACGGCTCGAAAATGACACGCGGTAATCGCCCTGGGGAAGCTCCAGCACACCCTCGGTGCGCCCCGTCGCCAATACGCCGCCGTTCGCCTCGTACAACACATACCGTCCTTCGGGAGAAATTTCCACATAGTCGTCCGGTCGCATCCTGACTGGCACCAAGCAGGATGTTTCGCCAACGGCGAGTCGCGGATTTTCAACGGGATACGGCTGTTCTGCCAACGCCACCAGACGACCAATCTTCACCACGCCCTCGGATTGGGCAGGAAGCCCGTTCAAGTACACCTTCACTGCAGTGACTTGATGATACGGATAAACACGATACATCGGGGCAGTCATCCCGTAGGGCCAGGAATAATGGTAGAACCGTTCCGTTTCAGGACGATCCAGAACAAACCTGCGCCAACCGGTGAACGACAGATCGATGTAGTGCTCGCGAACGGATCCCGCGCTTTCCGAGCTTCCAAGCTGAACATTCATGATTCCGCCGCGACCATCGGAATGAACCCACAGCCCCAAGTGGCGATGGTCAACCAAATTCAACGCTGGAGACAGGGGCTTCGACGCGCACAGCCACGATGACTTGCCCTTTCCCTCGTTCTTGCTATGGATTTCCAGGATTGCCGACCCGTCGGGCGCCGTCCCTTCCCCACGGACCAGCTCCATCTTCAGCGCCCCGTTTGCGGTACTCACCTCGGGAAATTCCGTTCCCTTTTCGAAATCCGCCAGGGTTACGGATTGCACGTCGCCCTTCTCTTCCACGAAGCTCATAGCCCTGAGCCGTACCAGCGGGCGTTGCTTGCCAAAGGGATTGGACAGTTGAATTTCAGACGTGCCCATCTTGCCTTCACGAAGCACTGTGTGCTGGGTCTTGTGATTCGGACGCAATTGCCAACGCTTTCCGCCACTACCTTCAACCAAGTCCAGCGTATGACGAATGTTGGGCTGCCACATCGTATTGCGGATCGACTCGGGAACGCTGCCCTCTCGCTTCAGCTGATCCGTCAACTTAATGATCGAAAGCATCTCGGGCTTCCGCTTGTTCGTGTAATAACTCCCGTAAGGGGCATGGAACGAAAACGGGGAATTCCCTGCGACCGCCTTCAGGCAGATCAGCATCAGCTCGTCAGGAGTCACGGCGCAAACGGACGGCGAATGGGCGTGGGCGGCAAACCAACCCGTGTCGCCGACCAGGAAGTTCCTCCCGTTGTTTATCGGATTCGTACCCTTGAAGCGCAACGAAAATTCGTCTCGCCCGTGGGTGATGGGATCGAAGTTCGGCGCTCCGCGCGTAATGGCATGCCAGGACAAGTTGGTATATAGGTTGTTGCCGCCCAGGAAGATCGGCTTCCTCAAACGCTTCTGGAACGCCAAGGCGAACTTGCCCACGTTCCGCCAGCCAGGCGGATTCTTGGACCATTCCTCGCCACCGTCGAAATACGCCATGTCAGCGCCGGTTTCATTGAACACGTAGGCGAGATTATCGACGATCTCCTCGAACATCGTGCTCTCGATGTCAGGAGTGTATATGGTATGCCCCCAAATGGGGAAGCAATTGACCAGGACACCGACGGCGGCGCCCTTGGGGTGCGCCTTTTGCAACGTTCCATGAAGCCCGCGCTCGCAACCCGTCAAGCGGTTTCCGTCCTTCCCAGAATACCTCACGACCTCGCCGGCAAGGTTCAAGTCGCCTTGTTCAGGCCATGTCGACAAGTCGCCGGCAACGACAAGTTCCTTCGCATCGGAAGCCATGTCCTGCTCAAGCACACTCCTGTGGCTTTGCAGCAATCGGCTGTCAGCCTTGGGCGACACGTAGGGATCACGCTTGCCGAGACGACCTCCCCAGCCCACCATCCCCTGCATCGCGTGCAAGCCGACCTGAAGCCCCGCGTCGTGGATCTTCTTGCAGACTCGCTTCAGGCTTTCCATGCCATCAGGGTACAGCCCCCGATTAGGAGCATACGTCGGAGTCGATTCCCACCATCCATCCGATATTTCGATGCAGCCAAATCCGCCGCGGGCAAATTCAATCACCTCGTCAACATTCGCCTCGGTTACCCCGAAGGCCATCATGTACGAGGCAAAACGCCCGGGATGGCGACGCAGCCACACCCCGTCGCGGACAGGATGGAACAAGTCCTGTTCGATCTCGACGATCTCAACGGTATCAAGCAGCGACTCGCTGGGAACGATCGCCAGCGCAACCTTCGCGCCAGGCATCCCGAATTCCCTATATGCGGTCGCCGTCAAGCCCAGCTCCTTGGACATGGAACTCGACGCATGCGTCTTGTCGTTGCAGGACAGCAATACAGCCGAAACGCCATCGCCCGAAGCCGTGTTCAGCAAGCCGCCGTAATTTGAAGGCAACCCCAGGTTCATCTTCAGGAAACTGACCTCGCTGACATCCGGACCACGAACATCCGTCACCAAGAACGTAAAGTACGAGTCATAGCACCTGAACGCGACGTCCATCGAATAGCCTGGTTCCGCAAAGACGCAAGTCAGGCGGTCTCCAACACCGCGTTCCAGGCCGACCAAGGGCAGCCAACCGCGATCGCCGGCCTTCATCCTGAAAAACAAACAACCCGAACCCAGGATCGACTTCCCGCCAGGAAGCTTCGAAACCGCCTCGACCAACTCGCCCTTGGACGACAACACCAAGCGGCAATGACGATTCTCAATCACGATCGGATCGGACTTCGCAAAGGCCGGGGTCTCGACCATCTCCACGCGCAAGTCGTCAACCTCGAACGTATCGCCTTCTTTACCAAGAACGCAGGCAAACAAAGATACGTTGCCGGCTTCAGACGGCTCAGCCATGAACCAAAAGGACACATTGCGCCAGTCTAAGCTTGGCGACGACAAGACGAAGTCCTGCTTCACAACCACTTCCCCGCTTGGCGGATAACGATAGAATCCTATCGCCCCCTTCGTGCCCTTCACCTTTGCCGATACCTTGTACCACTGGTAGTTCTTGAACCAGGGAGCGGGCTGGAATACGTGCCCGGAGCGTTTCAAGTCGTTGTTCGTCAGCTTCAAATGATATCCGCCTCCTTCCGAGGGCACCATCTCCAGCTTGCCGGTAAGATTGGGATTCAGAACCCACCCCTTTGGCTTCACCGTAGGCGTGCCGGACACCTCCCATACGCCATAGCCAAGATCGTCGCTTGCGCGAGCACCGCATGGCTCAACTTGGTTGAAATCGCCGTTGACAGCAAATTGAGCCGAGGCAACCGCAGACACCGCCAATATGCAACATAAGATCGCTCTCATCAGTAAGTTCTCCCTTTTATCAGTCATTGTCTTTCTGGTTGCCATATCATGTACGTAGCAATTCCAGCAGAAAATGTAAATGTTTTTCTAGCGAAGTCCACTTCCGGTCATATTATTTTGTTTTGTACGTTTTTTGTGTTGCACCTTGTATTTTCTCTTTGGATTTATTTCGGCTCTGCATTATTGTATGTTTTTCGCCTTTTCGAAATTGAAGGCGTCCTTGAATGACCAGAGCAACAGGATTTCAGCCAGCAATGAAGCAAGACGGCAACCTTTCTTTCCCATTGGGAATCCGTATGAACTTCAGAAATGGAGTTCATATCGACTTTCCTGCTGACAGGCGCGAATTCCACCTGAGGATCACATCCCTCGGAAATGGACAGTCCATCGTGGATGAAACGCTCAAAAGGCAAGAATACCGCCCCATTTCATTCAGTTCCAGGCAAACATACAGGATTCCCTGGGAAGTCGAAGTCAGGCAAAAGGGACAACGCATCTTTCTCTATCGCATGGACTTGACGGGCAAGGACGTCTGCGTCAATCTCCTCCCTGGCGCCTTGGGCGACCAAATCGCCTGGCTGCAAGCTGCGTTGACTCTTAAGCGTGAAACCAACTGCAGGCTACATGTCCTTTTAAGACCTGAGCATGCGCAGATCTTCGAATCTGCACACCCAGATGTTACATTCGTAACAATGGAAACCTTCCGTCCCGAAGACTACTACGCCATCTATCCAGTTGGAGTCTGGGGATATGGCAACTTTGACCATAATCCCACCCATTTCCAGGAGGACAACCTCATTGTGCACGCCTGCAACATCCTCGGCGTTCCTATCAATCAGGAACCGCCAAAACTAGCGGAACCAACCAAGGACTGCAAGGCGGAATTCGGATCCTATGTCTGCATCGCAACCAGGGCTTCCAAAAAAATGAAGCAATGGAACCATCCTGGAGCCTGGGAAAAAATCGTCGATTACCTCAAGGGGCTTGGCTATCGTGTCTTCTGCATTGACGCTGATGCGGGCGCCATGCCGCCAAACGCCGAGAATGCAACGGGACTCCTGCCTCTGCGCGAGAGAATCGACCTTCTTAGCGGAGCGGAATTCTTCATTGGCGGTCCATCAGGCTTGTCGTGGATCGCATGGGCCTGCAAGATTCCCGTGGTCTTGATCTCAGGATGTACGGAAAGCTGGGTCGAATTCATCACGCCATACAGGATCATCGACAGATCGGTTTGCCACGCATGTTACAATTGGGGCGATATGAGATTCGACGATTTCGACAAGTGCGTCGCCGAAAAGGACTACGAATGCACAAAGGCAATAACCCCTGAACGGGTCATGCAGGTCATCGAACGAATCCCAGCAGTCAAGGACAGGATCAAAACAGATACCAAGGACTTTGAAATCTCGATTCTGCTAGCTACAAACCCAAAAGACAAGAACGCAGCCTGGAACGCAATACAAAATGTCAGGGCGCAAACATATCGAAACTTCGAACTCCTACTCTGCGACGACAACCCGGAACCCAAATTGAAAAAACTCGCGCAGGACGACAACAGAATCAAAATACTTAAGCGAAATGGTCCGCAAATTCATACGCTGCTGCAAAACGCATCAAAACCATACGTCACGTGCATTGACGTATCGTATAACATCAAACCGGATTTTATCCAAAACGCCGCCGAAATTCTCGCCAACTACCCATGCCAAATACTCGAACTCCCATTCACGGAAATGCTTTCCGATAGAAGAAGAATGCTCAACACCAATGCCGATAATGTACGAAATGGCAATAACCTTCTCGAACTTCTTTACGAACCGACTCGAGGAAGCTACAACTGGACGCTGGCGGCGAAAATCTTCCAGAGAAACGTACTTGCAGACGGTATCGATGATGAAACTCAACTAAACGAACGCACACTCCTTGTCAATGCCTTTGCAAACGCGTCTTCATATCGATTCGCGGCTTGTCAGGAACCCGTGCTTGAGAAGCCGCCAGCAAGCTACAACGAAGAACCACCAAAAAACCTGGATGAATTCAAAAAACTCTGCCAGGAAAAACATGACTTCCTGAATGCAAGCCGTGAAATCCTGCGGAAACACAAGATTTCACAGGAACAACAAGACGAATTCGCAAGGTTTTTCGCCATTCGCCCCGTCGAACAGGCGCTTGAATCATGCCCGCCAAAAGCGAAGGAAAAGGCAACGGAAATCGCCAGGAAACTGTTGGACCTTTTCCCAAGAAATGCTAGTGAAAAGACATGACCAAGATGCAATCCTACAATGCTAATGGCTGGAAGGGATTCGTCAACACCGAATGGATCGATGCCTTCGACGATCTCGACCAGTGGCTGGAACAAAACCCAGGCGAAACCATCGTCGAGAAGCCAACCAGAACCGTCACCCGCGTGGCAATGGCAAATAGCATCCTGTACGTCAAACGCGTGGAAACCCTCGCCGTAGGCGATGGACGCTTCCTGCGAAATCTCACCAGGAAATTAAGGTGGCTGCTGAGACCGTCACGCGCAATCTCCGTGATGAAGACAACCATGAAAATGCTGGAAGCGGGAGTACCCTGCCCAACCCCAATCCTCGCAGCCAGAAAACGTACCCCGGGGAAAATGCCAACAGACATCTTCATCACCCTGGAAGCCAAGGGCGACAATCTCAAGAAGCTCCTGGAGGACACGGGAAACGACCAGGATAAGATCGAGCTACTGGTAAAATCCGCAGCCCGGGCGGTGGCAAGACTCCATGAGGTGGGATTCGTACATGGAGACTGCATCCCGGGAAACATGATCGTCGGAAATGACGATCAAATCGCATTTATCGACAACGACAGGACCTTCGCCTCAAGCAGCCACAAGCAACAAGAGAAAAACCTGGTTCAATTCGCAGCGCATTTAGCATACGAAACCCAGTCGCTTGAGATCCTGGATATATTCATTGAAGTATACTGCCAGGCAGCCCAAAGAAACCAGCAGGATCGCTTGCTCCAGACCATCAAGAAGGGCGTGGGAGCACGTTTTGACGACTGGACAAGACGCAAGAACATCGTGTTGCCACAATGATCACATCGTAAAAGCTTGGGATTGCGCACACAACGAGACCTCGCCGCAGATCCGCAACCCCTGCCTAGTCGGCGACTATTATTTATTGACCTTGGCTGACAACAACGAACGGAGACCGCCGAATTCATTCTTAAGAAATGAATTCAAGTTCTGAACCGGGCAGATGTACACGGAGCCAGTACCGGTCAAGGTATTGACGAGCCCTTCGCCGGAAATCAACGTGCTGAAGACACCCTTCGTCGCCTTGCTGACCTCGAAATTCAAACTGGCAGAACGAGCTACAACAAATGAACCATCGACAACCAATTTGTCATTCGTCAAATCAATGCGCTCCAACGGACCGTACGAATGGACGACAACCTTGCCACTTCCGCGAACCTTGGTCTGGAAAAATCCCTCGCCAGAGAAGAAGCCAGTCAATGCCTTGTTGACCTCAGCGGTCACTTCAACGCCCATCTCCGACGCATAGTACGCACCCTTGTCAAGGATCCATTCCTCGCCCGCCATGTCAAAAGTCGTAAACTCGCCATAGCTCGGCTCAAGATAGAGCACCCCAGTCCCTTTGCAAACAGGACGAACAGCCTTTTCGCTGGTCACCAAGGACTTCAGGAAACCGCCAACCGACGGCATCTGCGCATCCAGATCGAGATTCCCCTGCATGTAGTACATCGCGCCGGCTTCCAATCGAACTTGGTCATTGTCCATCGTTATCTTGACAAGTCTCGCATTCTCTTTCGTCACCACGTCAAATTGTAACATTTCTCGCTCCTTGCTTTTGACTGCTACGCTAAATACGGCTCGACGAGACACTTTTCCCGCCATTTGAACTTTCCATAAGAAGCACCAATTACCAGGTTAATATACTCGACAAACCACTTTGCACAACCTGATTTTTTGGCATTTTGGCAAGATTCCCCTTGATTTTGAGTAAAATCCCTGCTTTTTTCAGCCGATGCTTTTGCATTTTGGATTTGTTGCACTATCTTAATGTATCCTTTTTCCGAGGCGCATTGATTTGCGGAACATCACGGGAAAGAGGCTTCCACAACGAAATTTTGAGGCAATCATAGTCCTCAAGATCCATTCTCAGTAGGATCTCGTGCTTACAACATCAGGCAGTACCGTCCTGGATTCGCACTGCATTTCGACGAAGCCAAACTTCAATCCGCAAGATTCTTCTCTCACTCTTGACAAGAACAATTGCCACGAAACATCCCCCCTCGTATGCTTATTGCCATAACAGGAGGAATTGGCGCGGGGAAATCAACCATCCTCGACCAATTCAAAAAGCTAGGTGCGTTTACACTGGATGCGGACAATGTCGCTCATCAACTCTACTTGCCTGGGCAGCCAGCCTACAATGAACTCTTGCTCCATTGGGGAAATGACATCCTCCTACAAGACGGAACCATCAATCGAAAAGCCATTGCAGAAAAGGTATTCAACAACAAAGCCGAACTGGATTGGCTCAACCAATTGATCCATCCCCTCGTCAAAAACAAAATCAACCAAGAAGCCAAAAACTCAGAAAAGCCACTGTTTTGCGCCATCCCATTGCTCTACGAATCAGGCTGGGATGACCAAGCGGACAAGGTCGTAGCAGTCTGGTGTGACAAGGATACCCAACTAAAAAGACTCCTGGACAGGGGATGGTCCGAAGAACACGCAAAACAAAGACTCGCAACCCAGTGGCACCCAGATGAAAAACTACACAGAGCCGACTACGCAGTCATTACCAGCTGCTCCTGGGACTTGCTAGCCATGCAGTGCCAGCTCATTTACGGATCAGTGATCTCGACCATCAGGTAAAATCATCTATTATGACATCAACCAACACTTCATCAAAGCAAGTTCCTGAAGAAACACCTATGGCCAGACGAAGAGGAAGGCCGCTGGCGGCACAAAAGGCAAAGGCAGATCCGGAGCAAACCCCTCAAAAGCAAGCGGACGATTCACAACTTACCCCCGAGTCGCTCGCGAAAATCGCCACGGCTGTCGCTCAAGAGGAACCGCAACAGAAAAAACAAGCCGAGGAAAAAGGCGGCAAAAGGTCAACCTCGAGAAAGGCTATCCAGTTCAAGGCGACAAAATTCAACGCGCCGACGAAAAGGCAGTGGAACCAGCAGCAGCAAGACCAGCAAAAGCAACAAAAGCCTTTCGAGCAACAGCAAAACCAAAGAGCGAGAAAACTCGACTACAAGGGAAAAAGACGCTATGACGAAGGCTTCCCGCAGGATTTCGACAACGAAGTCCTAACTCCCGAAGAACTGGCGAACACCCCTATCCTCGACCTTACGGAGCTACAGGCATTGAGCATGCCGGAACTCAACCAAAGGGCCAAGGAACTCAACATCGATGGAGTCGGCTCGCTCTCAAGGCACGAACTCCTGTTCGAAATCGTCAAGTCGACCTCGGCCGAGCAGGCAGGAATCAGGCTCGGCGGCGGCGTGTTGGAAGTCCTCAACGACGGATACGGATTCCTCAGAAACGCAAACGCCTCGTACATCGCTTGCCCGGAAGACATCTACGTCAGCCCCTCGCAAGTCAAGCATTTCTCGCTCAGGACAGGCGATACCGTCATCGGACAAATCCGCCAATCCAAGGACAAGGAACGATTCTTTGCACTCTATAAAGTCTACTCGGTCAACGGCGAAGACCCCACAAAGAAAAAAGACATCGTCCCATTCGAAAACCTAACCCCCTACTTCCCGACGCAACGTATCATCCTGGAACACAAAACAGAGGAACTCTCCACAAGAATCATCGACATCATCACCCCCATCGGAAGGGGACAACGAGGACTGATCGTCGCGGCGCCACGTACGGGAAAAACAATCATCCTGCAGAAGATCGCCAATGCCATCACGGCTAACAACAAGGACATCGACCTTATCGTGCTCCTCATTGACGAACGGCCCGAAGAAGTCACGGACATGAAGAGAGTCGTCAAGGGCGAAATCGTCTCCTCAACCTTTGACGAACCGCCAGACAGGCACGTGCAGGTCGCCGAAATGGTCATCGAAAAGGCAAAGCGAAAAGTGGAGTACGGACGCCATGTGGTCATCCTGCTAGACTCAATCACCAGGCTCGCACGTGCCTACAATACCATCGAACCCCATTCGGGACGAATCCTCACCGGCGGTGTGGACGCCAATGCCCTCCACAAGCCAAAACGCTTCTTCGGCGCAGCGCGCAACATAGAAAACGGAGGTTCACTCACGATCATCGCAACGGCGCTCGTTGAAACTGGCTCGAAAATGGACGAGGTCATCTTCGAGGAATTCAAGGGAACAGGCAATATGGAGCTCAACCTGGATAGGCACATGGCCGAAAAACGAGTCTACCCGGCAATCAACGTGGAAAAGAGCGGCACAAGAAGGGAAGAACTCATCGTACATCCAGACGAATTGAATAAAATGTGGATCCTCAGAAAAGCATTGCTGGGGGCACCGCCGGCAGAAGCAATGGCGAATCTGCTAGCAAAACTCAAAAGCGTCATGACAAATACGGAATTCCTATTGACACTAAAGGGATTGCCGGAGGATTACGACTGATAAAGTCTTATCATGCCATCAGGAATATAAAACAGAAAAACAAGAAATCATTGCAAAAAAAAGGAGTCAACTATGGCCAGAGGCGAAAAAATGAAGTGCCCCCATTGCGACTGCAAGGTCCTTGTGTCCGAAGTCGAAAAAAATGACGGCGCATGCCCGGAATGCGAGCAAATCATCAGTTTCTCGTCCAATTTGTTTGACAACTATGAGGACGAAGACGATGAGGATCTCGATCTCGAAGAACAGGAATTGTCGGATTTCGATGAGGACGACGACGATTACGACGACTATGACGACGAAGACGATTACGATGACGACGATGAGGACGACGAGGACTACTGATCATCCGGCATTTTGTACGTTTTCAGGCACACTTGCTGAGGAGTTGTTCAAAGATCAAGGCAACGGCCCTAGAATTATTTTGAACAATCCCTAATCATCAATCCGATCCCCACGCCCGGGTTTCAAGCTGGCTGGGGATCGGTTGACGTATTCTTACTTACTCGCGCAAATCTATTTCAAAGCACTGCCAGGCCCCATTGAAGATGACAACAGAGAGCTTTTCAAGTCAGAACAACCGATCCTACACAGACGACGACATCAAAACCCTGTCTTCCCTGGAACATATCAGGGCAAGGCCAGGAATGTATATCGGCAGACTTGGAAACGGGGACCATCAGGATGACGGCATCTACATCCTGCTCAAGGAAGTCATTGACAACTCCATTGACGAATTCACATCGGGATTCGGAAAGAAAATCGACATTTCCATCTCCGAAGAAGGCTTGGTCAATGTCAGGGACTATGGCAGGGGCATCCCCCTGGACTCCGTCATCGCCTGCGTGTCGAAGATCAACACAGGAGGAAAATTCTCCTCTGACTTGGAGAACCGGCCATTCGCCTTTTCCATCGGGCTCAACGGAGTCGGCCTAAAGGCAGTCAATGCCCTTGCCGACATCTTCACGGTCATCTCCAGGCGTGGCGGCAAGTCAATGACGGCGATCTTCAAGGAGGGCATCCTGCAAAAAAGCGAAAAGGGCACCACCCAGGAACCCGATGGAACCGAGGTCTCGTTCCTTCCCGCCATTTCCGTATTTCCCGGCTTCCATTTCGACCCCAAGCACCTGCGCAGGCGAATGCAAAACTACGCTTGGCTCAACTCGGGACTCACTCTCCTGCTCAACAACGAGAGGTTCTACTCAAGAAAAGGGCTGCTGGACCTGCTGGACAGCAAGCTGGAGGAAGACGCGCTCTACCCAGCATTCCATTTCAAGTCCGACACACTTGAATTCGCCTTCACGCATATCGGATCGACGGACGAAAACTACTACTCCTTCGTCAATGGCCAATACACCAATGACGGCGGAACGCACCTCTCGGCTTTCAAGGAAGGAATACTCAAGGCTGTCAATGAAATCTCGCAAAAGCCCATCGAGGCAAATGACGTCAGAAACGGAATCGTCTCTGCGATCGCAGTCAAACTCACAAACCCAATCTTCGAGTCGCAAACAAAAAACAAACTCGGAAACACGGATATCAGAGCCGATATCGTAAACCAAGTCAAGGCAACCGTCGTAGAAGCGCTCTATAAAAATCCCGCAATGAAAACGGCGATCCTTGACAAGGTCGCACAAAACGAAAGCGTAAGAAAGCAAATCCAGGCGGTCAAAAGAAGCGCAAAGGAACAAGCGCAGAAAACAGTCTTCAAAATACCAAAGCTCAGAGACTGCAAATTCCATCTCTGCGACTATGACTCAAAGAGAAAGCAAGAGGACAAGGACAAGTGCGCGGCATCAACGCTTTTCCTTACAGAGGGAGATTCGGCAGCGTCAAATATGATCTCGGCAAGAAACCCGGACTACCAAGCAGTCTTCCCCCTCAGGGGAAAACCGTACAACTGCCAGGGGAAACGAGTCGATACAGTCTATAAAAACGAGGAACTCTACTTCCTGATGAAGGCAATGGGAGTCGAAGAATCCCTGGACGACTTGAGATACGCGAAAATCGTCATCGCATCGGATGCGGACGTGGATGGATTCCATATCAGGATCCTACTGATGACGTTCTTCCTGACACTCTACCAGCCACTCGTGCAATCAAACCACCTTTTCATCCTGGAAACACCGCTGTTCAGAGTCAGAAACAAAAAACGAAACATCTACTGCTACAATGAACAAGAGCGACTCGTGGCCATCGAGGAACTGGGAAAAGGCGCGGAAATAACGCGATTCAAGGGACTCGGAGAAATCTCACCGCACGAATTCGGACAGTTCATAGGTGAAGACATGAGATTGTTGCCAGTGACGATCGACAATGTCAAGAATATTGACGGAATGCTTAAATTCTTCATGGGCGACAATACCCCGGAACGCAAAGACTACATCATGAGAAACATCATCTGATAAACACGGACCTGTCAACCGTGGATGCAGAATCACATACTATGAGCAACGACGAAGAACTCAATTTCCAACAGGCCAATGGCGACGAAAACGAATCGGAATCTACAAAAGCCACGCTCGTAGCCACGCCAATCCCCGAGACATTCGACCAGGATGACGACCACCTTAGGAAAATGGTCGCGGACTACTACATCGAATATGCCTCGTACGTGGTCAAGGACAGGGCCATACCCGATGTGGATGACGGACTGAAGCCGGTGCAAAGGAGAATCCTACACTGCCTCAACTCCATTGACGATGGACGCTTCAACAGAGTCGCATCGACGATCGGCGACACGATGCACTACCATCCCCACGGAGACCAATCGATCGGAGACGCGCTGGTCGTCCTCGCAAACAAGGAGTACTTCATTGAAAAACAAGGAAACTTCGGCAACATCCTGACCGGCGACGGAGCCGCCGCCCCGCGATACATCGAGTGCAGGATCTCGCCCCTCGCAAAGGAAACGCTTTTCAACAAGGAAATCACCGAATTCGTACCCTCGTACGATGGGCGTTCCCAGGAACCGGTGTGCCTGCCGGCGAAAATCCCCGCCTTGCTGATGCTGGGTTCGGATGGAATCGCCGTTGGAATGACAACGACTATCTTCCCGCACAATTTCAACGAACTCCTTGATGCCCAGATTGACATCCTGGCTGGACGGAAACCAAAACCTGTCTATCCGGATTTCCTCCAAGGCGGCATTATGGATGTCACCGAATATGAGGACGGAGCGGGACGCATCCGAGTCAGGGCGCGTATCGAACCCGATGGGGACAAGAAAATCGTCATCCGCGAAATCCCGCCAACCACAACAAGTGAAAAGCTCCTGGAATCCATCGAGGATGCCGCCAAAAAAGGCAAGATCAAGATTTCGTCCATCGCGGATTTCTCCACGGACAAGGTCGCCATCGAGCTAGCCCTGCCCCGTGGCGTGTACTCGGAGGACACGATCAGGGAACTCTACGCCTACACCAACTGCGAGGTCTCGATCAATTCCGTCCTTAGGGTCATCAAGGACGATGTCCCAATGCTGATGACCGTCTCAGAGGTCCTTGAAAGGAATACAGAAAAACTCGTCGAGTACCTCACGGCGGAACTCAAGCTCGAAGAGGAAAAACTTGAAAAGCTTTTCCACGAAAAAACACTCGCGCAAATCTTCATCGAAAATAGAATCTACAAGCGAATCGAAAAATGCGAAACGCTTGAAACAATCTTCTCGGAAACACGAAAGGGACTCCTGCAACACAAGGATAAGCTCAGAAGAGAGATCACAGATGAGGATGTCGAAAAACTACTCCAAATCCCAATCAGAAGAATCTCACTGTTCGATATCAACAAAAACGAAACGGAAATCGCCAAAATCCTTGCGGACATGGACGGAGTTCATGACCACCTCGAACATATAAAGCCATTCGCAATTGAGTATCTGACCAATATCAAGGAAAAATACGGCAAAAACTTCCCGAGGCGAACGGAAATCGCAGAACTAGATACCGTAAAGGCAAGGGATATCGCACGCAAGGATATCAAGGTCCACCACGACAAGATCAACTATTTCATCGGGACTAACGTCAAAGCCTCAGCAAAGGACGCAACGCCTCTCGTCTGTACGGAATTCGACAAGCTCGTCCTGCTTAGGAACGATGGCTCGTGCAGGGTCATTTCAGTCCCGGAAAAAGAGTACATCGGACCAACAAAGTTCGTGATGATCGCCGACAGGTCGCAAATCTACTCCATCATCTACAGGGACAAAAAGTCCGGAACATGGTACGCAAAACGATTCAGGATCGGACAGTACATGCTCAACAAGGAGTACAACATCATCCCGCCAGACTGCATCATCGAGCAGCTATTCACCAACGACGGCGTCGTCGTGGAACTCCAACTTATCGCAAGCAAACGACGTTCGACGAATGCGGTCAGGGTCGACTTCAAGGATATCGCATTGCGTTCCCGTGACGCCCGCGGAATTCGCGTCACGGTCTATCAAGTCGCCAACGTCGTCGTCCTGAACAAGGGAAGCAAGTTCGATGAATCCTCACAGGAAGAAGAGGATACTTCTGAGGACGCCCAGCAACAAGAAGATCCACAACAGGATCAAGCAGAGGCAACCACGCCTGAGCAGGAGGAGGCTACTCCTGAGCAAGAGGAAACTCCGCCGGAGCAAGAAAAACGCAAGCTAAAACGCAGGATTGACGAGGACAAACCGTTCTTCCTGGAATAAGCCTAAGGAGCTGTTGACGCCATGAAACCAATGATTTTCATGGCGTTTTTTTACGGACTCTGCAAACAGGGCAATTTTGTCCGACCCGTCCTGAATTATGAATGCTGAATGCTGAATTATGAATGATTTATCCTAAAAAAAAGCAGTTGATATCGTGAC
>DBPZ01000119.1 GCA_002305655.1 Lentisphaeria bacterium UBA1407 | reverse complement strand
TAAGGCATCAACTGCTTTTTTTAGAATTAAAACTAGATACCAAAACACTATTTGTTCAATATACATTCCCATTCCCCTTTTACACCCATTTGACCACCGGCAAAACTTGATTTTCAGCGTTGAAAGACAATTGTATTTTATCTCAGGCTTTACATACAAAACTCACTTATAGGGAACGACATCACGATGAAAAAATCCATCCTAGCAACCTTGCTCCTATTTACGTCCATGCTCTCCTTCGCCCAGAAAAATCCGATGGTAATCTCCTGCGGACAAGCCACGGCCACCTTTAAAGACGGATGCCTGGAATCCTTCAAGGATGCCGATGGAATCGACTGGGTTGAGCAATCGGCAAGTCAAGGCGGACTCTTCCAAATCGCCTACATCAACTCCCAAGCGCCGGAAGACGGAACCAAGTACCTCAATTCTCGTAGCGCAGCCTCGATCACGCAAGCTGACCCAAACACAATCGTCTTCGCAGATTTCCAAGACAACGCACCACCATTCAAGGTCACCTGCACCATCAAGCCGCAAGGGGACATGATCGCATGGAATGTCCAGGTGGAAATCCCGGACAACCTCGTCCTGACAATCCTTGACTACCCAAGAATCCATACCAAAATCTTCGAGCCGGACAATGACCAATGCGTTATGGGTTCAACCAAGGGCGGAGCCTTGATTCCATCGAAAATGCAGGAGAACCGGCATATTGCCGCCAGGCAGCCAGGCTCCCTCGCACTCCAGTTCGCAAGCCAAACATCAGCCAAAAACGGACTCTACCTTGCCGCCCAAGACCCAAAATGCCATCCGAAAACACTCGCTTGCGTCAAGCTCAAGGACGCAATCAGATGGCAATGGAGCACCCTCACCTACACGGAAAAAAACTTCAAGCTTCCTTTCGACATCGTCACGACCACCTTCAAGGCGCCACAAGGCGCAGACAAGGCAATCTGGCAAGATGCTGCTGATATCTACAAGCAATGGGCGCTCAAACAAGAATGGTGCCAGACGGCCTTCATCAATCGCAAGGACGTACCGCAATGGCTCAAAGACGGCCCGGGAATGGTCAGATTCCACAGAAGCTGGTTCGCTGAAAAAAATTCAATTCAAAACTGGGTCGAGAAAGTCTGGAACAAGGATTTCCCCAAGACACACCTGATCGCCGCCATGTGGGGCTGGGAAAAAATCGACTCCTGGATTACGCCAGATTATTTCCCGGTCTTCCCGAACAACGAAACCTTCAAGGAAATCACGGATTTCCTGCACAAAAACAATGCACATCCCTTCCCATGGCCTTCAGGGTACCATTGG
This sequence comes from Lentisphaeria bacterium UBA1407, assembly GCA_002305655.1. Lineage (GTDB taxonomy): Bacteria > Verrucomicrobiota > Lentisphaeria > Oligosphaerales > Oligosphaeraceae > UBA1407. Next base: position 87,589 of record DBPZ01000119.1, on the reverse strand, counting down.
ACCTTGACGTACAACCAAAAAGGAGATGGGACATTCGCCTTTGACGACAGGGAACGATTCGAGGCTTTCAAACCACATGCGATCGTCAATCCAGAAGGAAAAATGTACATCAGAAACCCAGGATGGCTCAAAAAAGGCGAATGCACCGCAATGTGCCCGGGAGATCCTTGGACAATCAACTGGTGGAACAACGATATCTGCAGACCGTTGGCTGAGCTGGGGTGCGACATGATCCAGGTTGACCAAGTCGTCGGAGGCGCATTCCCGCCTTGCTATGCGACTCACCATGGACATCCGAAAGGCTACGGGCAATGGATGGTCGATGCCTTCACCACGCAACTCAAGACCATGTACCAGACGATGAAGGAAGTCGTGCCGGAACCCGTCCTAGCCGTCGAGGAACCCAACGAATCCTTCAACCACCTGGTCGGTATCATGGACTACAGGAACTGCCAGCCTGCGCAGCCGTGGACGTCCCCATTCAACTACGTTTACCATGAATTCCTGCCTTGCTTCCAAAGCAATCCCAGGACATCGAATAGATTCTGGTACGCATACTGCGCTGCCGATGGACAAATCCCGCATTTTGTGCCAAGGATGGCAGATGCCGATCCCATCTTGCTTTCAGGCGGCGACTTCGAAGACCTGGATACAAATGGCTTCCCGGTAAAATGGGGAAAGGTAGGAGGCTACAGAAACCAAGTCTGGAACGGCCATGCCGAATCATGCAGTACAGATGCACAATCCGGCAAACGATCCCTGAGACTCGTCAACAAGCCAGGCGAAACCGTGCAGGTCTCACGAAATTGCAGCGTTGACAAGGGACTGATCAAAAACGGGGCAAAATACAGAATCTCAGCATGGCTGAAAACAAAGAAGCTCACCCAAAAAGCGGCAATCAACGCAGCACCTTTTACAAGCGACTTGAAAAGGGAAGGCAATAATTGCTACCTTTCATTCCCGGAAGAACCTTCGGATTGGCAATTGATACAAGGAATCGTCGAACCGACAATTCATGCGGACTTCATCAGAATCATGATACACGTCGAAGGAGAATGCGACGTGCTCGTCGACAATGTCACCCTCGAAGTCTCAAAGCCAGACGGCTCCTGGGAACAAGCCCTACTCCCCACCAACGACCAATACTACGCCTTCGCAAAAAATTGGGTCAAGGCATACAAGGACCACAACAAGTGGCTGCAACACGGAAAACTGCTCAGGCCGCCGAAACTGATTTGCGACTCAACAACCGACAGAGGCGTCGAAGTACCGACGATCTTCCACAATGCCTTCCAGGCTCCGGACGGAACAATCGCGGTCGTTCTCGCCAGCAATCAAGCCACGCCCCAACAGGCAACGCTCCACTGGAAAGACAAAACGTTCCAAATCACCGCAGATCCAGACGAAATCATCGTCATGCCGATGGAATAACACAAAACCATGGAATTCCTACAAGATTATTCTCTGATCCTTATTCGTCTCGTCGCAATTTGCCTGATGCTCGCAGCAGGGACAATCGCCAGAAAACTGGACTTCCTGGACGACCACAGCACCAAAAGGCTCTCCTTTCTGGTCACCTACATCATCTATCCCGTGGCGATCTTCACCTCGCTGGTCCAAAAGTACACCTTGACGACGCTGCTTGCCCAGTGGCCGATTCCCCTGGGGGCATTTTTGATCATCGTCGTAGGGTTTGTCGTTGGCAAAGCCGTCAGTCGCCTGACTCGTGGTGAATCCGACCGTCTTTCCCGCACGTTTCAACTGCAATGCACGTTGAACAACTACGTTTTTCTGCCGCTGCCTTTGGTTCTGATCTACTGGCCTGAAACAGGAATGGGCTGGATGGCATTGTCCTCCCTGGGTTCCGAGATTGGCGTCTGGACCTTCGGAATCGCCGCGATCGCAGGCTTCAAATGCGATGCCTCAAGCCTGAAGAAACTTGCGTCGCCGACCTTGTTCGCCATCCTGCTCGCGCTGATCATCATCGCTCTCAAGCAACTATTCTCGGCACGGTACCAACTCACCCCCTGGTCTGCAAACGCGATTGACAGCTTGCTGGCCGTCGGCACGATTTTCGGCAACGGGACTGTTCCCCTGGCGATGATCATTGCGGGAAGCAAGATTGGCACGCTCACCACCTCTCACTTGCGACATCGGCTTCATGCGCCGCTGATCCTAATCAGGCTCATTCTCGTCCCTGCCCTGGTCTGTGCAATCATCCGCTTGATTCCGATGCCAACGGAAATCCGCCAACTGATTACCATCGTGGCGGTCATGCCCTGCTCCGTGGCATCCGTCGCCTTCAGCGAATTGTACGATGGCGACTCTGATTTCGCAGCCGCCTCCATCCTGACGACGACCATAGTCTCTGCATTCACAATCCCGATCTGGCTCGCACTTTTCGGACCGGCGGCGTAATCCCGAAGGAGCTGGCGCCCCTAAAACCACTCCAAAAACAAACCCAAAATTCATCGGTTTCGTACTCAAAACCCATGTGACATGCATTTTTGTGGCGGTGTTGGAAATTTTGGAATTGGGACGGGGCGGACGGAGGCCTCCTTGATTCTTCCTCCTACCTCCTTCATAATTCAGCATTCATAATTCAGCATTCATCATTCAACCCTATTGCCTTCCACTCGAGCGTTTCTGGCTGAGACATGCAGCGGATGGCGGTGGAGATTCGGATCCCGATTGTCATGGATCCAATTGCCCAGGATCTCCACATCTTGGCCTCCCATCACCCCGAGGATCGTTTGCGTCCACTGGGTGTCGTAGCTGTTGCAGTTGAAAAACCTATTGTTGATAATCCTGGCACGATACGTCCCGTACATAGCAAGTCCGCAGGCGTAGGAGCGGATGACCTCGTTATCGACGATGTCCACATCCGTCAGGATTCTGCCCAATTCAAATGTTTCAACGCCTTCCGGAATCTCCTGGTCAATCCCAAATTGAATTCCCTTTGCGGTGACCTTGGCGCTCGTGACTGAAGCGCTCTTGCCGCCAATGCTCAGCACGCGTCCAGGAAAAAGCTCTTCTGAAAGCGAAGCATCCGCCATCAGCTCGCCTTGTTCTGTCCTAGTGAACTTGTACCCCATTCTGGTGAAGAACTTGTCGCCATCGCGCACCCAGCCCTCCTTGAAGTCAATGTATGCGACGACGATTGCCGCAGCTCCCGTTGACGCCTGCCCGTTCGCCTTGATCTTGACCCCGTTCAGCTCCAAATCGCGGCAGTTTTCCACAAAGCGATTTCCGATGACCTTCACCCGTGCGACACGTGTGCAACCCGCCCCGTCTGCTGGGCGCGCAAACCTGTCGTTCGTCGTAACCTGGCATCCTGAAAGGATCGTCCGCTCCACGTGGTTCCCCTGAAAAATCACATCCTGCGCCCCGACGCACGACATTCCCGCGTACGTCTCCCGGATGATGTTGTTCGCCACGATCGCCCGAATCGTCCTCTGGGCTTTCCCGTGCCCGTAGTCAATCAGTGCGATGGCATCGTCTGAAGCCTGGAACACATGGTTTCCTGTGCAGGTAATGTCCTGGGAATGAACGAAGTGAATGCCATCGCGCAGGATCCGTTCCAATCGGCAATTCACGACCCACACGTAATTGCAATGATTGACTGCAATGCCCATGAACACAGAACCCAGGACATGAACTCCTTCAATCCTTACGTTCTTGCTATCCGTCACGTAGATCGGATGCTCTTCACTGAAGTTCCCCTTGAAGGGCATCTCCATGTAGGTCAGGATTCCGCCCCTGATCGTCAATCCTTCGCACTTGTCGAAGTGGAACGAGCCTTTTTGTTCGGCGTTCAGCAACGTCGCCCCCGAGAAGTCAACCACAGAATTCGACAGTCCAGCAACCTTCAACAGCCCTTTGAAGACGTACTTCCCTGGAGCAAACTTCAGGACTCCGCCCTCGGATTTCAGGCGGTCGAACGCCGCCACGACAGCCTGCGTGTCGTCAGTCCGACCATCGCCCTTTGCCCCGAAATCCCTGACATGGATGTCGCCAAAAGCCAAAAGCGAAACTGCCATCGCAAAAATGAAATTCCTCATTTTTCCTTCTCTGCAAGCAACCGATTGATCATATCGAGACGAGGCTTTGCTTTTCAACTATGCCTTTTGCAATCTCAGCATGGCTCCTCGAAGGTCGATCCCCTTTGTTTTCCCGACCTTGCCCAGCTGGAACCTGATTTCGTTGATTCCTTTATCCAATTGCACCATGCCCAGCTTGCGCTTCTGGAATTTCCCGTTGGTCGAGCGACTCTTGAACTCGATGGAAGCCTCGGTGACGATCGTGCCTCCAGATGACGCAAATGGCTTGCCGTTGGGAGCCATTTTCTGCGCCTTCCGACCATTGACAATCACGCCAAGCACGCTACCGCCTTCTCCAGATTCGACGGAATGGTCGATGGTCAACTCGTATGTCCCCGCAGTTTCAGCCTCGAATTTCCAGTAAACGCAATCGGGAGCACGATACCAGTTCCCAACATGGAGGATTCCATCGCGAGACTCGTAGCGGATGCGCTGGCCATGAGGTCCTTCCATCATCCCGTACAACGCCGGCAACATCAAGCGTCCCCAGCGATCAGGACGAATCACAAACGTATCAGCCTTGGGAGCGCCATCCAAATCAGGCACGATGGCCTCAAATGCCTGGCCGAAATTAACAGGGCCAATCCACTTTACGCGGTAGTCAGGATACAACCGGTCGATCCCTTCCTGCAAATGGCGGGACGTGACACCGTGCCGAATCGACAGCGACGCCTCGATGAAGGCCGCCAAATGATCGCATCCCCGGATGATTTCACCGTCGATCGCCTCGTGCTCGGGCAAGTTGTAATTCTTGTCGAGTTCCTCGAAAGTCAATCCGCTGACGATTTTCCCGTTTGATCGGGCACGGTTCGAAAATTCATCCTCGGTATAGTACTTCAAGTCCTGGTGCCAATCCGCAGGCAGCAGCGGGAACAGCTTCTCCTCCATCTGTTCCTTTTCGTAGTCCTTGATCAGCTCATCCAGCTCCTCGACCGATTTCTTCACAGGCGTCGTGATGTCTCGGGTCAGGACCTCGGGCAAATCATGGAACAAGCCCGCCCAGAAGCCATTGGTCTTCCGCGCATCGCAGGCATCCGTATCCTGCAGTGCCAGGTACGTCAACATCGCAACGACCAACATGTGGCCCAATACCGACGTCACAGGTATCCTCGGACTCTGGGACCAACGCTTCTGGAAACGCAACTGGCCGCACAGCTCAACAAAGTCCGCAGTCTTGCGCTTCAGGGAAATCTTCTGGACGCCAAGAAGGTCGTAATGGTCCTCGATCTGATCCTCGATATCTTTGCGAATCTGCTCAACCCCATTGATGAACGGACACATCTTGTACAAGATATTGAATTCCCATTGCGTCGCCAGGAAATGAGCCGCCTTCAAAACGCGTTTCTCACGCACCGAATAGGATGGATCCATGAAGTACTTGTGAAAACGCTCTGCAAAGCCACCACGTACCTGCGACAGTTTTTCCTCAAGGTTCCGGCAGACCCAGTCATTCAACTTGTCCCCAAGGTTCGCCATCATCTTGTGAAACACAGGAGGCTTTATGTCCGTCAGGACAATGCGATGAAGCATCTCGAACATCCCGCCCTCGATCAGACGGAGCCAATCAATCGAACCAGCCTCGCGAGTCTCCTCGAAACGTGCCAAAATGTACGCAATCACCATCTTGTGGGATTGCTTGTCCAATTCCGTGAAATCCATCGGATTCACCTGGTCGTTCCAACGACGAATGCTGGCAGCGTCGTAAATCAACTCAATCAAACCGGGATTCAAGGAGGACACCGACATCTGATTTCTCCTCTGTGAAAAACCTATCGACCTACCGAAAGACGATCCGCTAGAAATGACGGCAAGTTCGCATCGTAGATCCGCTTCTGCGCAGCCGCCACGTCATACGGGACACGGACAACCGCTATGCTGTTCTCCTCCGTGTCGTAGATGACCCCGCACGCACGGGGATCGCCATCGCGAGGCTGACCAACGGCGCCTACGCCGACCAATATGCTCATCCCGCGGGGCAACTTCATGTTGCGCAGACGAGCGAACATCACCTTGCTTCCAGGACGATGCATCGCCAATATCGGAATATGGCTATGGCCATTGAAGCACAAGGGCATTTGCTGAAACAGGAAATGCATCGCGGCACGTCGTTCGTTGACCACGTATTCCCACGCAGGATAGGGCTGGCATGAAGCATGGCGCACCTGGTAATGAAGCGCCTTGCTCTCCAAGACCATCGGCAAATTCGCCAACCAGGCCAGCTGTTCCTGCGTCATCACTTGCCGGTTCCACTCGAATACCTCAACCGCGTCCTCGCGGATACCATCGTGATTCATCTCAGGATGCAACGTGTAGAAATCGTGGTTCCCGCTCACGCAGGCAATCTTGTTCTCGCGAAGAAAATCAATGCATTCGCCAGGAGCGCCACCATAACCTACCACATCACCGGCACACAATATCCTTGTCACCGAATGCGATTTCAAAAACGATACCATCGCCTCCAGCGCTTCAATATTTGCGTGAATGTCTCCGATAACACCGACTAGCACAAGTCTTTTTCTCCAATGACCACTAAACTTTTGCAAACTTTACGATATAGTATGCAAATAACCATTCCTCGGCTCGAAAGGAAAAAAGTAATATACCCTATCAATTTAGCATAACAAGCAAGCCACGAAATGACTTATCAAACAAAAAGAGATTTCCCGCCAAGGGATGACAACAACAGGTTCAGGCAAAGCCAATTCCCGAAAGGCGACTTGCCTCAGGACCAGGAAGAACAACCGGATCCACAATATTCGACCAGACGCAAAATCGCAGTCTATGGTGGTTCTTTCGACCCGATCCACAACGGGCACATCCTTATCGCAACCAAAGTCGTCGAACTTGGATTGGCAGATGAAGTCCTCTTCGTCCCCACGCGCAACCACCCGCACAAAAAAAACGGACTCATGGCGTCCCCGGAGCATCGCCTCAACATGCTGAAGCTAGCCCTCGAACCCTACAAGCAGTTCAGCTTCACGGATATCGAAATCTCCAAGACAGACGAGCCATCCTACACGATCGATACGATCACGACATTGACCCACGTCTTCACGGATTGCGAACTGTTCCTGCTGATCGGAATGGATTGCCTCGTCAACCTCCACACATGGCACAGGGCAACCGAACTGGTCCAACGCAACAAATTCATCATCTACCCAAGACCCCAATGCCTCCCGCCGCCAATCTTCGAGCTGCAAAAGAGATTCGGAGCAGTCAATGCGCATAAACTCATGGGATCCATTGTCCAAGACACGGAATTGGAACTCTCAACAATAAACGCGACAGCAATCCGAAACGCCGAAAAAGACAAGCTCTCAATCGAAAAATTCGTCCCGGAAGCCGTGGACAAGTACATCATGGAAAACAAAATCTACGCAAGATAACGACAACCAGGAGATTTAATGAACACTATCGAAACTGAACCAATCGCAAAAAGATGCGTCGAAATCCTCGAGCAGCACAAGGCTGCCGACATCCAGCTGTTTGACGTCCGTGAACGGTCAATCATCGCCGACTTCTTCATCGTCAGCACCGCAACATCGATGCCGCACCTCAGGGCACTTGCCGAGCATATCAGAAGGACGCTCCTCGACGAAGGAATCAAGCCCAGGGGACGAGACGGAAACCCGTCTTCGCAATGGCTCGTCCTTGACTACGGAATCATCATCGTTCACATCATGACGCCCGAACTCAGACGATTCTATGCGCTCGAAGACATCTGGGACAAATCCAAAATCATCTACACCGGAGGCGAGCCGCTCCCGCCGCAAAGACCCGGAGCCGCACCACAGGCGCCTGCCATCATCACCGAAGATGTCGATGAAGGGTATCCGATCGACGAACGATTCCTCGATCCGGACGCCGCAGAGGACGAAGAGGAATAATAACACGCGCTGATGACAAAAATCAGGCTAGTTCCAGCGCCTTGGGACTAGCCTTTATTTTGTCCGACACTGCTTGCGAGCGAGATCAGGATTTCCGCTGCGCCTCACGCAACTTCAATTCTTCCTTCTCGATTTCGCCCTGCAGCAATCTGGCTCGAATCGTATTCCCGTTTTTCACGAAGCGATTGAACAACTCGTTCAGGGCGGGCAATGGATTGTCGGACAACCTGGCGCACTTCCTGAATTCGTCTTCGCCTTCGGCAATGCTTCCGGTTTCCCAATAGCAAACGCCAAGATAGAAATGGCACTTTCCGTTCTCGGGAGCTTGACGTCGAATCTCCTCCAGGCACTCGATCGCATCGGGATACAGCCCCAGGATCATGCAGACCTCCGACATCTCCCACAGCAACTTCATCCGAGCTTCATCGGACAATTCGCCCTGTTCCGCCGCAAGTTTCGCCTTCAACTCCTCGTACTTGGCAAGCATTCCGTGAGCCTTCTTCGCCATGCTGACGCCTGTGCAAAGCCCCGCAGACAGGCAAGGACACCCGTTGCATTCAGGGCAGAAGCTCAACTGCCACTGCAAGCTAATAAACACATCGATATAGTACTGGTGCAATTCGCCTTCGTTCTTGAACGTGGAAATATGCGGACCGGGAAGCATGCGCATCGCCTGGCAATGGCAGACGCGACCGTCAGGAAGAACGCCGAGATGAGGAATGCAACGGGCATACTTGCCACCAACCTTTGCCATAAAGCCAAACTGGGCGTCCGTCATCGCGCAGGGCATCACGCCGCAAGCCAATGCCGGCACCAAGTTCTTCCCGATGTATTCGCGCATCAAATCCGATATCAATGCCATCACAGGAGCGAAGTCAGCCTGACCGTGCAGGCAAGAAAACCTCCACAGGTTCGCCTCAAACTCATAGTTGTCAAGGTACTCCCGGACAAAGCCGTAATCTGCCGACATGTCGTCAACCATCACGACAAGACGAACCGTTATCGTCCCATCCGAAAATTCCTTCAAGTTCGCCTTCATCTCCTCCAAGTCCTCAGGACTATACAACGAAGGACGATACAAGCGCCAGATCAGGCGACAATGGTACTCGCGAATCAAACGCTTGGCCATGGACGGCATCAAACCGCTCGTCTCGATAACGGGTATGATCCCACGCTTCCGGAATCCCTTCAGCACCATCTCCAAGTCAGGATGCAGCAAGGGTTCGTTGCCACGCAATAAAATCTGAGGCGACTTCGATGCCGCTGCAACGTCCAATGCGCGCAATGCAACGTCTACCGGCATGTCCTCAGGAGTACAGTCCATATTAAACGGAAAATCCGCACGACGACGCATCGTCAAATACAGTTCCATAACATCATTCCTGAATATCGTTTTGTTTTACAGCATATAATTCATAGCGAAAATAAACTATACAACCAATATCCAACTTGGCAACTCAATAAATTGTCAATATAGTACCTTTAATATTTCTCAAAAACGCACTTTTCCCCTTCGGCAACTCTAATGAACAACATCTATATCACAGGCTTCATGGGTTCAGGCAAGTCAACCATCGCCAGAATCCTCGCAAAGGCAACAGGCAGGACTTGCGTCGATATGGACGATGAAATCCAGCGCAAACTCGACATGCCCATCGCAAAGGCCTTTGAAACCTACGGAGAACAGGACTTCAGGGTCCGTGAAACGGAACTGCTCAAGAGCCTGGCAACCCAAGGCAATCTTGTGGTCGCAACCGGAGGCGGAACCCCAGTCAGCGAAACAAACAGAACACTGATGAAACAATCAGGTACAATCATCCTCCTGGACGCATCGCCGGAAGCCATCGCCGGTAGAATCGGAAACAAGGACGACTCAAGGCCAAACTGGATCTCCATCGATCACGCAACGCAACTCCTTCTGAAAAGAGCACAAGCCTACAAGGATTGCAACATCGTCGTCAAGGCCGATGAGCCACCACAGGACATCATCAACAATATCCTGCAAAAACTCTGTGACCCACAACCGTTCTGGGCGGAAATCGACGACCACACCATCCCGGTGATCCCATCCTTCACGCCCCAAATCACATTGGCGAAATCCCTCGACGCCAGAACGAAAACACAAGGAAAGGCATACTCGGCGATTGTCTTCATCACCGACGACAACGTGGCAGAACTCCACCTCAAACGATTCAGGGACGCCCTGCCCCATGCCGCCTCAATCGTCATCAAGCCAGGCGAAGACTCCAAAACCCTGAGACAGGCAGAAACTGTATTCGAACAGCTCCTCGCACTGGGAATCGGCAGAGACGCGCTGATCATCGCAATCGGCGGCGGAATGGTCACTGACTTCTCAGCCTTCGTTGCGGCTACATACAAACGGGGCATCGACTTCATTCTCGTCTCAACAACACTCCTCGGTTGCGTCGATGCGGTCATCGGAGGCAAAACAGCCGTCAATCTGAACCACTACAAAAATCAGGTCGGCTTGTTCGCCCTTCCAACAGAAATCTACCTTGACCTGGCGGCCCTGCGAACGCTCCCAGCGGAAAAAATCAGCGAAGGCTTGGTCGAAGCATATAAAACTGGACTCGCATGCGATGAAATCCTGGAAAATACAATCCTGGAAAACCTGGATCGACTGATGAAGAACGATATCGAGAAAATAGCCGACGTAGCGATCAATTCCGCACAAGCCAAGGCAAAGGTCGTCAACCAGGACTTCCGTGAAACTGGACTCAGGAAAATCCTGAACCTGGGACATACCTATGGACATGCGATGGAAACATGGTGCCAGGAAAAAACAAGCCACGGACGATGCGTCGGAGTCGGAATGATCGTCGCAGTCAACATCGCACGGCAACGAAAACTGATCGACCCGCAAAAAGCAAGCGAGATTATCGAGACGACCAGAAAAATCCTTGGCAATGTCCCGATGGATTTCCCCTCCGCAGAACAGGCGCTCCAGCTGATGAAGGCAGACAAGAAAAACACAGATGGAAAAATCTCCTTCATCCTGCCAAAGGGAAACAGGGAATTCACGATCGCGCAGGACATCCAGCTCGAAGAACTCAAAAACGCTATTAACATTCTATAGGTTACACGCCCACAAACGCTCAACAGGAGAAAACTACAATGACCAGAAAACTAGCTGCCCTGCTAATCTTCGTGTTCATCGCCGCATACGCGCAAGAAGCACTCCAAATCGATGAAAATTTCCGTCAGGCAACTGTCGGCCAAACCGAAGTCGCCTATGCCGACGTACGCAAGCCCCCGTTTGTCCTCCAGGGTTTCGCCTTCAGGCAATCACCTGACGAACCCCTCTACAGGCTTCCGACCAATCTGACCAAGGAACAAGTCAACCAAGGCGCGCTCTCCCTCGCCAACAACCCCACCGGGGGCGCCGTCCTCTTCAGGACAGACTCTCCCTTCATCGCCCTCCTATCCGATCCTCCGACAGGCGCCGCCATGCCACACATGCCGGCAACCGGCGTCTCCGGATACGACCTCTACGAACGCCGCCCCAACCACAAGGAACGCTTCATCAGGAACATCAGGACTGCCAAGGACGGAAGCATTACCTGGACAGGCGGCAAGGCCATGCGCGACTACATCCTGTACCTGCCGCTCTACTCAACCGTCAAAAAGTTGGAAATCGGGGTCGCGCCAAATGCTAAATTCGAGCCGATCACTCCGCAACGCCTTCAAAAGCCAATCGTATTCTACGGCTCCTCGATCACCCAGGGCGGATGCTGCTCAAGGCCCGCCAACAACTACACAACGATGATCTGCCGGGCACTCGACGTCCCGCAAGTCAACCTCGGCTTCTCTGGCTCCGCAAAGGGAGAACCAGCAGTCGCAGAAGCCATCGCGCAAATCGACGCGGCGATGTTCGTCTACGATTACGACCACAACGCCCCCTCGCTCGAACATCTCCAGAAAACCCACGAACCCTTCTTCAAAATCATACGCGAAAAAAGACCCGACCTTCCAATCCTCATGCTCTCCAAGCCAGACACCGCAAATGGTGGAGCACGACGGGATACCATCAAGAAAACATATGAAAACGCAGTCGCAGCAGGGGACAAAAACGTATATTTCATCAACGGCGATACGCTCTTCTCGCCAATAGGCCTGGATTTCTGCACCGTTGACGGCTGCCATCCGAACGACATCGGATTCTACCAGATGTACATCAACACTCTCCCGACAATCAAACAAGCACTCAAGATCGAGTAGCACAAGGCAGGGATTCAATATTCATAATTCAGCATTCATCCGGGTCACATGCATTTTTATGGCGGGGTTGGAGGTTTTGGAGCCTGGACTGGTCGGACAAATCATTCATCATTCAACATTCATAATTCAGCATTCAAAGCCGCCTGGCTTTGCTCAAGCTCCCAATACACGCCACGCTTCTCGATCAGTTCTCGATGGCGACCCTGTTCGGCAATGCGGCCTCCGTCCATCACCATGATCGAGTCAGCATCGCGTATCGTACTGAGACGATGGGCAATGACAAGACAAGTCCGACCCGACATCAATTGAGCCATCGCACGCTGAATCAACAATTCCGTTCGCGTGTCAACGCTCGACGTCGCCTCGTCCAAAATCAAGATCGTTGGATCTGCCAAAATCGCACGTGTAATCGACAGCAATTGCCGCTGCCCCTGGCTTAGGTTTCCGCCATTCTCGCTCAGTTCCGTGTCGTATCCCAGTGGCATTCGCTGGATAAAGGCATCTGCCCCGGAAAGCTTTGCCGCCGCCTCGACCTCATCATCGGTAGCATCCAGGCGACCAAACCTGATATTTTCACGCAACGTCCCGCTGAACAGCTGGGTTTCCTGCAAAACCATGGCGATATAGGGGCGAAACACCTTCCGCGGAACTGTCGCAAGATCAACGCCGTCAAGCAAGATCCGACCGCCTTGCGGCTCGTAGAATCGCATCAGCAAGCTGGCGACTGTCGTCTTGCCCGCCCCTGTCGTACCGACCAAGGCGATCTTCTGGCCTGGGCAGACCTTGAAGGAAAATTCGCGCAGCACAGGCTCGTCTTCCTTGTAGGCAAACGTCACCTTGTCAAACTCAACGTGACCAGACACATTTTCCAGGCGACCAGGCAATGCCTCGGGTTCCTCGGGCACCTCGTCCAAAACCGCAAACACGCGCTCGGCGCCAGCCAGCGCCGATTGTATCTCGTTGTACTGGTTAACGATCTCAGTCACAGGGCGGGTGAATTGACGAGAATACTGGATGAACGACGCAATCACCCCGACCGTAATCGAACCGTTGCTTGCCAACCAACCTCCGAACCCAGCCAACAACGCATACCCGATGTTGTTCAAAAATCCCATCAATGGAGATATCGACCCCATCAAAAAACGAGTCTTCAACCATACGCGACGAAGCTCATGGTTCAACAACGTGAAATCCTCCATCGCCTGAGCCTCGTGGTTGAAGGCCTTAACCGTCTTTCGTGCAGACACGACCTCCTCGACATGACCATTCAGCAAACCCAATACCGTCTGCTGTTCCATAAAACTGGCACGAATACGCTTCGAGGCAAACTTCGTCAACAAGAAACTGCCAGGCAACGTCAGCAATGTTACGCCAGTCAACAACGGACTCAAGCACAACATCACAAATAAAGCCCCGAATACCGTAATCACACTGCCGATAAACTGAACCACGCCACGGGACAAAACGTTCGCAACAACCTCGATGTCATTTGTCGAACGACTCAAGATCTCCCCGTGGGGATGCCTGTCGAAATACGTCAACGGCAACATCTGCAGCTTCGAAAACAATTCCTGACGCAACAAACGAACCGTGTCCTGGGCAATCTTCGCACCGGTCCAGCCCTGGAAAAAATTGATCAGCGTGCTAAAGACGTACACGCAAGCCATTAGTCCCAGTGTCTCAACCAAACGATCCAGATCAACAGCCAAGCCCGATGAATCCGTTTTCTTAAGGCAATCGACTGCACGACCTAGCAAGTACGGACCAGCCAAGCCAAGCAATGTCCCTAAAATCACCAATGCCGAAACGATGACCATCAGAGGAAGGCGTCCGCGCAAATAGCCCAAAAGACGGCGGAACATACCCGCACGGTCGGTCGCATGCTCCAAAGGCTTGTGCCAGCCACGTGGACCGCCACGACCACCACCCATCTGACGACGCAACGAACCTGCACTGGACGAACTCATGCTCGTCAGGCGGCCAGGCAATCGTATCCCATCGCCCCCGCCTTCAACAGATCCGTTTTGCCGTGTTTTCTTCTCTGACACCCAATCGAACCTCAGTAGTTCAACGCTACCATCTGGTGGCAAGTCACGCTGTCAACCTTCAGGCTTACGCCTGTGCCATCCTCAACCAGCGACAGCGGCACGCCTTGCGGCTCCAAAGTCGCAGACTTGACGCCCTTCGGCAAGGACAGCCACACCTCGACGTTCGGCAACGGGAGCAAGTCCTCGATTACCTCGATCATCCCGCGACTCTGCACGCCATTGACGTTGATGTGCCCGCCGCGCGCCAACGTGTTCGCATAAAGCAAGTGCAACACGTAGCGCTTCTCCTTCGGCTGATGCATCACGTTCAGGCGAGCCATCGAAGGCATGTTCGTACGAACGCTGCAGGAGTCCCCCAGCAACAAGCGAATCGCATTGCGCAAGAATTCGCCGACGGGTACGCATCCCCAGCCACGATAGATCCCGAACATCGGATGAGCCAGGTACATGATCTGCCCCTTCATCACGCCAGCAGAAAAACCTGATGCCTCCAGCCTGTTCGGCGTATGCTGGTGGCTGCAAAAATGCCTGTAGTCAGTGCGGTTGAAGTAGGAGTCGTGGACATCTCCCAGGCTAATGCCGTCCGTCACCTTCAAGCGTTGGCTTGGCAGGTACATCACCATCGGGCTTGAGATGCTGGGCGGGCGGACATCGTCGCCAAAGCGAACATAGTCTGGGCAGAAGGGACTCTTTCCCTTGACCTCGCCGCCAATGTCAAACATCATTTTTCCTTCGGCATCCAATCCGCTTGTTCCGCTGAGCAGCAACTTCCCGCCCTTTCCCAGGTAGGTGTCCAGGCGCTTCTTCAGCTTCGCGTCAATCTGGATCTCGTCAGGCAGGATCAGCATCTTGTACTTCTTGAAGTCGCTATCCAGGTCGATGACGTCAAACAGGAAATGCCCTTCAAGCAAGACTCGTCCCGCCCCGATGTCTCCAGGGATGTCACGTGCCGCCGAGGCATTGACCGCAGCAGCCGTCAGCAATCCGATATCCGCCACGCTCTCCACATGGTCACACCAAGGCTCTTTCTTTTCGACTTCCGCGTACGCCTGCCCGATCATCTGATACGTGCTTTCGTCAAGTTTTCCGGACGGATGCAACTGGTCGCCGATGCTGCACTTGGCTCCATACGCCATCATCGCGGCGCACTCGTAGATCAACGCATTGGGATGCTTGTAGCCGCCGAACTCGCCCCATGTCGTATGGAACTTTCCTGTCATGCCAAGGAAATCCAAGTCAATCCCCTGGACATACTTGGCTGACAGCGGGAAGTGGTCGTAGCCCCAACCACCCGTTGGCAGCGATTCCAGTTCAAGATGCGAGAAGTACTCCTTGAGCATCTTGCGTTTTCCCGGAGTCACATGGCCGGAATTGTGGAATACTGGCATATCGGGATTGGCATACGTCGCAGCCATAGTCGACATCTGGTAGTATCGTTCAAGCGCCATTTCCGAGCAGCGTTTGCGATCCTTTTGGTTGCGCGGATTCAATCCATTCTCAGCCATCACCTTAAGGCAGGATGGGCAGACGCATTCAGGTTGCGAGATGATGTCCAGGAAAATTCCGTCGCAATTCGGGAACAGGTTGACCGTCTCCTGAATTTGCTCGCACAAATACTCTGTGTATGGGGAATTGAAGCAAACACGATGGAATCCAGGTGCCAACGGACTCGCCACATGTGTTTGCAGCGTATCGGGATTCACGTATACCACTTGCCATTCGGGACGTTCTTCCAGAACCATGCAATCCAAGCCGGCGGAAATGTAGATTGGAGCATTGATGTCAATCTCCTTGCAAGCGTCGAACTGGGCACGCAGCAAGTCAAATCCAAGCTTCGGATGCAGCTTTCCCTTCTCCGTGAAATGGTAATGCCAGCCGTGATGGCACTTGGCAAACAGCGTAATGGAATTCACATGCCCGGCACGCAACGTCGCCTGCCATTCCTTCTTGTCGAATGACAAGCCAATCCCGGGTATCGCGGGGGACGTGTGAAAATCCAAGTGGACTTGCCTGAATCGCAAATGATGCATCGATGATTCCTCCAGTCTATGCTAAATAAGGATTAAGCTTTCAATCCCAAAGCCATCCGCAAGGCAGGCTCAACCGCCTGCGCCATTCGATAAAACCCCAAGTCGTTCGGATGGCAGCCGTCAACCGTGCAACTGTCGCTGTCAATGCCTGCGAACATCAACTCGCCATCCACGAAATATACATTTTTGTCACCCGCCGCAACCGCGTTGTTGTACGTTGTCAATACCGCCTTGCGACGGTCGATGCAACCCTCGGGACTGACGTTCCAAGGCCAGTCCGGACGGCTGACAAGCACGACCGGCAACATCGGCTGACGCTGGCGGATAAACTTGAAAAATGGCTCGTGGGTCTTCCACAGATGATCCGCCGTCGGAGCATTGTGGTCATAATCCATGACGAAGCAGCTCAAGTCCAAGCCCGCGATGATTTCCGCCGTCTCCAGCTCGCCTCGGGCGCTTCCGCTAAACCCGTAGTTCAAGCATTCGAAATCCAAGTGGCGGGACAACACTTGGGTATAGCACGTGCCGGGGCGACCGGCGCAACCGCCCTGCGTAATCGACGAACCATAGAACAAGACCGGCTTCTCAATGGCAAACGCAGTCGGCGGACTGACGTTCGCCCCAGGGGACAGTCCGATCTCCACGCGCTTTACGCCATTGTACAGCGGGAAGTTGATCGTAAACTCCTGTTCTACTCCGCCGGCGCCCAAATACAGCAAGCCACTATATTCAAGTTGAGCCCACTCAGGACGGCATACTTTCACAAAACGCTTCGAACTCCCTTCGCCAATATACAAGTCAAAGCCAGAGCTTCCAGTCAATGGCATGTGAGTCATTCCGCCCTTGTTGCGCAATTCGCAACGCAATCCCACGACGCCGCTGTCACTGCGGAAACGAACCTGGGCGCCTGCAGTGTGCCAAGCCAAGCCGCGAATCCCATCGTTCTGGCTCGCCAACTTAGCTATAGGCAATCGGCAAAACTCCTTCTCCGCAGAGAAAAAAGCCAAGCCGTTCAACTCAAAGGGACTTGCCCAGCAATCACGAAACAACAACTCGCGACCCTCAAGACTGCCCATGACAAAATTCTTGTCAATCTCTTCAATCCGCATCAAATACCTCTTTGATTCGAGAATTCCATGCTAAATTAATAATAGCAACGTAAATTTAATAATAAATCACATCCTAACTTAAAAACAAACTGATAAGCCAAGTTTTTTCCATGTATTTTAAACAAGACACCAACAGAAAAGTCAACTTCAGCGGAAAAGTCAAACTCGTTGTCTCGGATATCGACGGAACTTTCCTTGAGCCTGACAAGTCAGTCCCCCAATCCAGCATCCAGGCAGTCAAATTGCTCAAGCAACACAACATCCCGTTCGCTTTTGCCACGGGACGAATGTACGCAGCAATCCAGGGCTGGGTCGAACAACTGGAACTCGACACACCGCAAATCGCAGGAAACGGCGCGCAAATCGTCGATCCAATTACCAATCAAGAACTCTGCCATTACTATTTCACCCACAAGGAAACCGTCTGGATCGTCCAATTCGCCAAGGCGAACAATATCGTGCCGGTCTTCTTCTCAAGCTCAAACGTCACCAGCACCAAGCTCGCAGAAACAGATATGTTCCTCGCCCGAAACAACGAATTCGTACAGGAAAAACCAGAGGATTTCTTCGTTGATCCCAAAAAACAATTCGACAAAATCCTCTTCCTGTCCATGGAAGACGACATCCCGAAGCTGCAGCAACAGGCACAGGCGCTGATCGAACTAGCAAAGGCAGAAAACATCAACATCCAGACCGTCTTCTCGGAACCGAATATCTTCAACCTAGTCCCTAGCCAGGCAACCAAATCATCCGCAATCAAAACACTCTGCAAACACGTGAACTGCACTATCCACGATGTGATGGCAATCGGAGATGGAGAAAACGACGCGGACATGCTCGCATCAGTCGGACTCGGCGTCGCAATGGGAAATGCCGAACAAATCACCAAGGACGCCGCACTCGCCATCACACTGGACAACCTGAACGGCGGACTCCTAAATGCGATACAGCACATAATTATGAATGCTGAATTATGAATTATGAATGACCCATCAGACCTTGTCCGACCCGTCCAAAACCTCGCACAAACGCTACTTTGTGTCTCCGACCAGCTTGCAGTCGATGTTGTCCACCCAGCATGCCGACGAATTCGTCCCATCGGCAACGAATCCGAACCATGTCAACACCGTAAACTCATTGTCAACCAACTTGGCTTCATAGCTCTTCGTCTCCGCGCCCGGCAGCGTGATCGTCACGGTGTAACTCGACGACTTCTTGTTGCCGACACCTATTCGGACCATCACGTCAACCCATTCCTTTTCAGGCAGCGCAATGCTCGTGCGCTTCCCATCAACACCCGTAAATGCAAGCATCCCCTTGGAGAACAACAGGTTGCAGCCAACCGCGAACTCCTTTTTGACCGTGTAGTCCCGAAGGTCAACATACAGCGTCATGTCCTGTTCGATCGCAACGCTGAACGAGGCTTCCGCAATGCCGTCCTTCAATTTCGTCAAATAATGGAAATGCGGATTGAACTGGTATTTCATCTTCGGCGAGTCTTGGAGTTTCACGCAATGTTTTCCGTACTTCGCCATTTCTGTTGTCACCTCGATCAACCCTGGATTCTTCTCGGTGTATATGCTCGCTCCCAGCGGTTCGTCTCCTGGGAAGTGCTCTTCGAAGCCGCCATCCAGGACTTTTAGTTTGATTGGCGGTGGCTTGGGCGTCAACACCAATGGCGGGACTTTCAGTGCGGCGGCCTTCGCCTTCCAGGCAGGTGGCCCGTACACTCCTGCCAGCGTATAGTCAAAAGGCACGAAGCCAATCTGATGCGCCGGCGAATCAGCAGCCAAGCTATAGTCACCCGCTTCGGGATCGGCGAATTTCGGGTCTGCTATCACATCGCCTTCACCCTTGCCCAAAGCCTGCCATTCCTCGAATGTCTTCGTGTTGAAATCAACCTTGCCGCCGGTAGTCCAGTACAGGTTGTGGTGGATGTCAACCATGTCGTCAAGCACGGAACGATTGAAAAGAGGACTATCGTTGTCCCAATAGATGATATTCCGCTCCAATGTAAAACTCCGATGGTCCTCGCGACGGGATCGCTGGACCTGGCTGAACATCCCGTAGGCGAAAATGTTGTTCCGAATCACATTGTCACGGCCATAATGCTGATGGAGGCCACCGCCTCGCGTGTGGTGCACCAGGTTGTTTTCCATCAGGATTTCCGTCGTTCCCTCGTCCGTGTACAATCCATGGGCGCCGGCTCCGTAGTAATCGTAGGAGTAAACATCATGGATATGGTTGTTGCTGACGCTGGTCCCCTTGGCATATCCAAGCGTGTAGACGCCGCCCATGTCGCTCAGCATGCCTTGTCCGATATGGTGGATGCGGTTGAATTCGATCTTGTTCCTGACGCTGACCGTCGGCGCATATCCCCATGTCCATCCCACGGACACTCCCGTATAGTAGAAATCGCCGATATCGTTATGGGTGACCTTATTGTCGCACACATGTCCCAGCCAGACTCCGATTGCCCCGTGGTGAATGCGTCCGCCTGTCTGGATGATGCAATTGTCCACCACGTTATGGCTTGTCGCCGAACGTTCATCGGCAGGTCGCCTGCCATCGCCTCCGATCTTCACGCCTCCGGCGCCCAAGTCATGCAAGTAGCATCGCATCAACGCATTTCCGAAGCACCCATCGCCAAACTGAACCCCGTAAATTCCCACGCTTCCGACTTCGCATCCCACGAACTCGACGTCAGCCGTCCCCACGCAGGAAATCACGGCGGGTATGTCAACTTCGGCCTGCCCCGCACCATGCCCCTTAGCAGGCAATTTGTACCCTGCATACAAAAACCTCAAATTCTCGAACCGCAATTTGGACACCAGCAAGCCAGCCGCCGGCTCGCCTTCAAAACGCAAGAACGACTTTGCCACCGGAACCACCAACTTGGTGTTTTCAAGGGTTTCACCCGGCAACGGCTTGTATGTCAACCAGCCATCGCGAGCCAAATACCATTCTCCAGCAGCATCCAATGCCTCCGGGATATTCTCAATGTGGTAACGCTGACGATTCCGCCAGTCCATCATGCGCCATGGAGCATCACCGCTCAACACAACAAAACCACGCTTCCCGTCAACGTAGCTGACGCGGTGACGGGACGTCTCCCATGAATGGTACATCACTATGACGACATCGGATAACGAAGACAACGGGACGCCGGACAAGATCGACAGGTCGTTCAATTCGCCGTAAAATGCCCGCCGCTCCATCAAGACACGTTCGCCGGTCGCAGGATCAACAGCGCGCACAACAGGACGCTCAATGTAGAAATACTCCGCGGGACTGGCGACATTCGGCGTCCTGGCACGAGTGGCGTGACGACCATTGACGTACAATTGCTCGTAGTACGCCTTCCCTTCTGCAACCTCAGGCAACAACACACGCCAATCGCCGTTCGCGGCAACCTGTATCCCAGTCAACTCGCGACCACCACTGAACACGACATCGGCATCCTTGGCGGCACGATACACCGTCGGTGCATTCTCAGAACCACTGTCGAGAGGCGTAAATACAACCTCCTCGGTCAAAGGATACACGCCTTGCGAAAACTCGACCGTGATCGGCTTGTTTTGCCAACGCTTCTCCTTGCGCATTTCAGCGACGCGACGACGAGCGGCTTCCAACGTCCTGAACGGACCAAAGCCGCCAATCCCGTCGTTCCCGTCAGGAGATACGTGGACAACAGCAGCACCAAATCCATAGACGCAAAAACACATTGCCAGAAACATTAAACGACGCATCTCAAGCCTCATATCCCACTTCCTTTTTTATTCAGATTTCCATTCATGCAGAAACTCTGCCGCTATCGGACCGGCCGTCTTTCCGCCGGACTGGCCTCGCTCAATCAAACATACCAATGCAATCTCGGGTGACGATACCGGACCATACGCGATGATCCATGTGTTCTTGTGCTTGCCGTCCGCACTGTCCACCTCGGCAGTACCCGTCTTCGCGGCAACCGCCATCCCGCTTTCACGCATCACGCGGGCACTCCCGCGAACCATCATCACAGCACTCTCCATCCCGGAGCGGACGATGGACAAATTCTCCTCGGACGCAGCAAGGCGCTGACGAACCTCGGGAACAGAGCGACGGACTACGCGGCCACTGCCGTCGATGACCTCGCCAACCAAGTACGGGCGCATCAAGCGACCACCATTCGCCAAGGCGCCGCAAAACATCACCGCCTGAAGCGGAGACATAGAGATCTCACCTTGCCCAATCGACAAAAACGCCGTGTCAGCCATCCCCCAATGACGGCGAGATCGACGATACATCCCGTCGCGGCTTGGAAACACCCCGTACCCATGCTCGTAGAAGTCAATCTCGGTCGGCGCTCCAATCCCCGCCGTCTTGAAGATCGCCTCCATATTGTCAACCCCGGTCTTCAGCCCAGCGTCAACGAAAAAGCCATTGCAGGACATCGTAATCGCCTCGACAATGTCAATCACCCCATGCACGGCACGACCGGAGCAATCGATCTTCGCATCGCCGAAACGATATCGCCCCTGGCACTCGAACCGCCAAGACGGATCGATCGCGCCATGCTCCAATGCCGCCAAGGCAACCAGGGGCTTCAAAATCGAACCAGGGGTGTACTTCCCGTCGACCGCACGGTTAAACAGCGGCATCCCTACCTTGTCCGTTGCCAATTCGCCATAGCGCTCCTTGGTCAGTGTTGACAAGTCGAAGGTCGGACTTGAAGCCAGCACCAAAATCGCCCCTGTCTCGACCTCGATCACCACGAATGCGCCATGATGCCCAACCAAAAGCTTTTCCGCGATCGCCTGCGCCTTCAGGTCAAGGGTCAGTTTCAGATCGTATCCGTCTTGCGCGGGAGTCGAAGACAGCACGCCATGGTAGTAGCCGCGGTAATCGACCTGAAGCAACTGCTCTCCGCCCTTGCCACCCAAATCCTTCTCGTACACGCTCTCCAAACCAGAGGTCCCCACAAGCTCCTCCAGGGCAAAAGATTGCATGTACTCCTCGCTTCCGCGCCCATCCGTCGGAACACGCCATCCCGTCGTCCCAAGCAAATGAGACGCCAAGCCGGGATGTTCATAGGAACGCTCGTTCCTTATGTGCACAGCTACTCCGGGAAGATCCGCAACCAACTCCGACAACTGAGCAAGCTCAACAGCGTTAAGGCCGCGAAATACAACGACGGGTTCCGAAGCGCGACTCACCAAACGGTCGCGCAAACGCTTTTCAACCAACTCGTGAGGACGACCGAACAATGACGACAATCGATTCGCGCACCTCATCACATACTCAACCGTCTTTGACAACGCACCGCCTTGACGCATCTCTGACAAGTGGAACACAACGTCATAGCAGCTGTTGTTCCCAACCAACAACGCCCCGTCACGGCTGAACATCCGACCACGCACAGGACTCACGCGCATGCGACGGGCACTCTGACGATTAGCGTGACGACTCAATTCGGGACCCTGAACAACCTGTACCTGCCATAGCCGAATCAGCAAAAGCAATATAGGCAAGACAAGCAACAATACGCACAAAAGGACACGACGCTCGAGACGCAAGCGCAAAAACCTGTTTTCATCAGTCGTAGAAGATTTCATCCCCCTCCTCGTCATCGCCGTAATAGACCAATTCGTCACGTCGACCCGATGACAACCGACTGTACCTCTTCAACGCAAGACGCCCCGCAAACCAATCCAACACACAACACATCAAGGGCAAACTCAATGCACCATAAATGCATGTGAGAAACAAATCCGTCAACCAACCCGACACCGTCCCGAACTCGCGGTAGCGAAGCAACATCAGGCACAAGCCATTGGCAAACCCCAACAAGCCGCCCGCAAAGCTCTGCCGAAACAGACCGCTCGTCTGGCCAAACCAACGCCAAGCATGGGCAAAGCCGATCGCCAGCGGATACAAAACCCAACACAGCAAAACACTGCGACCATAGCACAGCTCAAGCATTGAACCAAGAAATATCCCTAGCCACAACACGAAAGGCCATTGCCGAAATACTCCCAGGTAAAATACTGCCAGCAACAACAACGGCAGCGATACTCCAAACCCACCCAAGATCATCTCCAATAATCCGGATACGAACAAAACCGCTGTCATCCAGACGTACGTCGTCATTGCGCACCTCCGGACAACCCTGACAGCAACCCCTTCACCTCGCGCAGCTGGTCTGAACCAACCGCCGACTCCAGGACAGGGACTTGCTTCCGCTGGTCACGAACCAACCCGCGTTCCGTCTCCAAGATCAAGCGCTGGTCACGGACATTCACACGGTTAATCTTCAACTTCTGAGCAAGGACACGAATGCTGGTGTAATCCAATAGCGACTCCACGCTTGCGGGCAACGGTCCAAAACGATCCCGCAATTCCTCGGCATACCGATCAACCTCGGACAATTGAGTCATGCGGCTCAAGGTCTTGTAGCAATCTACCCGTGCTCCCGGATCCTCAACATAGCCGGCAGGAATCCCCAAGGACGACTTGCCACCGGATGCCACGACAGCAAACGTCGTCCTGTCAAAAAACATGTCAACCTGACGTGGCAACTCCAAATCCCGCTTCTCCAAGTTTGCGATCGCTTCCTTCAGCAATTGGCAGTACAAGTCAAAGCCCACCGCCGCAATGTGACCACTCTGCTCAGTCCCCAATATGTTCCCTGCACCACGAATCTCAAGGTCACGCAACGCCAACTTGAACCCAGCGCCAAGATGAGTGTAGCGCCTGATCGCCTCCAGACGCTCGCGGGCATTCGCAGGCAATGATCCCATCGGAGGCAACAGCAAGTACGCATAGGCTTGACGATGATGGCGACCGACCCGACCGCGCAACTGGTACAACTCGGACAAGCCGAACTTGTCGGCACGGTCGATGATGATCGTATTCGCATTCGGGATGTCAACCCCGCTCTCGATGATCGTCGTGCACACCAACACATCGTACTCGCCGGCCACAAATCGAGTCATCACTTCCTCAAGACGACCTGGCGGCATCTGCCCATGCGCCACGGCTGTTCTGGCATTCGGAACCAAGCGGCTGATCATCTCGTGCATCCGGTCAATCGTGCTTACCCGATTATGCAGGAAAAACACTTGGCCGCCACGCTCCAACTCACGGACAATGCTTCGGCGAATCAGTTCCTGGTCAAACATGGAGACAACCGTCGTCACGGGAAGACGATCGGAAGGCGCAGTCATGATCGTGCTCAAGCTCTTCAGCCCGGACAAGCTGAAGTACAACGTTCGCGGAATCGGCGTCGCAGTCATCGTCAAGATATCGACGTTCGCACGCATCTGCTTCAACTGCTGCTTGTCCTCGACACCGAACCGCTGCTCCTCGTCAATGATCAACAAACCCAAGCTTGCAAAGGATACG
This sequence comes from Lentisphaeria bacterium UBA1407, assembly GCA_002305655.1. GTDB lineage: Bacteria > Verrucomicrobiota > Lentisphaeria > Oligosphaerales > Oligosphaeraceae > UBA1407. Next base: position 62,793 of record DBPZ01000119.1, on the reverse strand, counting down.
TCCTTGGACAGCAAGCGATGAGTCCCAATCACAATGTCAACTTCGCCATGGGACGCACGGGACAAAATCTCAGCCTGCTCGCCCTTGGTCTTGAAGCGACTCAACGACTCGATCTCTATCGGATAACTGGCCATCCGCTCTCGGAACGACTGGAAATGCTGCTCGCACAAAATCGTCGTCGGAACCAATACCGCAACTTGCTTCCCGTTCAAAACAGCACGAAAAGCCGCGCGTATGGCGACTTCCGTCTTCCCGTACCCCACGTCGCCGCATAGCAGCCGATCCATCGGCTTCGTCTTCGCCATGTCAGACAGGACCTCTTCGATCGCAATTGCCTGATCCGCAGTCTCCTCGTATGGAAACGACGCCACGAACGCTCGTTCCCACTCGACCTGGGGTTCAAAGCTCGTTCCGGGCGCGTTCTGGCGCATAGCCTCCATCCGAATCATCTCCGCAGCCAGATCCCATGCCGCCTCGCCTGCGGCCTCCTTCGCGCGACGCCAGCCAATCCCGCCCAACTTGCTCAGGCTGGGAGCAGCCTTCCCAGCGCCCATGTATCGACTGACCAACTGAGCCTGATCCAAGGGAACGTACACGCGCTTATCGTCGTCAAACTCAAGCTCGATGACCTCCTGCACCTCGCCGATGCTCTCCAGCATCCGAATCCCATGGTAAATGCATATCCCATGAGTGACGTGCACGGCATAGCCACCCTCCTCCAAGTCAGTCGTGTCACGCAGCGCCTGGTCACGTCGATATTCCAAATGGCGACGGCGGCGACGACGCACCGACTTTCGGCCAAACAGCTCGTGGTCGCTCAGCAACACGACCTTGGCATCAGTCAAAACAACCCCGGAATCCAATGACTTGGGTTCGATTGACATCGGCAGATCGGCTGTCAATGGATCTGCCTTCACCATCTCGTCAAATCGAGAAGCCTCGCTTTCACCTCCGCAACACGCAACTATTTCGTATCCGCCACGATGCCAGCGCAACAGGCTGTCACGCAATTGCTGCCAATGCCACAACGTCGCGCCATCGCCCATTTCAGGGAGCAACGCCGACAATTCCGCCCCAAGGCTCACTGCCCCGATCGTGCGAACAGGTCCCCCCAAACGCGTCTTCAACGAACTTTCGCCAGGCTCCGTAATTAAGCTCACGGTCCCCTTCGCACCCGACAAGGTCTTCGCCCAAACTTTCCGCACATGCTCCTCGCTATACTCGCGCAAATGAGCCTCGATCAAATCGGGACCGCACAGCACAAAGGGTACGCTGCCGGGGAAATAGTCACGCACCCACGCGCTCTCGGATTCCTCGGCCTCAAGAACCGCCTTCCCACGTGGAACAACACGAACCTCCTCGATGTCCTTGAATGAGCACTGGCTGTCAGGCAGGAAAAATCGAATGCTGTCTATCTCGTCACCCCAAAACTCCAAGCGAACCGGAGCGTCGTACAACGGAGAATAAATGTCCAATATTCCGCCACGGCGAGAAAATTCGCCAGGCTGCTGAACCTGAAACTCGTTGTCGTAATCCAACTCCACAAGACGACGGCACAACTCGTCCAGGTCAATGCTCTCTCCACGACGCAGCGTGAACGTCCGCTTCGTAAATCCTTTAGGTGTAATGCTGCGAGACATCAACGCAGGAACAGTCGACACAAAAATCGCAGGACGACCACTCAACGCCAACTCAAGCGCGGCACAGCGACCAGCCTCGTTCTCAGGAACCCATTGGTGACGCCCCAGGACCAACTCCTCGACAGGCACGATAGGACGTTCGTCTCCAAGCAACTTCAGGTACGAACCCAAGCCAGAGCACAAAACCTCCGCTCGCGAACTGTCCGCGGCAATCACCAAAACCCGGTCGCGGCGGTAGCTCAATACCATAGACAACGCAATGGGCACCAACGAGTAATCGTGCAACGCAAAGCGAAACGCACCTTCAGGAAGTTGCGCTTCACTGATCCATTGACTTATTTTGTCAAGCCAACCCTTCGACATTCCAACTACGACAACCCGCTTAAAACCAATGTATTACGACAACAATTCACCCGCCCGCGCATGCGCACGAGGAAAAAGACGCTGTTAAATTTACGCATTGCCCAGGAGAAATCAACTTCCGCGCTGGATTTTCGGCAGGCGTTCAGTTCGGCCTTAGATAGACATACGTCGGGAAGCCGATGATTCCGCAACTTTTGACGAGTTCTAGCGCCACGCCATCGTCCTTGTCATCTCCCCGGACTTTGACGCACACCAGGTTGTCCAGTCGTTCCCTCACCTTGGGATTCGCCAACGTCGTCGAATCCATCGCAACGCAATTTTTGCATGAGATTCCCCAGAAATCCAGCAGGATTGGCTTGTTCTCCTCACGCGCTTCTGCGAACGCCATCTTGACGTCCGTTCGCCAGCCGTCATCTGAAGCGACTTGTCCGCCATCGCCAAACAATTGGTATCCTACGTAAAAATAGTATCCTGCCACCAACAAGATGATAACGCCAAATGCCTGACGCAGCCGAACCATCCACCCACCGGGCTTCGGCAACATCCCAATCCCGCAACCCAAAAACGGCCAAGGCAACGCCATGCCCAAACCAAGCAAGAACGGAAACAACAACCCGATCACGCCGCCTGACGAATAGATCTCCGCACTCAACAGCAATACCCAAATCAAAACCGGAGCAACGCAAGAACCTGCGAGAACCGCCGTCAGGCAACCCATTGCAAATGCGCCGACATACGTCCCCTTCCGCCACATTCCGCCACCACGAAAACGAGCCAGGTCAAGCTCAAAAAATCCAAACATCGATAGACCCAAAACCAAAAAAACAACGCCGACAATCACGTTGAACAGCCAAGATGAATTCACGCTCCCAAATTGACCGCCAACCAACACAACGATCAAGCCCAACAACCCGTAAGACAAACACATGCCCAACGCATACCACAACCCCAACAACAAGCCAACACCACGTGACTTGCTACCCTTGCCAGCTCCCAATATCGCCAAATTAACAGGTATCATCGGCAAAACACAGGGAGTCAAATTCAATAGCAAACCAAACGGAATCAACAACAAGCCAACCAACCACAAGCCATAACGCGAGCGAATCCTATCCAAATAACCGCCCACGTCATCGCCGGCTTCAATGCCCTCCATCCGGTCGAGCCAGCCCATGAACGAGTCAACATCCATATAGCCGGAAGCCTGGCCGACTATCCAGGACGGACTCAACAAGCCCTCGCCGGAAGCCACAGACGCTTCAACGGCGGAGGGCGACGCAACGCCAGGAGTCAACTCCTTCGTCATCGGCATGAAACACATCCCCTTGTCGTTGCAACCCTGCATCGACACCTTGACTCGACTGCCGGCTCCCCCGGCCTCGGACTTGAATATCAATTCGAATTCACCACGCCAAGCCAATTCCTCTTCGCCTTCCAGCTTAGGAGCGGCACCGCCAATGCGTTTCATGTCCGTTTCAACACCGGATTGATCGACCAAGACGACCTTCAGGCTCTCCGCGTATACATACGTATTCGCCGCCGCCTTGAAACGCAAACGCAACTCACCCGTGCTTGACCACTCTCCGCCAGTCACGTCATAGGGAAGCTCCTGCCCAAAAACAAAAAGTACAGGAATCAACAAGGACAACAAGAACAATCTCATGCAATTCATCCCCTTCACGCCTTGATGCATCGCAACATCCATTCCAAATTCTGAATCGCCTTCGCAGGCGGAACCTCAACTTTTCCATTCAGGAAGCTCCGTATCAGCAAGCGCAACATGTCAGGGCGCTCAACCATGCCATCCGGAGAAAAAATGTCCATCTGGAAAACATTGTTTTCGTCAATACGACCACCAATGTCGTACAAAGTTCCGTTCAAGGTTATCTGACGGATGTTTTCCGGTTCCTCATCAGTATGGAACGTGGTGATGCGACATGACAGCGGCTTGCCATCATTGCATGTCAACTGGAACTCCGCCTCGGCCAAATGGCCCTCGAAATTCTTACGCAATGTTGACCAATCCAACTCGCCGCATTGACTCAACACCTGAGCGACACCCAGCATGTGAGGCGACAGGTCAACCCAAGTCCAATGGGGAACCGGAGGACGGTCGCGGGTAGGAGAAACCAAGTGACCCACGAACTCCGTGATGCTTTCGCCGGGATGCGATTCCTTCCACAAGCTGATGATCTCCTTGGCAACCATCACGTATTGGGTGCATACTCCAAGCATCAACCCCTTGCGACCTGAAAGGCGACCAAGCTCGCGAGCCTGGTCAAGCAGTTCCTCGTGGCTCAAGTCGTCGTCATAGACAAAGGGCTTCTCGCACAACACGTGGCACCCCGCCTCCAATGCCTGCTTAACGGCCGCATAATGCATCCGAGGAGGAAGACAGACGTCAACAATGTCAGGACGCTCAGTCGACAGCAACTCCGCCAAGTCAACATAACCACGCCCCTCGAAACCAAACATCCCCCGCAACTTTTCCCGGGTCTTCTCGACGCTCTCAGGGCTGCTGCCCAAAAACGCTATCGGGCTTGCCCCCTCCATATTCCACCAATTCGCATGGTGACGACCTATGCCGGACGCACCCAATACCGCTACTTTGGGATGCTCAGGCAACGGCTTGCGACGAACTACGCCGCAACCCTTCAGCAGCGACGATATCTCGTTGCTCAATGAACTGCGGCGAAATCCCAATATCTTCGTGCCCTGATAGCCAAATACTTCCTCCAATTCACTCATCGACAGACGACGATAGACAGGACACTCAAACAAATTGAGCATCTCGTCAAGACTGTTCTCGCTCAAGTCCTCGGTCACCAATACAAACGACAACTGATGCCGCACCTGACGCAAACGATCGCGACCTACTTCAATAATCCGGGCACGACGAGCAAATCCACCCAACTTCTTCAATCCATCAAACATATCCTTATTTCTCCTTGAACATTATAATCGACAATGCAGAACGCCAACGCATTTTCTTGCTCAACTCGCTTTCCGCATTTGACTTTACTCGCATTAAAAGTAACTTAATGCATATTTCATGTTTTGCACTTCGGCACCGAAACTCAAACCAACAATCTTACTCAAGAGAGGTACATCACAAATGATCAAGGCAATCAGCTACTGGTCAGTCCAAAACAGCGGAACATGCACCGTCCAAGACGCAATCAACCAAGCCAAAAATGCAAACTTCCAGGCAATCGAACTCTGCGTCGGAACCGACGGACCACTGACACCCGAAACATCGAAAAACACCTGCATCGAATACCGCGAAGAGGCTGACAAGGCGGGAATCCTGCTCGAATCAGTCGCCTCGGGAATGAGCTGGGGATGCAACCCAACCAACCTCGACCCCGCAGTCCGCAGAAAATCAATCGAAATCCACAAGGCCGCACTGCAAAGAGTCGCATGGCTCGGATGCAAATCCCTCCTCTTCGTACCAGGCGCAGTCCTGATCCCATGGGAACCAGACTTCAAGCCCGTCAACTACGACAAGGTCCTGGAATGGGCGCGCGAGGCGGTCACCGAACTCGGACAGGCAGCGAAAGACCTCGGGGTCAAAGTCGCAGTTGAAAACGTCTGGAATGGCTTCTTGTACTCGCCGCGCGAATTCGCCAACTTTATCGACAGCATCGGCAATCCATCGGTCGGAGCCTATTTCGATGTCGGAAACGTGCTGAACCACCAGCAGTGGCCGCCGCACTGGATCGAAATCCTCGGAAGCAGGATTGACAGGATCCACTTCAAGGACTTCAAGCTTTCAGTCGGCACGCTCGCTGGATTCTGCGACCTCCTCGACGGTGACGTCCCATGGAAGGAAACAATCGACGCCATCAGGAAAATCGGCTATAAGAAAACCATCACCGCCGAAATGATGCCGCCAGATCCAACGCTCCTCGACAGAACATCAAAGGCGATGGACAAGATCTTTGCAATGTAAACTAAATTAAAGTTATCCCAACAACGGCGCACACGGCTCCAACCATGTGCGCCGTTGTTGCATCTGTGCTACTGCAACAATCTTTTCCCGGCCTTAAATCGACTCGGAGATGACTGCGCACTCCACTCCAAAGCTGTCGGCGACCTTTTCCAACGTGCTTGCGTGATGCCCGATTCCCAAGGCGAAGTGATGCGTTGGTCCTTCCATCACCCAGCGCTTGAGGAACGTCCGCACATCGGGCTTGAATTTCCCGTGTGTATTGGTATTCCCCGTCGGCGGGATTGGTCCCGGGAGCGATTCGCCTTGTGCCACGACCATCTTCGGCTTCCCATTTTCATTCATCCCAATGCTCAGAATCGTGATTGGCCCCGTCTTGATATTGAACTCGACCCCCGCGCCCGTGCCGGGCTTCCCGTGATAGCGAGACAGGCTCCTGAGAACCGGTCGACGATCCGCGATGTTCACGTGGTGGGGGCCGTCGTGGCCAACCAAAACCGTGTCACGGACGAAATCGATAGGATGGAACTCGGCAAAACTTCCTCCGATATCCAACCGATCCATCATCATCATCGCGACGCAGGTCTTGATGTCGAACTCGCCGCACATCGGAAAGCCCGCACCGGTCAACAGCGAATTCCCAACAATGAAATTCGTCACCAACTCACGCATCTTGCTGTCGGGTTCGCCTTCGTAATAGTACGCAAAGCCATCCAGGCGCTTCGCAGCGACAAAGCGCTCAAGGGCAACAGCGACACGGGCAGACAAATCCAGGTCGTGGTCAGTCAACTTCGTTGTCAGGGGATCCGACACGGGATCAGGCGTGTCGAAAAAGTCCAGTATCCTGGCTTTCATGGCGGTCACGTCCCTTTCCTCGCTGGTGATCTTCCGATAATGGATCATGATTTCCTCGGCTTCGCAGGGGACGATATGCGCGCCGAACGCGGCCGTAATCGCTGTTGGATCGGCCTGCATGTCCAGCATCGTATCCAAAACATGCCCCATCAACCCCAGTCGCGCTTTCCGCAAGTCATGCCTGACCCTTGCAACCCCAATCCACTCGGCAAGCTCGGCATCGGCAATGGCATCGCCTTCCAACTGACCGATCACAACGCCGGATACGCGACGCCCCATGCGAATCGCAACTCCAGTAAACTCGGGAACCGAGCACACGTCGTCGTTGCATAGCTGCATATAGGTCGTCCCGTGCGCATAATCCATCGCCGCCATGGGCTGCAATGCAACCAATACGACAGGACACGAAACCGACTGAACGATGATCCCAAACGTCCCACTCGTACCATAAGTCACCATGTCGACGAACAGCACATCCAAGTCGCTCCCGAGCATCTTGGGAAGCAACGCATACGCCTTCTCCGAATTGTCAACCATCCCGAAATCGACAATCTCGACATTGTACTTATTCAATTTCCCCTTGAATTTCTCGACCTTCCCCATCAGCTCGTCCAGCAAGCCTGGAAACTGTCCCCAGTACGTATCCAACCCAATGCTCATCACGCCTACGCGAGCCCTCAACGGTTTTCTTCGCTCAACACGCATCGTTCAACTCCATAATAATGATTGTTTCTAAAGCGCAACCCCAGGCGAATAGCTGAAATTGCCTGGAAGCACCTGTCCCTGACCAAGGGGTAATATAAATAATTCTGGAACGATTGAAAATTTCCAACAATTTTTTCACGCTTTCGTACTCAAATGCCATGTGACATGCCTCCTGAATAGCAAACCGACCCAAGGAATTTCCCTGCATTCATAATTCAGCATTCAGCATTCATGGGGCTGGGACTATGGGACTTGACTTTTGGTTTTGGAAACCTTAAGGTTCTGGGACTTGGACTTCATCATTCAGCATTCATAATTCATAATTCAGCCATGCAGCATGCCTTATTCTGGCTGGATTATCAAAAAGCTTCCGCCTAACTCAGACGTCCCATTCACAAAAAAGGCAGAAAAAGCCTATACGCCAAAAAAATCTTGCCTTCCGCTTGAATATCGACAATATCGGGCTAGATTATTGAACGTTTTCTAATAATTGTTGCTGGTAGGATACCCAAGTGGCCAAAGGGGGCAGACTGTAAATCTGCTAGTCATTACTTTCCATGGTTCGAATCCATGTCCTACCACCATAATTGAAACACTGCGCACGGCGCATGACATATTAGGTAGGGTACCCAAGTGGCCAACGGGGGCAGACTGTAAATCTGCTAGTCTTTACTTTCCATGGTTCGAATCCATGCCCTACCACCATTTAAAAGGCGTGACATCAATTCGATGGCACGCCTTTCTTTTTTGCATTGATTGATTTTACTTCATCAGTACTCGAAGGTATGGAAGCCGCTGGCGACTTCATACGTCGAGCCGCCCCATTCTACCTGGGCCGTCATGCCAAAGGGTATCGAGACCAACAGGTGCATCTTCTCATACCGCTTGAACCAGCGTACCATCACGTTGCCCTTGATCGTTTCGACTTGGCAATGGACGCTCATCAGCTTGGATGGGATTACAGGCGCGATCCTGACCTTGTCGCATCCGGCCTCCAATGGCTTGACACCTGCGAGATAGGCATAGAACCAGTAGTACACCGCACCGTACATCGGGTGGTTATGCGAATTCATGCCCGCGTTCTTCTTCAGTTCGAAGCGTTCCCAGATCGTTGTTGCCTCCTGTTGGATCATGTATCCGAACGAGGGGTAGTCTTCCTTGGTGATCAGTGTCCAGGCATCTTCGATATATCCGTAGTCGCAAAGCACCTCGAACAGGTAGCGTGTGCAGAGGTTGCCCGTGGTGAACCTGAAGTTGTTCAAGCGGAGTTCGTCGCGCAACCCCTTGGCCGCGATGGCGGCATCCTCCTTGGACGGGAACAAGCCCAGCCACAACATGAACGTCTGGCACGCCTGAGAACCCGTGCTGAATTTCTTCGTCTCGGCATTGTACCACTTGCTCATGATCGCCTTGCGAACATATTCCGCCTTTTCAGCGTACTCCTTCGCATCATCGTCCTTGCCGAGAATCGTCGCGAATTCGCTTACCGTACGCAGATTGTAGTAGGAATATCCCGTTGACATGAAGATGCCAGGCGTGACGCCGGAACGTGCGCCCTCGGGTTCGGCGCAGGCGTAGGCGGGGGAAGCCCAATCGCCGTAGTACGAATAATTGACAATCCCATCATCGGAATGGTGCAGCAGGAGGCAATCCGCCCAACCCTTGAAGCCTTCGTAGTTTTCACGAAGCATATCGATGTCCTTGTTGAACAGCCAGCACTGCTTGCCTGTAATCAGGAAGGAAGAGCAAACTGGATCCGCAGGATTCAGACCAAATACCAATGGAGCAGTGCAGGTAATCCCGCCCTGCTCACTCTGCTCATTCCGCAAGTCCCGGGCGATCTTGCGGAAGATCGGAGCCGTCTCGAAGCGATAGGGAAACGCCTCGAACCGGACAGTCGCATCGTTCATCCAACCCATTCGTTCGTCACGCTGCGGGCAATCCGTCAAAAGACCATGGGTATTTCCGCGCTCGGTTTCCACGCAGTTGTCATGGATCTGGTTCACCAAGGCGCTGCCGCAACGGAAAAAGCTGTCGTTGTCAAGGTCGTTCCTCAACGACAACGCGACGATGGTGTCGGGATTGATGAAATTGCCCAATCCTTCGACGCTGGCATACCTGAAACCGTGGTACGTAAACATCGGCTTGAACCAGGTATCTTCGCCTTCCTTGCCGCTGCAAATGTACGTATCCGTCGCCTTGGCGGAACGCAGGGTCGCGGTATAGAGGTCACCGTCCTCGTTCAATTCCTCGCTATGGCGCAGGACAATCTGGCTTCCGGCAGCCATCCCCGCAGGAATCTTCAACGTGATCACACCGGCCAAATTCTGCCCGAAGTCAAGCAGCAGCTTTCCGTTGACGGTCCATTGGGAAATCGGCTTCCGTTCTTCAATCGACCTAATCGGCGGCAATGTCATCGGGACCATCTTGCCGCCAGGCGCCTTCTTGGCTTCCGCGGCAACCCAGCCATCGCCCTTGAATCCGCAGCCGCTCCATGCGTTCTCAAGCCGGGCGTCGTAGGTGACTCCATTGAATATGTCGTTCTCGACATACGCTCCGCGTCCTGCCTGCCAGGAAGCATCGGTGACCAGAAGCTCCTTCGTGCCGTCAGCATAGGTCAACTCCAATTGAGCTGTCGCCTGTGGTTCCCCGACATAGGGGATGCGATGGGTCGGATTGGCGTCAACGTTCCTAAGGATCCGATTGTCCCGCCATCCACGTCCCACGGCAATTCCCAGGCAGTGGGTTCCCTTGCCCAATTCCAAGTCGGGATGCATCACGTACTGGCAGTCCTTCGTGTACTCAGTGACTGCGGGATCCAACGTGTAGTCGTCAAGCTCGGCCCCGTCCAAATATGCCTTCTGGTACCCGATTCCGCAGACATACAAACGAGCCGATTCAACTGGCTTGCCGACCTGGAACTCCTTCCGAAGGTAAATGACGTATGTGTCATCCTTGTCATAACCAGGCATCCCGATCCATCCGGCTTCCCAATTCGTATCGCACAAATAGAAATAGTCACGCTTGACCGCAGACTTCTCGCCATACGCATCCTCGACCTGAATCCCTACCTCAAGCTTCACGCCACGAGGAAAACCTTCCGCCGAACAATATGCAGACTGCTCGCTGCCGTTGATCACACCGCTATCCCACAGTGCCTTCCCTCCACAAGTTACAACAACCCGGCAAGATGCCTGGCGATTGTCACCACGGTCGCTGGCAACACTCCATGAAAACAGCAAGCCCGAGTCCCCAGTGCAATGATGAGTGCGAATCTCCTTGCGCAATGACTGCTGATTGATACGAATCGTTTGAAGCTCCAACATCTTGACCCCCTGATTTTACTTTGTCCCTGTTATCTTCAATGAGCTGGATCGGCTACCATGCCGGTATCCGATACCAAACCCGATGCCAAACGCTGACGCAAGACCTCGTACAGCAATATCGTCGTCGCAGTGGCGACATTCAAGGAATCGGCGGAACCCATCATCGGCAACCGTACCTGAACATCGCAACTAGCCAACCACAAGTCGCTCAAGCCATATTGCTCCGCGCCAACGACGATCGCCGTCGAACACGTCATGTCAACATCCGTGAACAACTTGTCCGTATGCGGGGTTGCCGACAATATCGCCACCCCGTGCTTCTTCAACCAAGCGAGGGCGTCCGCCGAATTCGTCTCGACCACAGGAAGCGTAAACAAAGTCCCCGTACTTGCACGGACGACATTCGGATTGTACAAATCCGTCTTTGGATCGCACAGGATCAGCGCATCGACGCCAGCCGCGTCGGCACTCCGAAGCATCGCGCCCAAATTCCCAGGCTTCTCGATCTGCTCGGCAACAAGATAGAACATCGGACGATCATAGACCGGCAACTCGTCCAACCCACGATGACGCTGGGGACCAACACCCAACAACCCCTCGGGCCGGTCGCGATACGCCATCTTCACAAACGCTTCCTTGCTGACACGGTACAAACGTGCGCCACGGGCACACAACGAGCTTATCAGAGCCTCCTCGTTCTCCCCCTGAAACCACTCAGGGCACACATACAACTCCTCAACAGGATAATCGCCACTCATCGCACGAACCAACGCACGATAACCCTCGATCAATACCTTTTGAGCCAAATCACGATCGCGACGATCTCGCCACTTCGACACCTGCTTCACAATCGGATTCTGAACACTCGTCAATACTTTCGCGCTATCTAGTATGCTCACAAAACCACTCCGATAAAACTCGCATATTCATCAGTATGATTTGACTTATACGTTTCTTAATCTAAAATATAACGACAATCGTATCCAAACCAAATCAACAACCTGCAAATTTCTTCTTAATATGCTAACTGATCGCCTTAAATCCTCCATTCCGCTCATCATACTCATCTGCCTTGCCTTCTTCCTGCCCTTCCCCTATGGGCATGGTCTTTTCGTCATTATGGCGCTAGCCATGCTTTGGCTGGCTTGCCACGAAATGTTTGAGCTCCTTGATCCACCTAAGAAACCAATCATCAAGGCAATCGCGATCCTTTACGGAACAATCACCATCGCGACGATCTCAATCCCGCATTTCATCAACAAGGCGCCGATCATCGGGATCCCTGACAGCCTCGTTTTGGCGCTCGCAGTCCTAGCCGTGTTCACCATCTCGCTCAAGGTCGAGCCAACCAAGGCAAACGTGAACGGCTCGCTCGCCGCCATCGGCGCAATCGTCGCCTTTCCCTGGACACTGGCATTCATACCAAGACTCGTATTCCTCACGACTACAGGCGACACAAGACCACTCGTCTTCTACATGATCCTTGTAACGAAAATCGCCGACGCGGGCGCATATGCCGCAGGCACATGGACCGCCAAACGGCCAGGCAGAAACCACAAGCTCTCGCCATTGATCAGTCCCAAGAAAAGCTGGGAAGGTTTTATCGGAGGCACGATCTCATCTGCTGTAACCGCTCTTGCCTGCTACCTGATCTTCCCGGCGACAGTCTCTTTATCTGGAACAAAAATCTTCACATGGATGGAAGCCCTTGCATTCGGCATACTTGCCTCGGTCATAGGACTGATCGGAGACCTGGCAGAATCGTCGATCAAACGCTCGGCAAAGGCAAAGGACTCGGGCGCACTGCCGGGAATCGGCGGAATCCTAGATACGCTCGACTCGCTTCTCTTCGTCTCGCCGCTCTTCTATGCTTTCGTTCAATACAAACTTAACTGAACACGATAAATGACCTTCGAAAACATCATCGCCGGACTGTGTCCGCCAGTTGTCCTCACTGCTTTCGACGCTGGGCAGAAAATCCTTGAAATCTATGGGCAAGAGGACTTCGAAGTCCAAATCAAGGAGGACAAGTCGCCGCTTACCGCAGCTGACAGGGCAGCCAATGCCCTGATCATGCAGCGTCTCCAAGCCCTTTGGGATCTTCCGGTCATCTCCGAGGAAGCCAAGGAAATCCCATACGAAACCCGTTCCCAGTGGACTACGTTCTGGCTTGTCGATCCGCTTGACGGAACCAAGGAATTCATCAAAAGGAACGGGGAATTCACGGTCAATATCGCGTTAATACACCAGGGGAAACCCGTCTTCGGCGTCGTTTTCGCTCCTGTTCCAGGTACGCTCTACGTCGGCGCAACAGGTCAAGGCGCGTACAAGGCCATCCTGAATACGCACTTCGCCTCCAGGGATGACCTGGCAGACAAACTCCACAATCCGGAAACATCCTTCCAGCGGCTCCCGCTCCCCAAAAACAAGGATGGGCGAACGGAGACCCGGATTGTCGCCTCTAGATCCCATTGCAACGTGGAAACCCAGGACTACATCGATCGCCTCCAGGAAACAAGGGGACCGGTCAAGCTCGTCTCCATCGGATCTTCGCTCAAGCTATGCCTTCTTGCGGAAGGCTCGGCTGACGTCTATCCCAGGCTAGCCCCAACGATGAATTGGGACATTGGAGCCGCCCAGGCAATCCTGGAAGCCACAGGCGGAAAACTCCTTACCTGGGTGGAACACGAACCAATCAGCTACAACCAACCCTCTTTGGTCAACCCATTCTTTGTCGCATACGCACACGACTGGGAATGATCCAAAACGCGGTTACTGCGGCTCAACCGCAAATTGCGGCGCCAACACCAAGAATGGCGGGACTCCATAGATCCGAAGATGATGGTCTTCCATGATCCTGTCCTTGGCGCGGAACAATTCGATGGACCACAAGCCACCGGCCTTCCCCTGCTCAGCAGTACCCACAAACTCAACGCCATTGACAATCACATCCTTGGACCAGGCGACATTGCCGTCGGGATCGTAAACCTTCGCCGCAAGGGCTTCACCAGGATCGCCCGAAATCCTGAACGCAAACTCGCCGCTGCCACGGGGAACATAGACGTAGGCTTTCCCGCCACCACTCACCATGCTCAACTTCCCAGGCCAAGTCGACAACCAGACCGGACGATTGCACGACTCGATCCGAGACCAGTTCGCACCAGCCTCAACCCTAAGCTGGTACACGCCAGGTTCATCCGCGACAAACGAATATGTCTTGCTCGACTTGAATGGCAATGGCTCCAAAGCCTCAGTCTTCCCCGAGGGCTTGAGCACATTTACAGCAGCCTGATTGGCCTCGTAACGCCCAAGCTGACCAAAGAACAGCCGCGCCTTCACGGTTTCCCCAGAATTGGCCAAAACCCAGTAAACGCCTGTCCCCCGTGTCCGCATATCAGGCAGGTTCGACACATCCTCGCCGGTACTTCCACCTGCCACCAGCTTGAAACTTTTTCCTGCCGGTGACCAAACCTTGATATTGGACGCTATCGCACCAGGATAGGTTTTGGCGGCCCAATCCTGCGCCAAGTCGAAGCGCCTGCGTTCTCCTCCAGCGGAAAACGTTATGTCTCCGGTCACATTCCTAACACCATAGTCGTCGAACCCGCATTCGTAGCGAATCGGAACAAACTCCGACGCACTCAGCAAGCTGGCTTGCTCGACGACCACATTCCTGAAGCGAATCCCACCCATGGGAGCTTCTGAGAATCTCCCGGGATTTGCGACAAAGGGCGACTGCCCGGCATTCCTCCCATCGCAATCACGCACAACCGTGTTTTCGAAAGACACATCGACGCCTTTCGGGGAATTGCTCGCAACCCAAAGTCCCCCTTCGCAACGCTCAAACAGGCAGTCCACAACGCGAAGATAGCCCTCAAGAGACGTCCCGTCTTCGTTACGGGTCGTAAAGTTAAAACCAGCCCGAACCTCGTCACGCGCAACGCATTTTTCCAGGGTTATCCCTAGCTTTCCTCCTGATGGGCGCATATTGGGGAGGTAGAACATATATCCACCGCCCTTGTTGTTTGCGGTGAGGCAATTCCGCATCACGATATCCCTCAGGGGTTCGTCATCCCGGTTTGGCTCGAAATCGATTCCCGCCTGCGGAGCGGTTCCTTCCGTGTTGATCATATGCGTGTCTTCGATAAGCATATTGACGGCTGAGATCACGCTGATCCCCTGACGGTTGTTGCCGTCGCAAATCACCTTCTTGATGACGATATCGGTTGGAGGAACGCCACGCTTGGCGATGCCAAGATAGATTCCGTCTCCTCCTGTTTCCTTGATCGTAAGGTTTTCGATGCGGATGTTCTTGGAACTCAGAATGCTGATTCCATGCCGCCACTCGGCTTTCTGGTACTCATCCGTATGGTAGTCCGACTTGTGCATCCTCAGCATCGCCCCCTTGCCCTCGCCACGCAAGGTCACGTTCTCCGCCGAACGGATCCTCATCAGCGTATCCGTTATCCCCTTGAACTCACCGCGCTTCGCCAACAACTCGACGCCTTCCTGGAAGACGATTTCCTTGTTGCTCGGCACCTCCAGGGGACGAGCAACCCAACTGCCCGCCTGACGGTCAATCACAATGCGAGACGCACGCGAATTCAGTGCCGCCTGCAACGCTTCCGTGTCGTCAATACCATCGTAACCCCACCAGCTCGCGTAGGCCTCAGCCAATTCGCCAGCCGCAACACGAGCAACTTTCCCTGCGTCAGCGCCAATTGAGGACACCGCGACAAAACACAACGAAATGCAGAAACTCCAGAACTTCATTTTTCGCCTCCTTAGGAGTCGTTTCCCTTAACTCACGCGCAACATCGCCTCAATCGCCCTACGCGCCTTCACGGCAATCTCTTCAGGAACCTGAATCCGGGTCTCCATTCGCTCAAGGCTGCGCAAAACCGACCCCAAGGTCGTAAGTTTCATCTCCGGGCAACGCAAGCCGTCCCAAAGATGAATGAAATCCTTCTTGGGAGTCGCGCGCCTCAGGGCATGCATGATTCCATCCTCCGTACCCACAAGGTATTTGTCATCGGAGGATTTTCGCGCCAATTCGATCATAGGTCCGGTGGCAAGCACGTGCGAAGCCTCATCTTGGATGTCCGCAGGAGTCTCTGGATGAACCATCAGAATATGCCCGGGATACTTTGCCTTCATGTCCTTGACAAGCTGAACCGGTATCTTGTCGTGCACTGGGCAGCACCCGTCCCAGCAGATCAGCTTCCGTCCCAACCGACGCTCCACGAAGCGACCAAGATGGCGATCTGGAACAAACAGGATCTCGGGAACGTCACCCAGCGAGGCGACCACCTTCAGCGCATTGGCAGACGTGCAGCAAATGTCGCTCTCCGCCTTGACTTCCGCAGTTGAGTTCACGTAGCACACGACCGGCGCCCCGGGATGCTTCGCCTTGAACTCGCGCAGCTGCTCGGCGGTAATCGTATCCGCCATCGGGCAACCGGCAGAAGGCTCCGGAATCAAAACGATCTTTCCAGGGTTCAAAATCGAAGCAGTCTCGGCCATAAACGTGACACCGCAAAATATTATCACCTCGGCATCCGTTACTTCTCTAGCCTTCACGCTCAAACCATAGGAATCGCCGACATAGTCGGCAATGTCCTGAATTTCAGCTGGTTGGTATGTATGTGCCAAGATCACAGCATTCCGCTGGCGGCAAAGGGATTTTATCCTGTCTTTCATCACAATTATTCCATATTCCAATTTCAAAAAAACGATCCGGATTGTTGACTATAACAAAGTATGCCTTTTATTCATTTGGTCAAATCATTTCACTTGAATTTCCCGCAAAATACAACGATATTTCAAAATTGACTTTTTGCTTCCCCATTCCCATTGGAGACTTAAGAATATGATACGAACGAACTCATTCATCCTCGCCTGCCTCTTGATCGCAATGTCCGCCATCACCATGGCCCAGCAACTCCCAAACGGCCCCTACGTCGCAAAGTACGGAGACAACGTCACGCTCGAATTGGTGATGTGCAAACCCGGAACGTTTACCATCGGCAGCCCTGAAAATGAGCTGGGCAGGTACCCTGACGAAATCCAGCGCGAAATCACCTTTGACAAGCCATTCTGGATTGGAAAGACCGAGGTCTCACAGCAACAATGGGACGCCATTATGGCAGCCCCAAACAGCCCCAATTCAGCATGGTTCTACGACCCAAGCCTCCCAATCGAAAACATATCCTGGTTCGATGCTGACGAATTCTGCAGACAACTCACAGCAATCGAACGAAAAGCAAAGAAAATCCCGGAAAACGCCCTCTTCAGACTGCCGACTGAAGCAGAATGGGAATACGCATGCAGAGCCGGAACCACTACAGCGTTCAACAATGGAAAAAACTTTGCGATCAAAGACCCAAGGAAATGCCCCGAACTCAACGATATCGCAGTATTCAGAAACAATTCAGGCGGAAAAAACGGACGCTTCAACAAAACACACCCCGTCGGGAAAAAAGCCCCTAATGCCTGGGGAATACATGACATGCACGGAAACGTACATGAATGGTGCCATGACGACTACTACAGGTACAATCCCGAAGACCTGGACAAATCAAAGAAACGAACAAAAAAGGAAGAACCACCACCGGAACCTTCCGTCAAAATCGTCAGGAAAATCTACCGAGGAGGCTCGTTCCTGTCACAACCCGTCCATTGCAGAGCCGCTTTCAGGGGAGCTGCTGACCAGGGACTCAGGTCAAGGGAAATCGGTTTTAGAATCGTCCTCGTCACTCAACCCTGAAATATAACGACCAAACGAAACTGAACCGCGCAAACCAGGCAACTCCGACTGCAAGTCGACCCCACGCTCGATTTCAGACTCGTAGTGCCGCTTGAACTCGCCATACGCAATGTCGTATCGGCGCTTTTGGTCAGCGGTAAAATGCTCGCTGTGCTTCGCAGTGCTCGATTCCAACAAAGCACGACCGACGGTCAACATTCGCATGAAAGAACGGTACGCAGCCCTCTCTGTCGTAATGAACTGACGGCACGTCGTCACCAGAAGCTCATGGGTCGCATCGCCCAATGGCTCGCTCAATACCTCCGCCTCCTGATCGACCATGTAAACGTGCCTTGCCAATGACAAGGTGGTATGGATCAACTCGGACAGCAAGGTCAGGAAGTGCATCGCGGGACGATCCCAAATCCACTGCCGGTCATTCACCAGAGACGAACGCTTCGTTGCCTCCATCGCCTCGTTGATCAAATGGACGCACATGCAGTATTGCTTGATCCGCTCGTCAACATTGGTCAGGTCAAGGCCTGAGTTGGCAAAGTCCTCCATGCATGAGAAG
Source organism: Lentisphaeria bacterium UBA1407 (assembly GCA_002305655.1). GTDB lineage: Bacteria > Verrucomicrobiota > Lentisphaeria > Oligosphaerales > Oligosphaeraceae > UBA1407. The sequence continues at coordinate 44,636 of DBPZ01000119.1, read as the reverse complement.
GCGGCGTCGCGACGAGCCGTACCCACGCAATGGTTCATTTCGACTAGTGTCTGTGCATGTTGTATCCGTGGTTGCTCACTTTCCATCTTTGACCTCCGGCTTCGTTCCTTCGTCAAGCGTCTCTACGTGCAGATTCCATTCCGTTCCAACGGCGCTAATCCTCGCCTTGTAGGTTCCCGGGGCATACAGCCAAGACTCGCTTTCGCCAACCTTAGTCGATACGGTTCGAGACACGGTCGCCCCGTTGGCATCCTCGATTTCCACCCGAAGATATCCTACCCTACGCTGAACAGCGCGTACACAGCTACGTGCATCCGACAACTCAAAGGAAAATTCGTGGTCGCCTGCCGCGCCCGACCAGCTCCCGAAAGGAAGCGTCAAAGAAGCCGGGCGTTTCCGCTGTCGATACTCCCACTCGTCAACACGATCAAGATCCTGACTGATGACAATGTGCCAGCCCTCGTCCGAACCGCGAACCACCAGGCAAGCGTCCTTGATCGCACCGGAGCCGCCGACTTGGCCGCCAATGGGCTTCCCGCTACGCTGGTGGGTTATCTTGTGATACTTGTTCGTGGACAAGTCCCTGATCAAGATCTCGAAGGGACCATCGCCCTTGGGCTGGTAATTGACACGCCACTTGGTATCCCAGAAGCGTATCGGCTCAGTCTGCACACGCCCTGCACCCTTAAACTCGTACGTAGTCACCCAACGACGAACCGTTGTCTGACCACGTACACAGAAACAAGCAGACAAAACCGCCAACAACAGAATTGACGTACGCTTACCCATTGACCTAGCCACCTGAATCATCGCCACGTTCTCTCGATGCTATTTGCCTTCTAGTCGTCAATCAAGCTGACTCCATTTGCCGACGGCTTCGGGATAGACCTTCGTGCCACGACCACCCAAAACCTCCGCAACCTCACGTTCGATCTCCGAAACGCCGGAGGCATCGGAAATGAACTGGAAGCCCATGCCAATCGTATAAGTCTGACCTGCCTGCAACGTGACAACACGACCACGCTCACGCTCGAAACGCTTGGGATTCGGATAGTTCGTAGCAGGCTCCAAGCCCGTCACATAACCCTCGTTCAAGCCAGCCGTGTGCTTCCATTGGCAAAAACACGGCAGCTGAGTCTTGTCCCAACGTACCACCACACCCTTGTCGCCTGCCGAATTCCGAAGCATCGCAAGCGTCGAACCATCTGCACGACTCGCCAAATCAAGGTAATTCCCCTGCTCGACATAGCCGGCCTCGGGAGCGCGATACAAATCCCATGTGTCAATGTCCTCGGCGGCACGCGGATCGCGGGGAGCGACTTCCAGGGCGGGGCAGACAAGCTTAGAGTCTGAACCCAAGTACGGACGACCAAAGTTGCAGTGGTAAAGCATCATGAACTCAGTCGGGCTGTCAGCAAAATTCAACACCTGATCCTTGAATTTGAACTCATTGGACCCGACGAGCGTCGAGTACCTCGTGGTCAAGCGATACTGCGGACAGAAGCACCTTGATTCCTCCATCACCCCGATCACCACGATTTCCGCGGGATCTCCGGGGATGACCTGGACTTCAACCCGGAAAGCCGGTATGTTCGCGATATACCCGTGCAGGTTGAGCATCACTTCGGCGATGTTGCCGTTGTTGTCACGAACGCGATCGATTCCAGGCGCGCCGTTGGAGTTCAAGCCACAGCGGACAACGCACTCGTTGAATCCCTTCAGCCAGCCCAGGCCGCCCTGCTCCAAAAGGTTCACAAACGCAGGGTTGACGGGAAGACGGGCGGGAGATTCCCAGCCGATAAAGTCCCCGTCACAAGATCCGCGCCAAAATCCCATCCCGCGAGTCGGGACAACCGTAAAGGACAGGCGACCATTGTTCACTTCGATCAAGTCGATGCCATCAGACAAGCCGCCTTTCAAGCGTGTCTTCGTCACCGACCAGCCCTTCCCTATCCCCGACAGCTCCGCCGTCATGTTCCAATTCTCAACGTAGATCCGCTCCTCTACATCGGTCAAAATCCACGACTTCATTCCGCTCATCGTTGAACTCCTTAAAGTTGAAACAGCACATGGACAAATCAATGAAAGCAAATTCTTAAACTATAGTCCACCTTTCACAAAAGAAAAACATAACCAGCACACAAACTCCCACAAAAAGTCACGCCAAACCCACTTAAGAGCTAGTTATCCACCGATAAACTTGACTCAACGCGTTTCAACATTATTTTCTAGATTCCTCCCGCAAGCCAGTAACCACATCTACCTCGCTAATAACAATGCCAAATTGCTTCATCGACTACTACAAGACTTCTGGGAAACACCAACTTCAGGCAATACTCTTTGACGTTGACGGAACTATCGCATCAGGGAAACGACCGCTCCCAAACGCCGCAGAACTGATTGACTTGCTCAAAAAGGACAAATTCCCATTTTTCCTGCTTACCAACGACTCCTGCAACTCGCCCGAGATCAAAAGCAAAAGGCTACGTGACATCGGAATACAGATCCAACCCGAAGACATCGTCTCCTGCGCACATACGCTCAAAGACTTCATCCGTGAAAAGGGCTGGCAAAACCTCAATTTCTTCGTCAATGGATCGCTGGGAAAACCAAGTTACGCCGACCTCGCCGAAATCAACTGGTCGGACAACCCGGAACATATCCGCACAGCTGACGCAATCATCTTCGGAGAAGGTGAATACGAGTGGAAATTCAGGCTCGAAACCATCTTCAACACGCTGATCGCAAAACCGCATGCCCCATGCATTGTTCCCAATCCCGACAGCTACTGGCCGCTCTCTGACGGAAAGGGAGAACTGGGAATAGGAGCCGGAGCACAAGCCAGGTTCATTTTCCAACTGCTACGGGAAAAAGGAATCGAACCAACCGTCTTCTACCTGGGAAAACCATACCCGACCATCTACAACCACACCGCAAAAATACTGGAAAAATTAATCGGATCAACGCTTGACATAGGCAAAATTGCCATGGTCGGAGATTCACTTAGAAGCGACATCAAGGGCGGCAACGCTGTCGGCATGCACACAATCCTGGTACTCTCGGGAATCACAGCGAAAAAACAACTTGAAAACATCACCCCTGAAATGTCGCCAAAACAAGTCTTCGATTCCCTGTAATCATTGTCTTTCTTGAATAATTCCATCAAAACAAGACAAAAAATTCACGCATTTCCTTGCATTTCCAGAATTGCCCTATACAGTAATGCTTCTCATCATTTTGCAAATTATGATAAGAAAAGCTAAAATTTAAGTAATTTCGAGTCGTAGAATTATTAGATGAAAGGGAAAATTAACATGCAAAAAAGGAAATCGTTTACATTGATCGAACTGCTCGTCGTCATCGCCATCATCGCCATTTTGGCAGCGATGCTGTTGCCCGCACTGTCAAAGGCACGCGACAAGGCGCGCCAAGCCAGCTGCACATCCAACATGAAGCAAATCGGACTGGCAGTGAGAATGTACCAGGACGACAACGATGGCTACTTCGGCGGATGCATCAACAGGAGATACGTCAATGGAATGAGCTGGAAGCACAACGGCTTCGACTACACCAACCCAGACATTTCCAAGATTAACGACAACCACTACTGGGGTATCGCTTACTACTCATACATTGGTGACAGGAAGGTCTACGGTTGCCCAAGCGCAGTCTATGTGGACAACTGGAATAACGATGCCTTGGCTACAAAGGATGAAGCCAACAAATTCGCCTCATACGGAACAACGCACAACCTGATGTCCCGCACTGACTCGATCGTCAGGACCCCTTCCGAAGCAGTTTACTCAAACGACTCCCCCGAACAGAAAATGGACGTCAACTACAACACCGATACAGGTGTCTGGGGACACAACGACACGCTCTCCTGCTATGACCAGCACAAGAACAACGCCAACTTCGTACGCGAGTATTTCCGCCACAACGACTACTCAAACGTAGTCTGGGTTGACGGACACGTTTCCTCCGTCAAGAAGGCTCCGTCAAACACACATCCCAAATCATGGTATGAAATCAGATAAGGAACCGTTCCCGACGAAGGCTTAATTCAGCACTCAAATCGCCCCCGGCTCAAGATCGAGCCGGGGGCGATTTTTTGCCTTTTCCAACCCCAGCCACGTCTGGGAAAACCTACCTTAGCATGCCTTGCCCTGCAGCAGGCAAGTTTGCCAGTTCCACCAAACTCCTAATCCGCCTGATGGTATTACCAAGCATTATTGTCTTGTCCGTTAGGATTTTGATTTCTGCTCCTACTTGCTTTTACACCTTATATAATTATCTTAATTAGCTTATGTTTTTGTTCCCGCATAAAAGCCGGATCAAGTCGGGACAATCAAGTCAAGCATGAACCCTGGATACATCGATGGATAAGTTGGAAATTCTGGCTGCCTTGTCAAGCGCCGACCAAACTTCGTTGGTCGCCTGCATTGAAAGTGCAGTCCAAAAGCTGAAAGAAGAGCCTTTCGGCGAATTGGCGAACGATTTGCGTGCCATCATCGCAAAAGCCGCTTCTCACCCTGAAGATTTCAAGGACGATGCCGAGTTGCGAAAGCTCTTCGCGACCATAATGCTCCTTGCCTTCAACCAAGACAAGTCCTCCTTCGGAGACATCTACAGAATCGCACGAAACTCAGACTTCATCGCCACGCTCCCGACAGGACATTGGTTCTTCAGGGAATTCCATAGAATCATCGGCTCGCTCTCGGTTTCTGACGACCTCCCCATGATTGGCGACATGATCCTGGATCCAAACGTCAACAGCACCATCAGAGAACAGGCGCTCCTGACATTCCATTTCCTCCTGCTCGAAGAAATCGTACCCGAAAAAGACCTCATCGAAGAATATAGGCAGCTCCTTGAAAGAGGATTGCCGCCAGACGACGACTGGAAGCTCTGGATGGCACTCGTCGTCAACGCATCCGTCATCGGCGGCGCAAAACTCAAGCCATATGTCATTGATATCTTGGACAATGGCGTCATGGGCGAGCAGACCTCATTCGTACGCAAAGCAGTCACCGGGCTTTTCGGCGGCGGCTCACACAGATTCCGCGAAATGCTGAAGAAAGAGCACAAGGGATTGTTCACGAATCCGCAGGAGGAAGTCGAGGCGCTCCTTGCGGAACCCGTCGAGGAAACAGGCGAAATGCCTGAACGCGGCAAGCCAATCGTAAGGGAAGACCCAAAAATCGGACGTAACGATCCTTGCCCATGCGGAAGCGGGAAAAAATACAAGAAATGCTGCGGACAATAAGACGAGCCACACAAGGGAATCTAACCACAACCTAACAGGAGAACAAACACAATGGCAGATTCATACCTCCAGGAAATGTTCGCCCAAAGAATCGGCGGAAACAAATTCGGAAAAGACACCACAATCTACAAATTCGAAAAGATCAAGCGCGCAAAAAGAGCCGCAATGGCGGCACATCCTGACATCCCCCTGATCGACATGGGAGTCGGAGAACCCGATGACAAGGCATTCCCAGAAGTCATCGAGGCGCTTAACGTCGAAGCACGGAAAATAGAAAACCGCTTCTACTCCGACAATGGATGCCAGGAATTCAAAGACGCAGTAAAAAAATACATGAAGGAACTCTACGGAGTCGAACTGGATGCCGACACGGAAATCGTGCACAGCATCGGAAGCAAATCGGCCTTGACACTCATACCTACATGCTTCATCAATCCAGGAGACATCACCCTCATGACCATCCCTGGATACCCAGTCCTTGGAACATGGACCAAGTACCTCGGAGGAGAAGTCGTCAACCTCCCGCTCCTCAAGGAAAACAACTTCCTCCCAGACCTGAATGCCATAACCGACGACCAGAAAAAACGCGCAAAACTCCTCTACCTCAACTACCCCAACAACCCGACGGGCGCTTCCGCAACGCCGGAATTCTATGACAAGGCAATCGCGTTCGCCAAGAAAAACAATATTCTCTTGGTCATCGATGCCGCCTACGCCCCGCTGAACTTCGTCGGCAAACCCCTCTCGATCTTCTCCCGCCCCGGCGGAAAAGATGTGGCCATCGAGCTTCACAGCATGTCCAAGGGCTTCAACATGACCGGTTGGCGCCTCGGCTGGGTCTGCGGAAACAAGGATGCAGTCAAAGCTTTTGCGACAGTCAAGGACAATGCCGACTCAGGGCAGTTCCTAGCCATTCAGAAGGCATCAATCAAGGCATTGGAAAACCAAGCCAAAATCACGCCCGCAATCAGCAAGAAGTACAGCCGAAGGCTTCAGGCGCTCACCAACATGCTCAATGAATTGGGCTTTGACGCCAAGATGCCAGAAGGCTCGTTCTACCTCTTTGTCGAAATCCCAAAAGGCGTCAAGAATGGAATCAGGTTCAATTCCGCCGAGGAGTTCAGCCAATGGCTGATCACCGAGAAGCTGATCAGCACGGTCCCATGGGATGACGTCGGTCACTTTGTCCGTTTCGGCGCGGTATTCGTCGCCCCGACCTTGGAAGAAGAGAAGAAGGTTTTGGACGAAGTCAAGCGTCGTCTAGCCGATTCCGTCTTTGAATTCTGATTGCAACCCATTCGTGAACCGACGCTTGTCCGTCGGTTCACGATATCAATCCACCATCGATACCTATGCAAAGTGAAAGAGAACTCGGCCCCCAACCCATCGACCAGATCATGACTGAACTTGACCTGGAAAACCACGACCTGGTCGCCGCATCAACAGAACAATTGACTCACAAAATGGTCATGAAGGCAAGAAGAGGACGCTTCATTTCCATGAATATCAGACTCAAAATCCAAAGAGCTATCAATAAAGCTTCTGGAAACGAGTACAAACTCCACGACCTCTTCAACTACCACTAAAATGGGTTAAAGTGCCTTCACTTTAGCTACCCAGCCCCGTGCCGGCGCCTTCTGTCCGCCGGCACTTCAGTGCCGGAAACCTCCGTCCTGTGCCGGCGCCTTCTGTCCTGTGCCGGAAACCTCCGCCCGTGCCGGCACTTCAGTGCCGGAAACCTCCGCCCGTGCCGGCAACTTCAGTGCCGGATTCACACACAAAAAAAGCAGGTCAACCAATTGCTTGACGACCTGCCCCTAAATGGTACCGGGTATCGGGCTCGAACCAATGACACGTGGATTATGATTCCACTGCTCTACCGACTGAGCTAACCCGGCAATAACGATATTAAATTACACCAAAAACCAAGATTGTCAAATACTGCAAAGCAGAATTTCTGACTTTTTCGCAAAGAACACAAAACACCTACTTTTTGACTCAGTTATCAACACCATGATTTCTGCCTACAGTTGATTGGCTAACATCCAGATCACCCTTGGATTGGACCAGTACTGAGTGTGCGCCTCCAACACGGGAAAGATACCCACGTCGTGCTGATGTAGCCACAACTGCTGCCAAATCAGAGGCAACACATCCTCGGTGTAATCCAAACCATACAGTACCATCGACAAGTAAACCACCGGATCCGACATCGAATAGTAGTTGTGCCAGGACTTGCGCGGAAACAACGGCTCGGTCATGCCCAATGGCGAACCCATCGTCGCCCAGCAGCCTACGTCATAAGCACAGTAGTTCATGGCATCTTTCGAAAGCACAGTGCCCCAACTATGCGCAACCACATTCACCGTCGAGTACCCCTTGACCTTCAATTCGACCAACACCCCGATCAGGCTCATCATTGCAACTTCGTGACTCCCACGATGCGGAATCGTCATCCGATAATCTGAAGTGGCAAATCCGCTCCACAGGAACTCGTACCAATCATGGTCAGGACGACGCTTCCCCAATTCCCGAATGAACGAATCCGCATACCCCTTCTGATGATATGAAACCCCATGGACGACAACCGATGCCCGATCCGCTGTCCGCTCCCTGCTTTCTACACCCAGCGTCACCAACTGCATCAACAACACGTCCTCAAGTTCCTTGACATTGGGGCGGAATGACGCCATATCCAGGGCAATGACAAATCTGCTGATGAGCCTTTGAATTCCCGCAGGAATGCACATCGCCATCCGCGCCAAGGCTAGGTGCACCCCGTACCGCCCCGTCGGATCACGGTAATTCATCGGTTCATTCATGCAATACACGTACTTGTTCAAGGTTTCCGGACGGCGAAAGTCCCCTGGATGCCTGTCAGGCGAGATGAACCTTCGCCATTCGGGACTGTAGAATCGCCCTCGCAAGTACACCAGTCCAGCCAGCTGATCCTGCCATTCTCCGCAATATCCGATTCCACCACTCAGCCTCAAGTCACCTTCAAGCACATCGCCCCAGCTATCAAAATCGACCACATGCCAATCACCTCCCGTCTCCACGGCGCATACGTTCCCCAACGCATTCGTCCTGAAACGCCGAACCTCCTCTCCGATTCGGCATCCCACCAGCCACTCGCCTTCATGCAAGTACAAAAGCTCTTCCACAACGCCATCACGCTCAATCCTTTGGGAAAGCAACGAACCGAGTCCGCCACATCCCAATTCATCATACAAGAAACCATTGCTCTCTACATGCTCGACCCCGTTCTCGACCCAACGGGCAATCCGCTTCTTCAACAATCCATTCAAACCATACTCATAACTGATTTCACCAATGATTCTCTCGGCTTCGAAAACAACTCTTCCCAACCGACCGCGACTGTCCCAGGAATACGTCCTCACAGTTCGTTCAGAACCACGCCCAACTACACCCAGCAGTTCACCGTCAGCATTCCATTGGAAATCCGTCACGCTTTCCCCAGATCCATTTTTCCGCTTCAATCGAACCAAACGGTCGCAATCATCATATTCATATATTCGTTCCTCCTTTGCGCCATTCTTTTGGGCAGCTTCCGACACTAGGTTCCCACAAACATCGTAGTTCCAGGAGCAAGTCGTTTCCCCGTTCCTATCGTCTTTAGTCACATATCGGCTCATTCGTCCGAAGGCATCATATTCCCACGTTTTGGCAACTCTTCGTCCTTCACATTGTTCGGCAACCCCCGAATACCGCCCCGAGGAATCAAGCTGGTACTCGCAAGACCACACTCCCGCTTCGGCCAATGAGACCATGCGACCACACGCATCGTAACTCGCTTCCATGCATTGATCGTCTCCCAAGGCAATCCCTCGTACCAGACCACGGGAATCGCGAACAAAATCAAAACAAACATCGCCACTCCGCAATGACGCAACCCTTCCAGACTGATCGCGACCATACTCGATCAGACCAGCAGGAGATTCAACCCACATCACATCATCAAATCTGCCATGCCCATACCGAACCCACTGCCCATCATCGGACTTGACCACCAAAAGCCGACCATTCTCGTCACGCACGTATTCAATCCAATCACCTGAATCATCCGAAACTCGACTCGTTCGCCCGTAGCCATCATGCCCATAGGAAACACGCTCTACTTCACCAGACTCCGATTCATACTCGATGCATGAACGATTCCCAACAATATCGTAGATGATCCGCTTTCGGCGACCAGAAGGATACTCGACAGAACTCAAGCCAAAACCACGAAAATCATATTCATACCGAGTTCGACCACCACAACTGTCTTCCTCAACCTCAAGACGACCAAAACCATCGCGAAGATATCGCCGAACCCGACCCAACCCATCAACATACTCGTTCGTCAACCCAAGACTGTCAATACCATACTGGGCAACAACAACCCCTTCGTCATACTCGACTCGAACCAAGCGACCGCTGACGTCATAGCCATACTCACGGCGACGCCCTGAACCGTCAACCTCGCTCAACAAGCAACCAGTCCCGGAATAATCGGTCTCGACAACTCCGTCAGTTCCGCGACGGAATCGGCGCAACCTGCCACCAGAATCGTACTCACGTTCCTCGACCAAAGCGCCACATTCGTACACGCTCGTCACATTCCCCAACCCATCAAAAGAAAAATCGCAGCTATACCCATTCCCATTTTCCATGCGCGTACATCGCCCTGAACCATCATAGCCATACTTGAAAACCTCGCCACGGCCAGTCTTCCGCTCAACCACCTGCCCACCCAAGTCATAACGCTCGCCACTTGACCACGCAACTTCTCCGCGAACCAACAACGCGTTGACATAACCATCACGACCATGAAGGCGACGGACCACGCTCCCAACAACATACTCCTTCCCTACCATGCGCCCCAAATTGTCATACCTAAATACATACCCACCAGAAAAACTTATGTCATCGGGAGATTTATCCCCAGACAGCGATGCCTCGCCACATTCAGATGAATACAGGATGCGACCGACGGCATCGTATACCCTACGCCAAACTAGACCGCGAGGAACATCAACCGTCTCCAGAAGGCGACCGCCACAATCATGCAAATGGCGCTCATCACGCCCACTGCTATCCTGAATCCAGCATAAGTTCCCATGCTCGTCATACTTGAACTTCACCCAACGACCAGTCGTATCGCTGGAACCGACCACACGACCAGACAAATCCATCTCAACCAGCGTCTCGACAACTGTCTCTTCCCCACTGACAGGATGGAAATACCTTTGGACTTGTTGACGCAACTCTCCGTTCAACCCATACTCGTACTCAACGCGATATCCGCCATCACATGTCATCGAAGACACAAGCCCCTGACTGTTGTACTCAAGCCAAGCCAAAACTTCGTCATCATCGCCACGATAAAGTTTCACGGGCAGTCCTGTAGAAGACAGTTCACGTCGCAACGTCACGCCGCTTGGAAGCAGGATTTTCTGCTGTTTTCCATTGATGTCATACTCGACCTTTGTCTTCCTTCCTTCCTCGTCAGTCATCGTCACACTTCGTCCATCTCCTCCGTAATTGTAGTTGATGGAATATCCTTCCGGATCGATTCTTCTCAACAACCGCCCTTCGCAATCGTATGTGAACTTATTTTGCCTGCCCAAGCCATCGATGGTTCGGCTCAGAAATCCATTCGCATCGTACTCGCAGGCTTGTCTTGATCCATCTGCACTTATCACTTCGGTCATTCGCCCCAAGTCGTCCAGCAAACGAACAGTTTCTATCCCCTGGGCATCCGTGACCACCTCGTACCGTTCATGGGCATCGCGCTTGAACGATGCCTCACCCCCAGTTCCATCCGACACGCCACAGTATCCCCCTCGATCATCGTACCTGACCTCCAAAACTCTGATTCCATTGCGTTCTATCCCAGTCAAGTGGCATGGGAAGCGAGAATCCTCGTACAAATATCGAGTCGAAACTTGCTTTACGCCACCGCTTAGCCGCCTAAAGGAAACCAGCTGCCCTAAAGCTCCATATCCATATTCCAGCCTTGTCCCGCTACCATCGCACAACTCCCCACGAACCACACGACCGCGATTGTCCCGCTCGTACCGGACGACCGCAACCATTTCACCACCACGTCGCCGCCCGAATATCCCATCCTCGGACAAATGCCACGTCATCCCATTCGCCCCTTCGATCCGAGTCAAGCGCATTTCCCCGTAGCAATCCAATAGCGAAACCCCTATCCCTTCATCCAAAAACGATACTTCGCCCAAGTACTCACGCTCATAGAAATACGAATTCCCATCGGACATTCGCAAGACAAACCCAGGAAAATCAAATCGTTCCCAAGGGCAGCCAACGCCTCCAGACACCCAATAGGGAGAAAGCCCCGGCAGCAGAACAAGCTCGCTGGATACCAAGGGATGCAACTCGCATGAAAACCCAGCCGGTGGCACCCACTTGCCAACATAGCTGAATCCCATGCCACCGCCCTCAAGCTCAAAGCGAAACACACCGCGCCTACCATCAGGCAAATCCAATGTCACATCGCGACTCCCACCGCATCGTACAGAACAAATCCCGCCTTCAATTGTCACGACATCCTCGCGAGCCTCGGAAAACTCACCGACTAATCGCCCCAAACCACCACTCCACCCTACACCAAACTCGCCAAAAACAGGGTTCCCGCTGGAATAATGACGCATCAACTCAAGACACAAGCCCCCTATCGACACGATCCCGTCACGCTCGCCAACCTCAAATGCCCCCAATACTCGCCCCTTGGACAAGACCAAATCACGATTGCTCCGACTCGTACCGCAAGCGCAACGAACAAGCAACTCCAAGGAGTACAGACCATTCGACAAGCCACTCAAGTCCAACTCGCAAAGCAGCCCATCGTCAACGGACATCTGCCGAAACGGATTGGACATCGTTTCTTCGTCACGCGCCAAATCCCCCTGAACATACGTCAACAACCATCCAGTAGACCGCTCCTCGCCAAAACAGCTCAACAAACGACCCGACGAATCACGCAGCAATACCGTGTAGGATGATTCTCCGCAATCACTGGACGCGCTTCCATGCACCCCAACAACAGTCGTCAAAATCTGCTCGCCATCCTGGGGACTTGTCAACTCGCAACTCATCCCGGCAACGACATCATCTGAACCATTGAAGATATCATCGACAAAGCTGCTCCCAGCCTCACTGACAACGCCACGCCGGCATTCAGCCACATTCCCAAGCTGATCCCAACTCAAAACCACACACTCCAAACCACCGGAATGACCAACAGGATACGAAAACTCATGTCGACCAATCGGATTCGATAAGTCAATCGAATCAAGCACGTCGCCTGTTCTTGAAGAACACAGCAACAATTCCCCACCCGCAAAACCCAGAACGTCTCCGGAGTATTCGACAATTATCTGCCGGCTGCCATCGGCCTCTTGCCAACAGACCATAGCCATTCCAGGTCCGCTTCCATCCAGTTCAACCTGATAACAGCTAGTAACGCAAACATCTCCTCTTGCATAGGTTCCAATAACATCGTATAGCCCATCGCCACACCCCAACTCTTCCCATTCCCAACCCAGGCTTCCTGAATCTCCTGAAAATCCATACTCAAGGACAACCAAACCATGCTCGTCAAGTACCTGAATTGTCCACGATTCTCCGCCTTCACCGCAAAATTCCACATCATATCGCCCCACTCCAACGACTGGTCTGCCGTCTCCAAAACGCACAATTCTTGGACGACTCTGGCGAAGTTGATCTAAAACGCCGACACACACGCCAAGCCCAAGCAACTGGGACAATTGATCGCCGCTAAATCCTGAAAGCACACGTAACCCGCCAAGCTTCAGAGCGTCAAACCCGCCAATATCGCCGTCCAAAGCCTCGCCGCCATCTTCTATCACACAGCTCCGCCACAAACGCTCGCCAGAACTCAATCCTGTCCAGTACCCTCCATCACCTATCAGCCCCTTGCCAACCAAATACGCAGCATCAAATCCACCAAACTCACCAAAACGAGTTTCATTGCGCCCCTCAACCAATCCTATCCTCCCCAATTCGCCAATTTCAGACCATGGCGACAAAACATCGCCCCTGCCTACGAAACGACGCAACAATTCGCTCGACTCAACGCACTGGAACGCATCAAACCCCATATCATATCCATATGCCTCACCCAATTCCCCAATTCCAACATAACTGCCCAAGATGCGTATCGGTTCACCAAACAGCCGATCATATCGCATCCCACGCACAACCTTGCTCACTTGCAACGAGCTCGTGCGACCACCAGACTTCAGCAAACCAAGCATCCCAGATGCCATATCGTGCCTAACCCTGGCAACCTGGCACAGCCTAGAATCACCATGGCCAACAACCGATGTCGCCGAACCGCTTCCACTGGACACGCAGTACAAAACCACGTCTCCAGCAATGCAATAATCCACCAATCGACCAACACAATCACTACCTACATAATGAAGAAAATCGACCCGATACGGTTCGCCAATCTCAAAGTCACTCCTATTGCCCCCTGAATCTTCGCCTTCAAAGCCGCAACGCAAACGAACTCGTTCCCCAACAACCCCACGGCCAGGAACTGCAACCCATCCTTCCCCAAAATCGTCACTCCAGTCAATCCGAAAAACACCTAAATTGATTTCATCCATTCGACGACGCACCACGGCAATGACTTCCCCTCCACGACTCACCTCAACCTCAACCCAACTCACATACCGTTCAGGCACCTCGCCACCACGCCAATACTCCTCCACGATGCTCACTGGACGCGTGTTCAGAACCATCGACGAACCATATCCCAAGAACGCCACTTGCCTTAGCCAATTCCCATGGTTTGCGTTGGAGCAATCCGCCTCACATCTCAAAACAGCCTTCCGAATCAAGTTGACAAAATCGTCGCCACACCGATATCGCCCATCATCCAAAAGCTGGATACCTTCCCGAAGCCGAGCAATATCCCTTCCCAAATCCACCTTCTCAAACTCAACCAGCCGCTTGCTTCCAAGCAATGCCGGAAAGACATCAATCCAACTTTCTCGACCAACTCCATCATACATTCCGAAACCAGGTGAATGCCCGACCAGGCACCGCAACCAAACCATGTCAAACTCATACTCGCCAGATGAGTTCTGAAGTCCAGACAGCCCTCCTCCAAAGTCGTCAAATTTATAGTAAATCCTCGTCGGCATGAATCCAAGCCAGCCAGTCACCTGCTCCTCGTTCATTGACACGCGTCCAAAGACGAACTCGCTCTCAATCCCCAGGCATGACAAAGCCTCGCGAAAAGCCACCGCCAGATCCAATTGCGTTCCGCATCTCTCGCTTTCGACTTGACCGACTCCGCGACACAAACCACGGCCAGCTAAAAATGACTTCTCGGAACGGTGATAAGACAATGAGTCCAAAAGCTCGCCACCAACCAAGATCAACCTCAACAAGCATAACGCAAAGACCAATTCTTTCTTCATCCGCAACTCTCCCTTTCGCCATCCTACTCGAAAACCACCCAAAATCGTCTTATCAATCGCTCGTACAGGCAATCGCCACCTGACGATGAGGCAGCTCTGCATGGTCTAAATGCATCAGACTTGCAAGCCTCACACATCCAATCAATCGTCTTGGCATGGCGCTCCCACAAGTACGGACCATCTTTAGTCACGATCCGTCCAAATCGAATTCCCAGTTCGCCGCCCCACTCGCCTTTTACCCACCTTACTTCATGTCGCCTCTCGGCTCTAGGCAAGGCAACAACCGACAAGACCTCATCGGCTTGATTCGTCTTATCGACTACCGCCGCCTCTTCAATGGCTTCTATCCCGCCTTTCGCCTTGTCACCGTCTTCTGCCATGATTATCCGTCTGCCGCCGCCTCCATAACTAGGCTTCTGCTTGTCATCGTGTCCTGGGAGTTCAGGTTCAGGGGCATCAAGGTCATCGTCAGGATCAACGATAACAACATCAGGGTCGAGGCCATCAAGGTCAACATCAGGCTCAACGACAACCACATCGGGGTCGAGGTCATCAAGGTCATCGTCAGGATCAACGATAACAATATCGGGATCGAGGTCATCATCAGGATCTTCCAGCATCGCTTCATCGGACTCCGTCACGCTTAGCTTGGCCAGATCGAGAACTCTTGGCTCGCCTTCGACATCACGCCCAGAAAGCAACAAGACAAGGTATTCACCGACGTCCACGTCAATCCCGCCACGCATCAAGAGACCGCCACGATAACTCCCGGGTTCAATCAGCTCCAGTCCCGCGTCATCGCATTGCCACTTAACGTGCAATGACTCGCCGCCACTATCGTACACGGACATCCCCAAGCCCTCGCCAGCGTATCCATCAACCTCAAAAGCAATTTCTGCATCCCCGCCATTCTCAACCTCATATCGACTTTCCTCAAACCAACCGCTCAGCTCTTCCGCGACTTCAACTACCTCAAAGGAATATTGGGATACAACTTGCCGACCATCCTCCAAGGTCACAATCTGGACAACATCGTAGTCGCCGCAGGCAATATCGCGCAAATCGACCCTATACTCCCGAAACAGCTTGCCATTCACGCTTTTCCCATCGAATCCCCATTGCCAAGAACCAATCGCAGACTCACCAAAGACCTCCACCGACACCTCGCACACATCATGCCCAAGACTCATCACTTCTGAGATGACAACTGCCTCGTCACCAACGCAATACCATGAACGATCCGTCCTGACCACACCATCGGGGAGACCATGCTCACCAGCCAACAGCTCTACCTCAACGCCGCTAGAGGCTACTACCTCTTCAGCCCCTCGAAGTATTTCACCTAGAATGCAGTATCCGCCACCAACCAATCCCATGCTCGCAAAATCCAAGGAGCGTGATTGATCCCGTCCAAACTCGGAAGCTCCTGCATCCCACTCCTGAATCGCAACAACATCACCACCCGGGTCAATCAAACTCACCCGAACTAAAAACTCAGACGACTTCCCGCACACAATCAAACCATTGGACTTCTCGCCCAACCCAAAGATCCGAAGCTTTACCCCGCGGACGAAATCAACCAGGCGAATGCCCCATGGGCACAACTCATAATCGACCTCAACCCACTTGCTCAGGCGGATATCAGGCAAAACCTGAATCCGGCAACCACGAAAATTAACCTCGCCTTCCAAGCCCAACAAGGAAAGTGCAGTACCTCCCCAACTCAACTCGACCCAACCTTCAGAATCCTCTCCTTCCCAATGAACGCAATGCCTCGCCTCGCCACGGGGAAAGACCGTCACCACGTCAACCGGCAACTCTTCGCCTACGTTCAAAAGAGCCGGACACGACACATCAATCCCATATCCATCGCGGCATCGTTCGACATACAACGTACCCAAAGGCTCACTAGCAATTGTCCCACCCCCAGCATCCCATTCAATCTCACCACCATGCTGAACCTCTTCCCGGCATGGATTCGCCACGGATTCAAGCCAATACCGATAACCCAGGTCAACCATCTCCCCGCTCTTCGGCATGGGAATCGACAGTTCGTGCCGGACATAACCTTCGCCACAAGCTACCCCTTCGCCCAAATGCCGTGAAACCAATCCGGCAGAAACACCTGATGGCAAAACAACAGCAACCGACATGTCGCCAATGTCGTCGTTGCGGGCGCGAACCACGTCATCGGACAATGCCAGCAGCGCCAAGCTTGTCTCCATCGTCACCTGCCAGCTTCCCAGCCAAATGCGCGGCTCAGCCCAATTGCCCGGCTCGCCCTGCCCTTTGATCACTTTCCGCCAAACGCCTTCTCCACGAACCTCATTGCCGTCGACAAAGCCATATCGCCAATCGTAAATCCCGTCATCGACCAACCAATGCGTCACTCCCAGCAACGTCAATCCCCTGACTACGCTCCACCAACTGTAACTGTCCCCAGAGTATTGAGCGCGCCGAATCCAATCCACCAACTTCCTGCTCGTTTCAACCAGAACCTCGCCATACCCCAAGCCATACCGCGTAAATCCACGATGTGATCCAAATCCTTCCTCACTTCCCAACAGCATGCCAACAATCCCAGACGAATCCAAAGTGTTTGTATTCGTGTAGTATTCCACGGGCAAATAGATGAACTCCCGATGCGCAAAATCATAGACTTCCGACAAAAAATCGTTCACTCCCGCAATGACCCTTGGATCAACGTTTCGCCCTTGCCGACTTGCCACCAGGAGCACCACGTAATTCCATCCTGAAATGGACAGGTCAAATCCCGTATCCTGATTCCACCTTCCATACGGCCACGAGTTCTTTCCGAAGCTTAGGAAATCGCTTTCCACCAGATCGAGTCCATTGCCGATCACTGCTCCTACCGTCGTCTCCACCACCTCGTCACCCACATCGCTTCGCACCGCCACCGCCAGGTCGTCAGCATCGCATGACATCAGCGCACATATCCCTATCGGATGCACATAGCTGGAAACCCCATTGGAACCACCAATCAAAACTCCATATCCATCACGATGGAAGTCGTTTGGCAATCCCACACGCAACCGCTCGCGCTCGGATCGCGAGCACAACCGCTCCAACCCCAACCGAACGCATGAAAAAAACGGATTGCCATCTCGATTGCTTAAACCAAATCCATGATTGCCAAACGCCCATAACGCCAAAGCAGTTGACGCGCTCTGCTCGTAACTCAGCTTCCCCCCTTCACACCAGCTCCCATCCAGCCCTTGACGAAGCTGCAACCAACGCAAACCTCGAACAACAGCCTGACGACGCAAACGGTCAACCCCAGCAACATCATTCCATCCGGGACGCCAATTCAAGTCAAATTCGCAAGCCTCCACAATCTCGCCACCATCAGCATCAAACACACGGACAGTCGCAGTGATCACACTGGAATCACATCCTTCTGCCAAATCAAATCGTTGGATGTCACTCAAATCCCATCCGTCAACCAACTCACGAATCTCGCCAACTACCTTCCTCTCATCTCGAACGATTCCAGAACCAAGGCTGTATTCTAACGAATAGCACAGATCCAAATCGCTGACATCGCGACCAAATCGATCCCCCAAACAGCACCATATCTCAACCTCCTCGCCAGGAAACAACTCCTCCAATGGCATGAAAACAATCAAATCGCCACCATGTAAAATAACTGAAAGCAACGACAAAAAAACTATTATTCTCTTCAATGGCATGCCTCCGACAACGCAACCTCTACCACCCCGAGACGCCTTCCTCGACAAAGCACCCCTTCACTTTCATACCCCTGATAAACACTCAACACCACCGTCCCGATCACTCCGGAACCTTCCCCGCAATACAACATCTCCCCACGCCCTTCACGGATCTCAACCCCGCATGCAAAACCTCCACCACCACCGGAAAACTCAACATCGGCTTCGGCAGAACCATAATGCCCCTGAACGATCAGCCAGCCGTTCTTCACCAGCATCCCCAAAGCATCGACAACACCATCAAACTCAATCGGCACCCAACCCCTCGTAGAATCCTCGACCCGACTCATCCCGCCAGGAACTGTAAATCCTACCGGCACGCGTCCTCCAATCATGCTGCCTTCTCGACGTCGAATCCGCAATATCGTGCCAACCTCGCTTGCTCCAACAGGTATCCTGGGACTCTCCACAAGATTCTCAACTTCAAGGGCAATTCCATCGACCACAACCAACGAACAAACGCAGGACCTGCTGTCTTCGCCAACCTTCAAATATCCGTGCAACAGGTAGTTGCCGGCATCAAGATCCACACTGTCATCCTTCAGGTCAACCGGAAAACGCCCCGTGCGAGTCCCCGCTTCCATCCGAATCTCGCTAGACGACGAACACACAACCATCCCCTCCTCGGTCTCCAACTCCCAGCCCACAGTGCCATCCCGAACACAATTCCCCCATTGCTCCCAAGCCAGCCACATTCCGCCTTGCCACCTCCCCGAAAATACCATCCGCTCAAGAGCCGCCCCTTCCCATTGCAGTCTCTCAACCACATACTTACCTTCGACAGTGACCGAAAGTCGCTCCTCAAACAGGCAATGAAATCCTTCATTCGACCAAACAACCACATTCAAGTGATACTCGCCACTGGGATGCGTCCCCTGAAACCACCGCAGCACTCCATCGTCACCAGCACATTGCACCACATCAATCAACTCCCCGCCTCGGCTCACCTCCATGCCCAAAATTCCTTCCACATCCCCTGTAACCCGAACCTCTACGAACCCATCAGCCCCAAGCATCGAATCATCAAGTTCCACCTCAATTCCCGCCCCATATCCATCATATCCCGCCAACGCCTCCACCACGACACTGGTCACCAAGGCATCGTCACCGACGGTAGCATCTTCCCAGCGACCATCGTCCTGCCGCTGCCTGATCAATCCCGCCACCATTGCCGGGCAATCTTCCCGATATCCCAGCAGGCACAGCCCGCGAACAACCAACGCAGTGTCGTAAACGCTGGAAACACCATCACGGCTCAACAACCCATTCTCGTCAACGCAACCCAAAAAGAACTCGCGCACCCCATTGACACGCCCATGCAGTTCAATCAAGGACACAAAACCACTCGCACGCCCCAAGCCATATATCTCCAACAACTGACATGCTAAACGAAGATCATTCTCCCCAATACAAAGCTCAGATTCAACAGCGCCTAGGGCACGCAAAAATTCCTCGCGATGCAGAAGCGACAAGTCAAGCCCGAAACGCATAATCCCCAAGCTCGAATGAAAATCAAAACATCCACCGACCTCGCAACACCAACCACCGCCATCAACGGACAACTCGTCCAACATCCCACGATCGCCACTGCAAACCATCCGAGACAAACATCCGGACACATCAGGACTAAGGTCATATCCTGACAACAACATGCCCCCGCGAACAAGCAGCCCACGGCTCCGCCCAACAGCATCGCCATACCGATCCAGTACAACAATCCCGTGCAACTTCCCATACAACCCATCGCCGGAACCCAAATGAGATCCCAACCACGCCACCCCGCCGCGCAACCCCACGCACAACACAAAAACTACAGCAATGACCAATCGATTCACAAATCACCTCGACAAATTCCAAGCCCTTCACTCAGTCAACAGCATAAATCTACATCTATGAAATAAAATTGCAAATTATTTATTTTCATTTTTTATAATTTTTTAGTATTTTTTTGATTTTAAAAAAAAGCCAATCACATGACACTTTAGATCAATACATGATTTTTCATCAAAAATCCTATAAATTACCCTTCTTATTCATGCAATTTCATTCAATAGAAAATTTTATGAATACATATATTTGAATTTTATTTAAATATTCTTTATGATTTATTATGATTTATTATGATTTATTCACACCAAAGGACTTTTACAAACCTAATTCTCCACTTCGAAAGGGCATGTCACATGGATTTTGAGTACGAAACTGATGATTTTTCGGCTTGGTTTCATGGGGAAAAACCTTGTTCCTCGCAACAAATAACCACAAAACCCAAGCCAACGTCCCATAGTCCCAGACCCAAGTCCCAGACCCATGTCCCAGTCCCATGGGTCACATTCGTCTCAGTCGTCCCATAGTCCCAGTCCCATAGCTCCAAGCACCCAAATCCCCAACCCCGCCACCAAAGGGCATGTCACATGGATTTTGAGTACGAAACCGATGATTTTTCGGCTTGGCTTCCGAGGGGTTTTAAGGCAAAAAAAGGCACCTCCGCAAACCTTCGCGTCGTCGTTCCTCGCAACAAAAAACCACAAAACCCAAGCCAATGTCCCATAGTCCCAGACCCATGTTCCCAGTCCCATGGGTCACATTCGTCCCATGGGTCACATTCGTCCCATAGTCCCAGTCCCATAGCTCTAAGCGCCCAAATCTCCAACCCCGCCACCAAAGGGCATGTCACATGGATTTTGAGTACGAAACCGATGATTTTTCGGGTTGGTTTCCGAGAGGTTTTTAAGGCAAAAAAAGGCACATCCGCAAACCTTCGCGTCGTCGTTCCTCGCAACAAAAAACCACAAAACCCAAGCCAACGTCCCATAGTCCCAGACCCAAGTCCCAGTCCCATGGGTCACATTCGTCTCATTTGTCTCATAAGTCACAGTCCCAGTCCCATAGCTCCAAGCACCCAAATCCCCAACCCCCGCCACCAAAGGGCATGTCATATGGATTTTGAGTACGAAAGAGATGAATTTTCGGGGTGATTCCGGGGTGTTTTTTAGACAAAAAAAAGGCGTCTCCGTGAAAAAGTCGGGAGACGCCCAATGTAAAGGGATTGTATTATTGGTCAGCTTTTGAGTTTTCGTTCCAGCACTTCGATTTCACGTCTGAAGTCCTGGTTGGAATAGATTTTCTTCTCGACTGTTGAGAAGGCGTGCAGGACGGTTGCATGGCTACGCCTGAAATGTTCTGCGATGGCAGGATAGGATAGATCGGTTAGTTTTCTAGCGAAGTACATGGCGATTTGCCTTGGCCACGCGATGCTGGCGGGTCGTTTCGTGCTGGTCATATCAGCCAGGCGGATATCATAGTGTTCTGCGACCAACCGTTGGATGTGATCCACGGTGACCTGCGTGTCAGCCTCTTCCAGGAAAATATTTTTCAAGGTTTGCTCGACCATATCGAGCGTCACGCTTTGTCCGGTCAGGCAAGAGTTGGAGACAAGGCTGAAAACCGCTCCTTCCAGGCGCCTCACGCTTGACTTTAGCCTGGCCGCAAGGTAATTTATGACATCGTCACTCAGCTTGACGGTCTGTTCTTCCTGCTTCTTGCGGATGATTGCGATTCGGGTTTCCAGGTCGGGCGCCTGGATTTCCGTCGTCAATCCCCATTCGAACCTTGAGACCAGTCGTTTTTCCAGTCCATTGATTTCCTGCGGAGGTCTATCGGACGCCAAGACGATTTGCCGATGGTTCGAATGCATTGCATTGAACGTATGGAAGAATTCCTCTTGGAAGCCTGTTTTCGTACCGAAGAACTGAACGTCATCCACCAGCAGGACGTCAACATCCCGGAAGCGTTGGCGGAACGCTGGCAACGCATTGTGCTGAATCGCCAACGTGTATTGGTTGCAGAAGGCCTCGCTGGTCAAATACTCGACCTTGGCACGTGGATCTTTCCTCAGCGTCTCATGCGCGATGGATTGCAGCAAGTGGGTCTTTCCAAGGCCGATGGTGCTGTGAACCAGAAGCGGATTGTACGCGGTACCTGGCGATTTGGCAACCGCCAGGCAGGCGCTGTACGCAAAACGGCTACTGTCGCCAACCACAAACTGGTCAAATGTGTAGCGCTTGTTCAAGGATGGAGACAACACGTCGCCATCGTGGACGCGATGCTTCGAGCCGCTGTCAACTCCAGTTGATGCGACTTTCGACTTGGATGACGGCTTCGCAACTTCGGCAACCTCAATGCGTTGCTCCGGCAACTCGTGACCGCTCTCAAACACCACCTTCAAACGCAATCCGCAACTCGTCTCCATGGACTCGCGAATCAAATCCGAATAATGGTTCGTCAGCCATTCGCTGAACAATTCGCTCGATACGCCAAGATATGCGACACCGCCTTCCAAGCGAAGGGGAACAATCCCGGAAATCCAGCGGTCGTAAGTATCTGCATTCAGTCGTTTCCTTAATATTTCAGTGGTTCCTAACCATATATCTATAATGTCTTCCATGTTATTTCGCAGCTCTCATCGTTGGCACTCCCTGGTTTTCCGGATATTATCAAGCCCGTTTTCAAGACAAAACGCTTCCGGGAATTCTTTTGGTCGATACATTCAAGGTAATAACTCTAATCAACTTCGCAAGTCTTTCCATGACGTTTTTTTCACATGGATTTTTCATTGACATCCATAAGTCTTTGATGTTACGCTTCAAAACAAGTTATCAACAGTTTGTTAACAACTCAAAACCCACTCTACAGCATATCCATCAAAAAAAATCAACCCATTTTGAATACAAAATTTAACTTTGTTTGTAAAACCCTGATTTCCAAAGATAAACAACACCAAACTTTTTTACAGGTCGATTTTAACTTTTAAATATTCGCTAAAATTCACTTGCCACCATTCAGCAACGGATCGCAAAAAGGCCCCAAAGTGACTCAAAAAGACAACCCACGAAACACGCCTCGAAAACATCGGGACTTACGACAAGCCACCGCCAACTTCCTCCCCACCACGCGTCGTGAAATGGAACTAAGGCATTGGGACGAACTGGATATCCTCCTGGTGTCCGGGGACGCCTACGTCGACCATCCAGGCTTTGGCGTCCCCCTGCTGGGACGCCTGTTGGAAAGTCGTGGCTACAAGGTCGGAATCATTGACCAACCAGACTGGACATCGCAGGACGACATAGCCAGGCTCGGCAAACCCAGGCTATTTTGCGGCATCGCCTCTGGTGCCCTCGATTCCATGTTGGCGCACTACACTGCCTTTCGCAAAAAGCGGAGTGACGACGCATGCACGCCAGGCGGTCTCGCGGGCAAGCGCCCCAACCGAGCCTCCATCGTCTACGCCAACTTGATCCGAGCCGCCTTCCCAGGCACGCCCATTGCCATTGGAGGCGTCGAGGCATCGCTCAGGAAAGCTGCGCATTACGACTTCTGGACCGACGCGCTCAGGCGATCGATCCTCCTCGACGCCAAGGCAGACATCCTGATCTACGGAATGGGAGAAAGGCAAATCCTGCAAATCGCCGAAAACCTCAACAACGGCATGCCGCTGGACAACATTCCGGGAACTGTCGTCGCCACCTCGACACCTGAACAATTCTCACCACTGCCTAGCTACGACGACATCCTCCAAGACAAGTCCCTCCTGGTCAACGCGACCCTGCAACTTGAAAGCCACTTCCATACTGGAACCGAACCTCTTGCCCAACGCCACGGTAATCAAGCCATCCTAATCCAACCGTCCGCCGAACCACTGACCACCGAGGAACTGGACCAACTCTACCAGTTCCCCTTCACCAGGGAACAGCACCCGAAATATACTCAACCCGTACCTGCACTGGATATGCTCAAATTCAGCATCACAGCCGTCAGAGGATGTGCCGGCGCCTGTGCGTTCTGCTCAATCGCGCAACACCAAGGACGTAGAATCTCTTCCAGGTCGGCTGAATCCCTGGCGGCGGAAATCGAAAAGCTCACCAGCCACAAGGACTGGAAAGGACATGTCAGCGATGTCGGGGGACCAACAGCCAACCTATGGGGAGCGACATGCAGCGTCAATGCCGAAAAATGCAAACGCCAAAGCTGCCTCACCCCAAGCATCTGCCCCAACCTGAAGCTCAATCTAAAGGCTTATGTCGAACTACTGGAAAAACTCAACGCAATCCCCAATGTAAAAACCGTCTCGGTAGCCAGTGGAATCAGGCACGATGCCGCGCAAACTGAACCGAAAGCGGCAAAAAAACTCATCGCAAAATTCATCTCAGGACACCTGAAACTGGCGCCGGAACACTGTGACGACAAAATCCTCAAGCTGATGAGAAAGCCAAAATTCAGCTCCTTCGAAAACTTTCTGGAATTTTTCCAGAACACAAGTTACGAACACGGCAAGCAACAGTATATTATCCCCTATATTATAAGCGCCTATCCCGGATGTGGCATGGAGGAGATGAAGACCGTTGCAAGCTGGTTCCGCCAACGAGGCTGGAAGCCACAGCAAGTCCAATGCTTCATCCCGACGCCCGGGACGCTGGCAACAGCGATGTTCTACGCGGAATGCGACCAAAACGGAAACCATATCTACGTACCTAAGACCGATCGCGAGCGAGAAGACCAGCACGCCATGCTTTTCGAAAACAGACGCAAGCCACAAAAGAAAAACATTCAACGAAGAGGCAAGTGAATGATGACGGACAACATCGCATCAGCACAGTCAACCCGGGGATTTGACATCGCATCCCTTTGCGCCGCAATGGATGACCTCAATGCGTCAGACCTCTTCCTCTCGGCAGGACGAAAACCAACGGCTAGAATCGCAGGAATCGTCAGAAACCTAGATGCCCCAGTACTGGCCGAAAGCGACTTCCAAGCCTTCTTCAAAAACCATCTCCCGCCAAAAGCATGGAATGATTTCCTCGAAAAACGAGACTGGGACCTAGGGGCAAACGTCGGAAAAGCAGGACGTTTCAGGCTCAACTGCTCATTCCAAAGGGGAAACCCGACAATGGCGATCCGTCGAATCCCATCGGGAAACATCGACGCAAAAAAACTCCTCATCCCAGATCAAGTCCTTAAATTTGCCGAAGAACCACGTGGGCTGATCCTCATCACAGGCGCAACAGGATCGGGTAAATCCACGACGCTCGCCGCCCTGCTCAACCACATCAACAAGAAATTCAACAAGCACATCGTCACCATCGAAGATCCAATCGAATTCGTACACAACGACATCTGCGCCGTCATCGACCAACGGGAAATCGGAACCGATACCAACGACTATCCGACCGCCCTCAAATACGTCGTCCGGCAAAATCCCGACGTGATCATCCTCGGCGAAATGCGCGATCCCGAAACGACGCAAATCGCCATCAACGCAGCATTGACAGGACACCTTGTCGCTGCGACCATGCATACGGTTGACGCCAGGCAGTCGATCGAGCGCATCCTCAACCTGCTCCCGGAAGACCAGCGCGACCAAGTCGCCCAAGACCTGTCCATGACCCTCAAGGCAATCGTCGCGCAACGCTTGATTCCCGCCAAGGACGGAGAACGACGCGTACCGGCCTTCGAAATCCTCAAGGTCACCCCGCTAGCACGAAAGGTCATCGCAAGGCAGGACATCGAAGCGATTGACGAAATCATCAAGGGTGGCTCGCAAGGCGGGCTGCAATCCTTCAACCGAGATATCCTCAGGCTATACCAAAACGACTTGATCGACCTGGACAACGCACTCGCAGCCGCATCGAACAAAGACGAATTCGTCCTGCTGGCGCAGGGAATGGAAACCGGTATCGACACCTTCAGAAACTACTCAGCCGATCCGGACAGCGGCATCTCGATCAAAAAGCTCCTCCGGGACGCAATCCGCTACGGGGCATCAGACCTCATCCTGACAAAAGGTTCGCCGCCAGTGATCAGGCTCGATGGCCGAATCAGACCCTTGGACATGCCAACGTTGACACCGGTCGACACGCAAAAACTGCTCTTCTCAGTGCTATCCTTCACACAAAGAGCCGTGTTCGAAGAACAACGGGAAATCGACTTCGCACTGAGCGTCAAGGGAATCGACGGCGAAAACGATGAGCGAGAATTCAGGTTCAGGGTCAACGGATTCTTCCAGAAAGGAGCCGTCGCGGCAGCGCTCAGAATCATCCCGTCCCATATTCCATCAACCGAGGAAATCGGCCTCCCGCCCGCAGTCGCATCGCTCTACAACAGGCGGCAGGGGCTCGTCCTATTCGTCGGACCGACAGGTTCAGGCAAATCAACCTCAATGGCCGCCTTGATCGACAAGATCAACAGCACCAGGCCATGCCACATCATCACCATCGAAGACCCAATCGAATTCGTGCACGACCACAAACAGGCGATCATCGAACAACGGGAAATCAATTCCGACACCATGTCCTTCCAAAATGCCTTGAAGTACGTCTTGAGGCAGGATCCCGACGTCATCCTCGTCGGCGAAATGCGCGATCCCGAAACGATCGCCACCGTGCTCACCGCAGCTGAAACAGGACACCTGGTCTTTGCAACACTTCATACCAATGACGTCATGCAAAGCGTTGACAGAATCATCGACGTCTTCCCCTCGGAGCGGCAAGGGCAGATCCGTTCCCAATTGGCCGCGTGCCTGGAAGCGATCGTTTCCCAGCGCCTGATCCTCAGGAAGGACCAGTCAAAGGGACGTGTCGCCGCCTTCGAAATCCTCTTGGGCACCCACGCGATCAAGGCGCTGATCAGGGACAAGAAAACCCACCAGATCGCCGCCATGATGGAAACCTCCGCAAAGGACGGAATGATCACCATGGAACGCGCACTCAGAAACCTCTTCGAACAAGGTGAAATCACGCGGGAAGAACTCCTCAGCAACTGTCCACAGGCAGCTTTCTCGCTGCTTCAATAGTAACAACAAACAACAAAAGCGACAAAACAATGGAAAACAACTTCGCAATCAGGAACGCAGTGCTTTTCGATGGTCTGGGCAATCCTTCTTACCCGGCTGATCTCGTCGTCAATGACGGCATCATCGAATCGATCGCAGTGGCTGGGTCATCGGTCAAGCAAAACATCCCCTCAATAGACGCAAACGGCCTAGCGCTGGCGCCGGGATTCATCGACGCGCACTCGCATTCTGACAATACTGTGGTCAACAACCCCACAGCGGACGCGAAAATCTCCCAAGGGGTCACCACTGAAATCGTTGGAAACTGCGGTTCTTCAAGCACCATTGAAAAATGCAACAACTGGTCTTGCCTTAGCGAATACGCCCAATACCTGAATAGCAGAAAGCCGGCCGTCAATATCGCCGCGCTCGCCGGACACAATTCTATCAGAACAATGGTGATGGGCTATGAAAACAGATTCGCCACCCGGGAAGAAATCAAAAAGATGAAGGACATCCTAGTGCAAGCGCTCGAACAGGGCGCGGCAGGATTCGCATCGGGACTCTGGTACCTCCCAGGAAAGTATTCCGACATGGACGAAGTCGTCGAAATCGCAACAGCGCTCAAGGGAACCGGCAAACCTTACGTCACGCACATGAGGTCGGAAGGCGATGGAATTCTCGATGCGCTCGACGAGGCGTTCACCATCGCGGCCGCAGGTGACAATAGACTACAAGTCTCGCATATCAAGGCGTCGCCAAGACGTGATTGGCATAAGATCGACGATGTCATTAGAATGATTGAAAATGCACAAGAGAGGGGAATGAGCGTATACGCAGACAGATACCCGTACATATACTCGTGCACAACGCTCAGAATGATCCTTCCGGCACCATGGGACCCGATCGCCGATGTCCAAAAGTTCCTCGCGGAAGGCGACAACATGACGATCGTCGCGGAAACCCTGGACAAATTCAACGATGTCGAGAACGACTGGAAGAAAGTTGTCATTACCAACTCCATCGAGGCGCACAAGCAATTCTGTGGTCTGACACTCTATGAAATAGCCCAAAAACTGAACATGACGCCTGGGCAAGCGACGGTCAAGCTCCTTTCGGAAGCCTCGCCAAGCGCCGCCTACGGCAAAATGTCAGAGGACAACATGAGGCGCTTCCTCGCAACACCTTGGGTCGTTGCGGGATCCGATGCTTCCTGCGTCGCTTTCGACTATTCCGCAGGAAGAGCGCACCCAAGGGCCTTTGGAACATTCCCGCGATTCTTCCAGATCGCAAGGCAATTCGCGCCAGACGAAGAAGTGATCAGAAGAATGACATCCCTCACTGCCGAAATCTTCAACATCAAAAAACGTGGTGCACTGATCCCAGGCAATTTCGCGGACATGGTTCTCTTCGAGCCAGATGCCTATACATGCGACTTCGATTTCGCCAACCCCCACTCCAGGGCAAAGGGAGTCAAGTACGTCTTCGTCAACGGAAAACTCGCCTTTGACAACGACGATCCAACACGCCGTATCCAGGCAGGGACATTCCTCCCAATCCCAAATAAAAACTAATCCCAAATCCGCGTTTCCGCGTCAAAAAACAAACGACATTCTCAAGTACGGGCACCCCGGGTGCTCGTACTTGAGACCAAAACAACTAAAAAAGCCCTCCCGGGTCGATTCCCGGAGGGCTTTCAAGTTTTGTTTGTTCGATCGGGTCAATCCCAGCCTTTGATTTCGGCGACGTGGGGGAATGAAGGTTGGATCAGCTTCCTGATGGCGATCGCGTATTCGCGGATCTCCCATTGGGCGTGTTCGCTGTCGCGGAGATCGATGAATTTGAGCAGGTTGTTGAGATCGACTGTTGCCCAAAACGTCGTCATCAGGTTTTGCGGGAGGACACCTCGCGCCTGCTCACGGCAGACGCCTCGCGCCAGCAAGTCTTCGTAGAGCGCGAAAGCTTCTTCGTGGTGTTTGCGGATCAGTTCCTTGCAGGCGTCCTGGTCAACGTTGACGGCTTCCCGCGAGGCTTGCCGATCGCTTTCGGCCTGTTCGCGCAACATCGGAGGCACGTAGAATTCAATATCGACATCGGTGTACCTGCGCGAGATTTCGTTATAGCTCCAGGTACGATGGCGATGCCATTGGGAGCGAATGAACATCGGGCAGTGGACGAGGAACGTAAAGACCACGTGCTCCAGCGGGCTGGTATGGTGATTGGCGATCAGGTACTTGACCAAAGCCGCGTCACGCTTGTCCATTTGGGTACGGATCTTGCCAAAGGAGACTCTGGCGGCATTGACGATGCTTGTCTCGGTACCCATTTGGTCCACAAGCCCAACCCATCCCTGTCCTCCAAGCACCTTGATATGATTTGTCGGCGGAACATTCACATTGTCTTCAGACATCAGATGCCTCCTTTCAGCGTAGAGTTCAGGGGGTTGTAAAACTTATTTGAAAACCTTTGGTCACCTTTCGGACAATTTCGGGAACAGATAGTCAACGCAGCTGTTCATCGTTCCGAGTTTTCCGTAATCGGCTTCGGGGACTTCGATTCCGTAGCGTTTTCTGATTTCCATCACCACGTCCAAAAAATCCATTGATTCGAGTTTTCCCCTGAGGCTTTCATCGGGCGTAAGGGTTGACCAGTCTTCATCGGGATTGATTTCGGTGACGATTTCGATCAAGGCATCGAAGATTTCTTCGCGTGTCATCGTTTGTGTGCTCCTTTTCTCTTTCTATTAACGTACAATCGTTTTTTGAAACGTCCACTATGCCAACGCAAGAATTACGCATCAAATCGTTTGACAATGAGGACGCAATTGATTCCCATCATCCCGAATGAATTGTTGAGAATCGCGTTGATCTTCCCTGCCTCTCTCGGCTGATTGAGCACGAGCCCAGGCAATTCGCATCGAGGATCCAGCTCGTCAACGTTTATGGTCGGATGGACGATGCCATCATCGAAGGAAGGCAGATTTCCCACCAGCTCCAAGGCTCCGGCGGCTCCCATGCAGTGACCTATGAAGCTTTTCGTATTATTGACGAAGGTGTGGTCGCAAGCCTGGTCGAAGACTGCCGCGATGGCCTGGCATTCCCTGACGTCTCCCATCGGGGTACCCGTCGCATGGGTATTGATCAGATCGATGTCACGGGGTGTCATTTCGGCTCTTTGGATTGCTTCTTTCATGCATTCGGCCTGGCGTTCCGGATTTGGGAGCACCATGTCGCTGGCATCTGAATTGTAGCACCATCCCGCGATTTCGCCGTAGATCTTTGCACCTCGCGCCTTGGCTTTATCCAATCGTTCAAGCACGACAATTGCGCCGCCCTCCGAAACCACGATTCCGTTTCGCGCCATATCGAAGGGACGCGACGCCTTCGCAGAATCCTCGTGGGACGCCAACGCAGTCTGGCTGGCAAACGCCGCAAAGATCCCGAAGGTCTGCGGGCTTTCGCTGACGCCACCCGCAAAGGCAACGTCAACTTCGCCGAGAAGAACTTGCTGGACACCTGTGACAATGCCAAGATTCCCGGCGGCACAAGCCGCGCCCAGCGTGAAATGAGGCCCTGTCAACGACAGGTTCAGGGTCACTTCACCGGCGGGATTGTTGGCGACGGTCCGGGGGTTGTGGTAGTGAGACCAGTACTTCGTCTGGTAGTCGTACTTGCTCAACTCGTAGATCTCGTTTTCAGTCTCGACGTTGCCGTGCTCGGTAATGCCAATGAAAACGCCGACACGATTCCGGGCGTAGTCTTCATCCAGCTGCAACCCCGCATCGGCAATCGCCTCGTTGACGCAATAGATCGATATCGAGCCGGCACGGGTGCCAACCCGCAATTCCTTGCGCTTCTGATACCGAGTCGCCTCAAAATTGCACAGGCCGGCTATGGTTTCACCAAAGTACCGAACAGAATACGGAACCACGCCCGACACCCCATTCAGCAAATTCGACCTGAACTCACTCAGCGAATTCCCGTTCGGGGCCGTCAGGCCAACTCCAGTTATGACTACGCGCTCTCGATCGCTTTTCATCTCGTGATTCTTTCCATCCTGAAATGACTTCCGATGGCAACCTCGCTGCAACGAGTTGCCTACGCTAAAAAAAACGTCCGCGCGCTATAGTTGCAAACCCGCGGACGTCTTACCGATGTCGTGAACGGAAGCGGAAAAAATGATATTTCGTACATCCGTCTTCGTTGTCTGTAAACTTATTCGGCAACGACCTTGGCTGACTCGATCATCTTCTGCGTTTCCAGTGGACGCCTCAACAAGGCGCGCAACTGGTCGCTCTGAAGCTTCTCAACGGCTTCTTCGCTCATGCCCATCTTGACCAAGCGCGCCTTGTGAACCTTGATGCGCCTGCGCTTCTCCGCGCCTTTCTTCTTGGGGCGAACTTCGTTCTTGTTTCTAAATGTACTGGTTGCCATCGTCGTTCCTCTTATGATCTCGTGGATTATCTGAAATAATCGTTATTTTTCGTGAAGTGTTTAATATACTCCGACCTGTCCCAATTGCCAACTGAGCGAACAGATTTAATTGCGTCCTCATCGCGGGAATCCATTGTCCTCGATGCGCTTTCCAACATCGACCAACGTTGTCACGTCCTCGTAGTCCAGGGAGCCGTCAGGCATCAACGCCGTGCCCACAAGCAAGTTCCCATCCGCCTTGCAGACCTTCGCCAATTGCGACCATACCCCGTCTTCGCGAAGATGCTTTCCGGCCGACTCAACATGATATCCCCATGCCTTGCCGCCCATGCTGAGCCGGTATTCCAAGGTCTTGCCGGTATTGCGATGGATCCACCCACGCTCCAATTCAGGCGCATCCTCCGCCGGCGCATCCTCGCCGCAACAGAGGAAATCCTCGCTTCCGACGAGACCCTGCCCCAAGGATACAAGCACCTGAGGCTGTATGTGGTGGATGTAGCGAATCACATTCTCCGATTCGAAATGCTCGGCCAAGGCATGGGAACCAACCTGATCGGCACCTTCGAGGCAAATCGCGGCCAACGAACCGTATTGAGTCAGCAATTCCTCCAATTGACCGTACACGAACTCGCGGTACCGCTCCAAGTCGGCAACGGTCAAGTCGCGACCTGGACGAGGTCCTTGCTCGTGATTCATGTCCGTGCCAAGAGAATACTGAACGCACAACCCGATCCCGTGATACTCGCATGCCGACGCCAATTCGCCGAGCAAGTCGCGACGCGCCTTCGAAGCCGCGCTGTTGAATGATGAACGACTCGTATTGAACAATGAAAACCCATCCTCGCCACGAGCCGTGAAGCGTATGTAGCGCATCCCGCTGGCAATGGCGAATTCTACCAACTCCAGCGCATCAAACCGCGCACAGGTGAACAGATCCGTCAATGCACGATATTCGGATTCCTTCAACCCGCCCTCGCACAGGACTCGTTCGCCACGCCCAAGCAACGAGTACAATCCAAAGTGAATCCCAAGACCATAGCGAGCATCGCGAAACCACGACGCACCTGCGAGACGTGCGTCCTCGCGATACAAGGACGCGTAGTCGAACAGGTAGGTAGGAGTCGCATCAATCTCATTATCCTGCGGAACAAGAACGGAAATAGGTCTTTTCATCTGTAGTCCCCCTCAAGCCTCCCCTTGTTGCCTCAAGCCTTGAACCGAGGCATCGGGAAGCGCTTTGTCAATTCGTTCACTTCAGCCTTGACCTGGGCGATCACGTCCGCATTGTCGATGTGTTCCACCACTCTGGTGATGAAATCGGCAATGGTGACCATTTCGGCTTCCTTGAGTCCCCTGGTGGTGACTGCCGGAGTGCCGACTCGGAGGCCGCTTGTGACGGTCGGCTTGGCCGGATCGAACGGAATCAGGTTCATGTTTACTGTAATGTCCGCCTGGTCAAGCGCCGTTGCGGCATCCTTTCCGCTGACGCCTTTCGGCCTGAGGTCAACCAGCATCAGGTGGTTGTCAGTGCCGCCGGACACGATTCTGAAGCCGCGCTCAGCCAACGCATTTGCCAGGCACGCCGCATTCAGCTTGATTTGTTTTTGATAGGTCTTGAAATCATCGCTCATCGCTTCCTTGAAGCAGACTGCCTTGCCGGCGATGATGTGCATCAAGGGACCGCCTTGGATGCCGGGGAAAACCTGGGAATTGATCTTCTTGATCAGGTCCGCCTTGGCAAGGATCAAGCCGCCCCGGGGTCCCCTGAGGGTCTTGTGCGTCGTGGTCGTCACGATATCGCAATACGGAACCGGGCTGGGATGAACGCCTGCGGCAACCAATCCCGCGATGTGGGCCATGTCAACCATGAAGTACGCGCCGACCTTGTCTGCAATCTCACGCATGCGCGGGAAATCGATGATCCTGGGATAGGCGCTGGCGCCGGCAAGCAATAGCTTCGGCTTGCATTCCATCGCCATCTTCTCGATTTCGTCGTAATCCAGGAATTCGGTTTTCGGATCAACTCCATAGCCGACGAAATTGTAGGTTCGTCCCGAGAAGTTGACCTTGTGCCCATGGGTCAGGTGTCCGCCATGGTCCAGGCTCATGCCCAGGACGGTATCGCCGGGTTCCAGGATTGCGTAGTAGGCGCCCATGTTTGCCTGGCTGCCAGAATGGGGCTGGACGTTGGCGGCTTCCGCGCCAAACAGCGCGCAGGCACGGTCGATCGCCAACTGCTCGATCTCGTCAACGTGAACGCATCCGCTATAATAGCGCCTTCCAGGATATCCTTCGGCGTACTTGTTCGTCAAAATCGACCCGCAGGCGGCACGGACTGCGGGAGAGGCGAAGTTTTCGGAAGCGATCAACTCGAGTCCGCGCTCTTCGCGAGCGCATTCGCGATGGATGATATCGTAGATTTCCCGGTCGGCATTGCGGAGCGCCGCAGTATCGTCATAGGTCAGCACATCGGCCTTGACAAGGCGACGAGTATGCCTTTCCGCCTGGCTGTACGGTGTCGAAAGCCATGCTTCGACAACGGCGAGGAAGTCCTTGCTTGACATGCCGTCGCCACCGGAGACCAGCACGTTCGAGTTGTTGTGGTCGCGGGATTTCCTTGCCCGTTCGGGAGTCAGCGCCAAGGCGGCCCTGATGCCGTGGAAACGGTTCGCGGCGATGGACATCCCGATGCCGCTGCGGCAAATCAAGATGCCGCACTCGATTTCATCGCGCAGGAACGCCTTGGACAGGGCGACTGCAAAGTCCGTGTAGTCGTCCTCCGGATCCAAGTCGTACGGCCCCAGATCAACGACCTTGTGGCCGCGTTCCTCAAGCCATGCCGCCAAGACCGCCTTCAACTCCAATCCACCATGGTCGCTGGCAATGCCCACAACATGGCGATCGCTCTCTACCTGGAAGTCATGCATCGTACTAGACATCGATTCTGTTCCTTATGTTGTTTATATCAAATTAACCCAAAAAACTTGTCACTGAATATCCCGATGATACTCCTGGAGGGATTTGACGCCGCCGTCCCCCTTCTGGTACTCGGCAATCCCGCTTGCCGCCGCCTTTGCCGCAGCAATCGTCGTGATGTACGGAATTCCTTGGCGAATCGCATTCTTGCGGATGTACGAATCGTCAACAACGCTCGCCTTGCCAATCGGAGTATTGACCACAAGCTGAATCTCGCCGTTCTTGATGGCATCGACGATGTCCGGACGCCCTTCGCCCAACTTCGCGATCTCCTTCGCCTCGACCCCGTGGGATTGAAGGAATGCACATGTCCCGCTGGTGGCAAGAATCGAAAACCCGAGAGACACAAAATTACGAGCCGCCTCAAGCGCACCCTGGCGATCCTGAGGATTAACCGTAATCAACACAGTCCCCTTGCTGGGCAACGGAGTCACCGCTTCCTGAGACTTGTAGAACGCAAGACCGAACGACGGAGCCAAACCAAGGACCTCGCCGGTCGAACGCATCTCGGGGCCCAAGACGGGATCGACTTCAGGCAACACCGGGAACGGAAACACGGATTCCTTGACACCGTAGTGAGAGATATGCTTCGTCGACAACGACATGTCCTTCAAGCGCTTGCCCATCATCAGCTGAGTGGCAACACGCGCCATCGAAATCCCGCATACCTTGGACACCAGCGGAACCGTGCGGGAAGCCCGCGGGTTCGCTTCCAAGACATAGACGACATCGTCGCAAATCGCATATTGAATATTCATCAATCCGACGACGTGCATCTCCCGTGCGATCCTGGCGGTGTAGTCGCGAATCGTCTCGATATGCTTGGCGGGAATGGAGATTGGCGGGATGACGCAGGCGGAATCGCCCGAGTGGATGCCCGCAAGTTCGATCTGCTCCATGACGGAGGGAACGAAAGCGTCCAAGCCGTCTGCCATGGCGTCGGCCTCGGCCTCGATGGCGTTTTCAAGGAATTTGTCAATCAGGATCGGTCTTTCGGGGGTCACGTCAACAGCCGCTTCCATGTATTGCGTCAGCATGTCGTCATCTCTGACGACTTCCATTCCGCGTCCACCCAAGACGAAGGATGGCCTGACCATCAGCGGGTATCCGAGCCTGTCCGCAATCGCATGCGCTTCCTTCAGGTTGCATGCCATGCCAGCCTTTGGCATCGGGATGCCAAGTTTTTCCATCATCTGGCGGAACAGGTCACGGTCTTCGGCCATGTTGATCGTCGCGGGCGTCGTGCCCAAGATCTTGACGCCGTTTCGTTCCAGGTTGTCCGCCAGGTTCAGCGGTGTTTGGCCGCCGAACTGGACGATGACGCCCATAGGCTTTTCCTTTTCGTAGATGCTGAGCACGTCTTCCAGCGTCAACGGCTCGAAATAGAGCCTGTCGGAAGTATCGTAGTCTGTCGAGACGGTTTCCGGATTGCAGTTGACCATGATGGTCTCATAGCCCATGTCCCTCAGCGCCAGCGCGGCATGGACGCAGCAGTAGTCGAACTCGATTCCTTGGCCGATCCGGTTGGGACCGCCGCCCAGGACCATCACCTTCTTCGGGTTGTCCGAAACCTCGATCTTGTCTTCACCATTATAAGTGGAATAATAGTAGCACGCATCCTCGACCCCGCTGACAGGAATCGAATCCCAACACTGGACGATGCCCAAGGACAAGCGCTGATGGCGAATAACAGCCTCGGGAGTCTTGAGCAAACGCGCCAGGTACATGTCGCTGAATCCATCGCGCTTCGCCTCGATCATCAGTTCGTCAGGCAACACATGATCCCGATACTCCAAGATGCGATTCTCGAGATCGACCAATTCCTTCATCTGCTCCAGGAACCAACGCTTGATGCTCGTCTTCTTGTGAATCTCGTCAATCGTGGCGCCCTTGCGCAAGGCCTCGTACATGATGAATTGCCGCTGGCTTGTCGCGTTGTTCAGCAAATCCATCAACTCAGACAAAGGCAAACTATTAAAATTCTTGGCAAATCCCAACCCGGGCTGACCATTTTCCAATGAGCGCATCGCCTTCAAAAACGCTTCCTTGTAGGTTTTGCCGATGCTCATCACTTCGCCGACGGCGCGCATCTGCGTACCCAAAATATCTTCCACGCCCTTGAACTTCTCGAAAGCCCAACGCGCGAACTTGACCACCACGTAGTCGCCACAGGGCGTGTACTTGTCAAGGCTGCCATCGCGCCAGTAGGGCAATTCATCCAGCGTAATGCCGGTCGCCAACAGCGCGGACACGTAGGCAATCGGGAAGCCCGTCGCCTTGGACGCCAGCGCCGAGGAACGGCTCGTCCGAGGATTGATCTCGATGACGCAAATCCTGCCATCGGCCGGATTGTGTGCAAATTGGACGTTGGTGCCTCCAATGACCCCGATGCCCTCCACAATCCTGTGAGCCTGATCCTGCAGTCGCTCCTGAAGCTCCTTGCTGATCGTCAGCATCGGCGCCGTGCAGAACGAATCCCCGGTATGGACACCGACAGGGTCGACGTTCTCGATAAAGCACACGGTAATCATCTGCCCCTTGCTGTCGCGAACCACTTCCAGTTCCAATTCTTCCCAGCCCTTCAGGGATTCCTCGATCAGGACCTGATGCACCAGGCTCGCCTGCAAGCCGCGGCTCGCGATCGTGCGCAATTCCTCGACATTGTAGCAGAACCCGCCGCCCGTGCCGCCCATCGTGTATGCGGGCCGTACGACAACGGGAAAGCCTATGGACTTCGCGACGGCTTCTGCATCCTCAACCGTGTTCACGGTCGCACTGCGAGCCATCTCGATCCCAAGGCGGTTCATCGTATTCTTGAAGGCGGTCCTGTCCTCGCCACGCTCGATTGCATCGATCTGAACGCCGATCAGCTGGACATTGTACTTCTGAAGAATGCCCTTGAAGGACAATTGACTGGCGAGATTCAAGGCAGATTGCCCACCCAGGTTGGGAAGCAACGCGTCCGGACGCTCCTTGTCGATGATCTCCTCCATCCGTTCCACATTGAGCGGCTCGAGGTAGGTCACGTCCGCCGTGCCGGGATCCGTCATGATCGTGGCAGGGTTGGAATTGACAAGGACAATTTCATACCCCAGGCTGCGAAGCGCCTTGCATGCCTGAGTCCCACTATAGTCGAACTCACAGGCCTGGCCGATAATGATCGGGCCAGAACCGATTATCATTATCTTCTTGATGTCGTCGCGCTTCGGCATGAATGCTCCTTGATATGCTCGCTGCCACAGTTCGCCTCCAACAACATTCCCTAACCGAAAATGGGAATTTTTTCGTTGAAAAGCCAAGTTTTTAATGTAATCCAACTTGAGCGAAAATCAAGGATATCCAAGGAAACGAAATACCTATAGGAATCAGCCAACCCGTATCCGAAGCGCTACCTCGTCGCAACAATCGATTTTGGGACAAAGACGGCAGT
The DNA here is from genome assembly GCA_002305655.1 of Lentisphaeria bacterium UBA1407. Lineage (GTDB taxonomy): Bacteria > Verrucomicrobiota > Lentisphaeria > Oligosphaerales > Oligosphaeraceae > UBA1407. Next base: position 6,470 of record DBPZ01000119.1, on the reverse strand, counting down.
CACTCCAAATCTTCTCGTGATACTTGTCGTCACGATGAAAACTCTCCATCGGAACTTCTTCAAATCCCAATCTCACAAACAAGCGCGGGCGAATCGTCAACGTGAAGACCTCAACCCCACCGCGCTCGATCGCCAAGGACAAAACATTCTTCACCAACGAACTCCCCAAGCCGCAACCGGAATAATCATCCGCGACGACCAATGAACGGACTTCAAACAGCCCTCCACCAAAATCACGCAAGGCAACGCACCCGGCCAAACGATCCCCAGCACGGGCAACCCGGAAATTGTCTATGTGCTCAAGGATGTCCGATGGGCTTCTAGGCAATACCGATTGCTTTATGACATTGGGCGCCAGCAATGCCGCGATAGACTCCACGTCATCCGGAGTCGCAGGTTCAATCACAAATGAATTCATTTGGTTCACGTCACATGCCACAGTTTTGTCTGGATTTATTCGACGAATGACCCCAGTTTTCTGAAGCGCTCGTACCTGTCCGCCTTCAATTCTTCTCCGGACATCGTTTTCAATTCCGCCAAGTGCTTGGCAATCGCCTTCTTCAGCAACTGTGCCGCTTCCTTTGGCGATTGGTGTGCGCCGCCGGTGGGTTCCTTCACGATCTCGTCGGCGACGCCCAGGGTCATCAAGTCCTTCGGTGTCAAGTGCAGCGCTTCCGCCGCCTGTGCCACAGCCTCGCTGGTACGCCACAGGATCGCCGCGCATCCCTCCGGGGTAATCACGGAATAGTAGGAGTACTCCTGCATCAAGACACGATTGCCGCAGGCGATTCCCAATGCGCCGCCACTGCCGCCCTCGCCTGTCACAACGCAAATCACAGGCACGGTCAAGCGGAACATCTCGCGCAAATTCACTGCAATCGCCTCGCCGATGTGACGTTCCTCGGCGCCAATCCCGGGAAATGCGCCCGGCGTGTCGATGAACGTAATGATTGGACGCCCCGCCTTGTCCGCCAACTTCATCAGTCTCAATGCCTTCCGGTATCCTTCCGGCAGGGCGCTTCCGAAATTCCGTTCTATGTTTTCCTCGATATTGCGCCCCTTTCTGGTTCCCAGGACCAGGACGGGCTGACGATCCAACCGGGCAAATCCGCCGACTAGTGTACGATCGTCAGCGAAACGACGATCCCCATGCAATTCCATGAAATCCTCAAAGATCAACCCGAAGTAGTCCTGGGGATAGGGACGCTGGGGATGACGGGCCAGCTGGACATTCTCCCAAGGAGTCAACGACTCGAAAAACTTCCGCTTCAACTTCGGGAATACACTGTTCAATTCCGACAGCCCGAATGTCAAATCCAGGTCGTGCTTCTTGCCGAATTGACGCAAGGTGGCTATCCTCTCTTTCAAATCGTCCAGGGGTTCTTCAAATTCAAACATGGATGGCATAGTATGATCTTCCTTATTTTAGTACTCTTTGGCTTTATTCAACTATAGTTACTCGTACCTTGGCCTGCGACGGCTCAGGTATGAAATCAAACAACTCCTCGACTTCCTCGTTGCGCAGGCGTATGCACCCCGCAGACGAAGGTGTCCCGACGCTCTCGGGTTCAATGGTCCCGTGTATCCCGTACCCCTTGATGCTCGTGTCCGTCCCTTCAATCGCCCTCAAACCAAGCCAGCGGGTCCCGATGATGTTCTCAGGATGGCCGTAGGGCAAGGGCTCGCGGCCAGGCGGTGACCAGGAAGGACGCATGCTCTTCGTCGAAATCTCGAAAGTCCCTGAAGGAGTGCGATCCTGACGACCTACGCCGACCTCGTACACGCGATACAGCTTGTCATTGAAGTACAAGTTCAAGCAAAATTGGGATTTCGAGACCTTGATCGACCAGGTTCCTTCGAAGTACAGCAGGCTGTCCCCGGGATGTATGGTCGAACTGGTCTTGGACAATTCGTTTACCCGTTGCAAAGCCATCATGGTCGTCCCCTTTTTCCTGGCGATCCTGTTCAAGCTGTCTCCTGGCTGAATGACGTAACGGACTTTTCCCGCACAGGGAGCAGCGGTATTCATCAGCACGCGATTGATCTTGTTCAGCAGTTCCACCCCTCGACGCCACGCCTTGCTATACTCGACCACATCGTCCATTTGCAATGCACGCCAAACCAATTCGCGGGACGCAACCAGCGATCCCGAATCAAATTGCTTTTGAGCCAAGGCAAGCAATTCCGTAAAAGGCGCGCTCTCCCCCAAGTCAACAGGAGTAGCCTCGGGAGGGATCACGACAGGTCCAGGTTCCCCAGCCACAGATTCCGCATCGCCTGCAGAAGGCGCAACTGGCGGCACTGGTGCAACCGGTGTCCCCTCGGAAACGATCTTCCCAGTCTTTGCCTCGGCAATCACAGGTGCTTCAGTCCCGGAAACAGGCGCAATCGGATCGCCTGAGACTTCTACGACCTCAGTGCCGGAATCATTATCCGAAGGCGGAAACCAAGAACGGAATCCCAAATAGCCCAAGCCAAACAATACCAAGAACAGTATCAACAGCAACGGGTATTTATAGTACCAATACATAGTCGCAACCCTTCTGCTTCATTGACCATACATGACTTTGAAACAAAAAAACGATAAACAATAATGTAAAGGAATTTCAGCCTATTTCAAACAAGCCGAAAATTCTGACAGGACACAGAGCTTGCATTCAACCTAAAAAATGCTGACGACATGACAACAATGATTCCCATGGAGATTTTTGGCGACATCGCCTGAGTACGAGCACCCCGGGTGCCGTACCTGAACCCGTCATAATCTGCAACAGTGCAAATCTGGGCGACCGGTCTGGCTGGGCTTTGTTTTGTTTAGCCGCTTTAGCGGCGACTCCGCTTGAGTACGAGCACCCCGGGTGCCCGTACCTGAACCCGTCTTGGTCTGCACCAGGGCAAATTTGCCTGATTAATTTGATTAATGGGAGCGAGGTTTCCGGTTATCTTTCGGTCAACTTAATTCCTTCCGGAACGGGATTGAATCCATGGCGCCCGCACGGGTCACCGCGATCGATGCCGCCCGGCTCGCCACGTCAAGCGCGGCCTTCAGCTCGGAACCGCGAGTCAATTCAGCCAGGAAGTACCCCGTAAACGTATCGCCCGCTGCCGTTGTGTCAACGGCAGTCACAGAATACGCCAATTGGCGCAGCACGCCAGATTCGGCAGACCACAGCAACGAGCCATCAGCGCCAAGCGTCAGGCAAATCGTCGCCTCCGGATAAGTTTCCGCCAGTTCGTCCAGCAGGATTTCCGGCGCCGTATCGACGGGGCGCTTCGCCAGCCCGGCAGCCTCGTGCTCATTGAGGATGAACAGGTCAACGCAATCCAGTGGATAGTCGAACACCTCGGGGGCGAATGGCGCCGGATTGAAGCACACCTTCATTCCCGCCGCCTTGCCGGCCTTCAGCAATTCCGACGTCAAGTTGATTTCGTTCTGCAGCACCAGCCAATCGCCGGCCTTGGCATCCGCAAGCACCTCGTGGATCCGCTCCGGCTCGATAGTGATATTGGCGCCGCCGTACAACACGATGCTGTTCTGGCCCGTTTCGTCAACCTGAATGATCGCATGACCGCCGTGAACACTCCCGGAAACCTTGATGTGGCGGACATCGATGCCTTCCTTTTGCAAGCGGTCGCGCATCCATTCCGTATCGGTGCCCAGCTGCCCTGCATGCCATACCGTCGCGCCGGCGCGAATCATCGCCACAGACTGGTTCGCGCCCTTCCCGCCAGGATTGACCTGCATCGAACTGCTTGCCAACGTCTCGCCGGGCAAGACAATGTGCGGCAAGTGATAAACGTAATCGACATTCAATGAACCAAAGTTGATGATCTTCATCGTGCACCCCATGAATTGTTCTGCTGCTACTCAAAACAACGTCAATTGATTCGGATCGTCCTCTATCTTCTTGCGACGCCTCGGCAACGCCAGCTTCGGCATGCCCTCCACATCCAATTCATTGCTCTCAAGGTTCGCCAACACCTCGCTTGCGCGACGGATGATGCTCCTAGGCAATCCCGCCAAGCGGGCTACGTGGATCCCATAGCTCTTGTCCGCGCAGCCGGGCACAATCTTCCGCACAAACGTAATCTTCTCGCCCTGCTCCTTGACCAACACGTTGTAGTTCCTGACGCCAGACTTAGTCACCGCCAAGTCAGTCAGCTCGTGATAGTGGGTCGCAAACAGCGTCCTCGCCTTGACCGATGGCGTGTCATGCAAATGCTCCGCCACGGCCCATGCCAAGGACAATCCGTCAAACGTACTCGTCCCGCGGCCAATCTCGTCCAAGATGATCAGGCTTGACGGTGTCGCGTTGTTCAGGATATTTGCCGTCTCAACCATCTCAACCATGAACGTGCTTTGCCCTCGTGAAATGTCATCTGCCGCCCCGACTCGCGTGAAGACCCTGTCCGTCAGCCCTATCTTGGCATAGCTTGCAGGGATGAAGCTGCCCATTTGCGCCATGATCGTCAACAAAGCGACTTGCCGTATGTACGTGGATTTTCCCGCCATGTTCGGTCCTGTGATCAGCGCCAATTGAGCTTGGCGAGCGTCCAGGTTGACATCATTCGGCACAAATGGCTCGTCAACCATCCGCGCATCAAGCACCGGATGGCGACCATCGCGGATCGTCAGCACCGGCTCGTCCACAATCTCTGGACGCACATACTGCCTAGCGCAGGACACTTCCGCCAGCGACGCCAAACAATCGACCGATGCCAAGGCACGGGCGCTGCCCTGGATCGACACGGTCCTCTGGCACACCGTTCCGCGCAACTCCTGGAACAGTTCGTACTCCAACGCCTTCGCCTTCTCGTCGGAACCCAGCACCTTGTCCTCGATTTCCTTCAGTTCGGGGGTAATGAACCGTTCCCCGTTGACGATCGTCTGTTTCCGCAGGTATTCCGGCGGCACCAGATCCAGGTTTGCCTTCGTCACTTCGATGAAGTATCCGAACACCTTGTTGAAACGGACCTTCAGGCTCTTGATTCCCGTGCGCTCGATTTCGCTCGCCTGGTAGTTGGCAATCCAGTCCTTCCCTTCCGTCGCCGCCTTCCGGTACGCATCCAGCTGGTCATTGTAGCCATCGCGGAAGATTCCGCCGTCCTTGATCGCAATCGGCGGCTCCTCGACGATCGCACCCGAAATCAACTCCGTCAAATCAGGCAACTCCTCGATCCGTTCACGCAACTCGCACAGCAGACGCGATTGGGAACCACTCAAAACAGATCGTATCCCGGGGAATTCCGACAATCCACGAGACAAGACCAACATGTCACGGGCATTCCCGCTACCCAGATTCATCCTCGTCACCACACGCTCCAAATCACGGACAGCACGAAGCAATTCGCGCAACTCCGCGAGCATCATCGGATTCGATATCAAATCCTCGATCGCATCCAAACGGGCGTCGATCTCAGCCTTCGAACGCAAAGGACGCAAGATCCACTCACGAAGCATCCTGGTACCCATCGGGGTCTCCGTCTTGTCCAGGACCGAGACAAGCGTGTTGCCCTTCCCATCTGCAAAAATCGGCTCGACCAGTTCCAGGTTCCTCTGGCTGATCCTGTCGATCACCAGGCAATCGTCAGTCTGATAGAAACTCAGCGACGTGATATGCGAGGCATCGCGACGTAGGTTGTTGCACGCATAATGCAAGACCGCGCCGCCAGCGGATATCGCCAAGTCCATCCCGCGACAACCAAAGCCGTCCAAGGACGCTACATCGAAATGGCGACACAACACGTCACGAGCTACTTGATAGTCGAAAATCCAATCATCACCCTCCGTCCATGTGATCGAACGGGGCAGATCCGCCAAACTCCCGTCGCGAATACTGGACATGAAACTCGTGGGAACCAGGCACTCCGAAGGCTGAATCCGATTCAACTCGGTCTCCAATGCGTTTTCCCCGCGCACCTCCGTAACACGAAAATCACCCGTGCTCAAATCCAACAGCGACAAGCCAAAGCGATCCTTCTGGGGATACAACGAAACAAGGAAATTGCTCTTGTTCGACTCGAGTAGGTCGTCCTCCAAGACCGTCCCGGGCGTGATCACCTGGATGATGTCTCGCTTCACCAACCCCTTCGCAGTCTTCGGATCCTCCATCTGCTCCGCAATCGCAACCTTCTTCCCGCCTTCAAGAACACGCGACACGTACGTCTTCAAGGCATGATAAGGCACGCCGCACATCGGAACCCCGCCGCGAGACGTCAACACGACATCCATCAACGGAGACGCGATCTTCGCATCCTCGAAAAACAATTCGTAGAAATCGCCCATCCTGAACATCAAAATCGTGTCAGCTGGCAACCCCTGCTTGGTTTGCATGTACTGACGCATCGCCGGCGTCAACTCACTCGTCGAACCCATTTCTTATCACCTGCCAATTCACTTAGGAATCGTTAAAAAATTAAGGCAACAGTTCCGGAATTGTTTTGAGCTGTTTTTCCCCTGTCCTGGAAAG
>DBPZ01000016.1 GCA_002305655.1 Lentisphaeria bacterium UBA1407 | reverse complement strand
TACCTATTTGAGTACGGAATAAAAGTAATCAAACTCCGATCTGGTCTCCGCCTAGTCCGACAAGGGGCGCCTTGAGACAAAAGTTCCACATCCGCCACGTAAATTAACGGATCGGCTTAAGTACGAGCACCCCGGGTGACCGCATTCAAGTTGTCATGGCACCAACTGTTTTTTCAGCATTCAGCATTCACCATTCACCATTATTTGGTCAATCTCAGCTTGCCGTCTTCGGTTGCTGCCAGGACTCCATTCTTGGATGGCTTCATGATTGTCACTTGGGATTTCGTGTCCAGTTCCCGAATCGGCTTTCCGGCAGCGTCAATCTCGACGATTCGTCCATCTCGCAAGCCGGCGAGGACGCTATTCTTGCCTCCTGAAACCAAGGTATTTACAGGACTGCCCAAATTGCGTGCCCAACCCAACTTGCCATCCTCGAGTCCCCAGCAATACACAAACTGGGAAAAACTCCCTGCCAATGCCTCGTCGATGCCATCGCCATCCAAATCCTTGCCCAGAACACAGCGCACTTCCTCGCCGGTATTGAATTCGATTCGCTTTTGTCCTGTCGAGCTAAAGCAGTAGAAGTGCCCATTGCCCGAGCCTGCCAGAACCGAGCGTTTTCCATCGCCGCCAACGGCCGTGTCAATCGCCCAGCAAATCGGTCCGAAATTGCCTGCCCACTTCCTCTTGCCGGTTTCATCCAGCACGCTCATCGAATAGTAGTGCGTTCCGCAGATCACCTCCGCCTTGCCGTCACCGTCCAAGTCAACCACGGCACCCGACCTGGAAGGATGAACCGACTCGTAATTCCACAGGCAATTCCCCTTTCGGTCAAAGGCGTAGAAACGCCAATTTTCGGCACCGCAAACAATTTCCGGCCAGCCATCGCCATCGAGGTCGCCTATGCGAATCAGATTCCCGTATGGAGGACGCCTATAGAATTTCATTTCGTAGCGCCAGATCTCGTCGCCATTTTCCTTGAGCAGGATGACCTCTCCGGACTTCATCGCCAACGCGATTTCATCGATACCATCCTTGTCCACGTCAACGGCAGCGATATCGTTCACGGAAGAAATCATTTGCTTGGTCCACAACGTCTCGCCATCTTGATCCAAAGCAATCAACTCACCAGTTGCGGATCCAACCCAAATCACATCCTTCCCGCCAGGCCCCCTGCTTGTTTCAACGGCGGAAATCTGTACACCTGTCGCATTTTCAGCCTTGACGCCGCCACCAAGAACCACAACCTCGGACAAATATATCGAAGAACCCGACCGAGGACGCAAACGCATCCGCAATCCCTTCGCGGATTTTCCGCCCAACTCAACGCGATATTCAATCGGCGAACCCCAATTCGGCAACTTGCGATCCTCGACATACGAATGAACTGGGCGGACATCCGAAGCAAACCCGTCGTCGCTCAACTCGATCTCGACCTTGTCAAGCAAGTACGAAGTTCCCTTTGAGCTGGTCGTCGCATGCCATTGCCCCCAGACAACGCTGTCGATCTGGCACGTTTCCTTGAAGGAAAAGACGATTTCCACCAGGGCGTCGACCGGGAACATCACATTATCGTTGCCCTGTCCCAGACCTCCGTCCACCAGTCCTTCAACACGATTCTTGCCACCAGTGAGAATATTACTGCCCAACTTGTCCGGCATGCATTTAATCGTGGAAAATCCCGGCAGTGCGCCTGAGCTTGCCGCATTGCCGCTCAAGACCAGCAAGGTAGGCTTGGGCGTAACGCTCCACACCGTTTGCAAGGACGGCAGGTCGCTTGCAGCCTGACGCTCCGGAGCCACCTTCAGGCATCGGGGAGCATTGTCCCCGAATGCACTCCATGACGGGGTAAACGCAGCCTCGGGGGCATGTTTCGGAGCAAGCACCTCGCTTGCCTCTCCGAACGCATATCGTTTCCCTGCTGATTCCTTGACCACGACGCAGCCACGTGACTTGTCGCCAGCAAAGCCATCCAGACCGATCGCCACCTGCCGCTGCCCGTCATCCAGCATGACGCCCCAATCGTCAAACAGCCGTTCCAGCTTCCATACTGGCTCGTCACCGGAAGCATTGCCGTGGAACACCGTCGCGAACATGTACGATTCACCTGCCTTGAGATCGACTTCCGCCAAGGAGCTCATTGTCCGGACTACAGGCTCCGCGTGGGGATATCCTCTCCAATTGGTGCCCAAATCCGCATCGTCAACCAGCGACAATCTCGTGCCTCGGGCAAGCTGGATCCACATCGAAGGTCCTTTTTGCCGAAGCAGCATTCCGTCATCATCCAAGGTCGCCTCGCCGATTCCATGCCAAAATTGGCGCATCTGGTAATTGGCATCCTCGCGGGCAGTCACTCGATCGAGTACCAAAACGCACTTCTGATTTTTTAACCATATCACGGCACGACGCCAATCCGACTTTGCGTACTCGCGAAACTCGGTCACCGAAACGCCATACGATGGATTCTCGTCAACCAATATGCATTGAACATAATCCGGCAAGAGTCCGGATTCACCATTCGCGGACACGGCCAGCGAATTGTGGTACTTAAGCGGCGCCTTGAAATAATCGTTGTCCGCAAGCCAAATCCTATCGAACTGCGAGAGACGTGGAATGCTGTTGCCGTCGTCGTGCTTATGCGTACCTGTAGTCACGCCATCCAGGAGCAGGAACAACGCATTGGGATCCAAGGCTTCCCTGAAGACGATCTTGTCAACACAATCTTTCAGTTCCGGACGCCAATTTCCGCTATTGAACGTATTGTAGAATCCTTCGATCATCGGGAATTTCCTGACTCCATCGAAGCTTGTCGGCGCCTTGTCGCCGGGTTGCAGGGGTTGATAATAGTCTCCAACCGGGGGGTTCCTTTTTCTCATCTTCAGCTTGTAGTCATTTGCCCATCGTGCGTCTTGGTTTCCTGTTGCCAGTGCGATGATATTGAGGCAGACTCGTTCCGTTTCCCAGCATGTCCATAGTCCGGTATCCCCGTATGGGACCTGGATTCCGTGGTTATCCATGTTTCCGATGCAGAATTCGGCGATTTTGTCTGCGACTCCATTGTTGAAGATCGTGTAGTCCGGCTTCATCATCGCATATTGGAGGGTATGGTGAAGCGTCAGCCACTGGTATCCGTTGCAGTCTTCCGTCGGCTTGCTATGTTTTGACTGTTCGCGGAAGATCCTGTCCGACCTTCTTTCGAATATTCCATGCTGGTGGATTTTCGGGAAGTTGGCTTTCAGGTAGAGTGCGCACCTTGCCGTACCCATTGCGGAGTAGGTCCCATGGTTGTGGGTAACCCGGCCTCGACGACCGCCCGAGCACTTGCCATAGACCGTGTCGCCCATCCATTTCATCATTGCGCCGAAGACGAATTTCCGTTCCTCGTCAGTCAAGCTCGGCTCCTCCTCAAGGATATCCCAGGATGACACCACGTTGATCGACGGGAAATCGCTGTCAAATCCCCACGGTCCACCATACCTCCTTGGATCGACAACGGCGCTTTGCTTGTAAAGACGCCACAACTCAACGAACAGCTTCGCCTCAAGGGGATTGTTGCTAATCAGGTACTGAGTCCCCAAGCCAGCCAATTGACCGGCGATGCTTGTGTGCGTCCCCTTATCCAAGCGCTCCTGGCCACGGCGCAATCCAGCCTCGACATAATCCTTCGGATAAGGCCTCAGCAGGCTTCGGTAACGACGTGACATCTCGGCATCAAGCTTGATCTGATGAATGCGTCCCAGCACCAAGTCCTTTCCCGCCTCCTGACCAGAGAAAAGCTCGCAAAACTTGTCCGTCGCCAGATCCAATCCTTGCTCGTCCGAAGCTCCAATCACGATGACGTTGCATCCATCGCCAAGCGGGTTGTGGATCGTATGCAAAAAGTATCCGCCAGCACCGGGGAACACGCTGTCAACCAAGGTCAACTTGCGCGCATACAGCAAGCGAACAGCCAAATTGTCATTCAAATTCCCCAGCAAGATCGTGTTCGTTCCCTGAACCCCATCCTTGAAACTGTCCAACGCACCTGCCTGACAGGAAACCGTGCAACCAGTAAGGGATCGTATCGACTCCGCAATCCGATTCGCCGACTTGCGACCCGATTCCGTATCAGGATGCACAATCCTGGAAACCGCCTTGCCATCCTTGACCAACGCCGTCTCCTGGATGCGACGGGGATATTCAGCCATTTCTTCCAGAAACTCAACGGATTCCTTCTTCGCCAACCGGAGTTTTCTCACGCGGATCGACACAGGCTCGCCGTACTCACGCGTCCCGATGATGATTTGTATCGAGCCAACCTTGTTCGCCGCCTTGCCCGAGACAACCTTGCGTTCCCAGTACATGCCATTGCTGTTCAGCTCGCGCTGAAAATTGAACTCCGTCCAATTCTCGGTCAGCATATTTTCCCAGCTACTGTAGCTCCACACGCATTGCTGTTCCCCCTTGTTGAACATCCTGACGTAGAACGCCGCCGTCGAATCCGGATCCAGCGTGCGCGCATCAAACTGGATTGCGAATTTCTCGATATCAAGCGGCTCGGGCAACGTGCACAAAATGCTGTAGTACTGGGTTCCCTTGCCTTCCGGATTCGTGTCGGCCCTCAATTCGACGCATTTCGCCCCGCCCTCCTCCACAACCTGGAGTTTCCCCGGAAATTCACGAACGTTCATGTGAAGGCGAAGTCCCTCCAAAGAGTCGAACTCCATCAGTGTTCCCAGTTTGGCATCTGCCGGCTGGGCACCGCAAAACAAACACAGACCACACATCAGGAAAACAAACGCAAAACGCATGATGGCACTCCTATTCTTTTTGCTTGATTTCAAGCTGGCGAAAATCCGCACTTAAACCTTTGCAAAGACTTTGACTATCATTATACTGTATAAATGCTGCAATTCACACCACCACAGCAAAAAAATACCTTGGAGCCATAACTCCACGAAACAAACATAACAACCATGAACAAAACACATATCATCCTCGATACCGATATCGGAGGCGACATCGACGATACCTGGGCACTCGCATTCCTGCTCGCATCACCGGAAGTTAGCCTGGATTTCATCATCACATGGCCACGCAGCGCAGAATACAGGGCACGAATCGTCGCCAAAATGCTGGAAATCGCAGGGCAAGACCACACCCCCATTGGACTTGGCGATGCACCCACGCCAGAGCCATCAGGAAACTACAACCCGATCATGGCATACAAACAAGCAGCATGGCTCAAGGATTACCGCCTCGGCGACTACAAGGGCGAAATCCGAAAAGACGGCTGCGCCGCGCTTGTCGAATACATTATGGCTGCCAAAGAACCCGTCAAGCTCCTTTGCATCGGACCGCTGGACAATATCGCAAAGGCTCTGGAACTAAAACCGGAAATCGCGGGGAAATGCGACTTCGTCGGCCTCCACGGCAGCGTCAGGCTAGGCTACTTCGGCGAACCCAATCCCACCGGTGAATACAATGTGGTCGCCTCGCCAAAAGCCGCCCAAGCCGTATTCGCTGCCCCCTGGCGCTCAATGACGATCACACCACTCGACACATGCGGATTCATCTACCTGGATGGACCGGACTACCAGAAAATCAGGCTGGGAACAACACCCCTGGCACAGGCAGTCAGCGAAAACTACAGGTTCTGGAACCATCCTGATGCGGCAAGCTGGCGGCAACGCTCCTCGCTGATCTGCGATGTCGTCGGCGCATACCTTGCATTTGACGACGCCTTCCTGAACTTGGAAGAATTGCCGATAACCGTCACGGACGCAGGGCACACCGTCATCGACCCAACCGATGGCAAGCTCATAAAAGTCGCCACGTCCTGGAAGGATTTCGAGACATTCAAGCACATGGTGGCAACACGAATCGCAGCAAACTAAAATCAAGGAGGCTTCCGATGAACAAGAGAATGACTTTCGCCTTGATCGCCATTGCTTTCGCCACGAGTTTCCAGGCGTTTGCCCGTCAAGTCAACCTGACCGTCTCGCCCGAGGGTCCCTTGCGCGACCTGGTCCAGGCACAACAGCATTGGCGCAATCTCAAGCTGACCGAGGCGGATGAACTGGTCGTCACTGTCCGAAACGGCACCTACGTCATCGAGGACGAACTGGTCTTGAACGAAGAGGACGCCACGGCGAAAAGCCTGACCATCCAAGCGGAAAAAGGCGCAAAGCCCGTCTTCATAGGAGCTTTTGATGTCCCGCTGGCCAACTTCAAACCCTGGAAAGACAACATCCTCCGCCTTCCGGTGACTTGGAAAACAAACAGAAAGCAAGCTGTGGTGCAAGTCTTCGGCGATGGAAAGCCATTGACGCGCGCAAGAATGCCCAGCCTCAATCCCGACGATATCCCAGGCAGCTATTTCTATGTCAACGCAGGCGCCGAAGAACTGGGAACCGATTATCAGATGACCAATTTTTCCGGCTCAATCGGATTCATCCACTCCGTAAACGATAAGCTGACCTACAAGATCACCGTCCCGGAATCAGGCTCATATACCCTCTGGATGAGATACGCCGCAGACAATAGGGATATCCCCAACGGAATGTCAAACCGCTGCGAGATCCAATTGGACGACGACAAGCCGCAACTCCTCACCCAAGTCCCTGATACAGGATCCTGGGGAAGCTTCAAATGGAATAAAATGGTCGATATCGATGCCGAAAAGGGCACACACCTCCTGACCTGGAGAAACCTCAAGGGAGGAGGACTCAACCTGCAAGGACTCATACTCACAACAGACAAAACACTCGTCCCGGAAGGAACAAAGGTCCCGCAACCAAAACCCGGAACACATCTCATTCCAATCGACTCAAGACGCTTCGAAGACGCAAGAGTCCTCGCGAAACCCAACTACAATGCAATGAGATTCGCAAGCAAAACAGCTTTCGAATACAAACCAGGCGACCTAAAACCAGAATGGGCTACGCCAGAAACCGAACTCAAAATCTACCAAAGCGGATCATGCAGGGCATTCATGGAAATCGTAGGAATCAAAGCAATCATGCCCGACAAGAATCTCGTCCTGCTCCAAGGCAAGGAATGCCAGGCAACGCTCAATCCGGGCGACAGGTACTTCCTTGAAAACCACCTTGATTTCCTCGACGCTCCGGGAGAATGGTACTGCGACGGGGAATTCCTCTACCTGATCCCAACCAAGGACCTGAAGACGATCTCAATCGATCCAGGCCTGGTCGGCACCCCAATCCTACTGAAATGCAAAAAATCCATGCCCTTCAAGCTGACCATCGACGGCCTGGCCTTCACCATGATGTCCCATTCCCGCCAAGACGGCTGCGTGGGCTACAGCATGGGGCACAAGGGAGTCGTAGAAATCGAAAATGCCATGGCTCCGACCGTCACCAATTGCACGTTCAAGGACATTGGAAGATACGCCGTCTCCCTGTAGGAATGCACCAACGCAAGCATCACGCGCAATACCTTGGAACGCTCATGCATGGGCGGAATCTTCCTGCAGAATACATCTTCCTCACTCGTCGCAGAAAACGACATATCCGACCTCGGTTCCGAATACAAGCACATCGGGGGAATCGTGCTGACAGGCGATAGCACAAGCTCCAACAGAATCCTCAAAAACAAAATCACAAACTCAAGCAGATACGGAATCACGCTCAAAAACGCAGGATTCAAAAACGAAATCGCGTACAATGACATCCAAAATACGTCACTCGAAACCGACGACACGGGAGGAATCGAGGTCACTCAAGGCAACAGAACCAAGCGCTCCGGAAGCCATATCCACCATAATCGAGTACGAGACAGCAATGGCGTCTCCTACAATGGACCGGACAATATCGTCTCAATGTCATGGGGAATCTACCTCGATTCCTTCGCAGGAGGATACACCGTCGAAAACAACCTTACCTGGCGAAATTCACGCGGCGGCTTCATGGTTCAAGGCGGAAAGGACAACGTAATCCGAAACAATATCTTCGCCGACAGCTCTAGCTTTCAAGGGCACTTCAACAACTTCAGCAACAATTCAGAAAACATCGTCTTTGAGAAAAATATCATCATCATCAATATCCCGCTCGAGGGGAGAACGCTCTTCTATGCCGGGAAAAACCTCCCGAACGCCCTGAAATCAGACAATAATCTATTCTGGTCAACTGTCGATGGAGACATAAAGTCACTTAATGCCTTCAAAAATTGGAATGCACTCGGCTTTGACAAAAACAGCATCTTCCAAGACCCGATGCTCGAAGACCCGACAGCCGAAAACGGCAAGCTCAAACCCGACTCGCCGGCATTCAAGATCGGATTCAAGCCTATTGACTTCACACCCCTGATCCCTTGACCAGTGATTTGGCTTAAAGTTCGAGTCCCTGGTGGATCACGAGTCCGATGTACTCGTCATGCTTAAGTCGTCCGTTGTACCAAAGCAACCAGCGATTATTGGCTTTGTCACGGAAGACCGATGGCTTGTAGCAGGCGTCACCATCCCAGCTCTCTTTGTCCGGCGACACGATTGGATTGCAGTCCAGCCGTCTCCAATTGACGATTCCGTCCTTTGATTCCGCAACGCAAATTCGTGCCGTATCGATGTCTTCGTATCCGATATAGAACATCAGGTGGCGTCCATCGTCCAGTCGCACTACTTCACAGCCTCCAATTCGATTCTTATCGTAGTAGTCTTGTCCTTTGACGAAGATTGGATTGATGGGTGATTTGCTCCAATTCACTCCATCTTTGCTTTCCGCATATCCCAGGGCATTGGGTTCATAGGTTTCGCCTGCCGCGTACCACATTCTGAACACATCGCGTTCCTCGTCATGCAAGACGAATGGATTCATCACCGATTGAAATTCCCACGGAAATTCCGGAATCATCACCGGCATTGAGGATTGCCGTGTGAACTGGTATCCGTCCTTGCTGGTCGCATAGCCGATTCGACTGAAGCCCCGAGCCTGCCCTGTGTACCACAAATGGTACTTGCCCCGTGCCCAAACCACGCAATTCCGATTGAGTTGATTTTCCCAACCGCACTGCTCGTCCGGCAACATCACCTCACGAGGTTCATCCCAATTAATGCCATCCGAACTGTGGCATACCGCCAACGACTTCCTCGGACGCCAGGAAAAATACATCCTGAACACCCCGTCAACACGGATGACATTCACATCGAAGCAAGTCCCCAAAGACTTGTTCCCCAGAACCGGATTTCCAGCGTATTTCGTCCAACCACCTTGCGTGCCCATGTTTCAACTCCGAATGATGAATGATGAATGAGAAGACTCCGTCCCAGCCCCAACGCCCGTCATTTGATTGTTTTGAGCCAGGCTTCCACGTCTTGCTTTGGCGGGGTCAATTTGAATCTGACGCCTGCTTGCCAGTTCGCCTTTGGGGCGAATGGATGGAGCAACGTGCCGTGTTGACCCAGCGGGGAACTGTGCGAACTCACGAATGGGATGATCGTCTTGCCCTCGAACCCCTTTGCCCTTTCAAGGAAGGCAAGGATGATCCTAGGTGCCTCCGCCCACCAGGAGGGGAAGCCGAGATAAATCTTGTCGTACTTGCCGCAATCGGGCATGGGTTCGACGATTTCCGGCCTTGCCTTCGGATTGTCGTGCTCCTTGCAGCATCGGCTAGTCGGCTCCCGAAAGTTCAAGTCCTCTCGGGTATATGGCTTGACCGGCTTGATTTCAAATAGGTCCGCGCCGGTAAGTTCCGCGATCATCTTGGCGATTTCCGCTGTGTTGCCCATAGCTGAGAAGTACGCGACCAATGACTTGCTTTTGTTTTTGAATTCCATTTTTTACTCCGTATGTTGGTTTGTGAAGCCCTTCTCCCGATTCGATACGGATATCCATTGAATAGTAGGAAAAAATATAGCGAGATTTCCTCCGTTATCAACCCCTGCTTCCGTCATCTCAATCCGTCGTATCGACAACTCAATTTCCCCACAATCCATCAAAAGCCATTGATATCTTCAATTGAGAGCGTACATTTCAACTTGGTCATCATTTATATCCTAAAAATTCAAGTCGACCCCAAAAAAGCAAACACAGGAACAAAAAGAATGAAAACCTTCTCGCTTCCCAACCATGCCGACTCACTGCTCCCAGCTGACGCCGATTGGAAACTCGTATGGCATGACGAATTCGACGGCACGGAACTCGATTCGTCAAAATGGGGCTTCAGAAGAAACTTCTGGGGAGCGCCGATGAAAACATATACCGATGAAGGGGTTGAACTCGACGGCAACAGCAACCTCAAGCTCCATCTCCTGCGCAAGGGAGACGACTTCTATTCGCCACACCTGCAAACCGGATCGCTCACC
Organism: Lentisphaeria bacterium UBA1407; assembly: GCA_002305655.1. Classification (GTDB taxonomy): domain Bacteria; phylum Verrucomicrobiota; class Lentisphaeria; order Oligosphaerales; family Oligosphaeraceae; genus UBA1407. The sequence goes on along the minus strand of DBPZ01000016.1, from coordinate 6,977 downwards.
TTTGACATGCCAAAGGACACTGCTGGAATCTGGCCCTTTGGCAAGCCCGAAGCTCCGCGATTCCTCCATCGATTCGGCTTCTATGAGATCCGATGCAAGCTTCCCAAAAACCCGGGCTGGCATGCCGCATTCTGGCTGCAGGCGCCTGGCATTGGATCGCATCCTGATCCAACACTTGCAGGAGTCGAGGTCGATGTGATGGAAAACTACTGGCAACACACGAAGGGCAAGATGATGGCGGGCAACCTCTGGGGCGGCTATGGAAAAGACTACCGGGGATCCGGTCACATCATCTGGGATCATGTCGAAACCCCGGACGGCTGGCATACCTACGCCGTCGATTGGCGCCCCGATTCATACACGTTCTACGCAGACGGCCAACTGATCGGAAAGGTCGTCTCCCCTGAACGCGCCAGCGAAGAAAACCGGATACTGGCGGACGAACGAGGCAAATTGCTTCCAGGCAGCGTATCCGTCGGCCCAATCTCCAATGTCGATCAGTTCATCTTGGTATCGACAGAATGCCACGGGTATCGTGGCCCGGGCTTCAATGCCCCGCCCAACCATCCCAAGGGCACCCCTGCACCGATTCTCTTCGAAGCAGAACTGCCGGATGTCTTCATCGTTGACCACGTCCGGGTCTTCGACAGGGTTTGAGAAAAAATCCCAAGCGATTGGAGACCGTGCTCAGGTCTCCAATTCCTTCTTGTTTTCCTTGTTGCCGCCCACGATTACAATCAGCACGGCGACAAGGATCAAGACAATTCCTGTCACGAACCGCAAGGTCAGCGCTTCATCAAAGATTATGACGCCAACGAGGATGCCGGTAACGGGTTCCAGTGCGCCAAGGATCGCGGTCGGCGTCGAACCAATGTAACCAATGGCGAGGTTTGTTGCGGTCAGGGACACGATGCTCGGCAAGATTGCCATAGCCAATTGGCATCCCCAAGCCATCCATGTGAATGAAAAATGGAACGATCCCCAAACGATGATCCTGAAGAGGAATATCAGGATCCCTACGCCTAGGCAGTAGAAGGTCAAAACCGAAGACGGCAATGTTTTGATCGAGGTTTCCCGCACAATGATCATGTAAAACGCATAAGCAAAGGCAGAAAGGATGGAGCAGACGATTCCTTCAAGGTTGACGTTCGCCTGACCATCGCTCTTGCATAGTGCAATCACGCCAAGCAAGGACAATATGACCCCCAGAACCGTTGACAGCCGGATCTTTTCATGGAAGCCTATGACGTTGACCAGCGCAACAATGATCGGATAAACAAACAACAACGTCACGCTGATGCTGACATCCATCACCGAAAAAGCGCGGTAAAGTGTAATCGATGATATCGTCATGCAAATCCCGCAACTTATCATCGAAATGATTTGACGCTTCGCAAGACCAACGGGACGGCGGGTCACCGCGAAAAATATGCCGAGGATCAAAACGGCGTAGAAATATCGCCACAGGAGGACGTTGTCAACATCGAAGCCAAGCCTGTAAAGCGGGAGGGCAAAGAGTGGATTCAGACCGTAGGTCGTGGCTGCCAAGCAGGCGAAAAAATAGCCTTTGAAATTAGTGGTAATTTTCACGGAGACTGGGGGAATTTCTTTGTTTTTGTGACTTATTGAATCGGGGTGAGGGAGATGTCGTCTAACCAGAGCGTGCCTGGATTTCCGTTAAGTCCTGCCTCGATCGTGATCTGCTTGAGGTTTTCCGGGATCGTGGCTTCGACTTCAAAGCCTGTCCAATCGAATTCCCCCATCGGCATAGTTACGCTTTTGTAATCCGTCTTATCAGACCTGAATGCAAATCTCAGGGTTGCGTGCATCCATCCAATCGATCCCGGCTGGATGCCTTCGCCCTTTGCCTTGCAGGAGAGTTTCCATTTCGTGCCCGGCTTCAGGATTTGGATTGGAACGACCTGCCTGACGAGACGATACTCGTCCTTGGCGCCGGTGACCTTGGCCGCGATTTTGCCGGAATATTTGGTGGCGCTGTCCCACTGGATTCCCGGCGGCAAATCCCAGTCCGACTGGATTTGGATGGCCTGAACCAATTCGCGAAGCCAGGAGAATTGCGCAATTTCCTCGAATCCAGGACTCTTCAAAAGCTGCTCGGACTTCAATTCCCGGGTGACGCTTGGAATGGCAGGCGCTGCCGGGTGCCCACCCGTCGCTGTTGTGGCGAGGCGAGTGGAGAAGAATCTCCATTTGCCGTACTCCAAGTCGGGTTCGCCATCTCCCCATGCGACAAAGACATTGTAGCCATGGATGAAGAGGTTGAAAGGCTTTCCTTCGTTGTGCCAATGGATGTCGTTGAGGCTAAATGCGAAGGTTTTGTCGGGACTGAGCATGGTCATGGCATCGATCGTATTGGGGTCAAGGTTGTTTTTGGTTTGCGCTTGGCGCTGCGCGTCACCTAGTCCCTCCAGGACGACTTTTCCGTTGCCCTTGAGTTGCAATACATGCCCCATGCTGCCTGTATTCATTAAGAATCCCACAAATTCACGTTCCCCATAGGGTGGCGCGGTTGGCTTGACTCCGAACGTCATGCCGATGCTGTCCGAATCGTCCAAGTGATATTCCGTGTAATACTGGATAGGAGCGGAGAGTTTGCCGAATCTGTGCGCATGACGCATTTCGCCGTAAAACCGGATGATCGTATTTCCGTTTGGCAACGTTGTGATGTGCGAGAAGGGCTCGACCTCGTCATTGGCGCTATGGGAACGATGTTCCCCGTCTGCGGGCGCGTAACCGGCATCAGTGTAGAGTCGCGTGTTTTCGACGAGGGATTTTCTCGTGCCGTCAGGTAGGTATTTTTCCAACGACCTGACGATTCCGTTCCGAAGCAACCGGATCCTGACCTTGCCATTGTCATAGAGCCATTGCCCTGCTGGCGCGGAAAGGAAGCCAGTTTTGCTGTCGCCGTATTGGTAGTTCGTCGAGTTGGCCTGAAAATCAAATACGACCTCGTAGTCTCGCTTTCCGAAGAGTTGATCTTGTTCGTTTGAGGACATGATGAAGACGTATGGCACATGGTCGTCTCCGACGCGATCCAGAATGAAGGCGGCGGCGGGCAGCTGCTTCGGATTGAACTGGATGCCCAGGCGACCGCTTTTCGTGGCGAACTCCATGCGGGCATGCTGGTCGATGGTTCCCAACGGCCACAGGCGCGAATCCCACAACACATTGCCTCCGCTTGGAAGCCTGTAGATATTCCGGGTCGTTCCATTGAAAAGGGGATGTCGCGTACGGAACTGGTCTTGCCAACGGCCATTGGCCGCAGTGACCCGCCAGTCGCACCGTTCGCCCTTCGGGATTGGGATGCGAATCAGCAGATTGCCGTGGCTGAGGTTTGCCTTCGAAGAAATCCTGTTTGTGAACTGGATTGGCGTCTTGTTGCCGTCAAAGTCCAAGTTGAAGAGTTGTGGCACCAACTGCCCTGACAACGTCGTTTCAAGCAAGGATGTTTCAAGTTCCGGGATTTGCGGTACCTGTCCAAATTTCAGCATTGCCATTCCGAATGGCCTTAGTTGGACAGGAATCTTCAGGTCGTCGCCAGTCTGCTGGACCTGGATGGTCTTCCCAGTCCATAAGTCCTTGACTTGGACTGCATTTCGGCAGGCTTCCGGCAAGGCTTCCTTGGGAACGAGGATATGATTCTCGATGTGGTCTTGGGAGAAGTTGACCAGCGGAATGGAAGCGTCGTCGCCATGTTGCCGGATGATGGCGAACAGGGCTGGGGGTGATTGCACGGAAAGATAATCCACCTCGTGTCCCTGCAGTTCGGGCAAGGCTTCGCGAATGGCGAAAATCCTTCGGAACACAGGCGCATGCCCATCTTCCATGTCCTGATAGACCATTGGAATCCCGGGAATCCAGGAAACCGCCGCCATTGCCGCCCTCATTCCCTCAGGACCGTAACGGTATTCAGCACGCAACGAATCGTGGCTTTCAATATGACGAAGCAGAACTTGACCGGGAATCCCAGCCCAATGCTGCTCGTGAAGCCAACGGCGGAAATGACCGACGAAAGTGCCGGGTTCGCTATCGCGCAACATCGGCATCGAGCTGTAGCACATGGTAAAGTCGTACAGGGAATCCGAAACGGTGGAAAATACGTTTTCGCCGGATTCCGCCAGGGTTGCCGCATTTGGATTCTCCGCCCGTGCCCCCTCGCGGATCGCCCGCTGCATGTTCATGCCGCCTTGTCGCAGGGCCATGGAGGCGCGTCCGTACGGGATGTCGGGATTCCAATTGGGGATTTTCGAGGAGCCGCAGGCGTCGATTCGATAGCCGTCAATGCCGAAGTTCTTGACGTAGTGCCTTGCGACTCCGTTCATGTAGTCCCTCCATTGCGGCCAGTTGAAGTCGAAGCACCAGTAGTAGAGCGTGGAGCCGTCTTCCGCTTGGACAAGCCATTCCGGATGGTCCTTTGCACGCTGGTAGGTATTGGATCCCCCATGCGGCACGATGTCCTGCCAGACATTGAATCCCAGCTGGTGGGCTGTCTTGACCAGTTGCCTGTATTCGTCTTCCGTTCCGATGCCTTCCTGGAGCTTGTAGTAGTCCCGCGGCCAATATGGCGACAGATCCTCGATGGGCAGGATCCACAAGGCATTGCACCCGAGGTTGCGCATCCGCGGCAGTTGCTCGGTGCTGGACCTGAAGCCACCCCAGTCGTTCCAAGACGAACCGATGCTTCCCTTGGGATGGAATGAATAGAGGATTGCCTTTTGTACCCAGTCCGGCCGATCCTTTGGCGGGACATGTCCCAGCTCCAGCCGCCAGTCGTGCAGACGGGTCAAGGCGATCTCGGCATTGGTTTCCATAAACCGAAGCCTGTAGTCTCCGAAGCGATGGGCAACCCCGGGCTTCATGTGCCCCATGATGCCCGTACTTTGGGAAACCCTGATGGCCTGTTCCTGCTCGACAAGGTTGATTTCACCGCGATCGAAATACTCAGCCAATTCGTCAGCCATGAAACAAGCGGACAACGAACCGCTTTGGATAATCGCCAGCTGATAATTCCAGCTGGAACGGCGTCGATTGGGACTCAACTCGCTGCCACGTATAAGTTCAGGCCTGACCAAATTGCCAGGCAACATCGCAATGTCTTCAGAACCAAAGGGAATGATGCCCCATGCAAATGAAAAACCATAGATTTTCGATGGCTTGTCCCCAACCCAACTCACGTCCAGCCAGCGACGCAATTCGCGCTTCGAGGGAAAAAGCTCCGTATGGACAACCACGCGCCAATCGCCGCAACGAACCTGATGGGCAATCGCATTGTCGCTTGTCTTCCGACAATCCTCCAACACCCAACTATGACGGGACCTGTCAAACCATTGGCGGTCGCCTCCACTCAAGTTGAGCCATAGCTTATCGCCCTCCTCTACAGCGCGGATGGCTTGACGACCGCCAATCCAAACGCCCTGCGGAGAGCCATCTTGGGAATTGAAGGCGACGGACAGATTCCCATCGCCAAATCGAATAAGCTCGTCCGTGCGAGACAACTCCAGTCCAAAAAGACTGCAGGACAACATAATCGGCAAGAGATAAATCGCGTGTTTCATAATCACCATCCAGATTTGTCAGTGTGCCTAGTTTGCAAATTCAAGTGGGCAAGCATACTAGCTCACGCCATTGTCGCCGCCATTTCCCGGGTCACCTGCCAGGTCAACGGCTCGCCTGCAAGGTACTTCCGGCATTCTTCCACGGCATAGCGTCCCATTCGACGGCATTCCTTCCCCAGCGAACCCGCCACATGAGGCGTCAGGAACACATTGGGCAACGTGAAAATCCTGGAAGTCTCCGCAGGCGGCTCGGGATAGGTCACATCCAGCACCGCCGTCAAGTCCGGGCGTTCCTGCATCACATCGAGCATCTCCTCCTCGGCAACCACCGCCCCGCGAGCCGTGTTGAGGAACGTGGCGTTGTGCTTCATCAGCCTGAAATGTTCGCCGCGAATCATGTTTTCAGTCTCCTTCAACCAAGGCGTGTGCAAAGAAACGACGTCCGAAAGACGGAATACATCATCCAAGCCAACTCGCTCGACGCCCAATTCGTCGCATGCCGCCTGCGACGCAAACGGATCGTACGCAATGACCTTAAGATCAAATTGACGCAACAATCCCGCGACGCGACGACCAATCATCCCCAACGACACCAACCCGACCGTGCTTCCGTACGCGCCTGGCATCTCCGTATCACGGCGAGGATACTTCCGTTCCGCCTTTCCACGATACATCCAACGCCAACCAAGCTTCAGTGAAAACAGGATTTGCGCCAAGGTGAATTCCGCCACGGGAATGGCATTTGCCGCCCAGGAACTTGTCACCAAAATGCCCCGTTCCCACATGGCGTCCGTCACCATCGCCCTGACTGAACCAGCCCCGTAGAAGACCGCCTTCAACTTCGGCGCCATTTCCAAAAACTTGCTGTCGAGCTTGGGCGCTCCCCATCCCGAGAAGATGATTTCTGTTTCCGCCAGCAAATCTGGTCGCTTCAGCACGCCATCTGCGGTTTGCGGTTCTGCCAGAAGCTGGCACATCTTCTCAATATCCGCCACCTCGTCAGGTCCATAGATTTGGGCATAGCTTCCCGAACCCAACACAAACAACGCCTTTGGACAATCCATATCCACTGCCTCCTGGTCAAGCTTCAAACCACAATCAGGCGGCTATTGCAAGCCGCCAATACGAACACCAATCAATATAACCCATGATTCCAACTTGCATGTGTTTTCCTGACGTTTGATCGGACAGATTTCTTGGGTTTCGAGGTGGTTTTGCAGAGGAAAGATCAAGTTCCAGTCATTGCTTCCAGTCCCAAAACCTCCACGCTCCTAAAACCCGACGTCAACGTCACATGGTCCCAGTCCGACCAGTCCGACCCCGTCCGACTAGGAATACGTCATTTTCAGCCGCTTGAACAACGACACCGTTTGAGTACGACCACCCAAGGTGCCCCCGACC
>DBPZ01000029.1 GCA_002305655.1 Lentisphaeria bacterium UBA1407 | reverse complement strand
ATATGAAAGAAGCAAATGAATTTCGGCTCTTCAACGGATTTTGGGGGTGCATTTCCTGCTCAATGTCATGGCATCCACCTTTATACACCCCAACTAATATTTAGTATAGAACAAGAATTTTCTGCTTGGAATTAGCGGTTGCCAAGCAATGTTATGCTCACTATGCTTCAGGTTCTCACGGCAAGGAGTGGCTAATGGAACTTGTCTGTTTCTGTCTAAATGTGTCTTCTCTGCCAGCACCATGGCATGAGAGCGAATACTATCCGGGCACAAAAAGGAGCGATGTAGTGATTTCCTAAGCTCACCATCCAACCCCCAAAATATGTCGTTGCGCCTGAATTTCTTAATTGCCTGGAACTCTTAAAAAAGCATGAGCCAAATTGCAAAGTTATTTTAACCATGGACAGCGACTACATAACTTCTATGTTTTGTGACTGTGTATCATTGGTTGATAAAGATCGAATCCAAACGATTTTCAGTGTCTTGTTTTATTCACTTTCCAAACCACATGACGACATTACTTCAACATATTTAGATGTTTTCTTGTACGGACTATATCCTGCAAATACAGGACTCCAGCAAGTGGATAGTTTATCAAACAGCTTTTTTTCAACTTTGAATAAAACACAAGCATGCCTAGTTTATAATTCGCTAAAAATATTATTGGCCATTACCGATAAACTTGAAGAGGATTTTACAAAGCTATTATTGCCTTTTTGGGAAAAAATGGTTGATGCCGAGAACAGCTCCTTACCTTATAAAGTAAACTCGGAATAATAGATTTGCCGCCTATCCTCCCATGAAAAACATAATTTCCCGTTCGTTTCATCAATAAAACCATCTGGATAGCATAATGGTCTGGTGTCATCGTTAACAAGTTCAATCTTCTTCGACCACGTTTGCATATCGTCGTCGCTAATCCAGAGTGCAAGCGGATGCCTGCCTTTTGGATTGGGATTGTGGAGCAGATAAATTGTGCCGTGGCTGTCTTTTAGCAATTTAACCTTTGTGATTGCCGACGGGATGTTTGTCTGCACCGCTTCGCTCCAGGTCAAGCCTCCGTCATAGGATCGGCTTTCGAACAGGTACGGTATGTTGGTTCGCAGGAACATTACGATTGTACCGTCGGAAAGGAATGTGAACATCGGTTCGACAAAGCTTCTGCCTTTATGGCCGATTCTTCCGTGAAGACGCCAACTTTCACCTTTGTCTTCGGAAATCAATACCCCGGAGTATTCCGTATGGTTGCTTGTGACCCAAGCCCAATACTGACCGCTTGTAGGTTTTATCTCCGTTCCAGCGACAATACATTCCTTGCCCTCCATCGGAGGTGCCCAGTTTGTACCATCGATTTCGTACCATGAACAGGCAAACAACCATTTGTCGCCAAGTTTTTCAGTGCACTTTATATGGATATTGTTAATACAGCCTTTAAAGGAAGCCGGCGGCGAAAAGCTCTTGCCATAATCCGTGCTTACACTGATATAACTCTGCATATCCTGTGCGAATGTGGTATGATTGTAATATGAATTTGGGAAGGCATACAAATTATCGCCATCGACAAATAAAGCCGGGGTAAATATTCCCTTGTTCGGATGGGAAAACAGTATTTTTTCGCTGTCCCAGGTATTCCCTCCGTCGTAGCTCTTGCTATATCTGGTTACATTTCTGACATGAGGTTCCGTATTGCCCCCGCCTGTCCAACTCAAAAACAAGCTGCCGTCGGACAGCTTTCTGACTATGCCTTCAAGGACAAGAGGATCATTTTCTGTTCCACTTGCCACGAACACGGTCTTTAGTTTTTCATGATATAGTTGTTTCATTGGTTACTTTTTTTGGCACCATACTGTTTCAAATGAGTGTCTTCCATTGCTTCGGCGAAACGCACTGCATTTCCAATTTCCGAATGCATCCTATGATGCAAAATGGTATGGACTCTAATGACATCCGCTCCCAGCATGGTGGAAATAGCCGTAAGAGCGGCAGAGCCCAGGTCTCGGTTTTCATGGCCTTCCTCAGTTTCCGGATCCATATTGAAGCCGGCGCCCTCCAGGATGTTGACTATAAATCTCTTTCTGGATACTCCCACAAGGGTACAATAACCCATATCTCTTAAAACGTGAAGATCTTTGATCAATAAAAGGTTCTCCCTCTTGGTCAAGCCGAAACCGATGCCAGGGTCCAACATGATTCTTTCATCTTCCACGCCACCCTCATGGGCCACCTTGATGCAACGCCTCAGGTAGTAGCACATGGATTCCTGTATAGGCAAAGCATTCATTCTTTCGATCTCTTCTTCGCTAAACACACCTTCACCCCCGAAGGAAGGAAAGATTTTCGACCCCGGATGATCAGGCCTTGATATGACAGGATTGAACATCAAGATCGCTCCGGCCCTTGAGTTGCCGACAACCTTCGCCATGTCGGGATCCCCCAGGAAGCCTGTAATGTCATTGATGATATCCGCTCCTGCTTCAATAGTCGCCTTGGCTACAGGCGCCTTCCAGGTATCAATCGACAGGGGCACGTCAGTGAGTTTTTTCAATTCACGGATTACCGGTACGATTCGGTCGATTTCCTCCTGAGGATCAACCGGTGTACTGCCAGGCCTGGTGGATTCACCTCCGATATCCAGCATTCCCGCCCCTTGATCGATCAACTCCATGGCATGGGCCACGGCCTTTTCTGTTGAAAACCAACGCCCGCCGTCGGAAAACGAATCCGGGGTGACATTGACGATGCCGCAAACAATCGTTCCATCGGAACTGTTAAAAGTCTTGTCGTTGTACTTAAATATTCTGTGCATAGTATTATCTCCTTATTTCAATCCAATGGATTTCCACGATATTCCAAGGACTTACAAGCAGAAACATTTTTGTTTCTCGTTTCCCAGTCGATGGTTGCCGGCTGCTTGCCTGCGATGCCGCAACAAACACATAGGAATATTCTAATTATGCATATTCATTTTTCAACTTTTTGTTCATCATGGGAAGCCACCCCCTGACAAGCCCCTGCCACAACCCCTTCGCTTTGCGCCAAAGCTTGTCAAAACCGAGTGCTTCAACCCTTGATTTTTGCCTGGGACGAAATATTGTAATTCAACATATCCGGTGATTTTCGGCAATGCGAGATTTCCGGTTTATGCTTGCGTTGTTGAATCGCGTTCACACAAATCATTTTGGAGTATTCGTATGTTGGAAAAGCCAATCATCGTCGGGCATCGTGGATTTTGCGGCAGTTATCCAGAGAACACCTTGATTTCCTTTCAAAAGGCAATTGAAATCGGTGTAAGCGCCATTGAGTTTGACATACACCTGACCAAGGACGGAATTCCAGTTGTCAGCCATGACAGCAAGCTCGGTCGTTGCTGTGACCATCAAGGCTCAATCTACGACCTGACACTCGCAGAACTCAAGACTTACGACTTCGGCTCCTGGAAAGGAGAGCAATTTGCCGGCACTAGAATCCCAACACTCTATGAAATGCTGGATTTCGTCCTGGATCTCAAACCCGACATCTTCCTGGCTTGCGAAATCAAGGACCCAAATCCAAAATGCGCCACAATCTGCTACGAGGAACTCAAGAAACGGGGCAAATTGGGCGAATGCTCGTTCATCAGCTTCAATGCTTCACAACTCCATCATCTCCACAGCTTGAACCAAGATCTATTCCTGCATGGCTTCAGGGCCTGTGACATGTCCAATTTCACTGAAGGTTCCTATTCCATCATGAAGCGAATCGGGATCTATATCACAAAAGTCGTGAAGGAAGAGGTCAAGCAGTTCAATGACATGGGAATTGAAATCGACAGCTGGGGAGTCGACAACGCGGAAACCCTGGACAAGGCACTGGACTGCGGAGTGGTAACACTAACCTCGAACCACCTGAACGTAACCGTCCCATTGATGAAGCAAAAAGGACTGATGTAATTGTCCCATGCATCCTAGTCCAAACAGAAAAACCAGGTGAAGTGACATGCGTCAGAGATTAGCTCATCAGGTCTCTGGAGCATGTCACATACATTTTAGGTACGAAACAGACACTTTTTGATATTGTTTCGTCACTAGATTGTAATGATGGCATCCCCCCGTCGCACCGCTTCAAACATCTACTACAACCTATCAGCCACGCGATGGCTAAAAAATAATAGCCTGATTGTTTGAATCATCGCCAGCAAAACCAAGTCTCAAAAAATTATCATAAACCGATTGCTTTAATAATATGCAAGGCTATATTGAAATTTTCCCAAGGAATCAAATCACAGATTACCCAGTCCCCATCATCGACCCATTTGGAGATTTTGCGCATTATGGCAGACGAACTTCAAGCCCTACTCAACCGCATTAACGAAGAAGGACTCAAAAAGGCTGACGAAGCCAGGGCGCAGTTGATTGCCCAAGCTAAAGCCGAAGCGGAATCAATCGTTGCAAAGGCAAAGGCGGAAGCGGAAACAATCCGCGGTCAGGCCGAGGCAGACGCGAAAATCCTGGCTCAAAAGGGCGAAGAAGCACTTCGGCACGCTGCCAGGGACATACTCTTGGCTCTCAGGCAACAACTGCAGGAAAGAGTCAGGGAGGCAGCACTGCAAACGGTCAGGGCGACGATGGACGCACAGCAACTCCCACAAATCATAACTGACGTCGTGACCAACTACCTGGCCCAAGGCGGCGCGCAGGACGACTTGAAAGTCCTGCTCAATCCGGAGCAAGTCGAAACGCTGTCGCAGGCGGTCTCCTGGAAACTGGGCGAAAGCCTGAAGGCACATTGCTCATTTGCCCCAAGCGCATCGGTCGCTTCTGGATTCAAGCTGGTTTTCGAGAACAACGATGTCCTCTACGACTTCTCGGACGAGGCTTTGGCGGACACTATCGCAGCATTCGTGGGACCAAGAATCGCCGCTGCACTCAAATAACCACGGCCTTTCAATGGAAACACGGCAATGAAAAGCAACATAAACGACCTTTTCTACCTTATCAGCAGCCTGCCGGCATTGATGCACAACCAGGAACCGCGCATTTCAAGCGACGAATTCATGACCATGTGCAACGAGCAGCTGGATCCCGAGAAAGCCCAATCCATCGCCGCAATTTCACTGTCGCCGGATGACAACGGAATTTTGGACGTTCACCGGAATTGGCAGGAATGGTTGGTTTTCGTCAAGAACTGCATTGCCGAGATCAGGGCCTCGCGCCTGAAGCGTCCATTGGGCGATAGCCTCAGGGAAACACAGGTTTCTGATACATATACAAGAAAGTTATTGGAAGACGCCTTTTTGCAGCCGACTCCTGCCGAGCGCGAAGCAGCCATTGACTTGGCATGCTGGAATTTCCTCGAAGACCTCGCCGCATCCCATGTATTCGACCTTGACGCGCTAGCCATCTACAGGCTCAAACTCCTCTTGCTGGAAAAGCGCGATTCTCGTTCTTTCGGGGAAGGACTCAAGGTATTCGACGGAATCGTCAACGCCGCAACCAAACAAGCAAAGAACACAAGAATATAGTTTTCAGCCACAGAGTATCGCCATGACCCAAAACCAAAGCACATCCCACGTCACCGGCGTCAACGGAAACCTGGTATCCGTCGCGTTTGCCGATGCCGTCACCCAGAACGAAGTCGCCTACGTGATGCCCGCGGACGGCTCCCGCCTCAAGGCGGAAGTCATTCGAGTCAGAGGCCGGGAGGCGGATCTCCAGGTTTTCGAGTCCACGACAGGGGTCAAGGTCGGCGATCCCGTCGAATTCACCTCCCAGCTACTCTCCGTAGAACTGGGACCAGGCTTGCTGACCCAAGTCTACGACGGTCTCCAAAACCCGTTGCCAGAACTCGCGAAACAGGCCGGATACTTCCTGAAGAAAGGACTTTACATCTATCCCCTGGATCAGGAAAAGACGTGGGACTACACGCCAGTCGCAAAGGTCGGAGACGTACTCGAAGCATCCGATACAGTCGGAACAGTGCCCGAAGGAATTTTCACCCACAGGATCATGCTTCCATTCGCATGGCAGGGATCCTGGACCATCACCTGGACCATCGGACCTGGACAGTACAATATCAAGACCGTGGTCGCAAAGGCGACTGACGGAAACCAGGAACGCGACATCACGATGACCCAGACATGGCCGGTCAAAATACCAATCACAACATACAAGGACAGATTGCTTCCAAGGGAACCCCTGATCACCCAGGTCCGTAGCATCGACACGTTCTTCCCGGTCGCCAAAGGAGGCACGTTCTGCACGCCTGGTCCATTCGGCGCAGGCAAGACCGTCCTTCAGCACGCCTTGTCCCAGCGATCCGAGGTTGACATTGTCATCGTCGCGGCATGCGGCGAGCGCGCCGGCGAAGTCGTGGAAATCCTCCGCGAGTTCCCCCATCTGGAGGATCCCAGGACAGGACGAAACCTGATTGACAGGACAATCATCATCTGCAATACATCGTCAATGCCCGTGGCCGCACGTGAAGCCTCCATCTACACCTCGGTCACGCTGGCAGAGTATTATCGCCAAATGGGATTGAGCCTGCTTCTGCTTGCGGACTCGACCTCGCGCTGGGCGCAGGCTCTCCGCGAAGAATCTGGCCGCCTGGAGGAAATCCCCGGCGAAGAAGCGTTCCCCGCATACTTGGAATCGTTGGTTGCGAACTTCTATGAACGCGCAGGCCTTGTCCAGCTCAATGACGGGAGCTTGGGTTCGATCACCATTTGCGGCGCCGTTTCGCCTGCGGGCGGAAACTTCGAAGAACCCGTCACGCAGGCAACGCTCAAGGTCGTGGGTTCGTTCCTCGCCTTGTCGCGCGACCGTGCCAACGCCAGGCGCTACCCCGCAATCCATCCGCTGGATTCCTGGAGCAAGTACAATTCAATCGTACCGGAAAAGAAGGTCTCAGTGGCAAGAAATCTCCTCAGGGCAGGAAACGAAGTCGACCAGATGATGAAAGTCGTCGGGGAGGAAGGAACGCCGACGTCGGATTTCGTGACCTACCTCAAATCAGAATTCCTCGACTCAGTATACCTGCAACAAAACACCTTTGACCCAATTGATTCAGCCTGCGGTTCGCAAAGGCAGGAACATGTCTTCGACAAAATCCTCGAAGTCATCAACGCAACATTCGACTTCCCGGACAAAAACGAAGCCAGGACGTATTTCCAAAACCTAAGGCAGAGCTTCATTGACTGGAACTACTGCCCATGGCAAACTGACGCCTTCAAGGAACAGGAAGCGCGCATCGACAATATGCTCAAGGACGCCCGCTAAGCTAGGAGAACGATACACATGAAGAAAATCTACCATAGAATCATCCAGATCAGCGGAAACGTCATCACTGTCGAAGCGGACAACGTCGCCAACCAGGAACTTGCCGAAGTCAAGTCGCCCCAGGGAACCTCGTTGGCTCAAGTCATTCGCCTAGACAAGTCAAGGGTCTACCTGCAGGTATTCGCTGGTTCGCGAGGCATTTCAACCGATTCAGAGGTCCGGTTCCTCGGACACCCCATGAGAGTTGCCGCTTCCGACGCACTCCTGGGACGTATCTTTACCGGCAACGGATCCCCACGCGACAAGGGGCCGGCGCTTACAGACAACTTCATCGACATCGGCGGACCTTCCGTCAATCCTGCAAACCGAGTCATCCCCAAGAACATGATTCGAACTGGATTGCCGATGATCGACATCTTCAACACCTTGGTCGAAAGCCAGAAGCTCCCGATCTTCTCAGTGGCAGGCGAGCCGTACAACGAACTCCTCGCACGCATTGCGATGCAGGCTGAAGTTGACATCATCATTCTCGGCGGCATGGGACTCAAGTATGACGACTACCTCTATTTCAGGGAAACATTGGACCAGCAAGGGGCACTCTCAAGAACAGTCATGTTCATCCATACCGCTTCCGATCCTATCGTCGAATGCCTCTTGGTTCCCGACCTGGCGCTCGCGGCCGCGGAATATTTCGCAACCGAGAAAAACAAGCGAGTCCTGGTTCTGTTGACCGACATGACCAACTTCTGCGACGCGCTGAAGGAGATCGCCATCACAATGGAACAGATCCCCTCGAACCGAGGCTATCCAGGCGACCTCTACTCGCAGCTTGCGGCACGTTACGAAAAGGCGGTCGATTTCGAAACCGCAGGCTCAATCACTGTCCTGGCGGTCACAACAATGCCAGGCGATGACGTGACGCACCCGGTTCCCGACAATACCGGATACATTACCGAAGGACAATTCTACCTGGTCAACGGACGAATCGAACCTTTCGGCTCGCTCTCGCGACTCAAGCAGCAAGTCAACTCCGAAACCCGCGCCGACCACCGGGCGTTGATGGACAACATGATCCGCCTGTACGCCGAATACAAGGAATCGCTGGAAAAGCAGTCCATGGGCTTCAGAATGAGCGATTGGGACAACAAGCTCCTCAAGTACGGAGCACTCTTCGAGGCCAGAATGATGGACCTCAACGTCAACATCCCGCTGGAAGAAGCACTCGACCTGGGATGGAAAACACTCTCAGAATGCTTCACGCCAGCTGAAACGGGAATCAAATCCGACCTGGTCAAGCAGTTCTGGCCACAGTGACGCGTACGCCATCACGCGAGCGATTGACACGCCTGAACGAAACCGGTCCATCTTTATCGAATACGCAAGACTATGGCTAAAATCAAGCTAACCAAAAACGAACTCAAGGTACAACGGGACTCTTTGAAGCGATACGAGAGGTACCTGCCTACATTGCAGCTCAAGAAGCAGCAGCTTCAGCTGGAAGTCAGGCATACCAAGGAAGTTATCGCTCAGCTTGAAGCAAGCATGAAGGCGTTGACGGAACGCTCCGAGAAGACAATAGCAATGTTTTCAGGCAATGACGCCGCCGGCGTGACAGAACTGATTCGCGTCAAGTCCTGGACAACCGGCCTCCGAAATGTCGCGGGTATCGATGTCCCGACCTTCGAGTCGTTTGAATTGGACGTGGCACAGTACGACCTGTTCGAAACACCGACATGGTTTGACGATGCCGTAGAACTTGTCCGCGAAAAAATCGAACTGGAATTGAAGAAGGTTTTGCTTGAGGAAACCACGGAACTGCTGGAACAGGAACTCAGGATTGTAACCCAAAGAGTCAACCTATTTGAAAAGGTGATGATCCCAGACACGAAGGAAAACATCAGGGTCATCAATATCTACCTCGGCGACCAGCAGACAAACTCTGTCGGAAGATCCAAGATCGCAAAGCGCAAATGCGCCGCAAGAGACGCAAGCATAGTCTAGGTTCGATTCCCGCACTCCATACTCCGAACGCCTAAACAAAATCGGGTTCAGCTATGATAGAAGTAATGAAAAAAGTCACAGTGGTTTGCCTTGAGAGCGACAGGGCGAAGACTGTCGAAGCACTTCAGGACCAGGGACTGGTGCACGTCACCAATGTCGTCCAACCGGCCTCGAAAAGCCTCGACGACCTGCTAAAACAACAGGAAAAACTTCGAAAAATGCTCAAGGAAGCTGACGATAGACTTCCAAAAAGTGACGGGCATCAAGAAAAAAACGCGAAAATCGACCCTGCATTCAGCCTTGATGACGCTGTAAAACTCCTCGACGCCATTAAATCGCTGGAGGACGAGAACGTAGCAATCGCAAAAAACCTGGAACTGCTGGAGCCCTGGGGAACCTTTGACTTCAATGACATCCAAAAATTCAAGGATCGTGGAATCCATATCGCACTTTGCATCACGGGGGTCGGCAACACCAAGCTGAGACAACTCCCCGAAAATGCTTTCATCAAGGAAATCTCTCAAGACAGGGGAGTCATGGCGTTCGCAGTCATCTCAACAGAACCGCTGGATGACATCCAACTGCCAAGGGCGACCATACCAGAAGTCACAGACCAATTCGAGCTGAAACGCAAGCTCAAACAAAACAAGGCGCAACTAGACCAGTGCAATGCGGATTTCATTTCACTGGCGGAAAACGCCAAAGAGGCATGGAACAACTACAAGGTAACGCTTGAAGATGACATCCAGCTGGAACGAGCCAAGATTGGAATGGGCAATGAAGGAGAACTTGCCTACCTGATAGGATACGTCCCTGAATCGAAGCTCGATGATGTCAGGAACGAAGCCTACAGGCAAGGCTGGGCAATCCGATACGAGGACATCGAAGAGGACGACCATGAAGTCCCAACACTCCTCAACATCCCGAAACGCTTCAAGATAGCCCAGCATATCTTTGATTTCATCGGAATCCTGCCGGGATATTTCGAAACGGACGTGTCCATTGCCATGCTTATCTTCCTTTCGCTCTTCTGCGGCATGCTCGTAGGAGACGCGGGTTACGGCGCGCTCCTGACCATCGCCTCGCTGGTTGGGCTCAAAAAGGCTACCACGGAAAAAGCACGCGAGATATCGCAACTTTCCCTGTTGATTTCCTTGTGCATCCTGGGCTATGGATGGCTGTCAGGAAACTGGTTCGGCTTGCCCAACCAACACCTCCCCAAAATACTCAAGGGAATCCCATGGCTCTACGACGACGTCAACCAGATCAACATCAAACTCCTCTGCTTCTTCATCGGCGCATTCCATACCTCGCTGGCACGTGCATGGAACGCCTACAACAACCAGCAGTCAAAGCGCCAAGCAGCGGGACACATCGGATGGGGACTGTTCCTCTGGGGCAACTTCTTCCTCGCCAAAGTGCTTATTTGCGACGGAAAGAGCTTCGGCGACCTCCCCCTCGAAGGCATCTCGCTCTACATAGTCGGATTCACCCTCATCCTGACTTGCGGCATTGACTGGAAGAGCATGGAGGATCTCATCTACACGCCATTCTCGTTCGTCAACAGCTTCGTTGACGTCCTTTCCTACATCAGACTGTACGCCGTCGGACTATCTGGTGTCTATATTGCACAGACCTTCAATGACATGGCAAAGGGAATCTACGAGAGCAGTCCATTCCTGATCCCCGTCGTCATACTGATCCTCTTGGCAGGCCACCTGCTCAACATCACGATGGCGGCCATGAGTATTCTCGTGCATGCCATACGACTCAACACCCTGGAATTCTCAGGTCATATTGACGTCAGCTGGTGCGGCAAGCCATACAAGCCGCTCAAGAAAACACAACTGGACTAATTTACTTAGACAAAACGGATTTTTTCGTTAACCCAATAAGTAACACAATCACAAGAACTAGGAGAACACACAATGAACGAATCCACTCAACTTGTACTTGCCAACATCGGCGCCTTCAGCGCAATGGTCATTTCCGCCCTAGGCTCCGTATACGGTTGCGGCGTCGCTGCGGCATCCGCAATCGGTGGCTGGAAGAAGTGCTATGTCCAAGGCAAGCCCGCTCCCTTCCAGCTGTCCATTTTGACCGGTGCTCCCATGACCCAGACCATTTACGGGTTGATCCTGATGCTGCTGATTTCAGGCAATATCCGTGAGGCGACTGCGGGTTATTGGCCTATCTTCCTGGCGATTGGCCTTGTCGGCGGTTTTGCCATTGCCTTGTCGGCGGTCTTCCAGGGTCGTGCCGCCGCTGGCGCTTGCGATGCCCTTTCCGAAACCGGCCAAGGATTCGTCAACTACCTGATCGCCCTGGGCATCATTGAGACCATCGCCATTTTCATCATGGTTTTCAGCATCATGCTTCTGGGCGCAGTTATTCCCGCCGAAGCCGCCGCAGCAGCAGCAGCCCTCTAAAAAATCAACCCACTACTTTAGGCAGGCACTACAATGCAGGACATCAAACTCGGTACACTTGTCAACGCCAACGACAAATCACAAAACTACCTCAGGCAAATCATCCCCTACGGATTCGAGAGCTTCGCTTTTTCCTTTGGCGGCAGTTTCGGCTACAAGGAACCAGCTGAATTCGCTGAACTGGTGATGCCGATCCTCAAGGAAAACAACGTGGTCGCGTCGGCAATCTGTCTATATGCAAAGGAAACCCTCGACGATTCGCCAGAAGGTGAAAAGGCACGCGAAAATTGGAAGAAGCTCATTGACGCAGCCAATCTCTTCGAGACAAACGTCGTCTGCGGTTTCACCGGACGCCTGGACAAGTCAATCCCAGACAACATCGAGAGATTCAAGGAAGTCTGGACCCCATTGACCGAATACGCCGCGGCGAAAGGCGTCAAAAT
The DNA here is from genome assembly GCA_002305655.1 of Lentisphaeria bacterium UBA1407. Classification (GTDB taxonomy): domain Bacteria; phylum Verrucomicrobiota; class Lentisphaeria; order Oligosphaerales; family Oligosphaeraceae; genus UBA1407. The sequence continues at coordinate 38,044 of DBPZ01000029.1, read as the reverse complement.
CGGCTTCGAGAACTGCAACATGGGCGGAGACTGGAAGCGTGGTTCATTCAATATCGCCATCAATCCAGCCGCTTGGGAACTGATGTTCAACGCAGTCAAAATGGACAACATCGGACTCGAATGGGAACCCTGCCACCAAATGGTGCAGCTCATCGACCCAATGCCGCAGCTCAGGGAATGGACGAAGCGCTTCTTCCACATCCACGGCAAAGATGCAACAATCCATCGCGACACGCTCGCCAAGCACGGAATCTATGGAGCCAGGCAATTCGCTTTCCACAGAACCCCAGGATTCGGCGAATGCAATTGGACCGAAATCATCTCCGAACTCAGAAGGCACGGATTCAAGGGATCGATTGACATCGAAGGATGGCACGATCCCGTCTACCGTGGCGAATTGGAAATGACCGGGCAGGTCAACGGACTCAACTACCTCAAGCGCTGCAGAGGCGATTTCTATCCCAATCCTGCATAAGCGTAGCTCATAGCTTGAATCGAAGACCATGACGCCGCCTTTCCCATACCAGGCAAAGGCGGCGTCGTTGTTTCTGCATCAAAATTGATTGTCAAGCCTTGTTTCGTTCCTCAATGTATTTCTCGAGGATTTTCGCTGCCAGGACGACTATTCTGGTGCATGGACGCTCCTTGTAGTACGCCTCTGTTCTCGCTTCCGAGACGGGACCGTCGGATTGCTTTGGCTCTAGTTCCAGCAAATCCCTGCAGATCAGGGATCCGGCTTCCGCCTTGAAAGTCCCGAGAAGTTTTTGCACAAGGTCGTAATGTGCGTCTTTCGCTGCCTTGTCGGACACATTGTCGTTGCCGTCAAGGAGTCCAACCACGATAACGATTCCGCTTGCGGCTCCGCAAACCTCCCTCAGCCTCGCGACTCCCGCACCGAACCCGGATGCCAAGCGGAGCATGGTCGATTGATCCATTCCACACTCTTCCGCAAAAGCACCCGCAACTGCCTGGCAACAGTTGGCGCCGGACAAAAACAATTCGCGGGCAATATCGTCTTTTCCCATTTCAAGACTCCAAAAAATCAGGGAATCAATTCCAGCTTCTTGACGGTAAATGTGCCTTTGCCTTGATTTTCAGCGGCACTTCCATGACAGCCAATTGAAATGCTATTAAGCTTTTCAAGCTTCAGTTCCTGGTCATTACCAGCTTTCTTTGCCCAACCGGCGATTTTGAAATCCGAGAACTTGATGTCCACCGCGGTAAATTCTTCACTGTTTTCTGGTGATGGAGCATAATACGCCCCGCCGCCTTCGTAGAGCAACACCAACAATCCAGGAATCGGCTTCGGGATGGAGGCCTTGTAGGTCAGGCGAAGACCGGAATAAGAGGCGAAATCCAAGTCCGGAAGCCTGAAGCTAGGAACGAAGTACATGTGGCGATTCAGAGGGAACTCGAACCAATAATGAAGTGCGTGCTGTCCGTCTATGACGACATCTTCCACGCTCACCTTGGCGGCGGGATCCGCGCCTTTGCCAATAGATTTCGCCTTGGGCAAGGGAATAATCTCGGGCTTCGTCGGGACATACTTCTGGCTTGTCAACCGCAACTGGCTCAGCGTCACCTCGCCGTCCCCTGCTCCATCAACGGTCACGCCTACGCGAACCTCGCGAACCTTGCCCCAATCTAATTGCCCATTGTCATCCTTGGAGAACGCCGCCTGGGACAACGAAGCCAAATTCAGCCTGAGAAGACCGCCATCACCATAGTTCAACACCGAGCCAAGACGATACCAGCAAGCGCCTGAAGCCTCGAAGAACATTACGCAGGGACGAACGACCTGATCCGACCCAAATGTCGCGACGATGCTTCCCTCGAACGCAGGATAGCTGGACAAGCCTTCGGGTAAAACTGTACGGACTGAAATCAATCGACGCTCCTGCCCTACTTTCTTAAACGATATCGTCAACGAATCGCGACGACGGGACAGCTTCCCCTCGAAACCGCCGCTTTGAACCAGTTCGACTTCAGGCTTCCTTCCATCGGGAATCAGTGGCTTTACGGCATCCTGGCATTGTGCCACGAAGCAGGGAATCATCGCAATCGCATACCAAACGCAGTGTCTCATCGCCTTGCTCCTAATTTTTTGATCATTCACTGGAGAACATTCGCGTAATCTTCGTCATTTGCCGCCATTCGTAGGATTTGCTTGTGCCAACCAATTCCGCCTGGAAAGCCCAGGACAATGGGCGAAGCACCAACGACAAAACGTCAACATCCTTCAAAGGGACTCCACTGACCAGGAAGTTCAGCCTGTCGGTTTCCCAGCTGTACTCTCCATTTCCGGACAATGCCAGAATTGTTCCGTTGGTGTAGAGATTGGGCACGGTCAACCTGTCGCCGTGAAATTCCACGTCTGCATCAACTTCGCTGATCACCCCGAGCTTTCCGGCACCGCCGGTCAACCATCCAAACGTGGCATTGTCCAGCAACTTGACCAAGCCTGACAGCAAAGGAACGCTCCACAGATCCGCCTTGCGCAATGCAAGATGCGCGTCACCTTCCAAGTTCAACGCACGCCCAGCCCAACCCAGCAAAAACTTCGCGTGGCAAGAACCGCTCAAGAAGCCCGACAACGCCGGCGACGAGGATCCGTTTGCCTTGGACGCCTTCGCCGCATCTTCCTTTGCCCTCAATTCACCGACACGCTGCAAGGGCACGCCATCCATAATCGCCAGGCACTCGCCGCTCTTCACATCCAATTCGTACTTGCCAGTGGAACGCAACGATCCACCAAGAAGACTGGATTTCTTCACGTCCCAGCTAATCACGTTCGAGGAATAGTTCCAATTGGTTTCAACATCGGTCAACTTCACGTGCTTCCATCCGATTTCAGGTGTCTTCAGCGTCCCCTTGACTGTCAAGCGGGGATCGCCACTCAAGTAAGATTCCCCATTTAGGGTCAAGCGTGTCGGCTTCCCGAATGATATCTCTGGAATCGCATCGGCAAACGACTCGTCGATGGCACACAGCAATTCCTTTGGATCAAGGTTGCCCTCGGTTCCGTCAAGATTGAAGCAACACCTCGGAACCCCATCCAGCGAGAAGACAAGATCTCCTACAACATCCCCGCTCCCGGTATTCAAGGTAATGGGCTCGACCCTGACCGACTTGGGCAAATCCAACGTCACAACAACCTTCAAGGTTTCAGCGGTAAATCCGCGGAACGTCACGTCCTCGGCATCCAAATGACCCGTCAACGTCAAATTCCACGGTGGTCCGTCGCGATACACCAGAGACGGCATCCGCAACACGGGACGTTTCCCCCATTGGACAGGAGACCAAATCTGCCGATAGATGTCCTGAGCCTCTGGACTTATGACAAACGGAGTCGCAACTGCGGGATTGCCGGTCAATACAAGATTGGTGATGGACATTTCCAACGGCTCGTACTGAATTCGTATATCCAGGCTGGCGACATCGCCATCCACCGTTTCGCCCTTGATGTTCGTCAACCTGACCGCTTGTCCATCGACCTTGAAGTCGCAACTGGCCTCCTTTGCCCGGAACGTGCCAAAATGCGCATCTCGTGCAACAACATGACCCACCAAGCTCCATGGATCCTTGCCAAGGCTCATCTCCGGCAACTTCAAGGTGAAATCAACCGGAGTCTTGTTCGTGCCCAGCAGCACGAAAATGTAGGACAAATCCAGCTCCAAGTCGCGGCAATAGGTCTGGTAGAACCAATCGGGATGGCAGGCACCCTTGCAATCAAGCCCAAGCATCTGGTTTTCAGGACGCCAAACGAGCTTCCCCGTACTTGACAATGCCGTGCCCCAAGGCGTATCCGGCTTCGCTTGGCCAGGGAATTCAGCCGAATACGATATCTCATACTCGCCCTTCGATACGCTGGACGCCAAATCGCAAGACAAGGACAATTCGACGGGCTGCTCCTGGCCACGCAACGTCAAGGACAAGGGCTTGATCTCTACAAGACCAGATGAATAGGAAAAGGTTATCGACAGACTACGGCAGTCGTGAGACAACACCGATAGCCCGGACAATTCAAAGCTACCTGACGACTTCAGCAAGCGCCAGTCCAAGGGAGACGGCGCCAGAGAAAACGCAAACTCGCTTGTTCTCCCATAACCCTCCAGAATCTCGGTCGGCAATCGTACTCCGTACTCGCCCAAACGCGAAATGATGTCCGCCTGCCCCTGGATCTCGCCGCTCAGCAACTTCGTCTTCGTGTTGAATGTCAACTCACCACCAATGCGCTCGCGGGCGCTGTCACATAAGTTCAGCGAAAACTCGGGGACATGCAACACGCCGTTGGAATACGTGGCAGAAAAGTGGCCTGATGGGGCAACTATGCCCTTCCAGGACAACTTGGACACCAACTCGCAGCTCAGGCTCGGATTCAACTTGTCCAAGTCCAATTCCGTCCTGGGCAAGGATCCCTTGAACGACAAGGTCGGAAACACCACCGATGACAGCCCGTCGCCAAGAGACACGCCGCCGAGTTGCATCAATGTCTCAGGCGTCAAAACCCCTTCCAGTTCCGCTTCGACTTCACGAGTCTCCGGATACAGACTGCCATTTCCGCTTATCACCTCAGACCGGCTGAGAACAATGTCAAGACGCTCCAGGTTGATTCCTGCCCAACTTCCCGAAAAGCGACCACGCATCTTCGATATCACAACCTCGTTCCAAAGCCAATCGGAAAACGTAAAGCCGCCACGAACAGATATGCGCTTCCAGTCAAGACAATCGCCCTCGGAACGCAAAAAAATGCGAGATTCGTCACTCACGCGACCTTGCTGACGCAACCAACGACCTATAGAAGATATCTGCTCCGACAACTCGGGATTGCGGCATGACGTGCCCTCGGACAGCGGCAACGATGACAAAAACTCATAGACGTTCGTATATGTCCCAACAAAATCAAACCGGATGCCCTGGCAGTCGCCCAACAAGGAAATACGCAAACTCCCATCGCCTTCACGACGCAATTCGCCACGCTCAACCTGAACCTGAATTCCAGGCCGACCTTTGGAATCCAACAACGTCACTCTAGTCTCGGACAACTCAATGTCCCGAGGCAACCAGCCACGGCCAGTCAACAACGACAACCAAGATATGTCACACGAAATACGACGACCGCGTACCAAAACAGGACCAGCTTCCGTGTCAACAGATACAGTCGCCTCGTGCAACACCAAACCGCGCATCAAGCCGACTTGAACCCAGCGACAATCAGACAGGACGCCGAAATGCTCGCCGTAACGCCACAAGCCAAGTGGCTTCGCAGGCAAACCATGCCACTCAAGACATAAGTCAAGAAACAAAAAAATAAGCAATACGGCAAGACCGCGACGACCAAATACCCAGCGAAACAACTTGGACACAACAACGCTACCCAATCGAAACAGCGTGAGAAGCAAATGTCGTATCCGATAAAGTAGAATCATCAAGTTTTCACCTTCGCGATGAAACTAGGCCAAAACGCCTCTGCGAGTCCAGCTTGTCAGGCCTTCGTTGCGCCCTGTGCGGACGACTTGCGCAGCGCCCATCCCCTGACAATCCAGACTAGGCAACCCAACGTCACAAAGGCACCGGGAGCGCTCTTCAGTATCAACGCAGGACGGAACCCCGCAGGAGACCACTTCCAGCCAAGCAACGTGCCACCACCAAAACCTTCGCGAACCAAAGAAATGCACAACAAAACCAGGGCATAACCAAATGCGTTCGCCAACCCATCAATGAATGATGCAATGGGACCGTGGCGCAAGGCATATCCCTCGCTGCGACCAAGAACAATGCAATTCGTGATGATCAAGCCAACATACGCACCCAACGCACGGCTGATGTCATAGTGAAATGCCTTCAAATAAAGGTGGATCAAAATCACAAACACAGAAATCACAAGCATCTGGACCATCAGGCGAACACGATGAGGAATCGTATTGCGCAGCAACGAGATGAATAGGCAACTCAAGCTCGTCACCAACATCAGGGAAAGCCCCATCACCAACGTCGTCGAAACAAGACCTGTTACAGCCAGAGCCGAACAAATGCCCAATATCTGAACCAATACCGGGTTGTTCTCCCCAATGCCCGATTTCATCAAACCGGACAACCTGTCCTCATTCGCCATTCCTGCCATCGTGGAAACCTCGTTGCCGCTTAATCCAATGTGAACAAATGACACATGAAAATCATTCGTTCGCCTATTTATAAAAAGTTAACTAGGTAATGTACTCCACCTTGACAGGATTTCAACGACTCAAGCAAAATCCTTGAAGCGAGAATCGCCAACTCCATTCACTCCGACAGCCTCCATCTCAACAAGCCATTCGGGACGGCACACGCTGCCATAAACCATGATCCGAGGAAGCGACTGCGGAAGACGCTCGCGCAAAACCGATTCCACCACATCGGAATCAGCAGGATCGCGCAAGTACACCACTGCCTGCTTTAGGTCTGACAGCGCACCACAGTGCCTTTCCATGAGCGCAATGACATTGTCCACCACGCGATGGGTCTGTTTCGCCACATCCTGGACATGCATCACTTTTCCCTCGCAGTCAATGCTCGCAGTGCCCGAAACATAGAATTTCGACCTGTCTCCGAAAACGATTCTTGTTCCCCGCTCGAACGTCACGCCGTAGAGGTGGGTCGGCGAGAGATTATCTGGCGCTGACATGTAGTCGATCTGCTCCTGCTGGTGACCGAAGAGCGCGAATCCGTCCATCCTGACCAACCGGTCCCAAGGATGCGACATGCCCTCGATCCCCGTGCTGGCGATGTAATGTGTTTCCTGATTCAGCCCTTGTTGCTCGAACAATTCGCGTCTTGCCACCACGAGCCCTTCGTAATTGTTGTCGATGTCCCGGCAATAGATCCACGTTCGCTGAAGGTTGCTTTTGATGGTTCCGCCGAATTCGCCGAGTATTCTTTGGGCATGAAGGAATTCCTCGTTCATCTGGTCATGGCTTCCCGTGGATGCCAACTCCGACTTGTTGAAATAGAGCAGCTCGTAGTTGTCCAGCAGGATGCGAATCCTGCTTTCAGCCTCGCAGTAGGCAACAATTCCCCCCGACAAGGCGTACGCTTCCACCGCCAAGTGCGAGCGATTCGTAGGAGCCTGACCTACCACTGCGATTAAACATCCCAACCTGCGAGCGACCTCCTCGAGAATGGGCTGCTGGTTGCTGACGTCGCTGACATGAAAACGCACAAAGACAAGCATGTCGCCGCCAGCTTCCTCAAGAAGACGACGGACCGCCTCCTCGGCTTCTTCCCGAAAACTCCCTTTTCGCTCAACCGAAAATGCAAGGAAACTCTCCCTCAATCCGACATCGCTCTTGAATATTGATTTCATAAGGTTATCCGTGGTTATGATGAATGTTCTCGCTACTCAAGGATTGTCCAAAAAACGCTGTTTCCGCCACTGCCAGCAAAAAGCTTGCCAGGAACAAACGGATCAAATGCCAGCCTTGACGCATTTTTGTTGTGCAGCGACCTGGAGTTCAGGGACGTCCAGGTCTTTCCGCCGTCGTTGCTCAGCATTACGCCTGCGCCGACGCACTTGTCGTGGAACGGGTGATCCGTAAATCCCGCGACGATTTGGTTCGGCTTCTGGGGATTGATCGTCATCCCCTCGCAAAAATGGTTCGCATACAAATGATTCCACGACTTGCCGCCGTCAGTGCTCGAGTACAAACCGCCTTGGCAATAGTTTTCGCCAACCTTGCCCTCGCGGGCACAGGCATAGATCACGCCGCCAGATCCGCACACAAGCTGCTTCAAGTCCGCAAACGGAACGGTTCCGTCGCCACACACAATCCATTGCTCGCCTGAATATCTGTACATGGCCGCATGTTGCTCGCCTTTCCTTTCCGTCACGCACCACAAGCCGTCGCCCGATGAGGCAACGCAACGAATCCCCGTGCCCGGCAACCCCGCATTCAAAGGCTGGAACGAGTCACCCAAATCGCGACTGACCATGACCCCCTTGGTTGCCTGGGTCACCATAACGAACACGCCTTTCTCGTCCTTGAGGCAAAGCAAATTCCCCATCGGCTCACGGGACAACCCATTATCCTCCGCATCAAGGACTTGCCAAGACGCCCCGCAATCTAAGCTGCGAGCCAAGACACGGCTCCTGTCACCGCCCCAATTCCCGAAAATTCCCCATACCATCAAAGAATTGTCAGGATGGAAAGCCAATGAAAAACAGGAACCGCGATACTTTCCCGGTATCCCCTCCATCGATTGGCGCATCGACTTGCCGCCGTTGTCGGAAACCAAAAGCCCGATGTCAAAATACCCCAGGAACAGCTTGTCCTTGATCGTTGGATGCGGAACCACGCAATGCAGGCAGGTGACTTCCAAGCCACAGCCTGAAACAGTTCCGTCCTCGTGCTGCCTGTAGTAGATCGGCTTCCAGGTCTTTCCGCCGTCAGAGGTCGATACCACTTGCCCGCTAGTGCCGAAATAAAGCCTGTCGGGATCCACGGGCGACATCGAGAGGCAATAGACCGACAATCCCCAAAAAGTAATCCATCCACGCGCCTCCGAGAGGCTTTCGTTTGTTTCACGGATTGTTGCCGTCCAATTCAGCCCGCCATCGGTAGTCTTGTACACGGTCGCATTGACCCATGCGCTACCTCCAACGTACACGATGTCAGGATTAGTCGGATGAACCTGGATTCTGTCCACGTTGCAGGTCAGGCTGCTGGTTTGCCCTGCCTTCGCCACGCGCTTCGGAATGCCCTCGTTGCGTTCGACCCAAGTCCGACCACCATCGTCGGATCGATAGATCCCGCCAGCCCAAGGAACCTGTCCCGATTCGGCGAACATCGTCACGTAAAAAATATTCGGAGAACTGGGGGACTGGACAAGGCGGCGACAGGACAAGTGCGCCGGAAGACCGCGATCCGAATGTGCCCACGTAACACCGCCGTCAACGCTGGAGAACAATCCCTTCGACGTGGATATCAGCAACCGGTTCCGCACTGAACGATCCACCACCAACGAGATGATGTTGCATCCCTCGGGCAATTGCCCTTCCCCAACAATCTGTTCCCAGTTCTCGCCGCAGTCAGCCGAACGGAAAATGCGTCCAAGCTTTCCGCGCCGCTCGCGCGGTGCCCCGTTGGCAACATAGACAATGTCAGGATTCACAGGATCAAATACAATGCAGGATACAGGCGCAGACCATGAATACCGCTCTATTTCAGGCCAACCGGAACGCTTCAGGCTCCAGCTGCGCCCCCGGTCGACGCTCTTGTAAACCCCGCCCAGGCTGCCCGCAAACAAGATGTCCTGATTCTTCGGATGCTGTGCCAAGGAATCCAAATAATAGCATTCCAGCCCCGTGTTGCTGGTCACGTAGTTCTTGCCGCCGTCAACGGAGTGGTAAAATCCACCAACGTCGCACCCAACGAACAACTCGTCAGCCGAAGCAAGGCCACCCAGGATGCTCTGAATCCAACCGCCGCCACCAGGACCGAAATTCGTCCAAACGGGAAGTTCCGGCTGGGCCTGGACAGTCAAACCAATTAGCAGCAATGACGAAAAAACTTTCAAACGCATCGAAATCCACTCCATATGGCAACTTGACACAACGAACGTAGAATCCTATAATAATGTTGATTCATAAATCTTCAAATAAACGACATTCCGCGAAAAGGAGGATTTTCGCATGAAAGCTATCTTGACGCTGATCATACTTGCTTTCTCAGCCGCACTCGTCGCCCAAAATAACATCTACTGGGACGCCACTGGGCGGAAAGCCGGCTCGTCAACATCGACAGGAAACAACAATACCACGTACTATGACGCAACAGGAAGACGCAAGGCGACCTCGAACAAGGCAGGGAACCAAACTGTCTTCAGAGACCAATCAGGAAGAAAAACAGGAACGGCACAACAATCAGGATCAAATAGGACGAACTACTTCGACGCAACAGGACGAAATGTCGGACACTCAACCCGACAAGGAGCCAGCACAACCATATTCTACGATGCATCCGGAAAAAAGGCGGGTTCGGCGACCAAAAGTGGAAAAACAACAACGTACTACGATGCGTCTGGACGGAAAATCGGTTCCACCAACAGCAACGAAACCCTGCCCATTCCATTGCAAAAGTAGCCTCCCGCAGTCTTACTTCTCCATTGCCTGGCGGACTTTTTCCTTGAATTCAGTCCATCGGTTGCCTTCCAGGATCCGATGCGGGCAACGCTTCCTGCTCCAGTCGAAATGCATCCTCAAGTCATCGACGGTCAGGTTGTGTTCCAATAGCAGCCATGCCGCCAACTTCACGGCATTCTCCTCGGATCTCATGTAGTCTTCGTTTGTTTCCCCCTTGTATTTGCTTCGGCAAATCTCAACTCCGATGCTTTTCTTGTTTCCGTCCCCTCGTCCGTCACCCGCATGCCATGCGTGTTCGTCGGTCCTCATGATTTGGATTGCCTCGTTCTCGTCCACGGCGAAATGGAACGAGATATAGGCCTTGTCCTTTCGTCGATTGAGGTAGTTCCGCTCCTGCTGCGCCGTTGCGTTGTTTGCCGTATTGTGAATCGTGACGTACTTCAGTTCAGGCATCGGCCCCGGCAACTTGTACTTCTTGTTGTACTCGTTGGCCTCAAGCAGATCAACCCTGATCGGAAGCCCCTGAAACTTGCCGACGCTGCCGTTCGGCATGTCCAACGTAGCACGACGAGTCGCGCAACCAGTGCCCAATGCAACAAGCAACAACGACAACAACGCAACCTTCATTCCGTCAACCTCCTTACTTGTCCGCCAAGCGGTTCAACAACGTTTCACGTACCTGTGGCAAATGCAAATTGCCTAGATGACCACCACGGGGAAAAATCGTCGCACGATCACCGAATGTGGACTCAAACCAGGACAAGTGCTCCGGCTTCAGCAAGAAATCGTTCCGGTTGTGAAACAAAAACACCTTGCTTGAGGTTTTCAGTTCCTCGCCAATCGAATCCAACCGCTCGGAAGCGCTCAGTGAATCCATATCCTTTGCACCACTTCCAGGCAAAACCAGCTCCTTGGCGTAATCGCCGAACGAGATCCCCAACGCCTCTCGACGCAATACCTTCAGGTCAGCCATCTTCGGATGCGAAGTCAACACAGGCAACTCCAACTCGCCACGCATGGCAAGCAACGCATCGGCCAATGTCAAACGCAAGTTAAGCCCAATGAGGAACTGGGACTCCTCCAAGGACAACGGAGGCACGCCAGAAGCCTTCGCCGCCTCGCCACCCCGCGACAACAACATGACCTTCTGGATACACTCGACAACGCGCTCCGAACGAGTCTCCGCAGGCCAACCCAACGGCAAATCGAAGTATTCGTCAATCCTGGACAAAGCGAACATCGGATCAAAAGGCGGATTTACAGCAACATACTTGTCAAAGGGACAAGATGCAACGCCACGCTTCTCCAACGCCGCCAATCGCAATGTGTTCATCGCGCCCAAAGAAAGCCCCATCAGAACGTTGCGGCGGGAACTTTCGTCCGAAATCCGCGGCTGACGAGACGCAAAATCGTCTCGCACAAGAGCAAGGATTTTGTCCAAAACGATGCTGTCCTTGCTTGGTGCGCCCGGCAATGCATCTTCGCAAACCTGCAGGAAATAATCAGGGGCAAACGTATTGGACAGCACGACAACATTCCATCCCTTCTCCAAAAGCATTTCCGCCAATGACGCCATCGCATCGGATTCCCTGTGGCTTCCGATTCCCGGCAAAAGGTAAATGGTTCCCTCCGTTGAATCTGCACGCTTCCAAAATGTGTACTTGAGATTGTGCTTGGTTCCTGGCATGGTGACCATCCCCGTACGACGCTTCCTGATAAAATTGAAGTTTCTCGTCTTCAAGTTCACGTACCCAAAGGATTCCTCGAGTTCGCCCGCCTCTGTCAAATGCCTGAAGCTAAAATCGTTGACTTGACCTTGCCGCAAGACGATAAATGCCGACCGCGTCAACGCGTAAGTATCGTACCGGTTGTCAAAGTAGTTGTTCATTACACGTGCATGGGACAGGACATCGTTGGTGGTGAAGCCAAACGACACCGCAGTGCCGGCGCCACCAAAGATCCAGGTCGTTATGTTGAATGGAAAATCACATACCATCCCGAGCGTGTCGCGACCTGAACTGGGACCGAGAAACGGCAAATTCAAATAGAATACAGGTCCAAATCCATAATGTCCAAAGGTTTGCCCGAAATCCTCGTACCGCCTATCGTAGCCCCAGCCTTGGGCACGATCCCAAAAGCCAAGCACGCCGGCAGTCGTGTTAATGCCAAAGCGACACGTCTCGTGCCACGCATTCCCCCACTTCCCCTGAAGGCAGTTGTTGACCAAGCTGATAGGATATCTAAGATTATTGCCAACGTTCGATATCCCGTCACGGACGACCTTAGGGGCGATGTACGTGTAGATCTCGCCCAAGGGATAGGCGACATACTTTATCGCACCAGCATTGAACGACTCGACCCCGCGGTTGAAACCCTCTATAGGATCAGATACCGAACTCGAATACAATTCAACGATAGGATGCACATCGCAAAAAACAAAAGTACAAGCTGCAAACAGAAAAAATGCAATTTTCGACTTCATTGACACACCTTAATTAAAGCCATGGTTTAATCGAGGGCAATGCGGAATCGCTAAGTAACCTGAAAAGGCGTACTGCTTTTGTTAGCATTGTCATCACTTGGGACTATATTTATGATATATGCAAACCACAAATTCTAGCTTTGAATTCGTTTTTTTCAACTGTTCACACGCCTGAGACCAAGGGTTTCGGCGGCGTTTTTCGTTTGGGGAATAAAATTATGCAGAGTGACGTATCACGCGTCTTTACAGTCAAGGAAGCCGCCGAGGCATTGTCATCGTTGAAAGGGGAACTGTCGCGGGTCATCGTCGGACAACGACAAGTGATCGACCAAATCACCATCACCTTGCTTGCTGGCGGCCATGCCTTGCTCACGGGTGTCCCGGGACTCGGCAAGACGCTCCTCGTCAAATCCCTTGCAAAGCTCTTCTCTCTCGCCTTCAAGAGGATCCAGTTCACACCAGACCTGATGCCCGCAGACATCGTCGGGACGGAAATCCTGCAGGAAAATCCTGAAACAGGAACACGTTCCTTTGATTTCGTCAAGGGCCCCATCTTCGCAAACCTGCTCCTGGCGGACGAAATCAACAGGACGCCGCCAAAAACGCAAGCCGCACTCCTGGAGGCAATGGGCGAAGGAAACGTCACATCCGCAGGAAAAACATACCAACTCCAAAAGCCATTCCTCGTCCTCGCAACGCAAAACCCCATCGAACTCGAAGGAACGTACCCTTTGCCGGAAGCGCAACTGGATAGATTCCTCATCAATATCGTGCTCGAATACCTCTCCGTCGAAGACGAACAGAAAATGGTCGGGAACACAACATCCCCAGATGAGGTCGAACTTAAGCCAATACTTGACGGAAACGACATCGCGGCGCTCCAAAGACTCGTCAGGGAAATACCGGCACCGACAAATGTGGTCAACTACGCCGTCAGGCTCGCGGCGGCAACCAGACCCAATACGCCATATGCCGCGCCAAGAGTCGACAGCCTGGTCAAATGGGGAGCGGGGTCAAGAGCCTCGCAGGCACTCGTCCTCGCAGGAAAAGCCAGGGCGTTGATGGACGGACGCCTCAACGTCGCCTGCGAGGACATCCGCGAGTTGGCCATCCCGGTCTTCAGGCACCGTGTCATCACCAACTTCAGGGCGGAAGCGGAAAACGTGACCAACCTGGACATCATCCGAGACATCATCAAATCAACCCCTGAAAACTGACCACACCTGAAATGCCCTCCATGCTCAAGCAATTCAGGCGTCGAATAACGGACGCAATCACAAATGCCCTGACTCCCCTGGCCGTAAAATGCCTGGGTGGATGTTCGGACAAGTGCGCCAACAAACTAGCCAACGCAACTGCGTGCCTATTCAAGACATTCCGAACAGAAGCCTACAAAACTATCCTGGCAAACCTCGAGGTCGCATTCCGAGACTTGGATGACAAGCAACGGAAAGAACTCGCAGACAGAAACCTAAGGCACACGGCGCGCCTCGCCATCGAATGCATTAAGCTTCTAAAACACCCTGAACAATTCCTGGAGAACGCATCGCTAGACAGCGAGAAACTCAAGGCGCTCGATCAAAACAAGGCGTTTATCTTCGCACTTCCCCATCTCGGAAACTGGGAAGTATTCGGACAGGCTGCACCAAAGGCCGGCATCAAGTCCGCCGCAATCGCGGGCACGTTCCGAAACCAAAAGCTCAACCAACTCATCGAAAACGCACGTTCAGCCAACGGCTTGTACATCATCCCCAAGGAAGGCGCCGCGCGAAAAGTCCTTTCCGCGCTTAGAAACGGATACGCAGTCGGATTCCTGCCTGACCAAAACCTCAGTCCCGCAGACAGTGGCGCATTCCTGGAATTCTTCGGGCTCCCGGCGCCTTCAAGCATCCTGCACGCAGTCCTCGCAAGAAGATTGGATATACCTGTCATCGTAGGAGCAACCGTGCGAGACAAGGATGGGAAATTCTTGCTGGAGGTCGAAACGCTGCCAAAGGAAACCAAGGATTACGGCAGCGACCACGAACTCGCGCAAGATGTCCTCAAGGCAAGCGAAAAACTTATCAGAAAATACCCGGAACAGTATCTCTGGAACTACAAAAGATGGAGGAGAATTCCCGAAAATGCCTCCGACGCCATCCGCCAGAGATTCCCGTACTACGCAGAAAACAAAAAACAATCATGTCCGCAAGATTTGCTCGATAAGATAGAAAATCAAATCAAACAGGAAAAGTGACCATGGACTCCCTACTGCTAAAAAACATCTCGACCAACTGCATACTCGGAAGCAACCCAGAAGAACGTACCAGAAAAAGAAGGGTGATCATCTCGCTCGAACTCTTCTTCGATTTCACGGAAGCAGGAAAAAACGACGATTTGACAAAAACCATCGACTATGGACAAGTCACACGCGATGTCGTAGACTTGGCAGAAAGCTCAAGATTCCATCTCATCGAGGCACTCGCATACGCCATCACAGAAATGTGCCTCAAAAACTACCCTTTGATTGACGCACTGACCGTCAGAATCCTCAAGCCTGCGCCTTGCCCAGATCTCCAAGCCGCTTCTGCCAGAATCTCACGAGCCAGAATCCATCCCTGACGAACCCGCTCTGCGCCATCCCGTTCGCCGCGTTTTTAGCGGATATGGAGAAAGCCATGAAAGTGAAAACCTTTTCGTTGCTTGCCTTGTTGGCATCGCTTGTCGCCACGGCCGATTGCCTGGGCACGTTCCCTCTTTGGCAAGGAACCGCGCCCGGCGCCATGGGAGACCAGCCTCCAGACAAGCCGGACATCACCGTGTACATCCCGAAGAACGCCACAAAGCCAACCGCCGCAATCCTCATTTGCCCAGGCGGTGGATACGGTGGACTTTGCTCATCCTATGAAGGACACGATATCGCCGCATGGCTTGACATGGTCAACGTAGCGGGAATCGTGCTCAAGTATAGGCTCCGTACCTACAAGCACCCCATCCCGCTCGATGACGCAAAGCGCGCCATGAGAACCATCAGGCATAATGCGAAAAAATGGAACGTCGACCCGAATAAAATCGGAGTCATGGGATTCTCCGCAGGCGGGCATCTGGCTTCTACCCTAGGAACACACTACGACGCGGGAGACGTCAAGCACCAGGATCCTATCGAAAAACAGTCGTCGAGACCAGACTACATGATCCTGGTCTACCCCGTCATCACAATGGGTTCCAAAACACATATGGGTTCCAAGACCAACCTCCTCGGAGAAAACCCATCCCAGGAGCTGGCGGACAGCGTCTCCAGCGAACTTCAGGTCACCAACGACACTCCGCAGGCTTTCCTCGTCCACTCGGTCAAGGACAACGCGGTGCCAGTCGACAACAGCCGGCTCTTCGCAAAGGCAATGGAAAACCACAACAGGCCAGTCAAACTCGTCGAACTCCCCGAGGGCGCACACGGCCTTGGATGCGGCAAGGGACCCGCTTGGGAAGCCTGGCAAAATGAATGCCTCATATGGCTTCTCGATCCTAACGGACCACTCAAATGAGCGCGAGGACGATTCCCGAGGAACAAGCCAATATCATTGCCTTTTGACTTTTTGGCATTAGATTAATAAATTGTCTCGAAACATGCACAAAACGCTTTCCCAGGAATCAACAATGCGATATCTCACGCCCATTTCACTTGTCCTTCTCATCTTCCTCACTGGTTGTTCCGACTCCGCTACCAAGCGACAATCCATACTCAATGTCTCCTACGATCCGACCCGCGAGCTCTACAAGGACATCAACCAGGCATTCCTGGCCGAAAGCAAGCTCCAGATCGCCATCGAACAATCACACGGAGGCTCAGGCAAACAGGCACGATCAGTCCTGGATGGCCTGGAGGCAGACGTGGTGACACTGGCGCTGGCATACGATATCGACATCCTCGCCACCCAAGGCAAACTCATCCCCGAAGACTGGCAGGATCGACTCCCCAACCACAGCTCGCCCTACTTCTCGACGATCGTATTCCTCGTCAGGAAAGGCAATCCCAAAGAGATCTTCGACTGGGGCGACCTGATCAAGCCAAACGTCGAAGTCATCACCCCAAATCCAAAAACCTCCGGCGGTGCACGGTGGAACTACCTCGCCGCCTGGGCTTGGGCAGAGAAAAACCTCAAGGACGAAGACAAAGTCCTTGGCTACATGACGAACCTCTTCAAGCAAGTCCCCGTACTTGACACTGGCGCCAGGGGCTCAACACTCACCTTCGCCCAACGCAAAAAGGGAGACGTGCTCCTGGCTTGGGAAAACGAAGCGTTGCTCGCCGTCAGGGACTACCCCGATGACCAATTCGAAATCGTGCACCCATCGATAAGCATACTCGCGGAACCCGCAGTCGCTATCATCGACGCATCCACTGAAAAACACAAAACCAGCGACATCGCGCAAAAATACCTGGATTTCCTCTACTCCGACACCGGGCAAGCCATCTGCGCGAAGCACTTCTACAGAATCGCCAATCCAAATGCAGCCGATCCTAAAGACCTGCTCCCGTTCAAAACCATCGAACTGGTCAATATCAGGGAACATTTCGGTGGCTGGAAAACAGCACACGAAAAGCATTTCGCCGACAACGCAACATTCGATGCGATCATCAAGAGACGCTGATCGGTATCGAGCCTGCACGCAACCATGAAATCCGCGCGCCTCACAACACACGGAATCCTATTTGGCATCGGGATGACATATGTCGCCCTGCTCATCCTGTTGCCCCTGGCCGTCCTGACCATCCGGACTGCCCAATTGGCTCCAGCGGACGTCTGGAAAATCCTCACCACTAGCGACACGCTTGCAGCATTCAAGGTTTCCTTCGGACAGGCATTTTTGGCAAGCGTATTCAACACGGCGACCGGCATTCCAGTCGCCTTTGTCCTCGCAAGATACAGATTCCCGGGACGTAAATTCCTGGAGTTGTGGATTGACCTTCCATTTGCGTTGCCGACAGCTGTTGCCGGCATAGCGATCTGCGGATTGTACAGCCAGTCAGGTTGGCTGGGTTCGTGGCTTGAGCCTCTTGGCATCAAAGTCGCCTACACTACCAAGGGGATTTTCGTCGCCCTTGTCTTTGTTGGTCTTCCCTTCGTGATCAGGACGGTTCAGCCCATCGTCGAGAATCTTGACATTGCCGAAGAGGAAGCTGCCGCCTGCCTGGGCGCGTCACGGTTCTACACCTTCAGACGGGTCATCTTTCCCGCCTTGACGCCTGCAATCGTGACAGGCTTCTCAATGGCCTTCGCGAGAGGACTAGGTGAATATGGTTCCGTCATCTTCATCGCTGGAAACATCCCCGGCGAATCAGAAATCCTGCCATTGAGAATCGTACACGCCCTGGAAAGCTACGACTACGCCACCGCAACGATCCTCGCCACCTCAATGATGATCATCTCTTTCGTTATACTAGTAGCGATCAATCTCCTGCAAAAGAAGCACGCCTTGAAGCATTGACCTTGATTTTCGAGACCAAACCATGAACTCGCCAACCGAAGAACCAACCTGGCTGAGACGGGCGCTTATCGCATTCGCCTTCATCCACGTGGCGCTAATGATCATCCTTCCATTCGCCAGCGTCATCGCACAGGCATGTTCGGATGGCATCGCCACCTTCACCAGGACTTTCGGCTCACGGGATACCATCCATGCCATCAAGCTTACCTTGCTCATCGCCTTGATTGCGGTTCCGCTCAACACACTGGTCGGCATCGCCATCGCCTGGGGCTTTACCCATGTGAAAATTCCTGGAAAACGCACACTGCTGGCACTCCTCGACCTCCCGTTTTCAATCTCGCCTGTTGTCGTTGGCTTCCTCTTCATCCTCCTGCTTGGCAAGCATGGACTATTCGGAGGCTGGCTTGAAGCCCGAGGAATCAAGGTCATCTTCGCCTTCCCCGGCCTGCTTATCGCAACGCTCTTCGTCACCATGCCATACATCGCCAAGGAACTGATACCACTAATGGATGGACGTGGACGAGAGGAGGAAGAAGCCGCCCGACTCCTAGGAGCGGGATGGTGGAGGATCTTCTGGAAAATCACCTTCCCGGAAATCAAGTGGGGATTGCTCTACGGCATCATCCTTTGTACCGCACGATCAATGGGCGAATTCGGTGCCGTCGCAGTCGTCTCTGGAAACATCAGGGGACGAACCAACACGCTTCCGCTCCATGTGGAAGCGCTATTCCAGGACGGAGACCTACCTGCAGCATCAGCAGCGGCTTCCGTGCTCGCAATCCTTGGAATCGTCTCACTCGTCGCAAGAACCATTACTGACATCAAGGCAAAGGCAAAGAACTGACAGCCCGAACTCACTATGGCCATACAAGTCAACAACATACACAAGTCATACGCGGGAACCAAGGTCCTGAACGGATTGTCGCTTCAAGTCAACGACGGCGAACTCATCGCGCTCCTCGGGCCATCGGGATGCGGCAAGACAACACTGCTCAGAATCATCGCAGGACTTGAACAACCCGACCAGGGAACCGTGCTCTGCGACGGCTTGTCAACCGATGAAGTCAAACCGGGAGACAGGAAAGTAGGATTTGTTTTCCAACACTACGCCCTCTTCAGGCATCTCTCGGTCTTTGAAAACATCGCCTTCGGGCTCAGGGCAAAACCCAGGTCGGAAAGACCCTCGGAAGAGGAAATCAAGCGAAAAGTCGCTTCCCTGCTCGATCTCATACAGCTGGACTGGATTGCAAAAAGGCTCCCGCAACAGCTCTCAGGAGGGCAACGCCAACGAGTCGCACTAGCAAGAGTTCTCGCAATCGATCCCAAATACCTCCTCCTCGATGAACCCTTCGGAGCGCTTGACGCAAAGGTCAGGCTCGAACTAAGAAGATGGCTGCGAGACAGGCACCACGACCTCGGGGTCACGACAATCTTCGTAACACACGACCAGGAAGAAGCACTTGATGTCGCAGACAGGATTGTCCTCGTCAACTCGGGAAAAGTCGAGCAGGAAGGAACCCCGGACCAACTCTACAACCACCCGAAAACTCCTTTCGTATGCGATTTCCTTGGCTTTGTCAACACAATCACGATACAAGGACGCGCATACCACGTCAGGCCCCATGAAATCAAGCTCAGCAGGGAACCCATTGAGTTGTCGATCCAGCTCAAGGTCAATACGATCCGCACTGCCGGACAGCTCGTCCAGGTCGAACTCCAGGACAACGAGTCCAAGCCCGTCACAGTCGCCTTGCCGCACGATATCTTCGCGCAAGTCAACCCAATAATCGGCGAAACGCTCTATGCAACGCCAGCAATCCAACGTACGTTTGACGCCACATGACCTTGCGGGTTTTATCCCCTTGCAATCAAAAAGCATACCATAAAATAGTAAAATCGCATGTCATAGTTTTGCTTATTTCTGTTCCTCTACTGCACAACAGAACTCGCTTCAAATGAAGAAGGACTCCGACATAATTGTCATGTTTAGCCGCTTTAGCGGCGACTTCGCTTAAGTACGAGCACCCCGGATGCCCGTACCTGACAGTATCTTGTTCTACATCAGGGCAGATTCGTCCGACTAAGGATGCGCCATTTTAGCTCTTGAACCCAGGATGCCCAAACTCGGAGATCCGCTTCAGGATTTCACCAAAAACTCGATTTGCCAGGTCATAGTTGCCCTCCTGATCCTTGCTGACCAGTCCCAGGTCTTTAAGCATTTGCAGATCGTTGTCCTGCAATATGCCATCCTCGTTCGAGTCCTCCGGGCATTCCTTGTCCATCATGATCCGACGCGTCAGGCGCATCAGTTCCGGCTCGCCGAAAAAGCCATACACCAACGCTATCAGCCCCTTCCGGCCAACAACCAACTGCTGAACCGCAGAATCAACCGTCCTGGTCGTCCACACCAGATGGTCGGAACACTCGTTGGCTATCCCACTCACCAACCAAGGATGACCTGATGACCAATGATAGATCCTGCCAGCTACTTCCTTAGATATCGATGCACCGGAATCAGCGGCAAAACTCGACAACATCATCGAAATCTCAGAACCCTCAAAAGGACGCAACCCAAGAAACTTCCCGCCAAAACCAGTCGCCTCTTGTCCCAAAGACGCCAACTTGTACGCACTGCGAGGACGACGCCCAGCAAGGATGATTCGCAACGGAAACGACTTCGTACCCTGGCGAGCCGAGCATCCGGCATGAAGCTGCCTGAACACGGACAGAAACACGTCATCGGCCAAATCGTCCAGCTCGTCAAACGCCACCACCAGCGGCTTGCCCAGCTGGCTGCTCACTCGCCCAAGGAAGATCTCCAGTGCGCGAGCCGGCTCCTCGATTTCCAGGCGAATTTGCGGCATGTCGGCCCCCAATTGACTTTCCAAGTCAGTCAGCACCGTGGTCAAGATGATCTTCAACGCCTGTTCCGTATCGAATACTTTCGCAGCCTTTCCCAAGGAGCACAGCGCCGCCGCGACCTGTCGATCGGCATTGATCATTGACGCCAATTGCATCAACGTCGTGGTCTTTCCGGTGTACGCCGGAGCCTGGAGTACCAGCAACCCGTTGCCCGCATCATCGCCCAAGATTTCTTCAAGGTCGATCAATGGAGGAACTTGATAATGAAGATCGGATTCGCAGGGACCTTCAACGCAAAAGCTTTTCATCGTTCTCACCCTTCCTTCTAGCGGACAAAGCTAAAGTACCCAACACCTGGGCGATGCTTCGCCGCACGCCGAAAACTCCCCCTATGAAGTTCATAGGAATTCCCCGGGGAATCCGAAGCGCCAGCAACGCCATGGAATATCCATCCATGCCTAGCCCCACTGGCAGGTTCATTCAACTCACCGCCAACAACCACAATCTGGCGAGGCGTCGAAGCATGCAGCAATACGCCTGACAATGACTGGAAATCAGACTCATCGACTTGAGCGCCACCAACCCAAAGCCCCTCGCGATACTTAAACGCAATGCAACCCCCATGCCCACTTAAAGACAATGCGCGCAAGGGAGAAGACACATAATTCCAGCCTCTTCGTAATTCCAAGGTAAACTCTTGACGTTCAGCAACATAAAACTTAACCAACAATACCGCCGACTCGCCCAATCCAGTCCTGACGACAAGCTCGACCTCGAAGGGTTCCATCACAGCCCCAACCAGCTTGCCGCTAGCCTCCAAGCGCATACCCGAAGGCAACTCGCCACCAGGAACCACGAACCATTCAACACCCTCCCGCTCGACCATCAGCTCCGGCAAAACATACTTGCCCTCGAATGCAGGCAGGAATCCAAGCCTAACCTCCTCGTCCTCAAGAAGTTCAACATGCTGGAACGTCTCGGTCAACACGCCGAAGCTCGGATCGGACACCATCACAGAAAACATATCGTCTTTCCGAGGAACCTTGACCGTAAACACCCCGTCCCCGTCAGTGCATCCCGACCTCGACCAAAGACCATCGGCTGACCGAAGATGAACAATCGCCCCAGGAACAGATTCCCCATCGGACCAACTGACCGAAAACACATATTCCCCGAAAAGATTCATCGAACGGATGCATGCGCCTGCGCGACCGCCTCCGATACGCGACATCAGGCTACAATCCCCAAGAAGATGCATCTGATAGGAGTAGTACTTTGCGTTACCTTGACCGGGGTCGCTGGTCGTCTGCAAGTATTCGATTCCATGGTGGATCGCTGACCACGCCAATCCGCCCTGCGTCGTCAGGCGCCCGGTACCAAATCGGTTGACGCAATCAGCAGACAATTGGATCAGCGAATAGATTGGCGGATTCCAACTGGTCTCCGACGTGGCGCAAATGACGCCGATGGCGCCACCAGACGAATTCAAAACCAGCGAACTCCCCAGGCACTCCGCCAAAGTATAGCTGAAGTTCCCAGTGCTGCAGGCAAAACTCCCCACAAAAGGCAACTTCAATCCATTCTGCAACTGGCGCGCCTGAGTAGAAAGGTAGTCCTCGTTCGTTCTAAACCACTTCCAGCGGTTGCTATATCCATGGCCAAGGTAAAACATCACGGACGCACCGCCGGACAAAGAGGTTCCTATCGCAGACATCGGCGTCTGCCGCTCGTAAATCGTCGAAGCCAGGTCCCCGGAAAGAACATCCCCTGAAACCAATGCAGCATAGGCATTCCCAATGAAATAACTGTCAGCTTTTCCAGCCGCTATCCCAGTATCTCCTTTGTCGGCGGAAGCGACGAAGACACCGTCCATCCTCCACTCAGCCCCTAGGTCGCTTGCATGGTCATACCCAATCAACTTGCCGGAAAGTGCAGGCAAATCGTCAACGTTCACCACAGGCAAGCGCGACAGGAACACATCCGAATAGATGTCATCGCCTGCCAGGTGGGAGTAAGGAATGTCGGTCAACAACTGGGGCAAATTATCATCGTCACCGATAGGATAAGGAGGGCGAGGCGGGTCATTGGGATTCAGTGCTTCCTGGAATGGCGGCACCGCATCGGCGTCTCCGACTAGCACCACATGGCTAAGTCCCGATGACGCATACAAGAAAGCCAAGTACGACTTGAGGTCCTCATTGCTTGCGCCGGTGTCGTCGGGATACCGCCCGACAATGACCTCGTACCCCTGATTCCGCTTCCACGAAACCAAGTCGCCAATTGCCCCAGCCCAAGCCGTTGGCACAACATACAGCAAGGTTCCTGCTTTCGTCCCGTCCGAACCGCCACGCAACATCCCGCCATTCAAGAATCGAGACGCCTGGATGCATCGAAAATCCCAAATGTCGCTGTATTCCCCATACTCAACGCAAGCGTCCTCCGTCAATTCCGCCACGAATCTACGGGTCACGACCATTTCGCCGCGAGCAAAATCATACCTGAAAGGCGATATGGTCACCCCGATGCCTGCTACTTCGCGCAATTGATACGAACCGCTTTCCGCCAACACATCCTCAGGATACATCCCCTGCCCGTCGTAAATCAACGGATCGGGCAAGCACTCCTGAACGACTTCCTTGCGAAAGACCTGCCCGCAAGACGGCAATGGAGGAGAACAAGGCACGGAAAACTCGTCAACTGATACAAGAGTAAATCGACGAGGCGACGAATGCGACGACAAAGCGATGTCAACACGACTTACCGGCAATGACGGTGCGCCCTTCACAGCCGAATGCCACATGCCAGGCGCATTGACCACGCTGAATTCACGACCCTGAGATTCCGTCGCGGAAATCGAGTAGTCGCCCAGCTCAAAGGAAAATCGAGTCAGGCCAGGACGAGCTTCCAGCAACCGAATCGAGTGCGTCCCCTTGCGTCCCCCACCCATCGGAACCGAAGCGACAGACTTGCCTGAAACAACAGCTCTCGAATCCAATCCGCATTGGACGGGCAAACTCGAAAAAACTCCTTTGCCATCATAATCGACCTGCTCTCGGCGACAGGGAATCGCCAACAGCAAAAGCACTACAATGGCAAGGAGTTTTCTACGCATGTTGCCAGTTTTACACCCTGAAAAAAACTGCGCCGCCAACTTGTCCAATCCCATCGGCGGCGCAGTTTGGGAATCGTCAATCGATTTGCCAGCCTTCGCGGTACGGTTCGCCTTGGATGATCGCGTCCGCCTCCGGGCAATTGACCACCTTCATCGCTTCGTAGTCCCATTCAAGCTTCTTGCCGGTCCTGATCGCAACAACGCCCAGCAGGGCCAATTCGGTCAAACGAGCAGCATAACCGAACTCGGTGCCGCCAGGAGCGCCGCCCTTGATCGCGTCAATCCATTCGCGATGGTGGCCGACCGAACGCGGAATCGTCGGCTCGGGACGCTTGTACGCCTCGTCGTAGCTCGTCGGGAACAACTCGGGACGCTCGCCCAAGCCCGGGCAAAGCATCACTGCCTTCGACCCCACGAACATCGAACCGCGGGTGGGCCAGGGGCGACCTTCTGGCCAGCACGACGGCATGGGCGGACGCAAGCCGCCATCCCACCACGTCACGTGGATATCCGGCTTGTTATAGGTGCCCTTGAAGTCAAAATGGCAAATCTCCGCATGAGGCGTCAGTTCCGGCGATGTCTTGCCTGCCTGGAACGCCTCGACCGTCGTCGGAGCAACCAAATCCAATGCCCAGCAGATCAAATCCATGTCATGGCAAACGAAATCGCCGATTGCTCCCAGGCCGAAGGTCCAGAAGTCGCGCCAGCGGACGGGATGGTACACATCATGGAAAGCCCGTTCGGGGCGTGGTCCGAGCCACAGATCCCAATCCATGTCTTCCGGCACGGGCGGCGTATCGGTTGGAACTGCGGTCATCCACTTGTGCCAACGCGCGGCGGGAACCCACGCATGAGCCTCCGTCACCGTGCCGATGCCGCCGTCGCGGATGATTTCAACAGCCTCGCGCATCCCGTTGCGGGCATGACCCAAATTGCCCATCTGCGTGGCGACGCCAGTTTCCTTGGCGACTTTGGCCATCCAACGGGCTTCGCGAATATTGTGAGCCAACGGCTTTTCGCAATAAACATGCTTCCCGCGACGCATGCTGTACACCGATGCGTACGCATGCAAGTGGTCGGGAGTGGCGACGATTACGGCGTCGATCTCAGGCATTTCATCCAGCATCACCCTGAAATCCTTGTAGCCCTTGCAGACGAATCCCGGGAACCGCTCGCCATAGAACTTCGTGTATTCCTCCACGGCGACCTCCCTGCCGACCGGACGCTTGTAGAAGAAATCATCCTGGTACCGTCCCGCAGGATCGGCCACCGCCACAACACGCACGTCCTCGAACGGCTTCAGGTTGTTGACAACGCCCATTCCCATTCCACCGGCGCCGATCAACGCCACATTCACAACCTCATTCGCGCCTACGAAACCCATCGCTAGCTCCTTGTTCGTTTTCTGGTTTGCTAAAAACTTGACTATGATCAATCGTCATGACATAAATACAACAATAAACCTTCACTTGACCTGTAGATAACTGGCACACTCGATGTTCAGCTGAAGCTCGCCAGCCTTCAACATGCCGTCCTCATCGCCTGATGCATCGTTCGGAGGCAACCCGATAAACTCAAAACCCAATACGCCAAAAAACTTGCCTCGCTCATTCAACGACGACAAAAAGGCCTTCATCGACTCCAGGCTCCCGCTCAACCCCAACCGAACCGGAATCTCCAGCAAGTAAGGTTCCACGACCTTCTTCTGCTCAATCCCGTATGCGCGAATCGGCAACGCAGTCACCAGTGCCGCCGGACGCCGCTTCCCCTCCAAGCTCGTCGCCTCGATGCTGTCGTGGGTACGAAACGTCAAGCCGCTACGCAATGCCTGACCTACCAGCGTCTCGACAGTCCAGCATTGCAGCAACAGTTGGTAATTATATCGGGACTTGCTTGACACAGACAGCTTCAACACCTCAGGAGAAACGAACACCCCCTGACTCTCAAAAGACGTCAGCATCTCGCTGAAATCCTGCTGGTAAAGCGAATTCATCACCCCGGAGCGAAAATCCGACACGCTGCCAAAACCACGCTCGGACAACTTCGTCGACAACATGGAACATGCCAGAGACAGCCCCTCCTTGGAAGCTGATTGCAAACCGCCTTTCCCGGACAGACGCGACTTGTTCGCCTCCAATATCGCCTTCAGGCTGTCGGAATCCATCGGCCACTTGGCTTTCTTCAGCCGATTCTCACGCGCAACCATCTCCCCATATCCGCCACGCAATTCATCTATCCTGGGACGCAGCAGCAGCCAATACCCCAGCAACAGCAACGCCAGGCATGTCAACAACCCGGCCAACAACATCTTGTGTACTTTCAAAAAACGCATTTTACCAAGCAAGACAACAGCAATGAAGTACTACGGAGCCGTTCAAAATCGCAACAAGACAAACTCAAGTAAATTAGCATTCTGATACCGTATTGCAAGCAGTCCCAACGCAATAATTCAACCTAAAAACAACTGCCACGAAACGCGTCACACATCCAGCTTTTTTTATTCATATTGTTGTTTTTGTGGGAAAAAAGAATAAGTTAAGTTTTTTCGATTTGGATTTTCATTGACGCATTCGCACAGGGATGTGGGAAAACAAGATGATCAGGGAATTGACCGAGGCTTTTTTCGGAGACGAATCGCCTTTGCGCGATGACGCCAACGGGCACGACTTCAAATACGAGCCAAGGCCGCAGCAGGTTCAAATGGCACTTGCGGTGGCCGAGGCGATCGACGACGGAGAATCCCTTTGCGTCGAGGCGCCCACCGGCATCGGCAAAACGTTTGCCTATCTTGTCCCGGCATACTTCAGGGCGAAATCGACCGGCAAACCCGTCATCATTTCCACCCACACCATCAGCCTCCAGGACCAGATTATCTCCAAGGACATCCCGCTGCTGGAGAAGTTCCTTGGCGAAACGATCAAGGCAGAGGTCGCCAAGGGGCGCTCAAACTACATTTGCCTCAGGAAGCTCAACCAAATCGCCGACATGGACCAAACCCTGCTCGACATGGACAACTACGAGCAGGACATGAACAGAATCCTCAAGTGGACCAATAAGGCAAAATGCTCCGGCGACTGCGCCGAGCTGGACAAGCCGGTCTCGCAACTCTTTTGGAACTCAATCTGCTGCGAACGCGGAAACTGCCTGAACAACCAATGCGTGTTCTTTAGTTCATGCTACCTCCAAAACGCCAGATGGCGAGTCGCAAAGGCACAGATCATCTGCGCCAACCATGCCTTCTTCTTCGCGGCAATGGCAATGGATGACAAAATCGCGGCGCAAAACAACCCAAGGCAAAAGGAAAGGGAAAGACTATTGCCCGAACCTGTGGCGGTCGTCATCGACGAAGGACATACCCTCGAAGACGCCGCGGCAAACCACCTGGGACTCAAGGCAGATACGATAACAATCAAAAAACTTCTCAACAGGCTCTACTCGGAAGAGCGAAAGACAGGACTGCTCTCCCACATCGACTTCGAGGACATGCGGGAACTCGTCATCACAGCCAGACGACAGGCTACCCTCTTCTTCAACGCACTGATCAATTGGCTCGAACCGCAACAGAAAAACCCGCTCAGATATACAGTCCCAAACCATATCGAAAACTACCTGAACGCATCATTCGGCAAACTTGCCTCGGAACTCGACAAACTCGCGGAAAAACTCGAAGACCTCGAACTAAAAACTGAAATCAAGTGCCTGATAGACGCAATCGAAGAACAAAATTACGCACTGAACACATTCTTTGCAATGTCGTTGGCGAACTACGTCTACTGGTTCGAAATCTTCGGCAGGGACAAAGACGAAATTTCATTCAATTGCATACCCGTCGACATCGCCCCGATCCTGCAGCAGCGACTCTTCCTCAAGCCTCCGGTCATCGTCACCTCGGCAACCTTGGCGGTCAACAACGATATCAGGTACTTCCAGGAGAAGATCGGGGCAACCCAGGCAAGGTCGCTGATCCTTGATACGCCATTCGACTTCAAGGCGCAAGTCCAGGCGCATATCGCAAGAAACATGCCGGACCCGCAAAACCTCGACGCCTTCCTCGATCACGCCGAAGTCCATCTCAAGCACTTCCTGACCTTGACCGAAGGACGTACGTTCGTACTCTTCACAAGCTACAGGATGATGAACCAGCTCGCCGCCAGACTCGAGGAATTCTTCCTTCAGGAAAAACTCGTGCTCATCCAGCAGGGAGATGGATTGCCAACACTCAAGATGATTGAAAAATTCAAGACAACGGAACGGGCAGTCATCTTCGGAACGGCAAGCTTCTGGACAGGAGTCGACGTGCCGGGAGACGCACTCTCCAGCGTCATCATCATGAGACTGCCATTCGCGAACCCAGACCACCCGCTCGAAAGGGCAAGAGCTGAAAAAACGCAAAACGCAGGGAAAAATGCGTTCTTCGACTACACAGTCCCAGAGGCAGTGCTCAAATTCAGACAAGGCTTCGGAAGACTGATCAGGACGAAGGACGACAAGGGAATCGTCGTCATCCTGGACTCAAGAATCCTCTTCAAACGCTACGGGAAAACCTTCCTGAACTCAATCCCGGAATGCCCGGTCTCTTTCATCGACTGAGGGGTCGCAAAAGAGAACAGCAAAAAACACCACGAAAACTTTGATTATTTGGCATTATACATTAAGTTTAAAGCTTACTGATTTTTGCTGAAAACGAGTCGAAAAGACAGGATTTTTTGACATGCCTTCCTTTTTGCGTCCATTCAAGTCGAAGAAAATGCGGATTGTCCACTATGGGCACCCGGCCCTTCGCAAGACTTCCGAGCCGATCGCGGTCATTGACGAATCCGTACGCACCCTGGCGGATAGGATGACCTATACGCTGACGCACAACGACGTCGACGGCGTCGGGCTGGCGGCGCCCCAGGTCGGAGTCAACAAGCGCCTCATCATCATCGACACCTGGCTGAACAAGGACGAACCACAGGACGAATCAACCCTTTCGCCGGGAGAACGCCTGCTCAATCCACTGATGCCAGTCGCGCTGGTCAACCCGGAAATAACACTGGGACCAGAGATGATATGCAGCTCGGAAGGATGCCTGTCACTGCCAGGAGTCTCAGGAGAACTCCCGCGTGCAAAAACCATCATACTACAGGCAAAGCTGCTGG
Source organism: Lentisphaeria bacterium UBA1407 (assembly GCA_002305655.1). GTDB lineage: Bacteria > Verrucomicrobiota > Lentisphaeria > Oligosphaerales > Oligosphaeraceae > UBA1407. The sequence continues at coordinate 8,861 of DBPZ01000029.1, read as the reverse complement.
ACGGACGAGTCATTCAAGTAGAATGCGACAACCTCCTCGCTGTCTGCCTACAACACGAAATAGACCACCTCGATGGAACGCTCTTCATCGACAAGGCGACTGACGACGACAAGAAGCAAGCAGAAAACACGCTCCGAGAACTCGCACAAGCCGAAGCAAGAAGAAAGAGAAGATAACCACAAAATGCAACAGGAAAATCAACATAGCCCTTGGCCCGGAGCGCCATTCCCACCGCCAATCCCGTTCAGATACATCCTGTACGGACTCTTTTTCTATCCCAGGCTAGCACTGGTGATGACGAAGATCCACGGCTATTGGAAGTCAAGCCTGGCAACAGCGCTGGCAATCGCACTCGTCGGAGCAACCGCAAAATCATTCCTGACTTTCGGACAAGCCAAGGAAAACTTTAGAGGACTGGCAGAACTCGTGGCAACTACCCTGGGGACAGTCACGGTCAAGGACAACGAAATCTCATGGGAAGTACAAACAGGACCCAAAACAGCCAATGACGGAACATGGAGAGTCGACGTGCTCGAAGTAGGTGACGACTTCCCAAGAAACCAAATCGAACATGGAGCTTGCGACAAGGGAATCGTCGTCACGAAAAATGGAATCGACGCATGGATGAGAATCCCGGAAACCGGAAGGATTTTCCCGAGAAGACTCCTCACGCCCGCGATCATCGCAAGCATCTTCAAATCTTCAAGCACGGACGAACCATTGGAAATCTCGCAAGAGCAAATGAAACTGCTCCCCAACCTGCTGGCGCCCGTCATCGCCACAGGCACAATCCTCTTCCATTTCCCTATCTACATCCAACCCGTGCTCTTCTGTTCATTCCTGTTCATTATCATCACCCAGCTCTTCAGGCGTGACCCAACAGCTACTTTCAGGGGACTGCTCGCCTCGGCAGTCTGCTCCTGCATTCCACCATGCCTGCTCGCAATCGTGTTTGACCAATTCACATTCCATACTGTCGACTACCATACCCTCTTCGTAATCCTTTTCTTCGCCTACCTGATCATCATCCTGTACGACAGGAGCATCGTCGTAAGGCGAGTGCCACCGCAAGACCCAGAACCTTGACCAAGCATCATTCGTCGATACACATATACCACAACTAACCCAAGGAAACTATCGACCATGGCCGCATTCATTGACATCCTCAAGCATATCGGCGCAAAAATTCTCGAATTGACCAAGCATTTCGCGGGCGTGACAGCTGACGCCCAACTCGAGTTTGACATGGGTTCCTGGCTCACTATCGTCCTCGTCATTCTCTGCCTCCTGGGTTCTGCATGCTGGGCCGCCTCCATCGCAGCAGCGAGAAGACATCCGCTTTGGCTGCACTTCGCCATAGGATTCGTAGTCCCCTGGATCTACCCGATCTTCATCCTTTTCAAGATGGATATCCACGGCGAGGCGGAACGCAGAAGAGTAGAACAGGAAGCGCTCCAGAAAAAAGCCGAGGCGGAAGCCGAAAAACAACGGATCCAAGAACAGCTCGGCAAGGAAAGAGAACTCCAAAATGCCGAAAGCGGCATTGAAGAGAAAAAGTGGAACCAACAGTACTTTGACAAGATAGGACGTGACGAGGAAGGACGAAATGCTGGTCCATGGAAGGCAGTCGTCTCAGGAAACGAGGTCATCGTTTTCGAAATCCTTGAAGCTGAACCTGAACTCGTCTACGTCGTCTTCAAGGACTCCAAGGGCACCCCGAAGAAAATGAGAATCCCCTACGCAAGAATCGAATCCTGGGATAAAACCTACGACTACTGACGAAGAACGTATCTTCGACTGCTCATACGAATAAAAAAAGGAAATTGAAAGCTATGTTTGAGAACATCGAAAGCAATGTCTCCTTCCCAAAGCTGGAAGAAGAAGTGCTCGCAACCTGGAACAAGGAAAAGACCTTCGAGAAGTCACTCGAGTGGCGACGTGACGCCGAACCCTTCGTGTTCTATGACGGACCGCCCTTTGCAACCGGACTCCCGCACTACGGACACCTGCTCGCAGGCACAATCAAGGACGTGGTTCCAAGATACCAGACCATGAACGGAAAATTCGTGGAACGCACCTTCGGCTGGGATTGCCATGGACTGCCCATCGAAGCGCTGGCGCAGGACAAGCTGGAATTGTCAGGCGCACCGGCAATCAAAGAAGCCGGAGTTGACCTCTTCAACGAAAAATGCCGCTCAATGGTCCTCACATACGTTGATGAATGGAAGCAGACCGTCAACAGAATGGGACGTTGGGTTGACTTCGACAACGGCTACAAGACCATGGACCTGACCTTTATGGAGACCATCTGGTGGATCTTCAAGCAGCTCTGGGACCAGGGGCGCGTCTACAAGGCACACCGAATCATGCCCTATAGCTGGAAACTCAATACACCCCTCTCGAACTTCGAGGCAAACTCAAACTACAAGGACGTGCAGGACCCGGCCGTCACCATCAGGATGAAAATCCTGGACCATGCCTTCAAAGGCGCTGAAAACCTAACGCCATACGTCTGCGTCTGGACAACAACGCCATGGACGCTCCCGGCAAACCTTGCAGTCTGCGTCGGACCTGACATCGACTACTGCCTCGTCAAGGACGGGAACACCAATGACGCATACCTACTCGCAAAGGCCAGGCTCGAAGCATACTACAAGAAACCCGAGGAATACACCGTAGTCCATGAATGCAAGGGACGCGACCTGGTCGGCTTCAAGTACGAACCGATCTTCCCGTACTTCAAAGACCAGCCCAATGCATTCCAATTCCTCATGGACGAATACGTCACGACTTCGGACGGCACGGGAATCGTCCACCAGGCGCCGGCATACGGCGAAGACGACTATAGAATCTGCAAAAATGTAGGCATCGACCTGGTAGACCCACTTGACGAAGAAGCAAAGTTCACAGGGCAAGTCCCGGACTTCCAAGGACTCAATGTCAAGGATGCTGACAAGCTGATCATCAGGCATCTCAAGCAAGTTGGAAAACTGATCCAGCAATCAACGATCGTGCACAGCTATCCCTTCTGCGACCGTACCGATACGCCGCTGATCTACAGGGCCATCGACGCATGGTACGTCAGGGTCGAAGACCTCCGCGAAAGACTGCTCAAGAACAACAGCCAAACCAGGTGGATCCCGGAATACGTCGGAGAAAAACGCTTCGCAAACTGGCTTGCTGACGCAAAGGACTGGAACATCTCCAGAAACAGATTCTGGGGCTCCTGCCTCCCGATCTGGATCAACGTCGAAGACCAGGGCGACATGATCTGCATCGGCTCAATCCAGGAACTGGAGAAGCTCTCAGGCCAGAAGGTCACGGATCTGCACAAGCACTTCATAGACCAGATCGTCATTGTCAAGGATGGCAAGACCTACAAGCGAACACCCGAGGTCTTGGATTGCTGGTTCGAATCCGGCTCGATGCCCTACGCCCAGCACCACTACCCCTTCGCGAACAAGGAAAAGGTCGAAGCCGGCTTCCCGGCAGACTTCATCGCGGAAGGACTTGACCAGACAAGGGGCTGGTTCTACTCCCTGCTCGTCCTCGCCACGTGCCTCTTCGACAAGCCTGCATTCAAAAACGTCATCGTCAACGGACTCGTGCTAGCCGAAGACGGACGCAAAATGTCAAAGAGGCTCCAAAACTACCCGGATCCACGCGAAGTCATCGACAAGTATGGCGCGGACGCGCTCAGGCTATTCCTCCTCAATTCCCCAGTCGTCAAGGCGGAAGACCTCAGATTCTCCGAAACCGGCGTCAAGGAAGTCCTCAGAACCGTCATCATCCCACTCTGGAACGCGACGAGCTTCCTCGCCACATACGCGAAAATCGATGAATGGAAGCCGGAAGGAAACCAGGCACAACCACCGCCGCAAGCCTCAAATATCCTCGACAAGTGGATCCTCTCAAAACTCATGGAAACCATCGAAGATGTCAGGGTTGCCATGGACGCCTACGACCTCCAAAAGGCCTCGAATCGATTCACATCCTTCATCGACAACATGACCAACTGGTACATCAGGCGCTCAAGAAGGCGCTTCTGGAAATCAGACAATGACGGTGACAAAAACGAGGCTTACCAGACTCTCCACTACGCCATTGTAACGCTCTGCCAGCTGGCGGCACCATTCATCCCATTCGTCACGGAAAAGATCTACACCGAACTCCGTACGGATATAATGCCCGAATCCGTCCACCTGTGCGATTTCCCTGCCGTCATCCCAGAACTCCTAAACCCCGACCTCAACAGGCGGATGTCCGACACCATGACCGCCGTCTCCCTCGGGCACTTCCTCAGAACCCAGGTCTCGATCAAGGTCAGGCAGCCGCTGGCCAAGGCAGTCCTGGTCTCAGCGTCCCAAAAGGTACGGGACAACCTCCAAGAAATGAGCCAGGTCGTCGCGGATGAACTCAATGTCAAGGAAGTGCAAATCCTTGCCGACGAAGAGGAACTCGTCACGCTCTCGGCAAAGCCTAACCTGAAAAAGCTCGGGCCAATGCTGGGCAAGAGAATGAAGGACGTGATGCCACTGATCAATGCGCTGACCTCCGCGGACATCGCAAGCCTCAGGAATGGTTCGGAAATCACGCTGAAAATTCAGGATGGATTCGAAATCAAACTCGCAGAAGACGATGTGCTGATCCAAAGACAGGAAAAGGAAGGCATGTCCGTAGCCAACGAAGGCGATATCACTGTCGCACTCGACACCAGGCTCAACCATGAACTCATCCAAGAAGGATGGGCACGCGAAATCGTCTCGAAAATCCAAAATCTCAGAAAGGAATGTGGATTCGAAGTCGTCGACAGAATCAAGGTCGAGTACAACGCCCCGCAAGAAGTAGCAAATGCCATCAAAGAGCAAAAGAACTACATCGCCAACGAAATACTTGCGGTGGATTTCATTCCGACGGATGCCACTGATGGTTTCGTCGAAATCGACATCAACGAAGTCAAGGCTAGATTCAGATTGACGAAGATCTAAGGAGTTATAGTTAAGGCAACAGTCCAGGAGTTGTCTTGAGCTGTTTCTCCTTTGTCCTGATTAAGGTTCATGCGTACATACGCAACTGGCAGGACAGGGGAAAGGCAGCCAAAATAAACCGGAATTGCAAACTTAATTCTTGAATGGCTCCTAAGCAACTAACATTGAAACCAATCCCATAAGGAGATTGAGCAATGCCAGTCAAACACGTTTGTCCACAATGCGGCAATGTCCTGTCGCTCAACACCCCGATGCCATCGCTTAAATGCCCGAAATGCAAGGTTCCCATGCCACCGGAAACAATGGGCGATGCCCCTCCGGTTGAACCTGCACCTGCAGAGGCACAGCGCCCGTTGAGAGTGGCGCGATCCATCAATGTGATGACAACGCCACCGCCCGCCCAGCAGCAACAGCCGCAGATGAGAACAGCGCAACCAGTCGCGCAGCAGCAACCACATGAAACCCAATCGTCGCAAGTCGAAATCCTAGATCGACTTACTGCCGTGGCCGAAAAGGAACGGGAACTCCTCCTGGAAAAAACAAGGCTGGAAATCGAACAGCAACGAGCAGAAGCACTGAAGCAAACTGACCTCGAAGCGCAGGAAATCATCGCCAAGGCGAATGCAGATGCTGCAGCAGCTGTAGAACTCAAAAAACAAGAAGCAGAGAAGCACATCAAGCAACTCGAAGCCGAAGCAAGGCAACTGCTCAAGGACAAGCTGATCGCAGAGGAAAATACTCTCCGCGACCAATCCAAGGAACGAATCCTGGAAGAAGTCAAAAAGATTGCAGCGGAAGCCAAGAACAAGGCGAAGGAAATCGTCGATCAAGCCCAGGAACAGGCGGACAAAACAAAGGAAGAACTGGAAAAACAAAAGGAAGCGGCCAGGCAAATCGCCTTGGACCACGCCAAGTCAATCCAGGAAAACGCCGAGAAGGAAGCCAAGGAACTGGTCGAAAAGACGAAATCCGAACTGGCGGAGCAAAAGGACAAAGCCCAAAAAGCCATGGATTCCCTGAAACAACGCACCGAAGAACTGGATCAGCGACAGAAAAAAGTCGAGGAACTCGAACAAAAGATCCAGGAATTGGCGAAATCGGATGGGAATGCCGAAAAGCTGGCTGCACTTTCCACCATGGAAATGGAAAACCAAAAGGAGCAAGTCCAGAAGGATGTCGACGAATTGCTTGAAAAGGCTCAGAAAGATGCTGATAAGATCAAGAAGGACGCTGAGAAGGCGGCCCAGCAAAGGATGGCTACCATCGAGAAGAGGGCCCTGGAAGCGCGAAAGGCCGTCATTGAAGACAATGTCAAGAAAAACCAGTCACGCCTCTGGCGCCTTAACCTAGAGGTCGCCCTGCTCATTATCATCGCAGTCGCCGCTTGGAATGCCACAACCACGCTGGTCAAGGTACTCGATTGGTGCGCTTTCGCCATCATGCTCGGACTGATTGGATACGCGATCTTCGAAATGAGAACCTACCTCGCATCGCTCAAGGCACCAACCTCAACACCTGAAGACCTTTCCGAAAACCCAACCACAAACCTCACGCCGAGCTCCAGGCCAATTAAACCAGCCGCGTCGCCCAAGAATCCAACGGCGTCAATACCACTGATGCCGGCATCGAAGAAACAGTCTCAATCAGCTCCATTGCTCAAGAAAAAACAAGTAGCCGACAAGCCAGAAGACGAACCGACCAAGGACGAGCAAAAACAAGAACCGACCAAGGAAGAACCGCCAAAGGATCCCGAAAGCAAGGAAAGCTAAAGAACCGCCAACACTCCTGGAAGCACCAGTTTCCGGGAGTGTTTCGCAATTATCTCTTAACATGTTTCACTAGCCTGCAATGCATAGCCAACTTCTTTCATCTTTGCTTGAAGTATTCCCCTACATGGGGTTTCTGCTATTGCTTCATTATCTGCGACGCTCCATCAGCAGCATCCCGCTGTACATGACAGTCGGGCTATACTTGTTGGTTGGCTTGATGATTGGGGTATCGAATTTCGCGGTTGACAGCCTGATGCCAGGTCAAGGCACCCCTCTTGGTTTCGGCAACATGACCTTGCCCGGGATTGCGATGTTGTTTATCGTCTATGAGTTCAACGGCACCCAGGACGCCCAACGACTGATCCTAGGTCTGCTCATCATCGTGTTCAGCGCCTTCGTCTACGCGCAATTGCTGGTTTCGTCTTACGCCGATTTGGTCTTCGACATGCTCTCAAGGCACTCCAGCTTCGCCTTCCAGCCCATCCACCTCCAAAGGTCGCTCGCCATATTCGTACTCATCCATCTCATCATTCTAAGCTGCATACCAGTAGTCTTCCAAACCCTCAGAAATCTTAAATTCCCATTCGCGCTGGCTCTCTTTATCTCGCTTTGCCTCGTCCTGCTTTGTAGAGAACTCGACCTCACGTCCCTACAATCATACATCAGCCCTAAGCAATTCGCAAAATCATGGCTGATCAAGCTGGCTCACGCCTTCACCATTACGGCTATCACTTGCTTCTACATCAAGCTCGTCAACGCCAAACCAGTCGCATCACATCCCAGAAGCGGATTCTTCACGGAAATCTTCAGGCATATCCAAACAACAGACAGGATGAGGAGGTCAATGCAGGAATGGGAAGAAAGATACCAGGCCGTCCTGGACCACTCGTCAGAACTGATCCTGCTCATCGACGAAAAAGGAAAAATCATTAACGCTAACAACGCAGCGCTCAATACCCTCGATTCCTTGGTCGAAAACGACGATACGACTCTCGACTTCTTCCTCTATGACAAGGATATGAAGCCTTTCACCATCGATGACCTGTGGGACATACTTGATGAAGAACCCAAAACCGTCCACTCGTTCACGGATATGAAACTCAAAAAACAGGACGGAACCATGGTCGACCTCGACTTCAACCTCTCAAGGGCACTCGTCGACAACCAGGCAATCGCCGTATTCATCGCTCGAGACGTCACAGAAGAACATATCCAGGAGAAAAACCGACGCGAACTACAAGAACAGCTCATGCACTCCCAACGCCTCGAATCCGTTGGAATGTTGGCAGGAGGAGTCGCCCACGACTTCAACAATATGCTCCACTCAATCCAGGGAAGCACAGAATCGCTGGCTAAATTCGACAACCTGACCCAACAGCAACGTTCGATGATCAACAACATCGAGAACGCCACCAAGCGGGCTGCCGCCTTGACTGCGCAGCTCCTGGGCTTCGCACGAAAGGGGAAATTCCATGTTGAAAAAATTGATGTCAAATCGATGGTGGAACAAACCGCCGAGCTTTTCAAGACAAACGCCAAGGGGATTTCGGTCAAAATCATCCTTGAACCCGTGCTGCTCTCCACCAATGGCGACCTCTCGCAACTCCAGCAAGTGCTCTTAAATCTGCTCATCAACGCCAAGGACGCACTCGCAAACCAAAAGGACAACCCCAAAATCATCATAAGGGCAGAACACGCACGTGCAAACACACACGAGTGGGAACAGCGTCCAGACAAGGATCTCAAGCCCGAAGACTTTATTTGCCTAAAGGTCAAGGACAACGGCTGCGGAATGGCAAACGAAACCAAGCATCGAATCTTCGAACCTTTCTTCACCACAAAAGAAGTAGGAAAAGGCACCGGAATGGGACTCGCAATGGTCTATGGTTGCGTCACCAACCACAAAGGATGGATATCGGTCGCATCGGAACCAGAACAAGGAACAGAATTCGTCGTCTGCCTTCCCAAAGCATAAACTCGTCTCACGTTTCACCTGACGAAACCACAGCCCTTGTCTCCCCTGCCAACTTGATTTTTTGTCTTTCGAGATGATTTTACACTACTAAGCAAATCACATTTCTTGTTAATGTGCGAAATCTTGTGA
>DBPZ01000011.1:7071-16539 GCA_002305655.1 Lentisphaeria bacterium UBA1407 | reverse complement strand
CGGTTGGGTGGGCTAAAGCCTTATTTGCATCACTAAAAAATCGCGTTTTTTTGGAAAAATTCAAGCAAGAATCATGCACAATCATCGACAAACATCGTCAATCTTCCGGACTCACAACCCATTAGGTAATCCGGATGATTCTTGATGACTTCAATCGACTAGCAGACCATTCTCCCATACCTATTTGAGTACGAAACAAAAGCAATCAAAGTTTAGCTTGGGACTCCCTAACCTCCACTAGGGGCATCTCAAGACAAAAGCCCCACATCATCCTCATAAAATAACGGTTCGTCTTGAGTACGGGCACCCCGGGTGCTCGTACTCAAACCAACACATAAATTTACACACAGGACTGACAGACTGGTTCTAACTTCTTTTTGAGGATTATCAATGAATCAAATCCTTTAATTCAATTCTACGACCTATTGAAAAAATACGCTTCAGCTGTTCATGAGAGAATTTATTCTCCGAATGAAGGTTGATGAGTTTAATCATATTCGAGACGGGCATTGCACTTCCAGGAACGCCAGATTCATCGGCAATGCTCTTCAGCTGGTCATCGATTGATGGGCTGAATCCTCCAGCAATGTAGCTGAAGAAAGCCAAAGGCAATGCGGATTTGCTGTAGCTTGCCAGTCCATTGATGTAGTTGTGAATCATTCTGTTCCGGTGATCATTGCTGATGCTGTATTTACTATATGCCTTGTTGTCAATGATAGCTTGGTAACCAGCCGAATCTGAAAGAACCAGCACATCGGGAGTTAGACCAGCCGCTCCGATATGTGTGGCCTCAAAGCCAAATGTATCCTGAAAAATTGTCTGTGTGGCACGTTCAAAATCGGTAGCATCTTCACGCCCTCTAAATGCCATCTCAAAGTACTCGTTCATGAATGAGCCAATCGCTCCATGTGGATACAACTTTTGCAGAACTGCCCCTACCGTTAAGGAGTTAATCCCTGTCCGATCAGCTATCAATTCAACCAAGTCTGAGTTGATTGAACTGATAGGCTTGCGAATAGATTCACAAATGAAGGCTTTCTTGATCTTTTGCTCTTGTACCATATATGACGTGACTACATATGCTCCAGTCAAATCGCGTGTATCTTTCTTGTGCTTAGGGTCAATGCCATATTTTCGTTGAAAGAACTCATGTTGATGCGGCCTATCAATAAACGTCGGAGTGACAGAAAGAATGCGTTCCACATCCTTTTCACGTCCTTCCAAAATGCGGAGTTTTTGATCTTCACGCCGTGCCAACTGGGTATATTCTATCCAGTTGAACATGGTGTTGGCAATATCCATAAGATGGCTGTATGGATCATTATAATTGACCGCACCCTTTGACGGTGCATACAACTCAGCAAAATTCTTGTGAAGAATTCGGTCGCCGTCATTTCGATAGGCAAGGATGCGCCCCACAATATGCTCATGACATTTTTCAGTTTCATTTTCTGCTTCGGTAATGACAATCTTCGCCAGCTCATCCTGCGTAATGTAGTTGACTCTTGAGTCACTTATAAGTCTGAGCAGATACCTGAAAGGGCGGATTTTGAATCGCTCTGCGACATTCACGCCACGACTTACGGAGAAAGCAGAGGGGAACTGATATTTCAACACCTGTTCAGTCAGAACAAGAACTGGGGAATCGCCGTTCATTATGGCCTCCCCAGCCAAAGTCAACTTGATTTTTCCCGTGTTTTCCTGCCTGAACACCAGCCCCAAGCTTTTTATCCAAGCCATGTAGGTACGTCCACCCCCGCCAGTCTGGTCACGTCGTTCGCCTTCACGCTTCAAACCAGCATTTTCTAGTGCCTCCTCAAAGACAAGATGCGTATCGCGTTCGCCTTTCCACTCTTGGTCAAGTGCATTCTCCGCGATTGTGGATAGTATTTCAGGAACTGAATCAAGTTTACGTTTGGGGCGAGTGACCCACCAGTAATTCAGCATATTCTTTTATCTCTCCGATTATCTCTTGCGCGACCGTGTTTTTCGTGGAACGCTGAAATCCATATAGTAGTTTTCATCGTCAAATTTTGTGAAGGTCACTGTCCGTCTTCCATACTTGTCCAAATCGGCATCTTGGACAAACGCTCCTGATTGTAGCCCTAGACGTCTGCGGAAGTACGCGCCGATGTCTGCATTTGAACTCGGTGTTTCAATAGCTTTCCCATCCATTTGCGCCACGGACATCTCGAACATCTCCCCATCATCAGTTGCGACATTAAAACGAACGGCAAGAGGCGGGAAAAAATGCGTTCTCTGAACTGGAACGGGAACAGCTATGTAAGCCTGATTTCTGTTTCTAGATTCCCTTTGTCCCCAGTTCAGCCCCGAACTTTTGGGGACACGACCAGTCCTTGTGGAATATAGAGGAAGTTCAACACTGGTGACGACTACATTCCCGCTGTCAAAGGCGATGCTTGATTTTGGCACGAAAAGTTCCCTTGCTCCAGCGGCAATGGCAGGCTTGGTGCCCCTTACAATCGGTACTGACTTCTCGATGTCCGGCATCAGGCAGTCCATTGCGTGTCCCAATTGCTGGCGGTAGTACTTGTCTGCCAGCATCGGGTCGCATTCAGCAAATGCCTCATTCTGCACGTTGAGAACGAAGGCATGCTGGGTGTAATTGGCTGAGCCAATATAGGCCTCCACGGGCTTCCCGTTGGAATACCACACATAAAGTTTTGTATGTGTAGGCCTTCCACACTGGTAATGACAGCGGAAGCGGCTTCCACTGTCGTTCACGAGATTGACAAAACCCCTGTGGTTGGTAATCGTAATGCCGTCTCTCGGGCACATTCCGACCAAAACGGACAACTTGAAGCCTTGGTTGCCAAGCAAATGCCTTACGGCCATCGCTGAAGTGGCATAGCCCGACACGATTTTCAGTTCATCCGCTTTTCGTTCCAACGGGTCGAGAAGCACCTTTTTGTATAATTCTTGAGTAATAAGCATCTGTTGTCCACGAAAATTATTTGAAAAATCTAGAAGTGTTAGATTATTCCTCAAAGTTTGCTGGAACCGATGGATAGTCCACGCCAGCGAAGGTTTTCAGTATGGCTTCAAAGATGATCTTTGCCCCTCTGCAAGGGACGGCCATGCCAATCTGTTTTCTGACGGATTCCTTGGAGCCATGAAACACATATGTATCGGGAAATGTCTGCAATCTAGCACGTTCCCTGTTTGTCAGCGCACGAGGTTCTGAATAGTGGTAGATATGGGTGCCACCACCGCCTGATCCAGTAACTGTATATGCTGGCTTGTCGGGATCGAGGCGCTTGTAAATCTGACTGATTTTAGCTCCTTTGACATTCAGCTTGAGTTCTGGCGGAAGTTTAGCGGTAAATGCGTTTTCGCCTGGTCTAATGTGCTTGAGCCGTTCCACAACCTGCGCTGACTGTCGTGTCAGTTCTGAATTTGGAGCGCCAGTGGGAATAGGAGGCTCCTCCAAGGCTGTACGGCACGAATTGTCGATATTGGCGTATGGAGCAGGACTTGGAATTCTGAATTCGTATGGCAAATCATCCCTTATTCCAACAATGATGATACGATGACGTGCCTGCGGAATGCCATATTGCTCAAACTTGTAGAGGTTCGGGTAGAGCCGGTACCCTGCCTCACGCATATCAGCGAGAATCTTTTGGAAGGCATTGCCTTCGTTTGCGGATCTCAGCCCCCCGACATTTTCTGCAAGAAACCACTGCGGCCGATGAGACTTAAGTACTTTAACTCCGTATGTATAAAGTGGACCATAAGCACCCTCAAATCCCTTTTGTTCACCAACTATGCTAAAGTCGTTGCACGGGAATCCGAATGCAAGGGCGTCAATGGGAGGCAAGGAATCAAGGTCAAGTTGCCTAACATCGCCGCAAATGACCGTTTCTGGAGCATTAGGACAAATGTTGCGCCTATATGTCTCGCAAGTCTCCTCGTCATAGTCATTCGCCCATTTATGACCAATGTTGAAACCAGGAATCCCAATGTCTGCATGCTTTGCCCCCCAGCCAAGTCCGCCTGGACCACAGAACAATTCGCCCAGCATAAAACGGGCGTTGGCATTGTCCGCTTGTTCTGGAAGGGCAACTGTCATTGTTTCTGCTAGTGGTTCATCATGGATAAACTCCACAATATCCCCGACATCACAGCGCAAGGCTTTTCCTATTTTCATCAGCGTCTCCATGGTCATGTTCTCATTACGCCCCATTTTGGCAAGAGACACACTACTTATCCTTGCTGACTCAAGAAGGTCAGTCTTCTTCATTCCTTTGTCGATAAGCAGTTTCCAGAGTTTATTGTAAGAACATCTCATAGTATCATCTAGGTTGTTTTCGTATGAGGGTGATGATGCTTTTTGAATAAAAAAACAATATACACCACAAAAAAAGCGATTCAACAAGCACGAATGTTTAAAAGCGTGAATTTTTTCTTTTGAAAAGTGCATTTTTCTTGCATCAAGATATCACTGCCCTGCAGCGAAAAGCTTCTTGTTCCAATAGTCTTTTCCCAGCAGTCCTGGGGTTGCGGTCGCCTTGACGATCATATCCATTTTCGCCTTTAGGTGCGGGCTTCGATTTGTTCTCAACAGGAATGCCGGTCCTTCGCAGACCATGAATGCGAACGTCTCGGCACGGTCTTCCCGGGGAAACGACTTGGCGTAGTCCGAGACAAAGGCAAGGTCGATTTCCTGCACGCCCTGATTGGCCTCAAGCTTCTTCATGTCCCGCCTCGAAAGTTCCGCATCGAAGAAATCACTTCCCGTATAGACGAAATTCTTGGGATTGAGCCTATTCCATTTCCGATCGTTGATCCGGTCGAAGATATGGAACAATTCGTGGTAAACCACATGCGGGGTGAAGCCTGCGTCCAAATAAATGACATTCCCCTTTGCCATGCCACCCGCGCGCTTGCCTTCGTACGTTAGGTTTTGGCAGATCATCACTGTATTCAGCCCGGATCTCTTGACGAAATCAACCGTCAACTCCTCCAATGCCAGGAAGAACCGATCCAGGTTGAGTTCAAGCGCCTCCTGGGGCAATGGGGTTCCGCGCATTCGCTTGTCGAACTTGAGTTTTCTGGGAATACTGAAGCCGTACTTGCGAGCCAACTTGACATAGGTACGGTCGAACGACTGTTTCAGGTCACGGTTGGTTTGCCTTTGTTGCGCAAGGGCAAACGGCGTGACAAACAGCAGAATCAACAACAAATCTACTTTCAGCGCAAGTTTCATCGTCTTAGTCTTTTAGTATGGTGAATATGGCTTTCAAGGGAACATGGTCGCTGAGCGGTCCCTTGGCTCCGTCCTTGAACTCTTCGCCCAACCACTTGCAGTCCTCGACCTTGAGCTTCAGCTTTGGAGACGATTTGAACAGGATATGGTCAATGCCCTCGTTATGCTTTCCATTGAAGGCCTTCATGCTATCCTCCAAGCCATTTTCCGTCAGAAACACATCAAGGATCTTTCCTGATCCGCCGAATCGGCAATTGAAGTCGCCCGTAATGATCACCGCATTTTCCGGCGGCGAGTGCTTTTTGATGAATGCCGTGATTTGCTTGAGTTCGTGCCCCCGCGCCGCTCCCGAATCGGCTTCCGTTCCAGCCGCCAGGTGGGTTGTGTAGAAATCCAGGGTCGCATCGCCGATTTTAATCCTTCCCAACATGACGCCTTTCGAACCCAAACGGTTTTCCAGAGATCCCTCGTTCTCGAAATGGACAAAAGTCTGGTCCGACAACGGGAAGACGCTCATGATCGCCAAGCCGGAATTGACGATCTTGAAGGCGTGTCGCTTCCCTTGTTCGTAGAACGTGGCGTGTTTCGGGCACTTGGCAAAAAGAAGCTCCTGACGCCGAAACGCTTCCTGCAAGCCGATGATTCCATATTCCTTCAACCGCTCCCCAATCAACGGCATTTTCCATTTCGAGTCGTCCAATACCGGACGTGCCTGGACATTGTAGCTGATTACCGAAAACCGTTCCACATCGACCTCCTGGGCCATTGACAACGCGCCTGCCAACAGCAAAAAAACACATGCAAACCTCATCGTTATTCCTCGCGTTCCTTACCTTCCTGAGACTCAACTATTTCCTGATAGACAATGCAGGACGACAACAGTTCCGCGTGGCGTCCCAACCCGGCGATCTTGCCATCCTGCAAAACAAGAATCTTATCGGCATTCCGTACCGATGAGATCCGTTGCGCAATCATCATCACGGTCATTCCCTGGCACAATTGCCTCATTCCTGCACGAAGCAAGCGTTCGGTTGTTCCGTCCAGCGCGGACGTGCTGTCGTCCAGGATCAGCAACCTAGGCCGTTTCAGTAGTGCGCGTGCGATGGACAGTCGTTGCTTCTGACCGCCGGACAACGTCACCCCCCGTTGCCCAACCAATGTTTCGAACCCATCTGAAAAACGTTCCACGAACTCATAGGCTTGGGAAGCCTTGGCTACGGCAACCAGATCCTCCTCGCTTGCTTCGGCATTGCCCCAGCGAATATTCTCCGCGATGGTGCCCGAAAACAAAACCGATTCCTGCAAGACCATGCCGATCATCGAACGCAATTCCGTCAATTCATACTCCTGGATGTCAATCCCGTCTATCACTATGCGCCCCGATGTCACGTCATAGAACCTAGGCAGCAAATTCACCAGAGTACTTTTCCCCGACCCCGTCGAACCCAGAATCGCCAAGGTTTCCCCGGGTTCCACTGTGAAGCTGATCTTGTCGAGAACGGGCGGTCCCGAGGCTTCAGGATACCGGAAACTCACGTCTTCGAAAACGACACGCGCGCCAACCTCGCTTGCCTGGCTTCGTTCGCGTCCCTCGTTGATTACCGAAACCTCCGTGTCCAAAACCTCGTTGATGCGCTCCGCCGACACCTTCGACCGCGCTATGTCCGTCATCACAAACGACGCAAACATTAACGAAAACAGGATTTGCGTGATGTAGTTCACCATCGCAACGACCTCACCCACGCTCAACTCGCCACTCCGAACGGTCAATCCGCCAACCCACAAAACAGCCAAGATCCCGAAGTTCATCAGCAACATCATCACAGGCATCATGCCTGACATGAACCGGCTCGTCTTGATATGCTGGGATGCCAACGAGTCATTTGCCTCGGCAAAACGTCCCTCCTCATACTCTTCGCGACCATAGGCCTTCACGACGCGCACCCCGGAGAGATTCTCCTGCAGCACTGCGTTCAGCTTGTCGGTCTTCGTCTGGATGTCCATGAACATCGGGCGGCTGAACTTGTAGATCACCATCACCAGGATCACCACGGGCGGGAGCAAGACCAGGAGGATAAGCGCCAACCGGCGGTCGATGTGAAGCGCCATCGCGACTCCCCCGATGCACATCAACGGTTCGCGAACCAGCATCCGCAAGGACCTCCCGAGCATTTGCTGGACTTGCTGCACATCCTGGGTCAACCTGGTGATCATCGACGCCGTCGAAAAACGATCCGCTTCGGCAAAGGACAATCCAAGGACCTTTTCGAACAACGCCGACCTCAAGTCGCAACCGAAGTATTGCGCAGCCATGCTTGCGAAGATGGTGCACCCTATTCCGCCGAGTACCGCAACGCCGGTCGTCAACACCATCAACAGGCTGGTCGTCCAGATGCAACGCATGTCCCCGCGCGCAATCCCCTGGTCGATGATCCGGGCCATGAAGCGAGGCTGAAGCAATTCCAGCGAAACCTCGACGAACATGAATATCGGAGCAAGCAGCGCCATCCACCAATATGGACGTACATATCGCAATAATTTAAGCATTCGCAACTATCCTTTACAATAAGAATTCTTCTCCAATTAAAGTGATGCATTAATTCGACTTTTCAATTCATAGTAAAAGACATTTTCAACATATCCTCGCATTTCAACAACCCCTGCCATTCGTTTTACAAAGCACAAAATCAGTGCATCGATTGCTTGCTTTTCGGGCACACAACCCGCAATGTCACGTCATTCGAGCTGGATTCCACCTCATGGCATTGTTATTGCTGGTGGTATATATTTAAAGAGTTCTTATTCAAGGCCTTTTCACAGGAGTCCATTATCATGAAGCATTTGATTTTAGTTTTGTTTACCTTTTCAGCAGCCATCATCGCAGCGCCCCGGAGCGATCTTCAGCCACAAATTGCCGTCATCCAAGGAAAGGCAGTCAAGTACTTGCTGGACAATCAGCTTATCAACGGCTCATGGATGATGCAACCTGCAATCACGGCCCTCGCCTGCATCGGCATAGCAGACACGCCGGATTACCAAAGACAGGAAGTGAAAGACAAAATCAACAAGGCGCTCGACTTCATTGCAGCCTCGGCAAAACCGGACGGAACGATCGACAGGCCAATGGGCAGACGCAGCTACCCCGTGTATTCAACCTCGATCAGCCTGGTCGCACTTGCGAAATTCAATCGGGAAAAGGACATCGACATCATGAAAAAGGCTCGCGAATACCTGCTCAGCCCTGATGTCTATCCCGAAGGCAATCCCGAACACGACCCCAATGCGGCAGGAACTGGCTACGGAAAACGAAGACGCGCAGACCTCTCCAATACGGCATGGGCACTCGAAGCACTATACGTCACCGAACATCTGGACAGGGAGCCATACAACAACGATCCGAAAAAGGCGGAAACCGCCAAGCTCGCATGGCAAAAGGCGCTCGCATTCGTCACGCATTGCCAAAACCTGCAGGAAACAAACCAAAGCGCATGGGTCAAATCAGCAGACGAAAACGACAAGGGAGGCTTCATCTACAGCCCGGCTGACGCAATGAGACCACCCGCAGACATCCCTGGACAACCAGCCCCCGAGAAAAAAGAACTCCTCAGATCATACGGCTCAATGACCTACTCCGGACTCAAGTGCCTAATCTACGCAAAGGTCGATAAAGACGACATCAGGATGAAATCGGCTTTCGATTGGGTCAAAAGATACTACACCTTGGATGAGAATCCTGGAGTTGGAGACGCAGGATACTTCTACTATCTCCACACCTTCAGCAAGACCCTGTCACTCTTTGGGGAACCAAGCATCCTTGACAAGCAAGGGGTATCCCACGACTGGCAAGCAGAATTGGTCCAGGCAATCGGAAAACGCCAGCAGGAAGACGGCTCCTGGGTCAACACAAACGGGCGATGGATGGAGTCGATGCCGCTCCTATCAACCTCCTACGTCCTGATGGCACTCGGAAATATTGCGCGCTAGTCCAGCATCCAGGGGGCGCGATAGGGGCGCGTCAGCATGGCGTTTGCCTCGTCGTCGCCAATGAACCGCTCTGCTTTCGGATCCCACTTCAAGCGACGATGCAGCAACATGGCGATATTCGCCAGATGGCAGCAGGTTGCGGAGCGATGTCCCACTTCTGGCGGGCAAATCGGTTCCTTGCGAGTCCTGATGCAGTCCAGGAAATTGCCGTAGTGGTCGCGGCTATCGTACAGGCGAATATGGCTGTCATCAAGCTC
>DBPZ01000011.1:0-7060 GCA_002305655.1 Lentisphaeria bacterium UBA1407 | reverse complement strand
GCAGACGCGGCGGCACGCTTGACTTCAAGGTCTCCCTTCGTCCCGTGGAACACGACCTTGCTTCCGCCGGTCACGCAGCGAACCTCGGTGCCGTTGGCGTAACGCATGCCGAAATCGACTTTGGTCGCCGTGTTGAATAGGCCCGATTCCGGGAATTCGCCGTCGCCCCAAACCTCAACGGGGCCTGAATCGTCCATTCCCAGCGCCCACTGGACAATATCCAGGTGATGTGCGCCGAAATTGGTCACCTGACCACCGGAATAATCCCTGATGAACCTGAATTGATAGTGGCATCGTTGCTCATGGTACTCGGCTTGCGGTGCAGGTCCGAGCCAGAAATCATAGTCCAATTGCGGTGGCACTGGCTGCGGTTCCCAGGTTGGTTCGCAGAACTTGTTGTTTGGGGGAATTTCGACTTCGATCCATGAGACGTCACCCAGGAATCCATTGCGTACCAGCTCGCATGCCTTCCTGAATTGCGGCGAGGAGCGTTGCTGGCTTCCGGTTTGCAGGATCCGTCCCGTTTCCTTGACCACGTCGCAAACCCGCCGTCCTTCGGACACGAACAGGGAGAAAGGCTTTTCCAAGTAGATGTCCTTTCCGCATCGCGCAGCGTCGATCGCCATCAACGCATGCCAATGGTCCGGCACGGTTATCACCACAGCGTCAACCTCGTCATCCCGGTTCAAGTCCCTGAAATCATGGTAGGTCTTGCACTTGTGGTTCCCGTACTGCTCGTCAATCAACGCCTTCGCGCGTGCCAAATACTCGTCGTCAACATCGCAAATCGCCACGACGACGCAATCGTCGTGACCGAAAAACGCCTTCAGGTTGTACGTGCCCTGATTCGCAACTCCAATAAAGCCCAGACGGATCTTGTTCATTGACCGACTCCTAATTTCGACTGCTCATTGACTTGCCTATTTCAACATATATTTCAACTGCCTTATGCAACTCATCCAAGGCAACGAACTCGCATGCCGTATGCGCCTGCGCAATGTTGCCCGGCCCCAAGACAACGCACGAATAGCCCTTTTCAGACAACGGACCGGCATCCGTGCAGTACGAAACCGTCATGGGTTCAGCATTGTAGCCCAATGATGACAACGCACGCTGCACATCCCCCATGAACGCATCGCCTTCGTCAAGACCCATCCCTGGAGCCGAATGCAAGCGAGTCAACTCGACATCGACCCCGAACCTCTCTTTCATCTCGCAAATCACCTTGTCGCCCAAGGAAGTCGCGCTCAAAGCGCCCGGGACACGCCGAACATCGACAATGACCTTGCATTCGTCAGGGACGATGTTGCATTTCACGCCGCCATGGATGATTCCGACCGACATCGTGCAACCGATCTCAAAACGTAAATCGCGAATGGAAGACAAATACGGACGCAATTCATCCTCCAAGTACAACACCAATCGCGATGCCTTTACAATCGCATTGTCTCCCAGATCGGGATTGGACGAATGCGCCGAACGCCCGCGAACCGTGAAATCGTAGATGTCGTGCGTTTTGTGAGCAACGACCATCCGGCAAAGCGTCGGCTCCCCGACAACAATCCCGTCTATCCGCTCGCCGCGCAGTTCCAGCAACGGGGTTCCCTGGACTCCAGTTTCCTCCGAAGCGCCCGCTATAAACACCAGGTTAAGAGGCAAATCCAGGTCTATCAACGTCTTGCATGCAACCAGCATCGCCCCCATGCTGCCTTTCGTATCGCAGGATCCACGACCGTACAACTTCCCTTCAGATACAACGGGCTCAAATGGAGATATGGTCATCCCGTCAGTGCCAACCGTATCCAAATGAGCCTCGAAACACAAGGTGCGATAGGACGGATCGACGATGCGGCGACCAATCACATGAGGACGCTTCTCGGCGATGTATTGACGCTCAATCGCAAAGCCAAGGGCGACCAGGTGACATTCAACAAAATCTCCCATCTCCTCTTCGTACGCAACACGTTCGCCTTCCACGTCAAGGGGCAATACGTTCCTGCTATCGATACGTATCATCGAAGATACCAGGCCAACCACGTCAAAATCCATCACTACTCCTGGCAAATTGATTTCACCATCGGGGAAAAATCCGATTTTCACGCTATACTATACTCCATCCATGTCGGATTGTATTGAAACAGAGCCTTGATTTTCTCATTTTTCCATACTCAATTACATTCAGGAGAATTCAGCGATGAAAGTCGAAAAATGCGGCACTTACCACGCCAAGATCGAGGGATGCCAGCTGGTCAAGATGCCGGACGGCAAATCCCAATTCAAAGTTTACTTCGTCAGCATCATCGGGCGTGACAATCCATCACGCACGGAATGGGCGCATTGCGGATACAGCAAGGAATCCTTCGTCAAGGACTTCCAGGCTTCAGGCTGGGAGGGAGTCGGATTCGTCACCGCCTTCCCGCACATCATCAAGGTCTTCAGGTACTCCCCCAAGGTCGAAATCCTCCAGCATGTCAAGGCCTATGACACCAAGACAAGAAAGCCAATCGGGCTGGATCGCGAAGACGGATTCACCGAATTCGCCTGCCTGGCGGAAGCACTGCTCGCCAACGACGAATTCATAGCCTGGGCAAAAGCGCAGTCCGTGAAGGAATACATGGATTTCATAAGCAAGATCGACGACGCGCCTGTCGCCTCCAACTCAAAGCTCAAGGCATACTGGGAACAAGACCAATGAGATTTCGCCCCTGTATCGACCTGCACCAGGGAAAGGTCAAGCAAATCGTCGGCTCCTCGCTCGAAGACGGTGAAAACAAGTCCTTGAAAACCAACTTCGTCGCCGACCTGCCTCCCGCATACTACGCCAACATGTACCATGATGATGGTCTCATGGGCGGACACGTCATCATGTTGGGACCTGGAAACCAAGATGCCGCAATGGAAGCGCTATCGCAACATCCGGGGACGCTCCAAATTGGAGGCGGAATCACGCCTGAAAACGCTCAGTTCTGGCTGGAAAACGGGGCGCAAAAACTTATCGTCACATCGTTCATATTCGAAAACGGACAACTCTCCCAAGACAAACTCGACCTGCTTGCAAAATCGATTCCAAGAGACAAGCTCGTACTTGACTTGAGCTGCCGGAAACAACCGGATGGATACCATGTGGCCTGCAATCGTTGGCAAACCATTTGCGATACGATCGTCGATAAAAATCTCCTTCTGTACTTGACCAAGTACTGCGACGAATTCCTGGTCCATGCCGTCGATGTGGAAGGAAAGCAGCAAGGGGTTGACCTGAAGCTGGTCCAGGACCTCGCACAGTGGTCAACAGTGCCCGTAACCTATGCGGGAGGGGCGCAATCGATGGACGATGTGCATGACATCCTCGCTCACGGGAAGGGGCGGGTCGACCTGACAGTCGGCTCCGCGCTTGACATTTTCGGGGGAAGTGGAATCAAATACAAAGACCTGGTTGAATTCGATAAACGTCAACGCTAAACAAAGGAGTCAGAACCATGCCAAGAAAATTCGTATCCATCCTCCTACTCCTGGCCATTTTCCTCCATGCGGACTACTTGGAGAAGGGCTTTTTGAATCCCCCGAACGAAGCGAAGCCGCAAGCCTGGTGGCACTGGATGAACTGCAACATCACCAAGGAAGGCATCAAGGCCGACCTGGAGGCGATGGCAAAAGTCGGTGTCGGCGGCATCACCATCCTGGACATTGGCGAAGGCATCCCTGAAGGCAACGTGCCAACCGCATCGCCTGAATGGTTCGACATGGTCCAGTACACCCTCGAAGTGGCGGAATCGCTGGGACTGGAAGTGAACCTGCATAACTGCCCAGGATGGTCTTCTTCAGGAGGACCATGGGTCACGAAAGAAAACGCCATGAAAAAGGTCACGTACGCATCGACCGACATCGAAGGCGGCAAGCATGTCGTCGCAAAAATCCCAATGCCCCCCGTCACCATGGATTTCTACCACGAGATCGCCTTGCTCGCCTTCCCGAAACGCGAAGCGACAGCGACACTGATCCCCGGTTTCCAGGGCAAGGCGCTCTACCCCGGCAACATCGACTTGAAACGCGGACCCAATCCACCGCCAGAAGCTCTCGTCAACCCGGATGCCATCATCAATATCTCCAAGTACATGGACGCCGATGGCATCCTCAAGTGGGACGCGCCAGCTGGAAACTGGACCATCCTTAGACTTGGATATACGCTAATCGGAAGATACAATCATCCTTGCACGCGATTCGGTCGGGGACTGGAATGCGACAAGATGTCCAAGAAAGGCGTCAAGGCGGCCTGGGACGGGCAAATGGGCATCGTCGTCAAAAACGCGGGCAAGCTCTCCGGCAAGACTCTGAAGGGTTCGCTGATCGACTCCTACGAAGTCGGCCCGCAAAACTGGACGGACACGTTTGCCGAGGACTTCAAGAGATTGCGCGGCTATGCCATCGACCCATACCTGCCTGTGCTGGCGGGATACTACGTCAAGTCCCAAGACGTGTCCGAACGATTCCTCGACGACTTCAGGCGAACGATAGCCGACCTCTACAGCGAATGCTACGCGGAATACTTCAACAAGCTCTGCAAGGAAGCAAACCTCGAATTCCTCTCGGAACCCTACGGCGGTCCTTTTGACGACCTTCTCCAAGGACGCACGGCGGATATCCCAATGGGTGAATTCTGGGGCGTCTCAACATCGGCGGGAAATGCCGCTTTCGCAGGAAACATCGCCCAAGTCTATGGACGTAAAATCGCCGGAACGGAAAGCTTTACCGCCGCACCGGCATCCGGAAGGTGGCAATCGCATCCAGCAGCACATAAAATCCAGGGCGACAAGGTGTTCTCACACGGAGTCAACAGGTACATATTCCACTCCTATGCACACCAGCCCTGGACCAGAAACTCCCCGGGAATGACCATGGGTCAATGGGGATTCCACTTCAATCGACACAACACTCTCTGGGACAACTACAGCGGATGGCTCGCCTACATCGCACGGTCGCAATTCCTCCTCCAACAGGGACGCGCAGTCTGCGACGCACTCTACGTGGCGCAGCAAAAGGCGCCCTGCGGAGAAAACTACAGCCCGGGAATGCCACAAGGATACAGGGCAAACTGCATCGACTCGCGCTCCTTCATCGAATCCACCACAGTCAAAAACGGACGAATCTACCTTCCACACGGAATGAACTACCGCATCCTCGTGGTGACAAAAACAGAGGAAGCAACCCCGCAACTGCTCCAGAAGGTCCTGGACCTCGCAAAGGACGGAGCAACAATCCTGCTCGGGCCGAAAACAAGAAATGCCTTCGGACTCGAAAACTATCCCCAATCTGACCAAGACATCCAAAAGCTCGTCAGCCAAATCTGGGGAGACATGGACGGCAAAAACATCACATCCAAAAACATCGGAAAGGGACGGGTCTTCTTCGGAGTCAATCCACAAGCCATCCTTGACAAAGACAAGGTCATCCCGGATTTCAGCTACACAACACCAGGGAAGTCGTCGCCCTCAATCCTCTTCCTGCACAAGTACGATGACAAGGGGAACGACTGGTACTTCGTCTCAAACCAGCAGAAATACGCCGTCGAAGCAACCCTCAAATTCAGGATTACGGGAAAGGTCCCCGAAATCTGGTCCGCGGAATCAGGCAAGATCGCACCGGCTGCCGCCTTCAAGGCAAATGACGATTCGATCGAAGTCCCATACAACTTCAAGCAGTCGGAATCGATTTTCGTCATGTTCAGAAACAAGGCGACCGACAAGAACAAGCCGGCCGCAACAGCATTCGAGTGGACGGCAAAGTCAACCAAGGGCGAAGGACAAGCTAATTCACTGACCATCGACAAGGCGCTCTACAAGGCCATCGACGGCGCCGGCCAAAAGGATGTAACCAAGCTCCTCCAGGACATGGTCACAAAACAGGCGACGCTTACACTCGTCGCCAGCAATGAAGTCCTCGGCGGCGACCCTGCTTACCTGCACCTCAAGACACTTGACATCAACTACACCTACAACGGGAAAAAATTCTTCGTCTCAATCAGCGAAAACGCCACCGTCGATCTCCCGACCGGCTCATCGACGATCCAGCCATTCCAAGTAGAACGAAAGCCCGATGGTTCCCTCAAGGTCGTCGCCTGGCAAAATGGCACCCTCAACGTGGTCTCGCCAGCGGGCAGTTCCCCCGTGGTCTTCGACAAGGTTCCCGAACCGATCCAGCTGGAAGGACCATGGAACGTTTCATTCCCCCAAGGACTTGGCGCCCCGAACTATGCGCAATTCCCGAAACTCGCTTCCTATACCGAAAGCAAGATCGACGGAATCAAGTACTTCTCAGGCACCTCGACCTACATGATCGAGTTCGATTTCCCAGCCGATCAACTCGGCAAGCCTGTGATGTTGGACCTTGGCCGCGTCCAGGTGATGGCACGGGTAAACCTCAACGGCGAGGATTGCGGCCTCCTCTGGCTCCCGCCATACAGCACCATCGTCACCGATAAGCTCAAGGCCGGCAAAAACGAACTCAAGATCCAAGTCACCAACCGATGGGTCAACAGGATCATCGGCGATGATTTCCTCCCTCAGGACGCCGATTGGAACGGAGTCAGGCTCGCCAACTGGCCACAATGGTTCCTGGACGGAAAACCAAGCCCGACCGGCAGAATCGCATTCACAACCTGGAAGCATTGGTCCAAGAACGATTCCCTCTTGGAAGCGGGACTGATCGGACCGGTACTTGTCAGGATTGGACAAGCTAAATAACTCAAAAAAGACTTGACCACCTAGGCGCCGCGAACACACCAAACGATCGCGGCGTCTTTCTTTTGCACTCCAACCCGTCCGACTGGGGCTTTGTCATGTTTCGTCGCTTTAGCGGTGACACCGCCTGAGTACGAGCACCTGCGGTGCCCCAAGCACCACCCCGGGCGCCCCAAGCACCACCCCGGGCGCCCATACCTAAAACCGCCGTATTCCGAAGCAGGGCAAACCCGGCCGACACGTCCCGACTAGGAACGCCCCAGTTTCGCCGCTTTAGCGGCGACAACGCTTGAGTACGAGCACCCCGGTGCCCCAAGCACCACCCC
>DBPZ01000121.1 GCA_002305655.1 Lentisphaeria bacterium UBA1407 | reverse complement strand
AGCCCGTAACGCAACTCAAAATCGGCGATGATACCTACGAACTACCAGGATTGCTGGAAGACGTCAAGCGAACCATCGTCAGGATATACATCAACCCTTTGTCGTCAAGATACTTCGACCTCCAAGAAGGAGATGTCTTCATCAGGGGATTCCGTGAAACGGGCGACCACCTGTTCGTCAATCGCCTGTCTCTCTTCTTCAACGAACCTAAACGCGGCGATGTGATGGTCTTTACAACAGACGACCTTGTCGATCCCGACGGCACTGGATTCGGTGGACGATTCTACATCAAGCGATTGGTCGGACTCCCAGGAGATACGCTCAAGATCAAGGACAGAATGCTATTCGTCAAGCCAAAAGGCGAAAATGAATTCCGTTGCCTGGACGAAAAAGACGCCCCGGGATTCAAGAGGATCTACAGCGAAACCGGTGACTTCCACGGATATTCACACATGGATGGAAACGCACCATACCTCAATAACAACAACTCGGAATTCACAGTCCCAGACAACCACTACTTCATGCTGGGGGATAATTCAGAAAATAGCAAGGACAGCAGATACTGGGGAACAGTCCCGAGAAAAAACATCATCGGAAAACCAGGAGTCGTCTGGTGGCCACTGTCAAGAAGATGGGGACTCGTTGACAGAATAGAGCCTGATCCAACAATCGGACCAACACCAGCAAACTATCCTATTCATAAATAACGAAACTCACCATGACCACAAGAGCAGTCATCCTTGGATTCCTAGGCGCCGCTTTCATCTGTGGAGTAAGCTACTTCAACGACTTCATCCTCCAGCAGACGTACTTGGTCGGCAACAACATGCCCGTCAGCGTCTATGGCGTCCTGATCATATTCTGCCTGGTCGTCAACCCACTCCTCGGCAAACGCGCCTTCAAAGGCAAAGAACTCGCGCTAGTCGTCGCAATGACACTCGCAGCCTGCTGCATACCCGGCTCGGGACTGATGAGGACATTCACCACTTCACTGATATTGCCCCATCACTTCGTCAAAACAACTCCAGGCTGGAAAGCAAACAACATCCTCGATGAAATCCCGCCAAATATGCTAGCCGACGTCTCGAAGGACGAAGATACGGCGTTGATCGGATTCGTCCAAGGACTCGGAGGACCAGACAAGCCGTTCACCTTGGCCGATGTCCCATGGAGCGCATGGAAACAACCACTCCTCTTCTGGCTTCCACTGCTGCTAACAGCCTGGATAGCGCTCATCGCCATTGCACCCATGCTGCATCGACAATGGGCGCACCACGAGCACCTGCCATACCCAGTCGCAGAATTCACAAACGCACTCCTCCCGGATCGATCGGGCAAACTCCCCGCCATCCTAAAAAACAGGCTCTTCTGGATTGCGACAATCTGCATCTTCACAATACATTTCAATAATTTCCTCTGCACATGGTTCCCGGAAAGCCTGATCTACTTCAACAAACACATCAATCTCATTCCGCTGGCACGGCTTAGCACAACCTTCCAACGAGGCGGAGGCGCAGGACTGCTCGCACCGACACTCTATTTCTCGGTTATCGGACTCGCCTACTTCCTTGCCTCTGACGTGGTTCTCTCATGCGGCATCGGCCCTTTCTTCTGGTGCTACGTATGCGGATGCTTCGCAACATACGGAATCTCCCTTAGAGCCAATATCGATGGCGTGTGGTACCTGGGCATATCGCCACTCTCAATGCTCAACTTCGGATCCTATCTCGGAATGGCAATACTCGTACTCTACCTGGGACGACGATACTACCTAAGCACGCTCAAACAAGCGCTCTTCATCAAGTCGGGCGACATTGTCGAAAAGCATGTCGTCAACGGAATGCGGATTTTCCTGGTCCTGGTTCCCCTGCTTTTCATCCAGCTTGTCAGGGCTGGCCTGGAATGGCCCTTTGCCATCATCTACATCGCCGGCTTGTTTATGTTTTTCATCATGATCAGCAGGGTGATGGCGGAAACCGGGATCTTCTACATCCAGCCATTCTTCATGCCTTCAGGCATTGTCTGGGCGCTTTTCGGCGCCAGCGCCATCGGTACCAGGCAACTGATGATTCTCTTGATGCTTTGCCTGACATTTGTCATCGACCCACGGGAAACCCTACTCCCGTTCATCTCGGGATCGCTCAAGGTAAACGACGACCAATCGCTCAAGCTAGGGAAAGCCACCACGGCCTGTGCCTTGGCTATGATCCTCGGACTTGCCGTTGCAATCCCAACAACACTTTTCCTCCAATACAAGTACGGCGTGCCATGGGTTGATTCATGGTCGGCGCAAGTCGTGCCTAAAATGCCCTGCGACAACGTCAATGTCGTCGCACAACGACTGATCCAGCAAGACCAACTGGAAAAGGCGGCCAACTACACCACCTGGGAGAGATTCATCAATGCCCGACCTGAACCCAAGGCAATGATTGCCAGCGCCGCAGGCATCGCCTTGGTCATCGCATTTGCATTTGCACGGCTTCGCATCACATGGTGGCCTTTGCACCCTGTGCTCTTCCTTGTTTGGTCAACAGAACCGCAGCGACGAATGGCAGGCGCTTTCCTCGTAGGATGGCTGCTCAAGACATTAGTCTCGAAGTATGGCGGGGCAAAATTCTACCAATTGCTCAAGCCAATGGCTTTCGGGCTGGTCGCAGGTGAAATCCTGGGTTCGATCATTCCCTGCTTGATCTGCGCAATCTACTACGCAATCACCAAGGAAATCCCGCCACGCTTTATGGTGCTCCCTGGTTGATCTTGTGGGAAACAAGGTTTCTATTGGTTTGGGATCGACTATTCGTCGCTGGATTCTTGGACCAGATATATCGGCCTGCCCTTGACTTCCATGTAGATCTTCGAGACATAGAGCCCCAGCACGCCAATCAGCAGGAACTGCAGGCCGCTAAAAAATGTCAGGCATGCAAGGATAGTCGTGTATCCCTGCACGGCTTCCCCGAAGAACAGCGTTTTCACCAGCGTCTTGATGCAAATAATCGCAGCAAAAAGACATGCGAGGAATCCCAATACAAAGGACAGGTACAGGGGAGACGTCGAAAATCCAATCACTCCTTCCAGCGCGTACTTGCACAAGCCTGTAAACGACCATTTGCTCTCGCCGGACAGCCGTTCCTTGTTCTCGTACGGCAACCACTTCACCTTGAATCCAACCCATCCAAACAATCCCTTCGAAAACCGATTGTACTCGCGCATCGAAAGAAGGGCATTGACGTATTTCCGGGTCATCAGGCGAAAATCACGGGCGCCAGGCTCCAAATTCACACGGGTCAGCCAACCCATCAAACCATAAAACATACGCGCAAAAAAACTGCGTATCACGGGTTCGCCGCGACGATCCATGCGCCGAGTCGCCACGCACTCCCATTCGCCAGACCAAACGTGCGAAACCATCTCGAGGAGCATTGACGGCGGATCCTGCATATCTGCGTCCATCACGGCAACCAAGTCGCCGCGAGCAGCTTCCATACCGCATAGCAACGCAGACTCCTTGCCGAAATTCCTGGAAAAAGACTGGTAGTGGACCCGATGGTCACCCGAACGCAGTTCCTTCAAGACCGACAATGTCCCGTCAGTGGAACCGTCGTCAACAAACCTGAACTCGACTTCCAGCCCTTCAGGCAACGAAGGAAGTATCTGGCAAATGCTCGCGTATAACGCCCGAAGACATGACTCTTCGTTGTAGCACGGAACAACGAGTGACAGTAGGCAAAATGACATGGAATTGACTCCTGGAAATCAATACACAAAACCCTCATCGCCTAAACATAATGCGACCTTCGGGCTTTTGCAATGTCCGCACCCGCCACAACCTACTTCTTCAATGCCGCCTTGACAGCCTTCAATTCTCTCAAGCCACCACGATGCAACACCATGTACACGATGGGAATGACGATCAACGTCACCAGTGTGGACGAACTCAAGCCGCCAATAAGGGCACGAGCCAAAGGAGCCATCGATTCGCCACCTTCGCCAAGAGCAAGCGCCATGGGGACAAGACCCACGACAGTCGTCAATGTCGTCATCAAAATCGGCCGCAAGCGACGTCGAGCCGACTCAAAAATGGCATCGTAAATCCCGACTCCAACGGCACGAAGCTCCTTGATCTGGTCAACTAGGATAATCGCGTTGTTAACCACGATTCCTGCCAGCATGATACAGCCGATAGCCGATTGCATGTTCAAAGTCGTATTCGTCATGAACAGAATTGCCAACACACCGATAGCCGCAAGCGGAACCGAGAACATAACCACCAGAGGATCCAGCAGCGACTCGTATTGGCAAGCCATGACCATGTACACCAAGACAACCGCCAAAGCGAACATCGCCAGCAATTCCTGGAAGGTCTCCACCTGGTCATCCCAGTTGCCTGAAGGGGTGATCGAGAAGCCGGCGGGTCGCATGATTCTATCCAGTTTCGGCTGCGCCTCCTTGATGACGGTTCCGATATCAACGCCAGCTATGTTGCAATACAAGGTCACCACGCGCTCCTGTTCCTTGCGGTCAATACGAACCGCGCCTTTATGGGACTTCGTGCTCGTAACATTGCGGAGGTTGATCGCCTCGCCTAACTCGTTCGTCACCAGCAAATCGTGAATCTCGTGCAACTGACGTTGATCGGAATCCTTCATCTTGACCAGAATCTTGTATTCGTCACCGCCTTCGCGGTAGTTTGTCGACGACACGCCTGCCACCGAGGTCTCCAGGAAGTTCGCAATGGTATTAACGTCCAGCCCTAGGGTCGAAGCCTTGACTCGGTCGATTTTGAACAGCTCCTCAGGCGTTCCTGTTTCCCGTGAGATTCGTACGTCCGTGACCCCGTTGACGGTTTCCATCACCTCGGCCGCTTGCCTAGCAAGTTCATCACCCGTCTCCATGTCATAACCGCGAATATCAATCTCCAAACGGGAATCGGAACCACCGCCCATCATTCGACTGAAGAAACTCACCGAAGCATTGCACCGAATCTTCGCGCCAGGATAACGATCCCGCAACTTGTTCTGCAGATCCAAAGCAACCTGTTCGCTGCTTCGAGTACGGAGGTGAGGCTTGACCAAATAAACTGACATGTCCGCAGAGTGAGCGGCAGAACCACGCCACACAGAACCGCCGATGTTCGATTGCATCTTCAGGTACTCGGGAACATTCTCAATGATGTAACGCTCGACATCCTGGGCAATCTCAGACGTAATTCCAACTCGCGTACCGACGTCTAGCTCGATACGGACATTCACCTGGCTCTCGTCCGTCTCAGGCATGATCTCGGTACCGATAAATTGCCATAAGCCGAAACAGCCAACAACCGCCAATGCCACCACTAATGTCACTGAAACCCAATGGAACATGCAGAACCGAAGGAATATCTGGTACGCCATCGTCAACTCATCAATAAAATTCCCGATCCAGCGTGACAGGGGATGTTCCTTCTCCCCTGTAATTCCCTTGGCCGCAAGACGCTTCTCAGCCAAGGCACCAATCCGCGCAGTCATCATCGGAACAACCGTCACAGCAGTCACGTAACTGCAAAGCAACGAAAAGCAAATCACGATCGCCAACTCGGAAAACATAATCCCGACCATCCCTTCAACAAAGAACATCGGCAGGAAAATCACAAGAGTCGTCAGAGTCGAGGCAAGAATCGGGATTATGACCTCCATCGTCCCCTTCTCCGATGCCGTCACGACATCCAACTTTTCCTCATCGCGCAAACGACTGATGTTCTCCAACACCACAATCGAGTTGTCAACCAACATGCCGACACCAAGCGCCAAGCCACCCAAAGTCATGATGTTCAACGTGTAGCCAGTAAAGTAAATCAACGCAAACGTCGCAAAAATCGAAAAAGGAATCGACGTGGCAATCACAAGCGTCGCAGTCCAATTCCTCAGGAAAAACAAAATCACAAGAACGGCCAGCAAACCGCCTTGCCACGCCGAAGACCCAACGCTGTCAATCGAATTCTTGATGAAGTCAGCGCTCGAGTGCATGATCTGCATCTGAACCTGAGGAAAATCCTCGTTAATTCGCTTCAATTCCTTCTCAACGCCATCAACAACCGATACCGTGTTTCGATCCGATTGCTTGAATACCATCAAGCGAATACCATTGCGCCCATTGATGTGGACAGCTGTCGTCTCCTTCTCCCATGCATCAACAACCTCGGCAATGTCCTTGATCCGAATCGTCGCACCATCGCGCACGGCAACGATCGTCTCGCGAATCTCGTCCAAACTTTTGTACTGACCAGGAGTGCGCAACAAGACCTCGTAGTTGCCAGAATCAATCGTTCCAGCAGGCAAAGTCAAATTCTGACGGTTCAAGACATCCAATATCGCCTTGGTTGACAGACGCATCGCCTTGATCTTCTCGGGATGCAAGTTCACATGCACTTCGCGCTGGCGACCACCTAGGATGTTCAACGACCCAACCCCGTCAACACGCTCCAATCGAGGCTCGATCTGATCCTCGATAAACTGACGCAACTTGACAGGATCCAAGTCGGCAGCACAACCCAAAATCGCAACCGGCGCCGATGCCGCATCGAACTTACGCAAGGTCGGCCGATCAACGTCCTCTGGCAACGCATTGATGATGCGGTCGATCCTGTCTCGCACATCGTTTGCCGCATCGTCGATGTCAATCCCCCACTCAAAAGAAACACGCACCGTGGAACGTCCTTCAGACGAACTTGAACGCAATTCCTTCACGCCGGGAACCGCGCCGACACCTTCCTCGATCGGACGAGTGACCAGCTCCTCGACTTCCTCGGGACTGGCATCTCTATACTCCGCAATGACCGTCACTGCGGGAAAGGTCACGTCAGGCATCATATCCACAGGCAACTTCATCAAGGCAACTGCACCTAGGATAATCACAATCAGCGATACCATCGTCACAAAGATTGGTCGCTTAATGGAAAAACTCACTACTGACATATCGTCAACCCCAATTCGGTTTCACTCTGACAAACATTTCCCCGCCAAATGACTCTACCTGTAAACAGGTAGCCGTATAAATGAACCCTGACGCAACAAGTGATTCCCCATCGTCACAACTCTGCCACTGAAAAAACTCTCCTGCTCAGGATTCACTGGACGAACCTCCACAATCTGGTCAAATCTAATCCCAGTCGCAATGGGAACAAACTCAACCGTCATTTCAGGTTCGCTGCCAACTGAAAAAAACATCCCCAAAACATCGTCGCGACGCACGATCGCCTCAGACGGAACCAAGTAGCAATCCTTGTGGCGATCAAATTCAATCTCAATCCGGGCAAACATGCCCGGCTTCAAATAGCCCGATGGATTCTCAATCTCAATCTCAACGCGCCCCTGACGGGCAACCTCGCTGATAACAGGGGCAATGCGCACGATCTTTCCAGAAAAATATGGCTCCTTCGAACCAGGAGAACCCTGAGGATACGCATCAACAAATACCCTTGCCGCCTGACCTAGCTTCAAACGAGCGTAGTCCTTCTCAACCGTCGAAACAATCGCACGCATCTTCGAAATATCAACCACGCAGATAATAGGAGCATTGACGGACAACATCGCACCGGGATCGACAAAACGCTGCGCGACCAAACGCTTGTCCGAACCGCCTTCCCATGCCGCCGCAATCCGCGTGTAGCCCAAACGAGCCTTCGCCGCCTCCAATGCCGCCTNNCCCTCGCCGCCTCCAATGCCGCCTTCTGCTTCACAACCTGGGACTCGGCTATGGCGACCTGAGTCTCGGCAATCGCCAGCTTCGTCTTCGCAATCGCAACACCCGTCGTCGCAATCTCGACCTTCGACCGTGCGATGTCAACCTCGCTCAATTGGACTTCATATGTCGCCTTCGCCGAATCCAATTCGGCTTGAGTATTCAAATCCTCTTTGCGCAATTGCGTATGTCGATCCAACTCACGCTTCGCCAACACTTGCTGGGCCTCAGCAGACTTCACGCCAGATTCCGCGGCTTTCACTTCCGTCTCGGCACTCAAGATTCCTGCCTTCGCGTTCATTACGTTGGCCAACGCGGATTTTACCTCCGCTTCGCAAACAACCAATGCCGCCGATTGTTCGTTCACCGCCTGCTGCTGCTCCTCGTCATCCAACACCGCAACAAGATCATTCAAGGTCACAACGTCACCAATGTTGTAGTTCAAGGTCTTCAAGCGACCAGCCGTCTTCGGCGAAATGTTGAACAAGCTATCCGCTTCCAGCGAACCCGTGAAATTACCGATGTCCGCAACATCGCCACGCTTCACCTCAGCCAACAATACCGTCACTGGCGCCGCAGAACTCGACTTCTGTTCCTCTACAGGACGGGTCTTCTCAATCAAACGAAAAACAATCAAACCACCCAAGCCCAACAAAAGCAATATGCCAATCAATGCAAATATCTTCTTCATAACTAAAAATCCCTATGGTGAACCTGAAATGAAATCACACGGAAAACAAAAACATATAATATCTAAAACATTTGTTTAAATTCAAGCAAAAAGCCAAACAATTGTTTTATTTTTTCATGAATTCCATGTTTTGACGACTTTTCGTCCCATTGCAGTACAAGATCAAGCTGCCTTCAAGTCCCCCCACTCCAGCCAACAAGACACAAAAAAGCCCCCGCGACGAAGCGTATGCTCTATTGCGGGGGCCAAGGCTCACATAAGAGTCAAGCCATGGTTTCTATACCATTATTGATATTGACTTACATCATGCCGCCCATGCCGCCCATGCCGTCCATGCCACCTGCGGGCATTGCGGGTTCTTTCTTCTCTTCGGGCAAATCGCAAATCATGCATTCGGTGGTCAGCAGCAAGCCAGCCACGGACGAAGAGTTCTGCAAAGCACAGCGCTCGACCTTCGTCGGGTCGATGATACCAGCTTCCAGCATGTCGACATATTCGTTCTTAACTGCATCGTAGCCCTTGTTGCCTTTCAGTTCCTTGACCTTCATCACAACGATGGAACCTTCAACACCGGCGTTCAAGGCAATCTGCTTGAGGGGTTCTTCGACGGCGCGCAGCACAATGCTAGCACCAACGGCTTCTTCCCCATCCAGCTTCAGGCCTGCCAATGCCTTCGTAGCGGCGCGGATGATGGAAACGCCACCACCAGGAACAATGCCTTCTTCAACGGCGGCGCGGGTCGCGTGCAAGGCGTCCTCAACACGAGCCTTCTTTTCCTTCATTTCGGTTTCCGTTGCAGCACCAACGTGGATGACAGCAACACCACCAGCCAACTTAGCAAGACGCTCCTGCAACTTCTCACGGTCGTAATCCGAAGTCGTCTCTTCGATCTGACGACGGATCTGGTTGACGCGACCGGCAATCTTCGAGGAATCGCCGCCACCTTCAACGATCGTCGTGTTGTCCTTGTCAACCGTGATGCGCTTGGCGGAACCCAAATGCTCCAGCTTCACGTTCTCCAACTTGATGCCCAAGTCTTCGGTAATGCACAAGCCGTTAGTCAAGATCGCAATATCTTCCAACATCGCCTTGCGACGATCGCCAAAGCCAGGAGCCTTGACCGCGCAGACATTCAACGTGCCACGCAACTTGTTCACAACCAATGTGGTCAATGCTTCGCCATCAACATCCTCGGCGATGATCAGCAAGGGCTTGCCCTGTTTTGCAACCATCTGCAACATCGGGAGCATGTCCTGCAGCGAGGACAACTTCTTCTCGTGGATCAGGATCAATGCGTCATCCAGAACGCATTCCATCTCCTCGGCATTCGTCACGAAGTACGGTGAGAGGTAACCCTTGTCAAACTGCATGCCTTCGACAACGTCCAGGGTCGTGTCAATCGTCTTCGCCTCTTCAACGGTGATCGTGCCGTCTTTGCCGACCTTGTCCATCGCGTCGGCAATGATGTCGCCAATCACATGGTCCGAGTTGGCGGAAATCGTCGCAACCTGGGCGATCTGCGAGCGGCTGTCAACTTCAACGCTCATCTTCGCAAGTTCAGCGACGATTGCGGTAACGGCCTTGTCAATGCCGCGCTTCAGCGACATCGGGTTCGCTCCTGCGGTCACGTTCTTCAAGCCTTCGCGGAACATCGCTTCGGCCAGAATCGTTGCGGTGGTGGTACCGTCACCGGCATTGTCACTGGTCTTGGAAGCAACTTCCTTGACCATCTGGGCGCCCATGTTCTCAAACGGATTAGGCAGTTCGACTTCCTTCGCAACCGACACGCCGTCCTTCGTAACAGTCGGCGAACCGAACTTCTTATCAATGATCACATTGCGTCCCTTGGGTCCCAATGTGGTCTTCACTGCTTTCGACAAGGCGGAAACACCAGCCAACAATGCCTGACGGCCCTTCGTATCATACTGAATCTGCTTAGCAGCCATTTCTATAATCTCCTGTGTTTTTCTTTTATTTTTCAACAATCGCCAAAATGTCCGAAGAATTCAAGATCTTGTATTCCTTGTCGTCGATCTTGATTTCAGTGCCGCCGTACTTGGAGGTCAGAATCGTATCGCCAACCTTCACATCCATCGGAATCAGCTTGCCATTGTCGTCCTTTTTGCCGGGTCCAACTGCCACGACCTTTGCTTCCTGGGGTTTCTCTTTTGCTGAATCAGGAATGAAGATTCCGCCCTTAACGGTTTCTTTCGCCTCAATCGCCTCGACCAATACGCGATCACCTAATGGTTTGATTTTCATTGTTTTTCCTTTTGTTTCTTTGTTTGCTATATGCGACATCTCACAACCGTGTGAAATACCTTACTTACTTGTTGTCAGTCGTATCCGTGAAATCGGCATCGATCACATCGTCGTCATGCTTTGCGTTTCCGCCGCCATTGGATCCAGGCGGCGGCGCCTGTCCACCCGCCGCACCGCCGGCTTGCTGTTGGGCTTGGGCATTCTTATAGATTTCCTGGCCCATCGCCTGCATGTTGGATTCCATTTCCTTCATGACTTTGTTCATGCGATCCGTGTCGTTCGCCTCAATCGCGGACTTCAACTTCGCAATGTCATCGCGGATCGGTCCGGTGATATTGTCAGGAAGCTTGTCCTTGTGTTCCTCCAACTGCTTCTCCAGCTGGAAGACCATCGACTCGGCACGGTTCTTCGTATCGACCGCATCCTTGCGCTTCTTGTCGTCTTCAGCGTGCGCCTGGGCGTCGTTGATCATGTTCTTGATCTCGTCTTCAGACAGGCCCGAATTCGCCGTGATGGTGATTTTCTGTTCCTTTCCGGTACCCAAATCCTTGGCGGACACATTCAAGATACCGTTGGCGTCAATGTCAAACGTCACTTCGATCTGGGGCACTCCGCGTGGCGCAGGAGGAATCGAATCCAAATGGAACTTGCCAATGGTCTTGTTGTCGCCGGCCATTGGACGCTCGCCCTGCAAGACATGAATCTCAACCGAAGGCTGATTGTCAGAAGCCGTGGAGAAGATTTCACTCTTCTTGCTGGGAATCGTCGTGTTGCGCTCGATCAACTTGGTGAAGACGCCGCCGAGGGTCTCGATGCCCAAGGACAACGGAGTCACATCCAGCAGCAATACGTCACTCAAATCACCCTTCAAGACACCACCCTGGATCGCCGCGCCAACCGCCACGACTTCGTCAGGATTGACACCCTTGTTCGGAACCTTGCCGAAAATCTCCTCGGCAACCTTCTGGGTCAATGGCATGCGGGTCATGCCGCCAACCAGGATCACTTCGTCGATTTCGCTTTGGGACAACGAAGCATCGCGGAGGCAGTTGCGGCATGGTGCAACTGAACGCTGGACCAAATCGCCGGTCAACTGCTCAAGCATCGCACGGCTCAACGTCTTCGTCAAGTGCTTCGGACCAGTCTGGTCAGCCGTGATGAACGGAAGGTTGAATTCGGTGCTCGTCGATGTCGACAGCTCGCACTTCGCCTTTTCAGCGGCTTCCTTCAAGCGCTGCAACGCCATCTGATCCTGGCGAAGGTCAATCCCGTTCTCCTTCTTGAAGTCCTCGACCAGCCACACGATGATGGCCTCGTCAAAGTCGTCGCCGCCAAGATGGGTGTCGCCGTTCGTCGCCTTGACCTCGAACACGCCCTCGCCCAATTCAAGGATCGAAATGTCGAACGTGCCGCCACCCAAGTCGTAAACAGCGATCTTTTCGTTCTTCTTCTTGTCCATGCCGTAGGCCAAGGACGCCGCCGTCGGCTCGTTGATGATACGCTTGACATCCAAGCCCGCAATGCGGCCTGCATCCTTCGTCGCCTGACGCTGGCTGTCATTGAAATAAGCGGGAACCGTGATCACGGCCTCGGTCACCTTCTCGCCAAGATACGTCTCGGCATCAGCCTTGAGCTTCTGCAGGATCATCGCGGAAATTTCCGGCGGGGAATAAAGCTTGTCGCCAATCTTCACGTGGGCGTCGCCATTCTTCGCCTCGACAATCTCGTAGGGAACCAAGCCGGTCTCATCGCGGCACTCACTGTATTTGCGCCCCATCAGGCGCTTGATCGAAAACACGGTCTGAGTCGGATTCGTCACAGCTTGGCGCTTCGCCAATGTGCCGACCAAACGCTCGCCAGTCTTCGTAAACGCAACCACAGACGGTGTCGTACGGGAACCCTCGGCATTTGGAATGACAACAGGCTCGCCGTTTTCCATAACCGCCATACAACTGTTCGTTGTACCTAAATCTATTCCAAGCACTTTGCTCATAGTTGACTCCTTTTCTTGTTATTGTTAATGATTAATAAAATGCAAAATTGTGACATATGGATATGAACAAGCATTTAACATGCCAAAATATAAAACAACGGGAATTTTCCGAGTCCAGCCACGAAAACCTCGCAAAACACTGTGCGCAACACTGTGGCACACGTCGAAATTTCCGTGTCACAGCGTGACAGCATGAGACACTTTGTCACAGTTGCGCACCTGGATTTTCTTGAAAACACACTTTGCTAAAACTCCTTTGCAACATAAATTAAGGATTCATGGATTTTTCGGTAACCACGTTAAT
Organism: Lentisphaeria bacterium UBA1407; assembly: GCA_002305655.1. Taxonomy (GTDB): domain Bacteria; phylum Verrucomicrobiota; class Lentisphaeria; order Oligosphaerales; family Oligosphaeraceae; genus UBA1407. The sequence continues at coordinate 19,546 of DBPZ01000121.1, read as the reverse complement.
CAATAGTACAGGATCGGAGCAACTATGAGACATTCATGCATTGTCACGGCAACAGCCCTACTCCTCGCCGCACTTCTCACCTCTTGCGCAACCACTACGACAAAAAAAGCCGACGAAGGCAAGCACGACCCGCACATCGACCTGTGCTACAGGGCACCAGGTCCCATCACGATTGACGGCGTCATGGAAGACGCATGGAAGAAAGCACCCCTCATCACCCACTTCACAGTCCCGCCAAAAGGACAAAAACCATACATGAAAACAGAGGCGAGAATCCTTTGGGACGACGAAGCGCTCTACGTCTTCATGAAAGCCTATGACAAGGACATCACCGCATATCGTACCGAACGAGATTCCGATACATGCAACGATGACGTGCTCGAATTGTTCCTCGTACCAGACGACCCGGCAACAGCTGTCTCTTACCTCAACTTCGAAATCAACGCCTTGGGAACTGTCCACGACGCATACGTCTACAACAGAAACCTTATCGCAGGCAGACGCTGGCAATTCTGGAACGCCGCCAAACTAGAGCATGCAGTCAAAATCCACGGGACGCTCAATAACTTCAGGGACGAAGACGAAGCCTGGTGCCTGGAACTCAAACTCCCGTTCTCAGACATGCCATGGATGGAAAACAGACCGCTGCCAATCAACGGAGAACAGTGGGCTTTCCACCTCGCTAGATACGACTGGTCAATATACCAACCCAATGGATGCGAACTCTCCTCCTCCGCAAAACTCACAAAAGCCAATTTCCATTTCGTACCAGACTTCGACATCATTCAGTTCGTTCGGTAAGGAGCAACAACATCATGAAGGCAGGTTTTGCAAAAATCGACATCACGCCGCGGGTCGGCTTCGAACTATCAGGATTCGGCCCATACTTAGGACGACGCTCCACATTCATCAGAGACAATCTCTGGGCCCGGGGAATGGCACTGCAAAGCCAGGATACAAGCACCGTGCTCGTCAGTTGCGATATCATTGGAATCACACCGAGAACCCTCGAACTTGCCAGAAAGTATTTCGCCGAACAGACGGGTTGGGCGCCGCAATCCCTGATGATCCACTGCATCCATACCCATAGCGGACCACCTGCGGACTTCCTCAACGGCTGGGGCGTGGCAGATGTCCCATACATCGAAATCCTTCCATTCAAAATCGCACAGGCCGCCATAAACGCCATACAAAACCTCACCGAAGCAACCGTCGCACACGCAGAAGTACCATGTGAAGGAATTGGACTCAACCGAGAATACGACAAGGACGCACCGCCACTCGAAGACGTCCTGAAGGAATCCTGGCGACCGGCCAAGCCGGAACTGACGGACACAACCTGCCACGTCATCAAATTCCATGACGCTAGCACAGGAAAAACCATCGGCTTCTGCAGCTACTTCGGATGCCACCCGGTCTGCTGCTGCCAACTCACACACCACATCCACGGAGACTACGCAGGAATCGCAACAAACAACCTCGAACGGGAATTCGATTCACCAGTCGTAGGACTATTCCTCCAAGGCGCACAGGGCGACGTCAACTCATGCTGCGTACACAAGCCAGAACAAGAATCGCTGCTCGCGCTCGATGTCATCGCAGCACGGTACGCAAGGGCGGTCAGAAACGGACTGAAAAAAGCGGCCGAATTCGAGGCATCCATCATCAAATTCGCAAACCATAAAGTCAAGTTTACACGGAAAATGGCTTCCGTGCCAGAACTCAAGGAAAAACTCGCCGAATTCGAGGCGCAATTCCAAAGACCCGATGCATCCGAAAACGACAGCAAGCTCAGGCTCGTCGTCGTCAAGGCAGTCGCCTACAGAAAAATCATCGATATGATCGAAAGCGGAAAAGACCTGGAGGCTCCAATCGAAATCCAAGGCATCAGAATCGGGAAAATAACGCTCCTCGGCGCCCCCTTCGAAATCATGCAGATGATCAAAAACGAGGTCAAGCAAGACGCAAAATCACCAGTCCCACTCGTCATGGGACTCACGAACGGATCATGGGGATATCTCCCAGACAGGGTCTGCGCAGCCAGAGGCGGATACGCCCAGGACTTCGTACCCTTCATGAAATCAACGCTGCCACTGGCAAATGGACACGACGAACTCAAAAACGCACTCCTGAAACTCGACGCGGAACTTAACTGAACCTTCGTAAATTCGTACAACACTTTAAGTACGGGCATCCAGGGTGCTCGTACTTGAAGGCATCAACTGCTTTTTTCAGGTTTAATTGTCCCCATTCATTTCCAGAGATTCAAGCATGATGCCGAAAGGATCGGCTCCTGCCGAGGTTGTTTGAATATGCAAATAGCTTATCCCCGTCTTGGTTGAGCGTAAAAAAGCTGTTGAAAGGATGTTGCCGTCATCAATTTGGAATGAAGCCTCATTCTTTTCGCAGTTCCATCGCAATGTCAATGTATGCCAACAATTCAGCGTTGCTTCGGACTGATGCTCAAAGATGCCAAGTCGATCGACTTCCACGGCAATGGATGCATACTCCACAGCAACAGGATCACTTGGGTTGATCCAGCGGTTAGTCAATATAAAGCGCGTTCCTTCACTCCCTTGTACCTGGCGGAAACGGATCCGGACAACGCCTGAGAACGAAGCGGGGAAATTCCAAGCGATGCCCTCGCGATCCGAGATCAGCCGTGGATCGGGATGGCGGCCGATCAACAACACTTCGCGGTCGAGTCGTTCAGGATGAGGCATAAGAACAGCGCCCTGACGACGGTTATAGGCACAATGACCGGTTATGCCGCGAAAACCTCCGGCAATGCTTTTGTAGTAAAGATGATTGGAAATATGCCGAGTGCCATGACTAAAATCCTCGAAACGCGATGTCTCATCCAGCCATCCGGGATCAAATAACACAAAGCGACGAGAATAGATGTTTTGTCCTGCGGCCAGCAGAATTTTCCCATTGGAAAGTTCAATTGCTTGATTTTGATGAACACTCTTGTCGAAATGCTCGAACCCAAATATCTCAGATCGGAAATCGGAATCGTTTCGGGCTGGGTTCAGAAGCACCTCCCTAAAACCTCGCCAGTTTTTGCCGCAGTCGGATGATATTGCGGCATGCAACGCATCGCGATTTGTAAATGCATCTTCCCATTTGCCCTTGATAATATCATCGGCATTTCCCCCTACTTGGGAACGGTGGTCAACTTCGGGTAGCGGAACTGTGTTGTTCCATACAGCCAGAATTCGATCCCCGGAAAGGCGGTACAACCCAGGCATCGTTGCACACGCAAAGAAAATCGATGGCTCCGGCTTCGACCAGGTCAGCCCGAAATCCCTGGAAACCGATTGATAATGCTGGTCTTGAGCGCAACGCAGCAAGGCATGCAAGGTACCATCCGGATATTCGCAAATAACGGGTTCAATCCCGCAATGGATCCAGCGCGCGCCGCCGTGTCCAGGCAGTGGTGCGGCAGGAAGTTCCGGAGCAACACAATCAACCTTTACCCATGTCTTCCCATCGTCGTCAGAATACAGAACTCCCCAATTTACGATATGGTTGTTCCGATGTTCAAAACCGACTATCAGGCGCTTGATTCTGCTTAACGGCAACACCTGACGCTGGATATGAATGTCAAGTCCCAGTATTTTTCGGATAGAAAAAGGTCCGTCGGGGGATTCCGCTTCAGTACAATATACCCCTGGTTCGGTATAGGATGCCAGAAACGTATTCCGTATACTGAAATGGCTGGTAGGCCTTCCCCCGTAATTATGAAGCGCGATCCAACGTTTGCTCCATGGGATTTGGGTCATGCCTCCTGGATGGGGTTCTGTGAGCGGTTCCGTAATCCAATTCAAACCGCCATCATGGCTCTTCATGACGATAGGAAGCATATCTTCAGGCCCCCGCGATTCATCATGCAGAGAAGAACCGTAATGGCGGATCTCGCCATCCGGCAACATCATCATATCCATGTGAGCATCGTCCGGCACAACACCAGTGACTACAGGTTCCCAAATGTTTGTCAGATACATTGTCTCTTTTCCTTTTTGAAACCTAAAAAACAGTTGACACTAGCCCTTTCTAATGCATTGATTTTCAAATGGTTATAAAACCCATGCTATCCGACCCGTCCGACCCGTCCGACCCGTCCGACCCGTCCGACCCGTCCGACCCGTCCGACCCAGTCCGACCCAGTCCGACTAGAAATGAACCATTTTCAGCAACTTGAATTCCGACACCGCTTGAGTACGAGCACCCGGGGTGCTCCTACCTAAACCCGTCTTGTTCTGCCTGGGGCGGGGAACCCACCTAAGGGCAGTGCCAATCAATTATCGAGCTTCTTGCAATTCCAAGGCTTTTTTGATGGCATCATCCAATTTCTTTTCAAAATCTTCAGAAAAGCCGTTGTTAAAACCTTAGTTTTGCCAGTTTTTTGTCCGACCCCTGCCAAAATATCTCAGCTCCTTGCAGTTCAAATATGTCTGGAAAGCATTCTACTGCCCCCAAAACAGCATTGCGAGTCCATTCAATAAAAACATTTTGGTCTTCAAGAAAATCAGCAACCTTATCACGCAAACTTCGAAGCGTTTTCAAGCTATGCGACTCTACTGGGCTATTTGCAAAAACATAGACCATAAAGGCGGCTGGATCGAGATAGTTGCACATTGAGAACTCTCATTATTTTTTGTTTTCTTGAAACGATTGGCTTTACGGCTTTACTATACATCCTCATTTTTTTGCGCAAACCATATTCATCATTTTTCAGCCACCCGTGGTTGAGTAACAATTCTTAAGTGTCCTGACATCAAAAAAGCGATTCCATGCATCCATGCCATCGGTAAGCCGTTGGTAAGTTTCTCCGAAAAAGCTGGCGGAAGGTTCCAAAATCATCGTCATCAAAACCCCTTCATCGATTCCCCTTTGCGCGATTGTGGGTCTTGCATAGCATCTGGCAATTCTTGATATTTGTCTCACCGCCTTTGCTCCATGCAGCTACGTGGTCCGCATCCATTTCTGCTAGTTTCCAGATTCTATTCTTGTTGGCATCGTGCCCAACCGCGCAAAGCGGGCAATTTGACTTCCCCTTGGCTCCTGCTTCCTTGGTTTGGGCTTCATACACTTTTTTCTTTGTGGCGTCGTCAAACACACGGATATCCAGCAGTTTTGTATCCTTCGACCCTCCGAGAATATACTCGAAGATTCCTTTCCTGCTCTTGACATATGGATCTTCTAGGAGCTTCTGCACAGCAGCAGAAACCTGGGTGGGATTGTATGCCGTATTGCGATATTCTTCGTACAATCGCCCCCACTCGAGTCCGCGCATCTCGCTCTCGACATCTGTAAATACGGCGGACACCCAATCAATCACACTGTTAAAGTATATTTTGAGTTCATTTATATTCGTATCTTTGCGATGAAGGCTCATGTAGGCATCGATATTCCCCTTGCTTACCCAATCAAGCGCACATTCCAGGAAATCCTGGCGGTTGGCGCTGCCGTTTATATACGCGCTCCATTTCTGGATATTGGCGTTTTGGCTATTGCTGAATTCTTCTTTGGCAAGCGTCACAAACGGTCCGGAATACGAGGCATTGCGCATTTCCTGACGATTCAGCGGTATCCCAGCAATGTTGATCGTCTTAAACCAGTCTATGATTTCACTTTCCGTGCCTTCGCATACATAAATAAGCAGTTTCGTATTCAAAATCTTGGCTTTTTTGTCTTGCGCCATCCCACTAAAATATTGCACCTGGCCATCTGAATCTTTAAAGGCAAACTTATCTTTTACAAAGCGTCCAAAACTGGTAATGCGTTGTTGCCCATCCAAAACCTCAAGCTTATCGTCTGAAACCTTGTTAAAGTAAATCAGACCAATGGGATACCCCTTTAACAGGGAATCAATGACGGCCATTTCTTTTTTGCCGCCATCCGAAGCATAGATATAATTGCGCTGATACTCCGGCTGAATCGTGAGTTTGCCCGAAAGCCCAAAAAGACCTTTGCCCTCAAGCTCACTATAGACAAAACCATCGCAGATGTCTTGAATTGTAATGTCAGTTTTAAGGTGAGTGATCATAGTTATGCATTCCTTGACTTGATAACAATTCTATCATAAAGACGCCTGTATGTATTGTCACCATTGGAGATGTAAAAACGTGGTCCGCCTTGCAAATAACTTCCCTTTGGAGCGATAGCAGACATGGGTTTTGCAAGCAAAAGGCTGATGCCGATTATTTCAAATTGATCAGGATTGTATTTGTCAAGAAACGAAATTGGAACACCCATTTCGCCTTTGTAATCACTTGGAATCGCATCCGTAAACGGCACTTCGATGGCATCATAATTAGCGTATTTTTCGTATGCCTCTTTACCCCTGATTTCCTTATGTTTGCTGTATTTCAAATTCTCTGCCATGGTCATTAGCGGAAGCAGTTGGTGACGTCTTCCATGATCAAGATTGGTGAACCAACAAACATTACGGAATTTTACTAACCCAGTTTCTGCATTAAACACTCCTGGGGCAAATTCGCGTGATTTTGGCGTAAAAAAATATGCATTACCAGCGTGGAATCCGTTTCCCAGCCACATTTTGTTTTCTTGAATCTTTGGAAATATCTCTTTATAGGTAATCGCATTCATACTGCCAATAATTAAGAACTGCTTCTCATAGTCAAAAAGCTGTTTTACATATTCTCGAAACAAGCTGAATGGCGGGTTTGTCACCACAATATCCGCTTGTTTCAGCAATGCAATACACTCATCGCTTCGAAAATCGCCATTGCCTTTCAGCGGCATCCATTCGTTCTGCTTGTTAGCCTTCAACTGCATGGCGATATCCTTCAGGTTGAACTCGCCGTCTTCATCCATGTCATATACCTGATTGATAATAAATTTATTGGCAGAGGCTTGGGGGCGACCTTTGGGCTTTTCGCAATCATCAAAGTCAAACAATTCCAGTTGCGTATTGGCAATATTTGATGGATCAAAGCTGGTTGTAATAAGCTGTTTCAAGCCGAGTCTATTGAAATTCAGCGCAAAGTAACGGAAAAAATTGCTTTCAAACGGATCATCGCAATTGCAATACACCACCTTGCCGCGAAAAACATCAGGATCGAATTCCAAATACGCTTCTACCTCTTTCTGAATATCGCCATATTGGGTATAAAACTCGTCGTTTTTTGCCCTCTTGGCTCTGGTAAGATTCCTATTTCCCATATAATTTCCTGCTATCTTGTAATCCTAAAAAACAACTGACGCCAGCCCTTTCTAATGCATTGATTTTCAAATGGTTATAAAGCCCATGCCGTCCGACCCAGTCCGACCCGGTCCGACCCGGTCCGACCCAGTCCGACCCAGTCCGACCCCCACATCAAAGCGAACGCGCCGTGCGATGGATTTTCTGGATGCCTTGCACAACTCGACGAGAGGCATTCAACGTTTCGTTGGCAATCGGGAACCCAATCACATGATTGGAGAATCGAGCTTCAAGGGCGGCAGAGGCAATCACACGGTAATCCGATGCCAATGAATCCGAAAGCTTGCCTACCTCTGACGCCCATTCCAATGCATCGACCTCGGCAGGACGATGAACCGAGGCCAACTCAAGCCAGCCGCAAACCATCGAATAACACCACAGGACTTTCTCACGAGGAGACATCGTCAACTCAAGACCGCGACGCCAACGACGGCGATGGCACCAAAAACGTACCCAATAGGACAAGAAGCCCACAATCCGACGACGATTCCACAAGAACACAAACACAGCTGCCAAGCTCGTCGATAACACAATCCAGCCCACAAGCGGCATTCCCCAAAAAGCACGCCACGCCCTAATCAACCAGCCAACAACGCTATCCCAAAACTCTCGAAACTTCGTCGAAATTCCTGTCCATAGATTTGCGAGCCTACCATGAATCACCACCATTGATGCCTGCAGCAATTGCTGCAATGTCGGTTCAGTCGTCGAATTGTCCAAGACTGCCCTCTCGTAGATATCGCTGAATAGGCCTGGCTTGACCTCCACAGGACTCATCCCTGAATCGCCTGCTTTGACAAGCTTGTCCGGCTCCATCGTTTCGTGTCGGTTCGGCAATGGGATTGCCGTCAATTCCGGCGGATGCGATTTCCATTCCGAGCCGAATGGATCCAGGAGTCCCGTCAGCACTTTCGGCGTCGTTTCCAATCTCAAGTCGCCAGGTGCGACACCGTCAAAGGTCATCCATCCGTACGGTTCCAGGAAGATTTGCGTCCAGGCATGAGCGTGATACTCGTACACCTCGAAGGTATTGGACAATAGATTGTAGTTCCCTGGGGAGTACCCCGTCGCCAAGCGCGAATGCAACCCCGCCAATCGAGCCAATACCGTAAATGCCTGGGCAAAATGCTGGCAATACCCGACCCTGCTCTCAAACAGGAAATAATCGACCACCTCGCGCCCCTCAGGGACTGCCGGAGCTGACAAGTCGTACTTGTAGTTGGCACGAAGATAATCCCGTATCAGGCAAGCCTTCTCGTACGGGGTTTCGCCAGGTGCCGTAATCTCCAAAGCCAACTGGGAAACACGCTCGCTAATGAGCTCAGGCGGCAACCACAAATAGGTCCAGCCATAATTCCTACTGGGTTCGCGCCAAGCCTTCTGAGGAGGTGGTGTCTCGGGATTCGCAACATACGACTGAACACGGTAACTCCAGGGCAAGGGAGGACGATGCCGAGCAACGAGCAACAACGAAAACGAATCGGGCTGCAAAACGTAGATTTTCCGTAACGACGTATCCCTATCTTCATCCACATTCCTGAACATTGCACGACGCGCACGGAAATAATGCGGCAAACGATAACCAAACGCGCGTTCCAGGCGAATGTGCTGGGGAACCTCGACTGTACGAACAGGAACATAACGGTCAATCCCGCTACTGCCGGATTTCAACACACGGGATTGAGTCCATTTCCGACCGTCGTAAGTGTCGTACAACTGCATAACCCAGTACAGCTTTGCATTGGCGACGGCACGAAACACCAGTTCCGTCCCAATCGTCGCCTGAGCCAAGCCATTCCCCGTCTGCGAATCAAATGTCCGCGCATTTTCGAATGGCGCACGACGTTTCGCCTGCTCGGACTCGATCGGATTCGACGATTCTTCACCCGATTTGCCATCGCTGGACTTATTCCCATCTTCCCCCAGCCTCACTTCGTCAGAAGCCTTCAGCCAGGCAGCCCAGCGAGGATCGTTACGCATGTCCTGCTCGGTCGTAAACGAAACCGGCAACAAGCCATGAGTCCGCAAGCGACGGCTCTGGGGCAATAAGCCAAGCAGCAAAACCATGATCGAAACAGCAACAACAAAGTGAAGCGCCGCATAGCCCCAACTGACGCGTTGCCTGGGCAACTCCAAGCCACGCCCGGAACTCCCCAAGTTTGATAGCAACGATGTCCTGCTTAAGTAGAAACTGACGAAACACAATACCAACGACAACACAAATACCGGGAAAAAGTACGGACGGCCAGGAGACAAGCCGCCATACCCAATCAATCCTATCGACATCAAAAACAACCAGCGATGCTCACGAAGACGACGCCCCAAAAACAGCCCCAAGCCCAAGGCAGCATTCGCCTCAACCAAAACTATGTCCAACGAAACCTCAGATAACCGAGATTTGCACCAGACGACAACCCACGCACCCAAGGCCAATTGAAAAAGTTGACGGAAAAACGACGGAAACCACTTGAACGGCAAGCGTGACAAAGCTAAAGACAAAGGACCCAACCCAAGGCAAGAAACCATCAGCCAAGGATGCCCCTTCAACCACAATGAACAAAATACACCGCACCAATACAAGAGTAAATAAGACAACTGGAGCCACAAATCCGGCTCGGTCGAACGATGCAAACGCTCACCAGGGCGCAAACGAGTCATCATCCCGCCACCTCCTCATCAGAAGAAACATCTTCCCCGCAAACGACGCGGGATAGCGATGTTGACGGGCTTAAGTAACGAGGCGCAACAGGGTCGGAAGAGTGGAATACGTTATGGGGCTTCGACTTGCCAGAGGCAAAATCCTTGCTTCGCGCCACAAACCAACGGACATCGTACCCGCGCGAACTCAACTCGCCCACAACATCGCGAACGTCGGCCTTGTCGGACAACGTCACGCAATAGACGACACTTCCTGTAGGCAATGCCGTCACCATCTCGTCGACCAACGCCCCAAAGCCAAGTTCGCCGGGTGCCATCGTCGCAAGCGACAATAGCGTTTCCTCATATCGCTCCAACACGGGACGGGCGTCCAAAAACACGGGCTTCGCCCCACCAAAACCAACGACCAAATTGCAGTGGACAAGACGCAATCGTTCAACCAAGCTGGCAACCAGGATAATTGCGCTCTCAAACGCCAATGATGAACCGACGTCTGATTCGGAAACGCATTGCCCATCCAGGAAAATCCCTATCGTCAACTGCGCATTCCGCTCGAACTCCCTCACCATCGGCTTCCCTCGGCGAGCCGTGCTGCGCCAATGGATAAAACGCATCCCGTCAGAAGGATGATACTCGCGGACACCGTAGAAATCCTGTGAAAAGCCAGCCGCATTCACAGGCCTGCCGCTCATTGGAGCCAAATTCATCTCGCCAAAACCCAAACCCAAATCCCCAAGGCGCTCCGTTGACGGATACACAACAAGCCACTGGGGCAACTGTATCGTCTTCTGACGATAAAACAACCCCGCCACGTCGCCACCACGTACCTGGATCCTGCTAAGACGGTACATCCCGCGCTGAAATGGCAATACCAGGCGAGAGATAACACGATCCTCGCCAACAGCCAACGACGGAACGACTACGCCCAAACGCTTCTCACGGGTAAAGCCAAAACGATCGTACACAATGAAAGGCTGACGGGGACGAACTGATCCGTTGACGCAACGCAAGGGCAAGTCTAACATGCGACCAGCCTGCGCACGTACCGACTCCACGCGGCTAAATCGCAATCCGCGCAAACTCAAGAACGCAGATACCCAACTGACGACCAGGCAACTAACCGATACCCAGGCCAATGACAACGCAATCACATTGTGGTTCACGCGGGATATCACATACCAGACGACTGAATTCAACAGCAAAAGCCAACCGCGAGAGGTCGGCAATACAAAGCCTTCAAAGGCATTCCTGAACCAGCGCCTGGACACATAACCCCCTGATCATTAACAACAATTCGCAAGAAAACCTATTCCCAGAGAGACATCGGAAGCTGGCCGAGAATTTCCTCCAGCACGGCGCTCGTGGAACGCCACGTGGCGCGAGCCTGGACACGCAACTGCATGCGATGGGGCAACACGTACAACGCCAAGTCGCGGGCGTCGCGAGGCAAAACATGGTCGCGCCCCTCCAGCGCCGCCTGAGCCTGCGAGGCGCGCAACAGCGCCAATGACGCACGAGTCGAACACCCGTAGGCCAATGCCTCGTGCTCACGCGTCCGATTGACCAACGTCACAACATAATCCCTGAACGCCTCGGAAACATGAACCTTCTGCACCAATGACTGGCAATGCAACAAATCGGATGACTCGATTACTGATGATAGCGAAACTAGCGGATTGCTCATCGCCTGGCGCTCCAAAACCAACTTCTCAGACTCAGGATCGGGATAACCGAGGGACAAACGCATCAAAAATCGATCCAGCTGAGCCTCCGGCAACGGATACGTCCCGTGAAAATCAACTGGATTCTGAGTCGCTATGACGAAAAATGGCTTGTGCAATATGTACGAACTGCCGTCAACGGTAATCCTTGATTCAGACATGCACTCCAGCAACGCAGATTGCACGCGAGGCGTACCGCGATTGATCTCGTCAGCCAAGACGACATTCGAAAAAATCGGACCGGGCATGAACACGAACTTGCCGGTCGATTCGTCAAACACATTGACGCCGGTGATGTCGTTCGGCAACATGTCAGGAGTGAATTGAATCCGCTTGAAATTGGTATTGACGGATTTCGCAAGCGCCTGGGCCAACTTCGTCTTCCCAACACCGGGAACATCCTCAAGCAAAACATGGCCGTCAGAAAACAAGGCGACGACAACCAGCCGGACAACCTCGTCCTTGCCCTGAATCACCTTCACGATGTTCTTCCGAAGCTTCTCGCCAACCTCCTGTACGTACGACAGTTTCGAAGTCGTCTCCGCGCGCTCGATGACATCCGTACGGGATGATGGCATCACGTCCAGAGCCGAATACAGCAACAGGACATTGTCGATCTGAAGATAGTCGTTATGCCGCAATTCCGCCATCGAGTCCAGCGGCTTTCCGTTCAGGAACGTGCCGTTGCGCGACTGCAGGTCCTCGACGGTCACCACGCCTGCCTGATTGACGATACGGCAATGTTCCCGCGATACTCCAGGGTGCTTTGTCAACGGCAACGACGCCTCCGGGTGGCGTCCAATGACACTGACTCCCTCCGGTATCTCGAACTCACCAGTAATTCTGTATCCTTCCTGTATCGAGAACCTGGGCATCTAGTGGCTCCTTGCGTTACGATTGTTGTTTCATCTGCGGGAATAGGATCACGTCGCGGATCGATGGTTCGCCTGTCAGCAGCATGACCAGGCGGTCGATTCCCATTCCCAATCCGCCGGTTGGAGGCATTCCGAACTCCAGCGCCGTAAGGAAATCCTCGTCGATTCGATCCACCTCGCCTTCATTGTCCGCCTTTCCGATCAGCTGCTGGTCAAACCTGGAACGCTGCTCAATGGGATCGTTCAGCTCGGAGTATCCGGGCGAGATTTCCTGGCCGTTGATTTCCAGCTCATAGACATCGACCAATTCGGGATTGTCCGGGCATTTCTTCGCCAATGGGACAAGATAGGCGGGCAATCTGGTGACAAACGTCGGCTGGATCAGCGTTTGTTCGATGGTCTTATCGTAGATTTCGTGGGTGATTTCGTTATCGTTCATCTCGTCGGTGATGGCCAATCCCAGCTCCCGTGCCTTTGCGCGCTTCGTCGCAATATCCAATTCCATCCAATCATCACCCATTTTTTCCCTGATCAGGTCGTGGTAGGGCACGACTCTCCAGGGACGGGTCAGGTTGATTTCCTGGCCGTCGGAACGCTTGAACACCAAGGAGCCGAAAATCTTCTCGGCAACCGTGCAAATCATGTCCTCGATGATTTCCATCATCCCCCGGCAATCCGAATAAGCCTGGTACAACTCAATGCATGTATACTCGGGATTGTGACGACGATCCATCCCCTCGTTCCGGAAATTCCGACCTATCTCATAGACCTTCTCAAAGCCGCCGACAATCAGCCGCTTCAGATAAAGCTCCGTCGCAATCCTGAAGTACATCGTGCTGTTCAACGCATTGTAGTGCGTCTTGAAGGGACGCGCCGCCGCACCGCCAGCCAAAGGCTGCATCATCGGAGTCTCAACCTCGATGAAACCGCGGGAATCAAGGTAGTTCCGAATCTCGGAAATGATCCTGCTACGCAATTGGAACGTCTTTCGCACCTCCATATTCGCAATCAAATCCAAGTAGCGCTGGCGATAACGCTGCTCCATGTCCGTCAAGCCATGCCACTTTTCAGGCAATGGACGAAGGCATTTCGACAGCAATTCAAAGTTCTCGGTCTTGATCGAAATCTCGCCTGTCCCGGTCGTGAAAATCACACCCTCAGCGGTCAAGATATCTCCCAAATCCAATTCCTTGAACAGCTCGTAAGCCTCGTCGCCAACAACGTTCTTCTGGACATACAGCTGAATCACGCCGTCCTGATCGGTCAAATTCGCAAACAGGGATTTGCCCATGATACGGCGTGCCGTCATTCGACCTGCAACGCGAACCCGACGTTCCTCGCCCTCGCCCAAAGTCGGCCACAAGGCTTTCACTTCGACGCATGACGTGATTCCGTCAACACGACGGCCATACGGATCAATACCCGCCTCGACCAGTTTATTCAGCTTGTTCAAACGCTGCGTATACAAATCTTCATGGGCTTGCTGGCTATCGCCCTCAACTAAAACTTGTTCGTTCTCTGACATTGCTTGTCCTAATTCATTAATACATTTATACGACAAAAAACACGTAAATCATTTACTGTAAGTCGCAAGCACTGATAAATCAACTTTTCCCAAGATTTTCAATGCCTTCCAAGCATCATTAGCAAAACCTACAATTGTTTTTTCGGATGGAATCACAGCTTCCCCCCGTCGGGATCGTCTTCTCCATCCGCAGACCAATACCTCAGATCCAGCAAATGCCCCAAGCGAACATCCCCCATCGCATGAAGCATCGTCGAACGGACATCCGTAAACCGCTCTTCCAACTGATCAAGCAACCGCTCCAAATATGCGCGATCGCCATCGCGCTTCAATTGCTCCTCGTAGGGACATGACTTGAACTGGGGAAAACCCGCGAACTTGGCAAATGCGTGAATCCGTGACTTTGTTATCGTGCACAATGGACGAATCAAACGCTTGCGCCCCCCATCGGCGCCCACATTCGCCCCCATCGTCTTCAACCCGCCACCACGAAACATCGACAACAGTAGCGACACGCACAAATCGTCCAATTGCTGGCCAAGCGCAATTTTGTTGCAACCAAGCTCGTCGGCCATCTTATGAAGTTGACCGCGACGCAATCTGCTGCACATTGCACAAGGACGTTCCTCGGCATCGTGCTTACGCATCAATTCCTGGCCATCAAGGGATACGCTCTCGAATCGCCAACCCATTTGTACGCAATACGACCGTAAACCTGCCAGGTCGAATGTCCCAAAGCCCAAGTCAACCGCGCACGCTATCAATTCAAATCCAAAAGGGGATCGGCGTTGCAGCTCGCAAAGCACGTGCATCAACGTCAAGCTGTCTTCGCCGCCGGACAAGCCAACCAATACGCAATCCCCTTCGCATAGCATCGAATAGCGCTTCGATGCCAAGGACGCATCGCGGCATATCCGCCGAAAGCCGCTATCCTTGCGAAGTTCCTTCAAATCCATATGCAAATATGCCCTTTTCTTTGTATATCTATTGCCTTTGTGGAAACCCGACGATTATATTATGGCTTTTTAAGAAAATTTAGGCTCAAACTCATCGATTTCAAGAACTCAGGCAACACGAATGAAAAAGCAAGATCACTTCTACGACATCTATCCCAAGGTCCTCAAGGTCGGCGCAACGACAACCATCACCATCAGACCGCTCTACGAGCACGTGGCCTTCAAGGAAGACCATGAATATTCCTTCACATATGCCGAACGTGATACATACAAGAAAAATCCCATCGAGGCAAAATTCGAAAATGGAATCGCCACGATTCAAGTGACTCCGCAAACCGAACAGGAATTCACGCTCCTCCTCATCGATTCCTGGAACAACAAGGAAAGATCGACCAAAACCGAATTCTGCTTCTACGCCGTCGAAGAGGACATCTTCGACCTAAGGCCCTGGAAAGGTGATTTCCATCTCCATTCCTGCAGGTCGGACGGGCAGGAAAGCCCGGTCTATGTCGCCGCAAACTACAGAAAGGAAGGATTCGACTTCTTTGCGCTGACCGACCATCGGCGCTACGAACCCTCGATCGAAGTCGTCGAGGCATTCAAGCAACTCGACACCAATTTCAAGGTCTTCCCAGGCGAGGAAGTCCACCCGCCAAGAAACATCGTGCACCAAGTCAATTTCGGCGGCGCTTTCAGCGTCAACAAACTACACGAAAATACAGAGCAGTACGAAAAGGAAGTCCAGGAAATCATCGATGAGCTCGACCTCTCACACCTGGACGAACATGACAAGTATTGCTATGCATCGTCCAGATGGTGCTTTGACAAGATCCGCGAAGGCGGAGGCATCTCACTCTTCTGCCACCCATACTGGATCTGGGACGACCACTTCAATGTCAGCGAAAAGCTGATCCAGACGTTCTTCGACAGGCGCGAATTCGACGCCTTCGAACTGATCGGCGGATTCTACGTCACCCAGGCCGAAGCCAACTCCTTGCAAGTCGCGAGATGGAACGAGGAACGGGCGAAAGGAAACGACATCCCCGTCGTCGGAGTATCCGATTCACATGGAACCCAAAATGCCGCCCTCTTCAATTGGTACTACACCCTGGTCTTCGCCCCAACAACCGATTTCGCAGACCTCAAGGACGCAATCCTCAACAAGCGATCGGTCGCTGTTCACAACATCGCCAATGAATCGCCGCAGCTCCACGGGCAATTCAGATTCGTCAAATACGCCTACTTCTGCCTCAGGGAAATCCTCCCGCTCCACCATGCGGAATGCCAAGAAGAAGGACGGCAAATGCTTAAATTCTTCGCCGGAGACAAGAACGCAGCAAACTTCGTGGCGCTCTGCAAAAACAGGGTCGAAGACCTCTACAAGAAACTCTGGTGACAATAAGCAGCATAACGCAAAACGCCCCGAAGGAAACCAATTCCCGCGGGGCGTTTTTTCAATTGTTCGCAACCAAAATTACTTCAGATCCCAGGAGTTCATTTCGTCACCGTATGGATATCCGTCACGGTACGGTCCCAGGAAACGCTTCATCGTCATTCCGGAAACGTGACCGTCAAAGTAACCGACATTCAGCTGACCACTCATATGGCGGCCAACCGGTACACGGCAGATGTTACCATAATTGCTTGTCTGCGAGTAATACTTGTAGCTGCCGTCAAGATTTGACGGAGGCGTCCACTGGTAGTGGCAGGCACCCGTCTGATAATCGGCCCACAAATCAAAGTTCGCCTGCTGAAGAACCGAACCAGAGTCGCCGCACTGGGCCGCGTCAACGATGTAGGACGTGCCGGAAGGAGTCTTCATGTCCGTCATGCACCTGCCGCCGCCGACACCGCCGCTCCAACCCGAGAAATTCAGGCACGCGCCATAACCGCGTTCATAATTGCTCTTGCCAGGACAGCGGAATGCCTTGTAGTCCCCGACGTAGCACATCAAGTACCCCCACCAGGTGGAAGAGTACGTCTTCCCGCCTACCGAAGGCAACACAGTCGCGGGATTGTAGCCCGGCGGCGTGCAGAATTCATTGTCGTCCATATACTGCACCAAGCCCAAGGTCAGCTGCTTAACATTGGACGTGCAACTTATCATGCGGGCACGATCACGAGCCTTCGATAATGCCGGCAACAGCATCGCGGCCAAAATCGCGATGATCGCGATGACGACCAACAGTTCAATCAACGTAAACTCAAGCACTTTCTTCATGGTTCCGACTCCTAATCCAATTGTGAATGCCTATAAATTCAAACGATTTGACCCCTTATTTATAGTATGGTCTTTTATCAAGAAAAAATCAAGTGGAAACGAAGAAAGAAATTTTGGCGACAACAAGCCTTCAGCATAGCACAAGACGCCCTGCGGAAATCAATTCCCATAGGGCGTTTGGTCAATTGATTGCAACCAAGATTATTTCAAATCCCAGGAGTTCATTTCGTCGCCGAGTGGATATCCTTCACGGTACGGTCCAAGGAAACGCTTCATCGTCATTCCGGAAACATGGCCGTCAAAGTAACCGACGTTCAGCTGGCCACTCATATGGCGGCCAACTGGAACACGGCAGATATTGTTGTAATTGCTTGTCTGCGTGTAGTAAGTGGTGCCGGTAAGGGTTGACGGGGGAGTCCACTGGTACGGGCAAGTACCCGACTGATAGTCAGCCCACAAATCAAAGTTCGCCTGCTGAAGAACCGAGCCGTCAGTGCCACACTGGGCCGCATCAGCAATATAGGACGTGCCTGAGGGAGACTTCATGTCGTTCATGTCCCTGCCGCCGCCAACACCGCTGTGCCAACCCGAGAAATTCAGGCACGCGCCATAACCTCGCACGTAACTGCTCTTGGCAGGACAGCGGAATGCCTTGTAGTCGCCGACATAGCCCACCAAATGCCCCCACCACGTGGAATCGTACGTCGTCCCGCCGAACGTCGGCTTCACCGTCGCGGTATTGCAACCTGGAGGCGTACAGAATTCATTGTCGTCCATGTACTGCACCAGGCCCAAGGTCAACTGCTTCACGTTGGATGTGCAGCTCACCATGCGGGCACGGTCACGAGCCTTCGACAACGCGGGAAGCAGCATCGCCGCCAGAATGGCGATGATGGCGATGACGACCAACAATTCAATCAATGTGAATCAAAGCACTTTCTTCATAGTCCTGACTCCTTTTCCATTTGCAAACGACTACTAAAAACAAGCGACCCACATACTACTTTTTAGTATCGTATTTCATTATGCAAAATTCAAGTGAAATATCGCCAGTCTTTTCATTTTTTTTGTAAAAACACGTCTAAATCCTAAAAGTCTTCAGACCTGCAAAACCCAACGCGAATGTCCCATGAATGATAAATGACCCTGTCCGACCTGTCCGACCTGTCCGACCTGTCCGACCTGTCAGACCCGTCCGACCTGTCAGACCCGTCCGACCTGTCCGACCTGTCCGACCTGTCCCAGTCCCATACCCCCCCCAAAAAAATGCATGTCACATGCCATTTGAGTACGAAGCCGATGTTTTTTTGCTTTGACTTCTAGATAATACCGCTTTGATCTTGTGGACAAGGAAAATTTGTTTCTCTTCAAATTTTCCACTTGATTTTCACAATGACTCATGTTATAATTGAAATGAAGAGGATAATCTCATAGTTATTTTTTGATTTTAACACTCAAAGAGATCCATGGAGGTTGCCGATGAAACGCTTTTTTACCTTTACCTTGATTGAATTGCTTGTTGTCATCGCGATCATCGCCATCCTGGCGGCGATGCTGTTGCCGGCGTTGTCGAAGGCGCGTGACAAGGCGCGTTCGATTTCCTGCGTATCCAACATGAAGCAAATCGAACTTGGAACCGCGATGTATGCTGACGACTATGACGACATGGTGATGAGCTATGTGGACACCACGGACGATAGTGGTGACGGAATCGGAGTATATGGATTCCTCCGCAAGTTCACAGGCGAGGCGAGATGGTGCAACTTCTGCTTCATCTACGAATACGTCGGTGACAAGAAAATATTCAAGTGCCCCTCCTCGACTCGCACCATCGGCTACGGCATGACCATCAACGGAACATACGGACTTGGATACGGCGCTTGCAAACGCTCCAAACGCGCCAATGCGGCAATCGATGGCTCGCCATCCAGGTTCATCAACCATATGGACTGTGCCAACAACAACCTATGGGACTGGGGCGGCGACAGCACTGGAAACAACTCGCTCTGGAGCCGCGTTCCGCGCAAACGCCATCCCGCCGAAACGGTCAACTGTGGTATGCTTGACGGACACGTGGAAACCAGAAGCATCAAAACACTGACAACTCGCGACTTCGGAGGCTCGGAAACCCATCCTATCAACTACGCAATAACCCCCCTCGATTAAGTCCTAACACGCATGCCCAACTGGGGATCGTTCGAATTTGCCGGACGATCCCTTTTTTCATTTCCGCATTCCACATAATATTGTCGGCAAGAAAAAATTCGCTTTCATCAAAAAAAAATCCCTTGATTTCCATAATGATTCAAGCTATAATTTAAGCTAGAGAATAATCTCACCTGAATCCGTGAAGTAAAAA
>DBPZ01000038.1 GCA_002305655.1 Lentisphaeria bacterium UBA1407 | reverse complement strand
TGAGTACGAAAGTGTGAAAAAATTGGATGGGATTTTGTCCGGGAAAACAGTAGTATAGTAGTATGTGCCGCGTCGTCCAGGCTTATGTCTCGCCCTGTCAGGGCTCCAAATTCTTTTTCATGCCCACCCAGGGCGGCGCGATCCTTCGGACCGCTTGCCCTGGGCTTGGTATGTCTCGCCCCGTTGGGGCTAATTTCAACATCAGCCATGAAAATGCATGTCACATGGGTTTTGAGTACGAAATCGATGAATTTTCGGTTTGGTTTCGAGGTGATTTTGCGGTCGAAAAGCCCTGCAAATCCCAATGCCAACGTCCCATAGTCCCAGTCCCATAGGTCACATTCGTCTCATAAGTCTCATATGTCCCAGTCCCACAATCCCCAATGTCGAACTCAGGATGCATGTCACATGGGTTTTGAGTACGAAAGTGTGAAAAAATCACTGCGAATTTTGGGATTTTTCGCGTTGCGACAGAGCAAGTTTGAGAAGGATTGGATGGCATCGGCGTAACAGCAGCGGATGGCAAAGACACCGGCGCAAGGACCATAGTTGAGTTTTTTGGGATGGTGGTGTTGCCTAATCTGAAAAGACGTGGTAAATTTAACTTTTTCTGAATTGCCTATTATTTGTCGTCATCAATCTGCCTTTTGGAGATTGTTTGTGAGATTGGAACGCAGTCAATTTGTTCGCCAAGTCTATTTGTGCCTTGGATTTTTGTGCGTGTTTCTCGGCATTGTTGGGATCTATTTGCCCTTGATGCCTACGACTCCATTTTTGTTGTTGGCGTCCTATTTCTTTGGTCGTTCGTCTCGTCGATTTTTATCTTGGCTTGAGGGGAACCGTTATTTTGGCGAGTTTTTGAGTAGTTACCGCCGCGGCATTGGTGTTCCAAGCGAAATTGTATTTCGTTCGTTGGGTGTGTTATGGCTAGGCATATTTGTTTCGATGTGTCTTTGGCGTCATTCCCTGGCATGGGCTTTATTGTGTTCGGTCGGGGTTTGCGTATCCGTTCATTTGTTGAGTTTGCGCCGTTCGTCCCGTCGTCCGATGTGCTTTACGTTGATTGAGTTGCTGGTATCGATGGGAATCATTGCGGTCTTGGCTTCGATGTTGTTGCCTGCGTTGTCGAAGGCGCGTGAGAAGGCGCGTCAGACGACCTGCATGTCCAATCTGCGTCAGATTGGGCTTGGTTTGGAGATGTACGTTGACGACAACCATGGCCTGATACCGAACATCAGTGGCGATTACATGGGAGTCAGCATTCCGATCGTAAGGATGTACGGTGGTGTGACTTTCGGCTTGGGCAAGCTGGTCGGGCAGTACCAGATTTCGCCGGAGTTGTTTGGTTGTCCGTCGAATCCCAGTCGCAGTCCAGGGTATGTCAAGTCTGCGTGGCAAAGTCCGGGCGTCGTACAGACGGCGTACATTTACCGTGAGACGGATTACGAGTTCGAGCCATTGAAGGGCCATGACCGGAATTCCGGAAAGGCGATTCTGATGGATTTTTCGTGCATTGCGGCGTCTGGCACGTCGATTGTTCCCCATGGTTACGAATCGGTCAATATTTTGTATTCTGACGGTCATGTTGAGCGCCGCAGGAACAACTCGGTTCCCGGGGCGTTGTACACGACTTCGGTTACGTCGAGTTCGGTTACGGTTCCGCCTTGCGATGAAATCTGGGCGAATGCGGACGAGCGATAAAGGTCAAGCGATATCGAGGATTGTTGCATTATGGAAATCAGGATAGAACAGGTCAGCAAGTTGTTTGGCGATGTGAAGGCATTGGACGACATCACGCTGACGATCCAGGACGGCGAGTTGTTTTTCCTGCTTGGTCCTTCGGGATGCGGGAAGACGACATTGTTGCGTTGCCTTGGCGGTTTCGAGACGCCCAGCGCCGGAAAGATATTTCTTGGCGGCGAGGACGTGTCGGGTCGTCCGGCGAACGAGCGCAATACGGCGATGGTCTTCCAGGGGTACGCGTTGTTTCCGCATTTGACGGTTTACGAGAACGTGTCCTTTGGCTTGGAGATGCGCGGTGTTGAGCGAGTTGAGCGTGACCGTCGCGTTAAGGCGGCCTTGCATAGTGTTCAGATCGAGCATTTGTCTGGTCGGAAGCCCAACGAGTTGTCTGGTGGTCAGCAGCAGCGTGTTGCGTTGGCCCGTACGTTGGTCGTTGAGCCTGGATGCTTGTTGCTTGACGAGCCATTGGCGAATTTGGATGCGAAGCTTCGTCGCGACATGCGGCATGAGATTCGTCGCCTGTGCAAGGACAATGGGTTGACCGGGGTGTATGTGACCCACGATCGCCAGGAAGCGTTGAGCATGGCAGACAGGGTCGCGGTGCTGAAGGACGGGAAAATCCGTCAAGTAGGAACCCCGTTGGAGATCTATCGAAATCCCGCCGACGCTTTTATTGCAAACTTCATCGGAGAGACGAATTTTGTTCCGGGCAAGGTTTTGTCATGCGCCAATGGCTTGTGCGAGGTCGAGACAGCCTTGGGAGTCCTCAAGGGGGCGTCCAGTCG
The DNA here is from genome assembly GCA_002305655.1 of Lentisphaeria bacterium UBA1407. Lineage (GTDB taxonomy): Bacteria > Verrucomicrobiota > Lentisphaeria > Oligosphaerales > Oligosphaeraceae > UBA1407. The sequence goes on along the minus strand of DBPZ01000038.1, from coordinate 13,998 downwards.
GTCTTGGGAGCGGGGAAGCGACGTGCAGCTGTCCATGCGTCCCGAGGCTCTGACGCTTATCCAGGAAGGCAATGCTTCGGACAATGTGATTGACGCCGAACTCAAGCAAACCGCATATCTTGGGGAAATTTCCGACAATTTGGCGGAAGGCAACGCTGGTTGCCAGCTTAAGTTCTTCGAGTTGAATCCCAAGGAAGGGCGAGTTCCCGGAACGCGGGTTCGTCTTGGCGTCAGGGCTCAGGACATAGTCATCCTCCCGCCAGGTGGCGAGGACTGATTCGAACCAGCTCGTTTCTCAGTTTTTCACTCCATTAGCTAATGCCGATTAGTTAATGCTAAGCAACAACTAAAGGAGGACGTCAATGAAGACAAGTCGTTTACTCTCTCGGATCCTATTTGGTCTTATGGTTTTGTGCAGGCTTGGGTATGGTCAAGTGGTTGCGCCGAAGCCTGCCGAGGCACCTAAGCCTGCCGAGGCACCTAAGCCTGAGATGAAGCCGTCTGATTTGATGACACATGGTCCGTGGTTGACTTATCCCGGTCCTGGTGAGCTTACTATTGGTTTCACGACCGTTCCCGGTTGCGGCGGCGGCGTTGAGTATCGCGAGGTCGGCACGGAGGAATGGAAGCAGGCATGGCACACCGAGGCGGGGCAGATCTTCCGCCATCGCACAGCTCGTTCGATCAGGTTGACCGGCTTGAAGAAAAATGGCGAGTACGAGTATCGCTTGATTCTCTTCGTTCCCCGGGACAAGAAGTACCACGAGGGAAGCTTCCCGAAGCTTGACAATACCCACAAGACCAAGCAGACCGTGCTGGTCGAAAACCCGGATTTCCGTTTCAAGGCTTTTACCGACGCGGCTGAGCCCTTTACGTTTTCGGTTACTGCGGACCTTCAGTTTTCCCGCAACGTGAAGCATGGCATCCTGCGTAGCTACTATGACAAATGCGGCTTGAAGGACAGCAAGTTTTTTGCCGTGATCGGCGATGGTCACAATGATATCGGAAGCATGGAGAACTCGTACATCGGCACGATTATTGACGGCTTGCAGCCCATCGGCGGCGCGTCTCGTCCGGCACTGTTCATCCGCGGCAATCACGAATGGCGCGGTGGCGAGGCAAGCCTGTGGACCGAATACTTCCCTGCACCGGAGACCCGCTCTTCGTACTTCACCTTCCAATGCGGCGATACCTTCTTCATCGTGCTGGATTCCGGTGAAGACAAGCCTGCGACCAGATTGACTTACCACTACACGGGAGACAACATTGACGACCAGGCGTTCCGCGAAGAGCAGCGCGTCTGGCTGGCGAAGGTTGTGGAGAGCCCGGCATTCAAGTCGGCGAAATGGCGCATCGCAATGTGCCACTCGGCGATCTACTCCCATCCCGAGGCCTACATGTACAATCATCTGGCTCACATCTGCCAGGATCTGTTCAAGAAGGACAAGCCGCAAAACAGGATCCACCTGTGGCTTTCGGGACATACGCACGTGTACTCCAGGACCATTCCGGGGACCGACCAGATCTACAGGCCCGGTAATTATCGTCAAGTCTATGGCGGCAAAGACTATGATTTTACCGTGCTGACTGTGGAAGGACCTGGCGGGGTGGGTGACATAAACAACTGCCTGGTCAATGTGACTGTTGACAAGGACAAGATCTCGGTCGAGGCGAGAACCCCGGAGAATGCCCTGATGGATGCGTTTGAAATCAAGAACGACGGGACGGTCGTCGACTTGAACAACGATACCCTGCTAATGAAGAAAACCCCAGCGAACTATAAGTGAGGAAAGCATGAAACCAGATTTTAAGATCGTAGGCCATCGCGGATTCAAGTCCAAGTATCCTGAAAACACGATTGTTTCGTTCCTGGCGGCAATGGATTTCGGAGTCGATTCCATTGAGTTTGACGTGCGCTTGACTAAGGACCGTCAGTTGGTTGTGACTCACGACAACACGGTGGATCGCTGCTCGAACGGGAAGGGCTTGGTGTGCGATTTCCTTTTCGAGGACATTCGGAAACTTGATTTCGGAGGCTGGAAGGACAGCAAGTTCGCCGGAACGCAAATTCCGACGCTTGAAGAAACCCTTGAAGCGATTTTGTCAAAGGATCCCAACTTCCCCCTGCTGGTGGAATTGAAGGAAGACGACGATGAATGCACGAAGCGGGTCTATGACATGTGCCTCAAGTACAATGTGCTGGAACATGGGCTGGTGCTGTCCTTCCACCCGAGGCAACTGCAACTGCTGAGAAGCTGGAAGCCGGACATCTATCTCCAAGGCTTCCCGGATCGGTACATCAAAGTCCCGCAGCCACCTGAAGCCTTCAACGGACTCTACAACAAAACCTGCCTCTGGACAACGGACGCCAAACCCGAGGAAATCCAGTTCTACCATGACAAGGGCGTTGCCGTCGATTTGTGCCCGGTTGACAACGAAGAGCAGCTTGAGATCGCAATCCCATTGGATGTTGACTCGATTACGACCAATGCGCCCGATGTCATTTATCCGTTGCTTCGTCAGCGCGGCTTGCGGTAGTCAAGGGATTCTCAATCTCTGCTTTTATGGCGTTAACGTTTCAGGATCTGCTGGTCTTCGAATGACGTGAAAAGCCACTTTTTGTCTGTCTTTATCAGCTTGAAGACAAAAGACCTGATTTCGTTGTAATCGCCTTTGAAGTTCGTCGTGAGCTTGATTTTGAAGACGGTTTGAATGGTCGCTTCCTTGTCTTGGATGAGTATGTCAACGCTTTGGGGGTGGACATTGATGTATTTGCAGTATGCCCGTCCCTGAGTCGCCAGGCTTGTCAATTCAGAAGACGAGTGGGAGCCGTTGAAGGGGAATTCGTTGACGTTGATCGTGACGTTCTCATGCAGGAGGTTTCCCAGCGCCAGGTTTTTTGCGGCGATAGTCACAGGATTTTCTTCGCCTTGCTTGTTCACTGCCTCGCAGAGATCGTCAAGTCTTTTTTGCACGATCTTTTTTTCATCAGGCTTGAATACGAACCATGCGATGATTGCGATAGCGAGGACGAGGAGGATGGTGAAAATCGTGTTTTTCATTATTGGAGGAGAGGCACTCCTGCGATTTTTGAGGTGTGTACTTCACCGAATTGATGCTCGTCCATTGGCATTGCCCTGTTGTCGCCGACCACGTAGACGTGTCCTGGGGAGACCGTTCTTGGTGGAAGTTCCCAGTCGCAGGGCGTCAGGGCGTTCCAGCGTGCGGTGACTTTTTCATTGTTGACGTACAAGTCGCCCTTGCGGAATTCGACAATGTCGCCTTCGACTGCCACGATTCTCTTGAGCAACATCACCTTGGTGCCTCCGTACTTGATCATCACGGCGTCGCCAGGCCTTGGCTTGCGCGACCAGTAGGCCGGCGTCCAGCAGAAAAGGAATGTGCCGTCCTTGTAGACCGGTTCCATGCTTTTGCCGTTGGTCCATGCGGGGATGCAAAGATAACCGAAGAATCCGTACGCAATGGCGCAAAGGATGATGAACCTAAGGCAGAAAGCCGGAGTTATTTTCGGGAGAAGGAATCGCGACAACCAGCTTCTGCGTGGCTGTTCCTCGCTCTTGTTGTTGTCTGTCATACTGTGTCCAAGTCTTTTTCAGAACGTCTGATATGTACGGATTGGCAAAGTCCCGCCAGCGCCATTGTGGAGAACATGAACGATCCTCCATAGGAGACGAAAGGCAAGGGGATGCCGATGATGGGTGCTGCCTGGACAGTCATGCCGACGTTGATGAGGGTATGGGTGGCAAGGATCGTCGCTGACCCCAGCGCCAGGCACGTGCCCAGTTCGTCTGGGGCGAGGACAGCTGTCCTGCAGGAACAGAGTATGACGCAGACAAGCAGCACGGTGACCAGGGCGGCGCCTACAAAGCCTGTTTCCTCCGCAATCACCGAGAAGATGAAATCAGTCGGGGCAACCGGGCGAGGCAAGTATCCGAGCAAGTATTGGGTTCCACGCATGAAGCCCTTGCCGGTCAAGCCTCCGGAGCCGACTGCCAGGAGCGACTGGTCTGCGTTCCACGTGTCGAACTTTTGTTCCTTAAAGACTCTTTTATGCGTCTGCTGCCAAGATTCCGCGCGTTCTTTCGAGACGAATGGCGCCGCTGCCGCAATGGCGTATGAAGCGGGCGCGTCAAGGAAGACCTTGATCCTTGTCTTTTGGTGTTCTTTCAGTTGTCCGAAGAGGACTGGAATGAAGAGTAGGCAGAGTATTGTGGTCACGATGATCCATTTCCATCTCAATCCCTTGATGAATGCGATGACGAGGGTGAATGGAACGAAGACCAGCGTGGTTCCCATGTCAGGTTGAAGGAGTACGAGGATCAAAGGCGGGAAAATGACCATGGTCGCGATTGCGAGAGGCGGGACATAGCTTCCTCTCCATCCCGGTCTTGTGACGACCCATGCCATGAAGAGCAGGGAGGCTGGCTTGGCGAATTCTGAAGGTTGTATGGTGATGCCGCCGATGTTAAGCCAGCTTTGTGCGCCATTTGTCCTGGTTCCAGCCACGTCGACCCAGATAAGCAGGAGCACTCCGAGCGTATAGATGATCCATGATCGGTCGCCCAATTTTCTGTAGTCGACGGTTGCGCACGTCAAGTAGATTGCGATTCCGCCGACGATCCAGACGAGCTGCTTGAGCCACTTTCCTGCGAATGATCCGCCTAGCCGCGATCCTGTTCCATAGATGAAGACCAATCCTATTGCCAGCAGCAAGACCTGAAAGATGACCGCCAGCCAATCCAGGTGGCGTAGTCGAGACAGGTTGCTTTTGAAATTATCATTCATCATGGCGTTAGGAAAGTAAAACAGCTATAGTGACTTGAAATTTGATATTGCTTTTGTCAAGTGGGGAGATATATTGTAAATTTAATATCGGAGTCTATTTAAAAATATAAGGTTTAGGTTAAATAAATCAACAGTTGGAGGTGCTTGAAATGGAAGAAATATTTCGATTTTTCGGGTTTAATGTCACACGTGGGTACGGATATGAGCTATTAGTTTTGGTTGAGTTTTTAAAGCGGATTTTTGTTGCGACGTTGCTTGGAATGCTTATAGGCTATGAACGTGACAAGCACGGTCGAGCAGCCGGATTACGTACGCATACACTGGTTAGCGTTGGTTCTGCATTGTTTACGCTTATCTCGTTGCAGATAGCGGGTGTGGACTTGCTTAGTACTGGGAGTGTCTTGCGTGGGGATGCGGGACGAATTGCTGCCCAAGTCGTTACCGGCATTGGTTTTCTTGGTGCTGGCACGATTGTCAAGGATGGTTTTATGGTCAAGGGTTTGACTACGGCGGCTTGCCTGTGGTTTGCCGCTGCCATTGGCATGGCTTGCGGGATCAACCAGTTGATCCCTGCGACCCTGACGGCCGTAGCGATGTACTTGTTCGTCTTGTGGGGGAAGAACCGGGAAAGGAAATTCCATAGGCTGTATCCTTTCAAGCTGTTTGTGTACCTGTCAAAAGAGGAGACGGCGTATGAGATCTACTTGTGGGTTAAGACGCAGGGTTGTACCGTGACAAGCATGAACTGGGTACGACGACCCGACAGCGATATTGTGAAGGTCGAATACTACATTGATGTCAACCTTAATGTCATGCAACCGCAATTTTTGTTGCATTTCATGCGACGCTTGCATGAGGAGAAATTTGAGGGTATGCAGTCTGTGTCCTACTATTGCATGGGTTAAGCTAGGTGTCAGAGGCGGAATTTATGGCTGTTGTTTCGAAGCGATTGGTGATTTTGTTTAGTTGTTTGCTATTGGTGTCCTGCGCCAGCCTTGAGGAGAACGGTGGCGGTGGTTTGACGCGTGCGCATCGGCGTCGCGAAGGGCAGGCACGTTGGGTTGATGAGAGATCTGTGATTGAATCGGTAGCGATGTGCGTGACTGCGTCAGATATGCCAACGGGATTTCATGCATCACGTCGCAAGTATGCTGAAGTGTTGCGTCATTGGTACTTTGTCGCTTCTGACGGGTATGCCGATGTTGACGGCGGGATCAGGGCGTTGAATTTCATCAAGAAGATACACCGTGACGCCGAGGGCGGTAAGAGTCTGTGGCGCGATGCGGTAAAACTGGCTAGGGATCCCCAGGAGACTGGGATTCCTGGGAAGCCCATACCGGCGGAGTATCGATAGGTAACGTAACGATTGAAAGAGGTGAAATGCGATGAGTATTCGTGGTTTGTTGTTTTCGATGCTGGCATTGTCGTCGATGGGCGCATGTGGAGCGAGCTACTACATTGATAATGATGGCGGTGACAATGGGAATGACGGTTTGTCTCCTGAGCGTGCTTGGAAGACGTTGGCCAAGCTGTCTGCCCACGAGGCGAAGCCCGGCGATCGTTTTTTGTTCAAGCGTGGTTGCATGTGGCGCGGCAAGACCTTGGACTTGAAATCCGGCGCGCCAGGGAATCCAGTTGTATATGGGAATTACGGCGAGGGTGCGTTGCCGATCATCCAGCCATCAGTTGCCTTTGACGATGTATCTGAGTGGACCGAAGTCCAGCCGGGGATTTGGCGTACGCCCGAGGAAAACGTGACCATTGAGCGTTTGGATGTCAACCAGGATCTGCGGGCATCGGATTGGAGCATTTATACTGAGCCTGGCGCCGATGTATCCTGGAGCAAGAAAAGCAATGGCGACCAGGTTCGATATCGGATTTCGTGCGCCAAGCGCGGCAAAGTCGAGACGAACATCCAGTTCTTGGGGCCTGACGTTCCAAAGTTGGAGACAAGTGTTTTGTTCCGGTTCAAGGCTCGTAGCGACAAGGCTTGCCAGCTGCCCGAGTTTCGAGTGATGCGCAAGGGGACGCCATGGACGGCATTTGCAATGTCCTCAGGCAAGACGGAGATTTCTTCGGACTGGAAGGAGTACGAGGTGTTGCTGATCAAGCACGACGCGGTGCCGGTTGACGCCAGGCTGAACATCTTCGTCGGCACCAGCCTTCCTGAGGGCGGGGTGTTGGAGATCGAACCTCTTGAGTTGGTTAATGTTGATGTTGGCGGTTACCAGCCGATTAAGGTTGACGTGGGGAATATCATCTTCAATCATGGCGAAGCCTATGGCTGGAAGAAGTGGGGCGTTGACAAGTTGACTAATGAGCGTGACTACTATCATGATTGGGGTTCCGGGTGCGTGTACCTGAAATCCAAGGAGAATCCAGCCAAGGCCTGGGAATCCATCGAAATGGCTTTAAAGAGGCACGGTGTGCATCATGGTGGGGCGCACGATGTGGTCGTGGACGGAATCCATGTCCGCTACTCGGCGGCACACGGATTCGGCGGCGGGTCATGCAAGCGCATCGTGATCAGGAATTGCGATGTTTCCTGGATTGGCGGTGGTGTCCTGTATACGCGAAACGGTGTTCATACTCGATACGGAAACGGAATCGAGTTCTGGTGCGCAGCCGAAGACTGCCTGGTGGAAAACAACAGGATCTGGCAGGTCTATGACGTTGCCATTTCAAACCAGGGAAACGACAAGTTCGCCGTCCAGAAAAACATCACGTATAGAAACAACCTGATTTGGTCCTGCGAACAATCCTATGAATACTGGAGGTCGCCGGAAACGGCTTTGACCGAAAACGTGAGTTTCGTCAACAATACCTGCCTGGATGCGGGCTTTGGATGGTCGCATGACCAGCGACCCAACAAGATTGGGACCCATGTGCTTGCTTACCACGTCGTCTCGCAGAACAAGGGCATCTTCATCAAGGACAACGTGTTCTGCAATGCCAAGGATTCGCTGATCACGCTTCACAACGACTGGCTCAAGGACCTTGATATGGACTACAACCTATGGTGGCAGGAATCCGATGCCCCGTTCTTCAGGATGAGGATGAAGGATGGCTGGTCGTTCCTGAAGACTCAGCTGGAGGAATGTCGTGCGAAGACAGGCCAGGACAAGCACTCTGTGTTTGGCAAACCCGAATTTGTCGATTCGGCTGCCGGTGACTATCGTCTGAAGCCTGGCACGCTTGGTACGAAGTCTTCGTCCACGGGTGGCGTGGTTGGTCTCCAGTGGGTCGGCAAGCCGCAAAGATAACGCAAGAATTAAAATTTACCCCTTGCACCGCACCGAACGTGCGTTTGCTACTTTCGTGCCACGTTCTTGACCCAGCATGATCCGCAGATGCACTTTTTGAGTCCGCAAGTTTTGTCTCTTGGTGGGGCGGGGCGTCTCGATATGGAGGCTTCGACGAGTCTTGCCAATTCATGCCAGGCCAAGTCCTCCTTTCCTGTAAATCCGTTTTGTGTGATTTGTCCCCAGCCGCCTGCGGCAATCGGCAATGCCGCATTTAGGATTCGGCTCTTTTCTGGGAAGGCTGGATTGACCAGGCAAGCATATGGTTGCTTGGACAACTCCTCGCCAAAACGCGCCTTGATCCAAGAGCGCAAGGCGGCTTCGCCGTCTGGATTGATCGGGTCGTTCTCGCGGCGGGTCCAGGAATAGTCGCCAAAATACTGGACGTTTAGGTCAAGCCAAGTGAAAATCAATTCCAATGATGTTTTGTCAGCCAGCAATTCACGGCAATGGCCATCCAGCAAACGTTTTGCAAGGGTTCCGGAATGGCCGAAGTAGTCCCTTGGGATGCTTCGGCCTGTTTCCTCGTTGCGTTGAGCGAGGCGGAACAGGTCTTTTCGATTCGCCATCTCGTTGTATGAAGTCGCCACTGCGGTTTCTCGTGGATATTCTGGGTATCCGTCGATTGGCCGAGCGACTATGGTTCCCCTGAGGTCGAGTTTCTGCGTCGCCTGCCCGAGTCCGTGGCATGAGATGCAATATCTGTCAAGCACGGGTTGTACGGATCTCATGTAGCTGAAGCCGCCCTCGTATTTTTCCTGGTCTTCCAGCGGCTTGATTGAGTCGATGTGCGTTGGGAGCTTTCCGGCTCTGGCAGCAGTTCTCCTTCGTTCTTCGTGGCATCCGATGCAGCTGACCAGTTCGCCAGGTTGTGCGTAGATGAATGTGCGCATGGTCATTACAGCGAGTCCATCTTCGTCCAATGCCTGCAGTTGTATTGGTTTTCCAGCTGGCATCCTGAAGAATGCGGATCCGTCATCTCTGACGGGAACCGTTCCCAAGACTCGTTTCACGATTTCCTGGCGTACGGCTCCTCGGTGGGGCACTGCGGGTGTTGGTTGACCAAGTATCTCATTCAATCTCATGGATTTGACACGGGATCCAAAATCGACTTTTCCGATATTCGCGTCTTGGATGAATACCGTTGCGGGTCGCATTTCCTTGATCGCCTCGTCTGTGATCAATGATGCGACCACGGGCGGTTTTTCTCGCGGGCAAAGTGGTATTGGCGAGACGCATGACACGTTCGGGTCGCTATAGATTTCCTCCCGTCCGCCCAGGCTGTCAATAAGCACGATTCCATAGGCGTTGGCTGATTGGATTCTTCCCTGTATGGTCAGTGGTTCTGGGCAGTAGGCCGCCAATGTCAGGTCTTCGTTCAGCGGCCATGGCGAATTATAGCAGGTTTGCGGCCATCCTTCTGTTTCCGGGAAACGGACTTCCGGTGTGATTCTTGTCAATGGTTCAGGTCCGTCCTCGCCTTTCATCGGGTCGATGTGGATGATTGAGCCTGCGGTGTAGCTATGGTGTGCCGTTGCCGTGCAGATGACTTTTCTCGAGTCAGGTATTCCTCGTGCTTCTGCCTGCATGCAAGGATTGATCGTGTAGTTTCCGTAGAAGTGGGCGGTTCCTGTTCCGTCTGGGCGCATGGTCCAGAGGCTTTGGTAGAATGTATCGTGCCTGTTGATGTAGTCCCAGCGCGTGTAGATGATTCGCCCATCGGGCAGCACGCTTGGATCCCACTCGTTGGCTTCTCCGAAGGAGAGCAGCCTCTTGTTTTTGCCGTCTCCGTCCATGATGTGCAGCAGGTAGGAGGGATTGTAGCGTGTCCAGTGGCATCGCCCGAAAGATGAGCAGCGTGTTGAGATGAAGACGATTTGTCCGTTGGGGAGGTAGCAAGGGTCGTAGTCTTCGGGCAAGACCGTCTTGCGTCCGTCCCAAGTGGCGAAATCGTCGTCTTTTCCGCCGGTCAATTGGCGAAGTCCATTGCCGTCAATGCCGATTTCCCAGGTGAAGAATTGGCGATGCGAATTGGGGGTGACCGTGTGGTCGCAATAGGAAAAGAGGATTCGCTTTCCGTCAAAGGACAAGTCGGGGTGCGCGACGCTTCCCAAAGGCAGTTTTCCTTCCAGCAAGGTTACTTCTTGTGGTTTTGGCGACTTCCAGTTTTTCAGGATCACCAGGCCTGGGCCTGGTCTGCTGTGCATGGCCAGGTATTGGTCGCACTGGTGCGAATACCTTGTTGGCGGTTGCTTGTTGATCAGCAAGTCCTTGAAGCCCAAGGCGGGATGGGCGAAAATGATTTGCCGCCTCAGCGCCTTCGCATCTGCCAACAGGGCATTCCAGCTGCCGTCTTCGCGGTTGGGAATCTCCTTTGCCTGTGCATACAATTTGTCAAGTGTTGCACTAAGTTCTGGTAGCTTCCGAGACAACTCCACGAATTCAAGCGTTTTTTTGGCAAATGCCAGTGCTTCATCTGCTTGCTCCACGATTGAGGTCGCCTCGCGGACGTCACGATAGAGGTCGAGCAACTTGGCAAGTTGGTTGGCGTCATCGGCAATTGCCTCCAGTCTTGTCACGAATGGAGCCTTTGCCATGCCTAGTCGATTGGCGTGACCGATGATCAGTTCCCGCAATTTTTTGGGCATTTCTGCGCCTGTTTCCAGCAGTGCGAGATGACCTCCCTGCGTCTTGTCGAAATCGGCTTGAAGCCAGGTTTCCATTTGCGTGAATTCCGTTGCCAACGTTTCGGCGACAATGCCCTCCAGGGTTTTGCGTGGCAGCGTTCGGTAGATGAAGAAGTCCGAGTACTTGGAGGCATGGGCATTTCCGTTGTTGCCCACAAGGCTGCTGAACTTGACGTACTTGCCGTCAAGTCGAATGCCGAGGTAGCCAACCGCATGGGCCCACCAGCCGGAGGTGTAGCGATCGCCGCCAATGTTGAATGCGCCGCCACCAAGCGCCTTGTTGACGAACAGTTTCTGCCATTCGATGCTGTTCCAGGCGACGCCGACCGTCGTCGCATCGATCTCCTTGCCGTCTGTTCCGACCAGTTTTGGGTTCAGCCAGCAGGAGTGGTCCCCGCCGCTTCCGTCTCCACCAACGCCGGATTTCAGCCAAATCCACTTCAAGCCACTGACATCCGCCGAAATCGGAATCGCTTTCGACCCCTTGAGGAACAGGCCTGACGACGCAATCGCCTCCTCTGACACCCCCTTCAGCTCCTCCATCATCGAAAAACCTTCAAGGATCCGCGAAGACCAGGCCGCGGCTTCGCCGTAAAGCGGAATCATTGCCGCAAATAAAAGAAAAAGAATCCGTTTCATGATATTCCTCCGACCGGTGAATCGGCGAGCTAAAAATTTTTATTGGCATCAGCCAGCAAAAACAAGGATTCTTCTAGTTTACCATCTTCACCGTTTATAGTCAAATCATCCCATGGCGTTTCCTTGTAAGATCAGAGGAAAATCAAAGCGACCGTAGGCAGGTATGTTTGGGCATGTGATCTGTCTCTTGAGTACGAAAGTGTGCAAAAAGGAGTTGAAGGGAACTGCAATAAATTTCAAAGGCGAACTCAAGGTGTCGGGTGCGACCCCGAAGCCATGATACGCTTCGCCGATGTCATCCGCCGATTACAACTCAAAAAATAAAAAGCTCCAGATTTCAACTCCTGACGAGTACTGCGTTTTCCACATTCTTTATCCCGCTTTATGTCGTATTCAGCCAATCGAAAACTAAATTCTTACCATGTTGCATAGACCTATGGTTTACGCATATCTGCCAACATAGGTCAAAATCAACTTTCGCAAACTAAATCGTATTTTGTGTTGGCAACGAGGATAGTCAAAACATGAACACGATTAAACATAGCCGGACAATAAACATCTTCCTTAAACAAGATAAAACAGGAAAATGCTTGACATTTTATTAAAAATCGGGATTGCTGATTCGATATTTCCAATTATTATGCTACATTTCAATTTCAAAGGATATATCACTGCAACATATAAAGTAAAGAGCAATGAGAGAAAATCGATGTCAAAGCAAGAGAAAATTGCAGCGGCCATAAAAGAAATAGTTTGCTCTATGATGGACAGGGTGATGGATAATGTTTTATGCAAAGACCCATTCCTCCCTGAAAAGCATCGTGCCGCAAAACCGTTATATGCGGCGTTAGTGCCGGATGAAATTTTTAAGGGCGCTCATTTTGAACGTAGATTTGTGACACCTTTCGGTTCTGTTTGGGAAAAATTGGCGCTCGTCGTTGCCAAGGAGCGCCATGGTCATTGTGTGCAGGGACATACGCTGGAGGGATGTGTTGGAGAAGAGCGCTTAAGACGAATTCAAGAAGTCCTTAACTCCTTGGAACATAGCAGGGGAAAAAACAAACAGAAAAAACCCAATTGGGAGGAAGAAATAAGATATATCACGGAAGCCGATGGAACCCCTGTACCTGTGTCACTGGTCTGCGACTTGTACATTGAAAGTGAAGAAACCAATAAAAAATATGCCTTTGAGCTAAAGGGACCTCTCCCAAACAGTGATCAGACAAAAGTAAGTAAGGAGAAGATGTTTTAGCTTCTCGCCATGGATCCGAAAAAAGTAGATTTCGCATATTATGCACTCCCCTATAACCCATATGGGAAAAAGGAAGACTATAACTGGTCTTTTCCCTTACGCTGGTTTGATATGAAAAATGATATTTCGGTATTAATTGGCGAGGAGTTTTGGAATTTGATAGGTGGCGATAATACTTACAGCACATTTACCTCAGAAATAAACAAATTAGGGAAAGAGTATAGAGACAGGATTTATCGAGAATTCTTGTGTGTTGACCCTCCAAAAGATGAAGACGAAATGGTTTTGAGGTAGAGCATGAACAATTCTTTTACAGCAATTGATTTGTTCGCAGGAATAGGTGGGTTCAGGCTGGCAATAGAAAAAAACGGCGGAAAGTGCATTAACTTTAGCGAAATTGCTCCTGACGCCATAAAGACGTATTGCGAAAACTTTCCAGATGCCGAAGGAACAAATCTAGGCGATATTACGAAAATTAAAATGCTTCCACGGCATGACCTTCTTACGGGAGGTGTTCCTTGTCAAAGTTGGTCAATTGCAGGACGAAATCTTGGATTTGATGATGACAGGGGACAATTGTGGAATGATTCAATTTATTTACTAAATCAGTCAAAGCCTAAGACATTCATATTTGAAAATGTTAAAGGCTTATCTGATCCAAGAAACAAACAAGCACTAGACTACATTATGCTTCGCATTAAAGAGGCTGGATATCATGCGAACGTCCATGTCTTGAACTCCTTTGACTATGGTGTGCCACAAAGCAGAGTTAGGATTTATATCATAGGTTTTAAAGAAAAACGCTTCTTGGATGCGTTCCGCTTGCCAGAAAAGACAGAGCCAGAAGACAGGATAACCTTAGCTGATATACTTGATGGTTATGTCAAAACAACAGATGGCTATAAAGACGAAAGGGATTTATTCGGTCAACCAATTCATAGTACAAAATCCTCTCCCACAAGTTTGTCAAGAAACAACAACGGATTTAATGATTATTTCTTGTTTAATGACTTAAGAAATGGAAGTACTACAATTCACTCTTGGGAGCTAGAGGAGACCACGGAAAAAGAAAAACATATTTGCCTATTATTGCTTCGCAACAGACGGAAAAGCATATATGGGTGTTTGGATGGGAATCCATTGTCAATTGCCCACTTCAAGGCGTTAGATTCAAAAATAACCGAGGAAGATATCAGGAAACTTGTGGACAAAAAAATATTAAAAGAAGAAGAATATGCGTATAAGGTAATCGGCAATCGATCAACCAATCTAGACGAAGCAGAGGCTTTAGCCCAACTTCCCCGGAAGTCGC
>DBPZ01000096.1 GCA_002305655.1 Lentisphaeria bacterium UBA1407 | reverse complement strand
GTTACACGGCAGAATGTGCTCCGGGCAGCACCTTGGGTGCTAATCCACACCCTCATCAACCCGAATACACACTATAGGACTATAGGATACCCTAGGTGCCTCTTCTTGAACTTATGGGGCACCTGGGGTGCCTCTTCCCGATTCAAATGCGCTAAAGTGCACCCTGGGTGCCATCCTCAAGGTTACACGGCCGAATGTGCTTCGGACAGCACCTTGGGTGCTACTCCACACCATCCACCAATCCGAATACCATAGGTCACCCAGGGTGCCTCTTCTTGAACCAAATGCGCTCTATAGGCACCTAGTGTTGATTAAATTCGAATGCATTTTTTGAAGATGTTTGGGCTTCGCACAATTATCTTACATTCGAACGGAATCGCCCTCTCGTTGCTGGCGACGTGAACCTGTTGATGGTTGCCCGAAAGCTTGCGGGCGGATTCGAAGCCGGTTCTGCTGCCTTTCGATGGCCTGGATACGAGGATTAGTTTTCTGGCTTGGTCATTTGGAGGTCAAGTTCCAGTCGCAAACCCAATTCCTTATTCCTTAGCCACCTGTACTCCCCGGCAGGAAGTTCTTCCGTAAACGTCTTGAACAGCCTGTGATAGCGTTCACGGAACTTGAGGGAATTCTTGGCGATGTTCATCTTGTATTCCTCGGCGCCGAAGGAAGCGGTGGTGATGCCTTCGAAGTGATACATCTCGATGTCAGGCGTGTAGGCGACCTCGAAACCACCCAGTCTTGCCCTGATGCACAAATCAAGATCCTCGTATTGGACGGGATGGAACAATTCGTCCAGGTACCCGATGCTGTCACGCAAATCCGTCCGCATCATCCAGCACGCGCTGATCAACGACCAGGTTGACCAGTAGGTCTGGTAACGTGGATCGTCGCGATCGGCGCCACGTCCTCGGAAGGCGACACGTCCCATCCGGTTGATGCTTACCCCTGCGCATTGGATCTTGTGGGGCAAGTACGGATAGATGATCTTCGGTCCCAAAATCCCCAGACCGGGTCGGTCGTCAAAATGCCGAATGAACCTGGACAGCCAATCCGGCGTGCATACAACGCAATCGTTGTCCATGAACACCGTGTACTTGCTGGTCGCCTTCGCCCAAGCTTCGTTACGTGCCAGCGAGCATCCCTTGTTCTCATCGTTTCGCCATGTGGTCAGCTCAATCCCCGCCTCCTTGAAGCGCGGCAGGAACTCGCGGATCAACTCCGGCGTCCCGTCATCCGAACAATTGTCAACCAGGAACATTTCCCAGGGCTTGGTTTCGGCGGCGAGCAACCCTTCCAGGGCATGGCGTGTAAAATCCATCCCGTTATGTGCCAGCATCACAATCGACACGTCGCAAAAGCTCATCGTCTCTGCCTCCTCGTCATGGGCTAGTTTGTTTCGTCTCAATCTTTGTTTCTCGGCTTGATGTACCGGCATTTCGGGAATGCGGAACATCCAATGAACGGTCGTCCACGCCCCATTCTCTTGACCAGTGGCGCACCACAGTCGGGGCATGTTTCATCTAGTTTTTCCGGTGGCGGGGGTGCTTCGCCGATGCCTGCCAAGCGGGCCCGTTCCTTGTAGTCGGGAATCTGGCTCTCGTACTTAACCAGCATCTTGCGCAAGGCATTCAACTGCCGATCGCTCAAATTCCCCTTCTGCTCGTACTGGCTGACAAGGGACTTGGCAAAGTCCTGGTCGTCAAAATTCTTCCTTCCAGCCTTGGGTGGCGGTTGCCTCCATTGCTCGATATCCTTGACCATCGATATCAGCGTCTCGATTTTCTGCAATGTCTCCTCGCTTGGCGGCGCAATGGCTATTCGCTTCGTCGCCACCTCATCGGCGTTGCCTTCCTCGGCATTCGCCTCGGCTCCCTGCCCTGCGGCATGTTCACCTTCCGCGGGGGCAATGGTGGCACCAAGGGCAGTAACCAGCTCGGCATAGTCCTGGATCTTTGCGGCATACCTGGACGCAATCTTCAGCAATGCCTGCAGCTGGCTGTCAGACAACGCCTTGCCAGAATCGGCCTGACGCCACAGGGACTTGAAGAAACGACCATCATCGTACGTCCTGGTACCACGCTTCACAGGCGCTTCCCATGTCAAGTCCTTCATTGCCTCGAACAAAGCCCTCAACGGGGCTGACATCTCGACCATCGGCTGCTCGACCTGGCTCGCCAAATCCTCAATGATTTCCTTGACGATTTCCCCATATCCATGCTCATCCAGCCAGTCTTTCAGAGCACTGATTCGATCGACATACCTGGCACACATCGTCAGCAACGCATTGGTCTGCCGTTCAGTCAAGTCCTTTCCCTTCTGAAGCTGATTATTCAGGCTGGTGCAGAACTTTGCGTCATCGTAGGTTTTTCCGCCCCGCACCACAGGTTCGTCAAAGGCGAATCCGTCGCCAAAGAATGCCAGGAGTTCTTTGGCGTCATCCTTCGAGAGGTGCTGGATCGAACTTGGCCGCGACGCCTGCCAGCCTTGGAATTTCTTGTAGAAGGACTCGAGCATCTCAACCCAGTTCCTGGAGCCTGCCTCCACGTCATCCAACGCTTCTTCCATTTGTGATGTAAAGCCAACGTCAAACAATTCGGGCATTTGCTGGACGAGGAAATCATTGACCTGGAATCCGAGTTGCGTTGGAGCCAGGCTGCTCTTGTCCTTGGTCACATAATCCCTTTCCTGAATCATGTTGACGGTTGTGGCGAAGGTTGACGGTCGTCCCACGCCATTGGTTTCCAGCGCCTTGACCAGACTTGCTTCGGAATACCGGCTGGGCGGCATGGTGAAGCACTGCTCCTTGAGAAGTTCCTTCAAGTCGCAAAGCATTCCTTCCACCAGTGGAGGAAGCGGACGGGCTTCTTCATCGCCATTGTCTTCTTCGCCGATGTCCTTGATGTTGTAGACTTTCAGATATCCGGGGAAGACGGTTTCCCTGGCGGATGCCCTGAATGTGCAGGTCACACCCTTCGGGGCGCCTTTTTTCCCGGAAAGCGGGAACGGCAGCTTATCCAGCCCGCCACCCGTGCTCTCAATCTCTATGGAATGGTCTATTTGCCGCGCGGCTGCCATCTGGCTGGCGACGAATCGATTCCAGATAATCCTGTAGACGCGAAGCTGAGGACCGCTCAAGTAGAGCGACATCTCGTCCGGCGTCCTATTGACATCCGTCGGGCGAATCGCCTCGTGGGCTTCCTGCGCGCTTTTCCGGCTCCGGTAGACGTTCGGCTTCTCGGGAACATACTCCTTTCCGAAGACTCGTCCGATGTAGTCTCGTGCCTGCGCCTGGGCTTCCTTCGACACGTTGACCGAGTCCGTACGCATGTAGGTGATAAGACCAACCGGTCCGCCGCCGCCAAGCTCGATACCCTCGTACAGTTCCTGCGCCAAGCGCATCGTCTGGCTCGCGCCCAACTTCAAGGCGCTGCCGCAAGCCTGCTGCAACGTACTCGTGATAAACGGCGGAGGGGCATTCTGGCGACGTGGAGTGCCGCTGACCTTCGATACGCGGTGCGTCACCCCATCGCCTTGAAGGGCATCGCCCAACAAATTCGCCTGGTCGCCTGTCGAGACGACCGCCTTTTCGCCGTTCAAACGGGCCAGGCGCGTCTTCAACTTGGTTCCCTTCAACTCGCGGCAACCGAACAAGGCGTCCAAATTCCAGTATTCCTCGGGCACGAACGCCTGGATCTCGCGTTCGCGCTCAACAACAAGGCGCAAGGCGACCGACTGGACGCGACCAGCGCTGGTGCCCTTCTTCACACTGCGCCACAGCAACGGGCTGACCTGATACCCGACGATGCGGTCCAATACGCGACGAGCCTGCTGGGCAGATACCAAGTCCATCTCAATCTCCCCTGGCTCCTTGAACGACTTCTCGATCGCGTTCCGGGTGATCTCGTGGAACGTAATCCGATGGAACTCGCCCTTGCACGCGGACTTCAGGATCTCCTGCAAATGCCACGCAATCGCCTCGCCTTCGCGGTCAGGGTCAGTAGCCAGGTAAACCTGGTCGGCGCTGGCGGCAGCCTGACGCAAGGACTTGATGACTTTCTTGCCATTCGAAGTCATCTCGTATTGCGGCGTAAAATCATTGTCCAAATCAACCCCCAACGTGTGCTGGGGAAGATCGCGAACGTGCCCCATCGACGCCTGAACCTGAACATCACCCCCGAGGATACGGCCAATCGTACGTGCCTTTGCCGGCGACTCAACTACTACCAATATCTTGCTCATACACGTCCTTTTATCATTCAAAATCAAGAGCGGCGGACAAAAAGCCGCCACTCGAACCATCATTCATTTCACCGGCAACGTACAACACGCTTCCCGGGCAACTGCTTCACCACGTGCCGCAATTCCAGGGACAACAGCGAGGCAAGTACGCTCGATGCGTCCTCGTCCAATTCGCCAATGAGATCGTCTATCCCCATCTCGCCCCCTTCCAGTAAGTTCCATAATTTTAATTCAAGCCCCGACAATTTCAACTTTTCATCGCTATTTTTTGATGATTTCGTCTCGCCTGCCGTCACCCCGCCCCTCATTCCCAGCCCTGGCAACAACACAAATTCATCCGCAATGTCCTCGAAGGACTCAACCAACTTCGCGCCGTCCTTGATCAATGCATGGCATCCCTTGGAATGCGGCACGTCGGCAGGACCTGGAACAGCAAATACCATCCGCCCTTGCTCCAAAGCCTGCGACGCAGTAATCAAGCTCCCCGACTTCAAGCCAGCCTCCACGACCAAAGTCCCCCGGGAAATCCCGGATATGATCCGGTTGCGCATTGGAAAACTGCGCCGGTCAGGGCGGTACAACATCGGGAACTCAGTCACAACACACCCACCAGACTCCACGATGCGACGAGACAAGTCCATGTTCTCGCGTGGATAAATCCCTGCCAATCCGCAACCGACAACCGCAATCGTAATGCCGCCGGCTCGCAAGGAGCCCTCGTGGGCCGCAGTATCTATCCCTCGGGCCAAGCCAGATACGACAGGCCAACCTGCATAACACGCGCTGCGGGACAAAAGATCAGCCATCCGCAAACCGTACATCGATGTCTGTCGCGAACCTACTACAGCTAACGAACAGCGACTGTCGCGCAACGATTTCACATCGCCACGAGCATACAGGCAGATCGGAGGATCGCTGATTTCACGCAACAAAGGAGGATAGCACTCGTCACTCTCAATCAGCACCTCGACACCCGCACGAGTTATGCGTGACAATTCACCCGCCAAATCGCAATGACGCTCCCAGTCAACAATCAATGACGCCAGGCGACTTCCAATCCCAGGCAAACCCTCCAAGCGGGACATCCCAGCACTCAATGCGGAAGCGCAACTTCCAAACTCGTTGAACAACAATTGTTTACGACACGGACCAAAACCAGGCAACATGTTCAATACCAGCAAAGCCTCACGCTCGTCAATCACAACACCCAACTCCTTTCTCTCATGATCAATAATGTAGTAAATAATTGAACATAAAATCTACTGTGAAAATAATAGATTTCAAATTGAATTGGATTTTTTGCCATAATATCTATTTTCTTTTATTGAATTCTTAACTCGTCTATATTCGTTCATTATTGATGATTGACCATCAATTTCAGATGATGTTGTTGACAGCCGGCTTGCAGTTGATATATTATTTAGTCGTTTCTAATTTTTATGTCGCATATCCTTGCAAATCAGGAGTGATATATGAGTTCATTTGGCATATCTAGCAGCCTTGAGGACTACCTTGAGGCGATAGCTGAATTGGTCGAACTCAACGGTCACGCCCACACGAAGGACATCGCCGAGCGCCTCAAGATCAAGATGCCATCGGTTACAAATGCACTTCAATCCTTGGCGTCCCGTGGCTTGATCGTGTATCAATCCCACTCCCCTGTGACTCTGACAGCCTCAGGAGCCTTGCGTGCCGCCATCATCCGCAACAGGCATGTGGCGATGCGCGTATTTTTCTCGGAAATCTTGAAGTTGGATCCAGAGGAAGCGGACGACGCGGCATGCAAGATCGAACATGTGATCGGCGAAAAGGTCATGTCCAGGCTGGTCTTCCTTGCGGAGGCTATCACATCGAGACAGGATTGCGAAAGCCTGAGAAGCTTCCTGGACGAGATCATGCCGCAACTCCATTCCGACGAGGACGACGAACTGATTCCCCTGTCCGAACTCGATGAAGGGCAACGAGCCATCGTGGGACTAGTCAGCGACTCCCTCAAGGGCAAAAAGAAATTCGCCGAGCTTGGGCTTGTTCGGGGAACACTTCTCCAAATGGAAGGACGTGCACCATTCGGAGACCTTCTGAGAATCAAGGTTCTATGCTGCTCGCTCTCGCTCAGGGCCAAGGACGCCTCGCAGATCTGGGTCAAGCCAACAAAAGATCTCGTCTAACTATCCAAAACCGTAAAACCTCGCAATATCCCACACAATGCAACCCTTCCGAATCGCACTCGCAGGAAACCCAAACAGCGGAAAAACAACCATCTACAACGCACTCACGGGAACCAGGCAACACGTGGGAAACTACGCGGGGGTAACCGTCGAGCGGAAAACAGGACGACTGCTCATTGACGGATTGGATATCGAAGTGGTCGATCTCCCGGGAATCTATTCCCTCTCGTCTTCGTCGATAGAGGGAAAAGTTGCCGCGATGGAATTGCACGAATCCAAGATCGACTTGATCCTCAACGTGCTCGATGCGGGAAACCTCCAGCGAAATCTCTACCTCACGACCCAATTGGGCGAATTGGGCATTCCCATGCTGATGGTGTTCAATATGGCCGACGATGCCAAGAAGCGGGGATTCGTCTTCGACATAGCCAAGCTGCAGAGGTTCTTTGGCGCCCCAATCGTCGAAACCATCGGGCATACCGAACAGGGCATTGACGAACTCACCGCAACCATAGCCAAGATGCTGCGCGGCGAATTGGCAATCAAGCGCCTTCCCTTCAGGTACAACAAGGCGGTGGACGAAGCCATCGAATCCCTGACGGAAAGGATTGATGCACTCGAAGGCAAGGACGAGACCAAATTCCCCCCGAGATACCTGGCCATCAAGCTCCTTGAAAACGATTCGCAGGTTATGGAGCTACCATTCCTGACACCTCTCCTTCCGGAAGTGAGCGAAGTCAACCAGCGACTCAATGCCCTGACAGGGTTGGAAAGCGACATACTGATGGCTGACTGCAGGTATGGCTTGATTGCGGGCGCATGCAGGGAAGCCGTTGCGGTCAAGAAGAATAACAGACGGGAAATATCGGATTCCATCGACAAGGTCGTGACCTCGCGACTCCTGGGAGTCCCCATCTTCCTCGTTATCATGTTCCTGGTCTTCGCCTTCACCTTCAACTGCGGCGCCCCGCTCTGCGACCTGATCGAACAAGCAATCGGCTCCCTCGCAGATGCAATCGATTCACTGTGGAGCGATGATTCGTTGCCCTTCCTAAAGTCCCTGGTCATCAACGGGATCATCGGGGGAGTCGGCGGCGTCCTGATGTTCCTCCCCAACCTGCTTCTCCTCTTTACCGCCATCGCCTTTTTGGAAGGCACAGGCTACATGAACAGGGCCGCTTTTGTAATGGACGGCTTCATGCATCGTTTCGGCCTCCACGGCAAGAGCTTCATCCCCATGCTCCTTGGATTCGGATGCACCGTACCTGCAGTGATGGCGACCAGGACCATCGAATCACAAAAGGACAGATTGACGACCATCATGGTCCTTCCCCTGATTTCCTGCGGGGCAAGGCTTCCGATCTACACCCTATTCATTCCAGCGCTCTTCAAGCAACCCTGGAGACCTGTGGTGCTGTGGTCCCTCTACATCATCGGCATCGTTATCTCCCTCATTGCAGCAAGAGTCCTAAAGTCAACCTTGTTCAAGGGTGACGACGAGGTCTTCGTGATGGAACTGCCGCCATACAGGATGCCGACGCTTAAGGGGATCCTCTTCGACCTTGGCGAACGAACCATGGTGTACCTTCAAAAGGCGGGAACCATTATCCTCGCCGCCTCGATCATCCTGTTTATCGTCAACTCCCTCCCTGTCAAACCCGGGTGCTCACGAGCCGAACTCGCCAAAGTCAAGGAAACCCAAGGGGCGGAGGCATATGCCAAGTTGCGCCTCGAAGCAGCCCAATACACCATTGGAGGCAGGATCGGTTTCCTCCTAGCCAAGCCGATGTCCTTGGCTGGCTTCCAGGACAAGGACGGCAATCCCGATTGGAAAGGCAGCTCTGCCCTCATAGGTGCATTTGCGGCAAAAGAACTCTTCGTCTCCCAACTCGCAATCCTCAATTCCGTGGACGACTACGAAGACAACGGCATCACGCAACTCAAGGACAAGCTTGCCCGGCAATACACCCCGCTCTCGGGATTTTGCATCATGTTGTATTGCCTCATCGCAATGCCCTGCATTGGCACCGTCGCAGTAGTCAAGCGAGAGACGAATTCATGGACTTTCGCCTTGGCTCAACTCGCCGGACTGACCTTTCTTGCCTGGCTTTCTGCCACCCTGGTCTTCCAAATCGGCTCTTTGTTCTAGAGCACAAAGGAACGCAAGGCTTTCCGAAAAAATCCCGCTCACCCCCCACTCGTATCCCATACGTCTTAAACTTGCCTATAAGCGCAAGTACGGGCACCGGGGTAATCCTACTCAAGACTGTTGTGGCTTCACCTCGTTTTCGGGATGCGCATTGCTAGCACCCCTTCACCCCCCAGAAACCCCTTAAACTCGCGCACCATCGCAAGTACGGGCACCCGGGGTGCTCCTACTCAGAAGATGTCGCCAGCCAAGAGGCTGAAAATGGCACGTTCCTAACCAGACGGGTCAGGCGGGGAGGACGGGCGGGGAGGACGGGGAGGACAGGACGAGCCAGACAAAACTGCCCTGCTGCAAAGCAAGACGACCTCAAGTACGGGCACCCAGGGTGGTCTGGGGCATCCTGGGTGCCGCTAGCGCTAGGGCACCGGGGGTGGCGTTGGAGGGCATCCGTGGTGGCGTTGTGGCATTTTGGGTGGTACTGGAGGGCATCTGGGGTGGTGTTGTGGCATTTTGGGTGGTACTGGAGGGCATCCGGGGTGTGTTGGAGGGCACCGGGGGTGGCGTTGGAGGGCATCTGGGGTGGTGTTAGGGCACCGGGGGTGGTGTTAGGGCACCGGGGG
>DBPZ01000015.1 GCA_002305655.1 Lentisphaeria bacterium UBA1407 | reverse complement strand
GGGTCTGACAGGGTCTGACGGGTCTGACGGGGTCTGACGGGTCTGACGGGGTCTGGCGGGGGCATTCACAATTCATCATTCATGTGAGGGCACCCCGGGTGCTCGTACTCAAGGGATGTCGCCGCTCAAGCGGCTAAATATAGCGCGTTTCCGGTCGGACGGGCGGACGATTTTTTGTCGAACTAATCTCTGTCTTTCGGGATTGAGGCAGTGATTTACTCAGTTTTGATGATTAGGTTTTTGACGGTTGCCTGGAGTTTGAAGAGCTGTGAGCGGTTGTGCGGGTCTGGCGGACCGCCGACTGCCCAGCCGGACTGGGTTGTGCTGATGTAGTCGTAGCAAATGCCTTGTGCTTCGATGGTTCCGTCAACCAGGAGGGTGTAGGTGTTGTCCTTCTTGGTCAGTTCGAGGGTATGCCATTTGCCGTCTGTGATATCTGTTTTCCCGATAAGCCAGATGACATTGCTTTGCCACCAGAAGGGTTTTCCGAGGGAGTTATGGTCGTATCCGATACCGAGTTCGCATCGTCCTTGCTGCCCTCTGAGGTTTGAAACGATGTGTTGCTGCCCTAGTTTTGCTTCTGGTCCTGCCAGGATTTGGATTTTGATTGAGAAGTTTCCGTTTTCGGGGATTAGTTTTTGCGAGTTCGGAATGATGTGCGGTTTTGTTCCATTGAATGTAATGGGTTGATTTGTAAAGAGTTGGAGATTTGTCTTTTGGAGTGCTGGGGGTCGTTTGTTCGGGATGAGCTTCCAGAATCTGCCGTCTTCCGCTCCGATGATCAGTTCTAGAATGCCGTCGTTGTTGAAATCGACGACTGTTGGGCTTGTCGTATGTCCTGCAAGCGCCTTTTCAGCAGCTGCCCCTGCGAAAGCGAAATGAACGAGGTTGCCAACGGTTTTTGTTTGCAAGAAGATTGCTGCGTTGCTCGAGTTGAGTATGATGTCTTCTTTTCCATCATTGTTCCAGTCTGCGATACAGAGTTTGATTCGCCCTGACCCTCCAGCTTTTCCACGATTGAGCTGGAGCGGTTGTCCGACGCTGTTTGCTAAGCATCGTTTCGGGTGCATCAGGACGAGTTTCCCGTTTTCGATTTTACGCTGGAAGAGCACGAGGAATCCCTCTTGGTCGAGCATAATGAGGTCTTGGAGTCCGTCCTTGTTCCAATCGAACATCACGGGCGTTGTTCTCCATTGTGTCAGGAGGTTGTTTCCCTTTGGTTTTCTCCAGCCCCATTTGAGTTCTGGTTGTTGAGTTTCCCATTGAACCTGGACGGGTTGCGGCGGGCGCAGCTTCGGGCTATGGCGTGGACCATCGTTTTTAAACCAGACTACGTCGCCGAGGATCGAATTGACGATGATGTCCGGGAGGTTGTCGCCATCCCAATCACCGACTGTGAGGGTCGTGTAGCCCCACTTTGCTTCGGCTGGTCCCTGGATGCTTCCGTTTTCGCCTGCTTGAATTCTAATGGGGGTTCCGTCGACTTCAAGCAGGACTGGCTCAGCCCACTTTGGGGATTCGACTCCAGGACCGCTTAGGTTTTCGATCAATGCGATGTATCCCGCCGAGCTTCCTGAGATCAGATCCCAATCTCCATCTCCGTCCCAGTCGTATCCGCATGGGGTCGATAGCATTCCGAACTCGAGGAAATCCATTTTTTGCCTGAAGTAGCGTGGTTTTTTGAAGATTGGCTGGTTGTTTTTGACTCCGCAATTTTCGATGAAAGCGACTCTTCCGTCTTCTTCTCCGCAGATGATGTCCAGGTCGCCGTCTCCATCCCAGTCGATGGCGTTTGGCGTGATCATTTGGAGATCCATGGCGAGTATGCCGCCGTCGATGGTCTTGAGCCTTTGTCCTTTTGCGAAGGCGGGTTTTGTTTTTGTTCCGATGTTTTGGAAGTAGGTGAATTTGTCTATGAATTCGCCGCAGATCACATCAAGGTCACCGTCGTTGTCCCAGTCGTGCATCATCGACATTGGGTTTCCCCAGACGTCCATATCTTCGCCGTTTTCGAGTTTCAGCCTGAACGCCTTGTCGTAGTCGAGTTTTTGTTCATTTCCTGTATTCAGTGCTATGTACGTGTACCCGTGGAGGGGGTGGTTGGTCCAGTTTCCGTCTTTGTCGTAGGCATTGTCCCATCCATATCGTTTCCAATCGCCGACGCCGATGACAAGGTCTTCGTGTCCGTCTCCATTGTAGTCTGCGAATCTCCATGTATGTCCCCTGACCTGGAGTCCGGTTGCATCGAATGGATTTGGCAGCGATTCCATTTTTGCGTAGCCGTCTTTGTGGAAGTTGTACGAATATCGTCTTGGGAACATGACAACTTGTTTGCCCTTGAATGTGCTGATCGTGCATTCACCGCGCCTGTCTGCGAAAATCAGTTTTGGCTTTTCGAAGATTGGGAACGCTTCTTTGGTGCCAGGCGGAGTGGTGTTTTCGAAGAAATAGAATCCTGGCGTTGGGAGATCTGTTCCCGACACGAGCAGGTCAAGGTCCCCGTCTCCATCGAAGTCGATGGGCAATGGATACGCCCATGCACCGACTTTGAGGTATGTCGTGCCTTCGGGGTTGTTGAACTTCAGTCGCTCCAGGATGCCCAATTGCGCGAAGGTTGCCGTGGCGAGGCAAATCAGTGCGAGTGCTAGGCGTGAGGGCTGATGTTTCATTTTGCTTGTTCCTATTTTCGCCAGAATGCCGGGAGCAGGATGACGAGGATGGTATAGAGTTCGAGTCGTCCTGTGATCATCGTCATCGTGAGCAGGAGTTTGCTTGCTGGTCTCATCCATCCGAAGCTGCCTGTTGGTCCTGCTTTTCCGAGTCCCGGTCCCGCATTGCTAAGACATGCGATTGACGCACCCAGTGCGGTTTTTATGTTCATCTCCGATGGGGCGGCTTGGGCGACGAGTTCTCCGTTTTCGGTTCTTAGTTCCATTTGGGGCTGTCTGTATTCCGTGAGGGTGAGAAGGAATGCGACACCGAGGAAGATCGCGATGTAGAGGAGGACGAAGGCGAGTGTTTTGGCGACGAGCGACTGCTCGATGCGTTCGCCTGACAGTCTGACGTCGGGAACGGTTCTCGGATAGACACAATGCTTGATTTCGCTTAGGAGGTGTTTTGCGACGACGATTATCCTGGAGCATTTCATGCCACCGGCGGTGCTTCCGCCGCAGCCACAGGGGAACATCATTGCCATGATTACGAGCAGTGCTGTTGGGTTGTTCCAGAGTTCGTAGTCTGAGGTGATGAAGCCTGTCGTTGAGACGATTGTAGTGACTTGGAAGGCGACAGTTCTGAGGTATGGTTCCCAGTGTTTTGCGAGCGTCCCGTTTCCTCCGGTGCAGTGGATTGAGTTAGGGCAGCTTGCCATGACTAGGAATGTGATGAAGATTGTCGAGAAGGTTACCATTCCCAAGAAGAACCTGAATTCCTCGTCTTTGTGGAATCTGAATTCGCCTTTGAATATGGCTCTGATGATCAGTGTGAAATTGCATGCCGAGACGAACATGAACAGGATTGCCGACCATTGGAGCATGGGTGATTGGAAGAATCCGAAGCTTGCTCGTTTGGTTGAAAATCCTCCAGTTGATACAGTGGTGAAAGCGTGGCAGATTGCGTCGAACAGCGTCATTCCGCCGAGTTTGTAGATTATGGTTGAGGCTGCTGTCAGGATGATATAGACGCATGTGACCATTATCACGGATGTGCCGAGTCTTGGCGTGATTTGATCGGAGTCGGTTTTGAGTCCCGGGACTTCCGCGTTGTACAATTGCATGCTTTTACCGACTTTGAGCAGTGGAAGAATTAGAAGCACGAAGAAGACGATTCCGACTCCTCCGAGCCAGTTGAGGAGCGATCTCCAGAAGAGGACTCCGTAAGGTATCGGCAGGTTTTCGGACAAGTGGTTATGTGTTTTTGCGATGAATTCCGCCAATGGGGCTCCATTTCTGGCGATTAGTTCATCGGTAATGACTGTCGCACCTGTGGTGGTCAAGCCTGAGGCTGTTTCGAAGAT
This sequence comes from Lentisphaeria bacterium UBA1407, assembly GCA_002305655.1. Lineage (GTDB taxonomy): Bacteria > Verrucomicrobiota > Lentisphaeria > Oligosphaerales > Oligosphaeraceae > UBA1407. Next base: position 38,758 of record DBPZ01000015.1, on the reverse strand, counting down.
TGCATCCGAGAAACACATGTTTGCGGCAGTGATGAATGGGAGTCCTCCGAAGATCGTTGCGATCAGCCATGCTCCCGCGACGGTGGCGAAGCCATCCCGGGTGTTGGTGCTGAAATCGATTTCGCCGGCTTTGCGTTTGGTGAGTTGGTATCCCAGGCAACCAATTGCGAGCGTGCCGATGGCGCATGAGGTCAGTGCCCTGGTTGTTTCGTAGGCATCTGACATCAGGTGCGAGACGAGTGCAGCGATGCCCATTCCGAATGCGAGTAGCACGAGCAGGAGTGATTGGATGTGAATGATGGCTCTGTATTTCATATTCGGTATCGACCTAGCCGAAATAGGGCTTGATTTGTTCTTCGGAGGCAGGGGTGACGATGGCGACGACCTTGTCGTTCTCAAGGAGTTCCGTGTCTCCTGTTGGGGTAATGAAGTCGCTTCCCCTGAAGATCATGGCGAGAACTGCTGATGGGGGCAGCTTGCTTTCGTGGAGTTTTTTCCCGATGAGTGGCGATGTGCGTTTGATTTTGAATTCTGTCAGGTATGCCTGGAATGCGAGCAGCCTGGAGTCGATTCTGAAAGAGCTTTCTCCCATCAGCCTGAAGATTGTGTTGATTGAGACAAGGGTTGAGTTGAAGCCGCAGTCGATGACATCCATGGCTGGCAGGATGCTGATGTATTCTGGCTTGTGGGTTGTTGCGATGCATTTTCTTGCGCCGGCGCGTTTGGCGAGGATGCAGGAGAGGATTGCCTTTTCGTCATCGTCGTCCGCGCTGATGAATGTATCGCATTTTGCTATTCCCGCTTCAAGGAGGACTTCCAGGTCTGTGACCTCGCCTTGTACGACGAGGCATCCGGAAGGCATTCTGTTGAGGAGTTCCTCGCCTTGTTCCTTTTTCTTGACGATGAATCTGACTTCATGTCCTTCGTTGATCAGTTCCCGCGCGACGAGTTCCCCGATTCTTGTCGCCCCTGCGACGATGACGAGTTGCGATTTGATTTCAGGCGCTCCTGAAGCGTATCCGATGAATGCGTCAACGTAATCCTTCGAGCCTGCGACATAGAGCTTATCATTTTGGTACAGGATTGTATTTGCGCGTGGGATCATCAGTTTGTTTTCCCGTACGAGCGCTGCGATTCTGATGTTGTTGAGGAGTTCCTGGTCTGGTATGTTCTGGATATGCATTCCTCTTAGCGGTGACGCGGCGGTGATTTCCGCTGTGACCATGGTAGCATCGGGGTGTGAGAACTGGACTTTTTCCAGCAGGATCCTCCTTCTGGTCGCATCAAGGATTGCCTCGGCGCATTCTGCAGGGGCTGAGAAGGCATTGTCAATGCCGTAGAATTCCGGTGTGATCCCTACAGTTTCGTCGAACGCATCAAAGGAATACAGCCTGCAGAAGACCTTTTGGACTCCGAAGTGCTTTGCGATTTGGCAGGCAAGGATATTAGATGCCTGGTCGCCTGATACTGCGAGCAGCATATCTGCGTCCTGTATTCCTGCGAGCGTCATCACCTTGATGTCGGCTGCGTCTCCAGTCAGTGTCATGACATCGAAGTTTTCATGCAACCTGGCGAATCCTTCCTTTGATGAATCGATGATGATGACGTCATTTTTGGCGTTGCTAAGTCTTTCCGCGAGCAATTGTCCCAGTTCGCCGGCTCCGATGATGATGATTTTCATAGTGTTTTGAATGAATGTATTTCCCTGTGTTTGCTTTGTGTATAAATTTAAGCATGGAAGTGTTAAAATCAATGTAACGACGCCATCCAAGGCGAAAGTTGCTTGGTAGTTTTTTTCATTGGTTTGCATTGTTGCAAGACGCAATAGTTTTAGCTGTCGAGGTGTGAAATTAAGAGATATTGGATTGTCTCGGCTTGATTTCGTGCTGGGATGGTTTACCTTTTTCGTACTTGTTTCGTTTTTGAAAATCACATTACACCCTAGGAGAAAAGCCATGTTGCAACGTACGTTCAGTCCAGCGCGCAAGGGTCCGATGATCACGGCGATCATGGGCGGGGAAACCCCGGAGGAATTGATTGCGCAAGTGCGCGGAGCGGAGTTTGATGGCGCGGACGGGATTTGCATCGACCTAGCCTATTTGAAGCCTGAATTCCGCACGAAAGACCATTTCAAGCGGATTATCGGCTCCGCCTGCCTTCCGTTCATGTTCTATTTTTACAGGAATGATATTTGGAAGGCATGTGCAACGGACGAGTCGAGGCAGGAAATCCTGCTGCTTGCGGCGGAGGCAGGCGCATCCTGCATCGACGTGATGGGCGACCTCTATGATCCGTCGCCACGTGAACGAACCTACAGCAAGGATGCCATCGCACGGCAACGCGAGCTGATTGACAAGATTCATGAGCGTGGTTCCGAAGTGGTGATGTCATCCCACATGACAAGCGAGGCGTTGTCCTGCGAGGAAGTGCTCGATCAACTCCAGGAGTTCGAGAGCAGGAATGCGGACATCGTGAAACTCGTGGCTGCCGCGAATACGGAGGAGGATCTCCAAGAGGCAATCAAGACGACGATGACGCTTCGACGCACCCTGAAGAAGCCCTTCATCCACCTGGTCGGCGGCAAGTACATGAGGTTCCATCGCTTCATGGGACCTGTGCTGGGCGTAAGCGTCTGCTTTGCAGTGCATCGGTACGACATGCGTTGGCCTATGATGCAGCCGACAGTGAAGGCGATGCGCACTGTGGTCGACAATATGCATTTCAACTTGAGCGACTTGGATTGATACGGCGGCACCTATGTACGAATGCGGCTACAAGATGACGGTGCGCGATTTGTGCCGCGCAATATCGATCCGGCACAAGTGCGAATATTCATTTGGCTGGCGTAGTGCCCATGTTTTCATGGGATTGACGTTGATTGCAGTCGGACTTATGTATGTGACTCGGATTTTGTCAATCGAATACTCCGAGTTTACGCCGATGTTTTTGTCTATGTATTTATTATTGACATTGTTGGGTTTTATCCTGTTGTTTTACAAGCAGCTCTCGATTTTGGTTCAGATTTTGCAGGCCCGGAAGAATGGCTTGTTTGGCCGTGAGTTTTTGTACCGGATCACCGACGAGGGGATCATCAGCGATTCATTGGGAACTGATGCGACCGTGTCTTGGTTGAGTTTTCGTTCCAGCGGGGTAGGCAAGCACGGAATCATGCTTGGCTTGCCTAACGGATTGTTCCATTGGCTTCCGAAGTCTGGCTTTGCCAGCCCGGAGGATTGGGACGTGGTAAGTGACTTGGCGAAGAGGCGGCTTCCAAAGATCGAGTACTGAGATGGAGAACTGGATGGGCAAGAGGGCGATAGTTCTTGTGTTGTTTGTTGCTTCGTTTGGTTGTCTGTTGCATGGCGCTGATTGCTCGTCTCGCCGCATGCTGTGGGCACATAACACGCCTTGGTTTCGTCCCGAGGACAACTCGCATTTTACGAGTTGGTTTTACAACTATCCTTTGCAGGATTCAAGCAACGATGCTAACGCCATGGCAATTTGTCTTCGGGAGGAGGTCAAGCGTGCCCAGAAGGCTGGCATTGACGGCTACATGATTGATTTGGGGGGTGACAGTCAACGTCGTCATTCTCACCATAGCTTTATGGTTCCGATCTACCTGAGGGCTTGCGAGGGGACTGATTTCCAGATTTCGATTTGCCTTGATGGCAAGGTTGATGTTTCGTATTGGGTTGGCGAGTTCAAGCGGATATTGGGGCAGTGGGGGAACCATCCGAACTATGGGAAGGTCGGCGAGAAGTTCATTGTATCGACCTATACGTACTTTGCGTTTAGTGCCGAGGAGTGGCGCGAACTCAAGCGCCAGATGGCCGAGGCTGGCTTGCCGATCTACGTCGTCGCAAATGTCGCTCCTTTGCCTCATGCGAGCCTTGACATCAAACGTCTTGAGCAGTACTTGGAAGGGTTTGATTGCCTATACATGTTCGATTCTCCAGGGCACGCCAATGAGAAGGTTGACCACAACAACCGAGTCTTGGCGGATTTTGCCAAGGTTCATGGAAAGGAGTTCATGCCTTGCCTCCACCCTGGCTACTATGGTGCCTGGATGGGCATGTTCAATGATTTCTACAACCCGTTCCATTGCCTGGATTTCTTCTATTCCACGTTTGAGGCGGCACTTCCCCTGAAGCCAAAATGGGTTCATTTGACGACTTGGAACGACAATGTAGAGACGGCAACTCACGAACGAGCGTTTACGTTTGGCGTGACCCGTTCATTGGAGTTCTATTCACGGTATTTGAAGGGGGAGGAAATCCTTGCGCCTGAACCCGATGTATTGTTTGCGTATCATCGCGAGGAGGTTAGCGGGACATTGTTGCGCCTGGAGGCGATGAGCTTGCCTTGTGTTGGTCGAGAGGGGATTTCAGTCTCTGGCGTATTGCGTGATTGGCGCGGTGCTGTGGTAGGCAAGCTTGCGAAGCGTCGTCTGAAGCGTTCGGGGTTCGACCGATGCGAGTGGTTGGTAAGGACGAGCGAATTGTCTCACACGCCTCATTTGACACCTGAGTTCACGTTGGAATCCGGCGATTGGAGCCATCGTTTCGTTGGTCCGTCGATATTCTTGGTCTGGTCTTGGTTGCAGAATGCTGTTACGGTGAACGTTCCATCGAGTCGGATGCTGTCTCCATTTCCCCATTCGCTTGAAGTGACCCAGGGCGGCGACAGGCTTGATGCGAAGGTGACGTTTTCTTGTCCCGTTCCACTGCGTCGAATCGTTCTTTTCAGGAACGATCGTCCCGTTGGTTTGTTTCAGCCCAATCTTGGGCAGGATCAGCTGTTGCTATCGACCTCGCTTGGCGATCCCGACGACCATTTTTCATTGACGGTCAAGAACGGTCGGATCCTTCGGGCGACCAAGAAGGGCAACTCCAACAACCATGCGTATCCGTACTTCAATTGGACGCCGGTCAAGCTCAACTCCAAGACACGATCCGGGGGACACGGGATTACATTCTTGGGCAAGGATGATATGGTCGTGGTGCTGACGGACAAAAACGGCAAGACATATGAGCTGGATCCCCATGAGTTGGTACGAAAGCGCTCGATTTCCGTGGCGGGAACCACGTGGCGGCATACCCAGGAAATGACGCTGGCGAACGATATTCCGCTGGATTGCATGATGTCGGATGCGTTGAGTATGTCGATGTTCGCCCGTCCCCCGTACAAGTCCGATCATTTCTATGTGCGTTTTGAGACTCATGACAACCGCGCGTTCATGTCTGAACCGATCTATCCCTTTGCGTCGGAGCCGCTGACCATGTCGCTTCCGATATTGGAGACGACGACCTCGCTGGACACTCAATCTGGCGGTTCCGGGTGGTGTTTCCGCAACGACTCTGAGTTTTTGACGCCTTTGAAGAAGCTTCCATTTACCGAGAATTCCGTTGTGGTTGGCGAGGTTTCAACGCTGGCTAATCGTCGTTGTCTTTGGTCTTTCGAAGGTACGGGGAACGACTCCCATGGCGATTATGGCATAAGTATTCCCGAGCGGATGTTCATTGAGTCGGGATACAAAGGGAAGGCGATTGAGTTTGACGGGAAGAGTCAGGTGAGGATGCGCTTCAGGCTTTGGCCAATGGGTGGAACTGGAACAACGTCATTCGCCATCAACCCGAAACCACTGGGAGATAAGCCGCAATCGATCATCTACAAGGAAGGTTGGTGCGATGGAATCAGCGTCAATTTGCTCCCCAATGGCAAGCTGGAAATCTTCCGCCAAGTCAACGCAAAGCGACCGGAGTCAACCAATACCGTGACCGATAGGCTTGCGGCTAAAACACCTGTGCTGGTCAATCGGTGGACGAAAATCGACATCGTCGGAACGGCGTCAACGCTGAAACTCTACATCGATGGCGTACTTGATGCCGAGATTGGGTTGACTCCGGTCCGCTCGTACGGGAATGGGCATGTCTATCTCGGCGGATGCATGCCCGGCTGCGTGATGTATCGAGGAGGACTGGACGAACTTTCAATCCAGTCGCTCCCCTTTGAACCATAGCGATGACACCAGTCACGCAGGCTAAGAATGGGGCATCCCTAGTCTGACGAGGTCTGACAGGGGCGGGCAAATTTTCCCTGCAATAGAACAAGGCAGTTTAGGTATGGGCACCCGGGGTGGTCGTACTCAAGGGATGTCGCCGCTAAAGCGGCGAAACTGGGGCATTTCTAGCCAGGTGGGTCGGGCGAATTTGCCCTGCTGCAGAAGACGACGGTTTTAGGTACGGGCACCCGGGGTGGTCGTACTCGAGCTGTGTCGCCGCTAAAGCGGCGAAACTGGGGCGTTTCTAGCCAGGCGGGTCGGGCAGATTTGCCCTGCTGTAGAGCGGGACGGTTTTAGGTACGGGCACCCAGGGTGATCGTACTCAAGCTGTGTCGCCGCTAAAGCGGCGAAACTGGGGCGTTTCTAGTAGGGTGGGCCGGGCGAATTTGCCCTGCTGCAGAAGACGGCGGGTTTAGGTACGGGCACTCGGGGTGGTCGTACTCAAGCTGTGTATCAATCACGCCGGCGGTTTAGACTTGTCGTTTTCTGCCTCGACCTTGGCGAAGTTTGGCGGTTCCGGGAGTATGCAGTCCTTGAAGACGACTGGCGAGTCGTCCTTGTGGAGGACTGTTTTCCATGTTGGTTCGGCTGATTGGTCCCAATTGACCGTGACATTGTCGAAGCGGATATTGTCAACGCGTTTTATGCTCAAGAACGCCTTTGGATATTCTGCCGGATCCAGGAGTTTGATTGGGGATTTGACGATGTTGAAGTGGCAGTTTCTGATAGTGATGTTTCGTGGCTGCGTGATTTCTGAGCCTGAGAAGTCGCAATGCGCATAGCAGTCGGCCTGGAAATCCGAGATTGTGATATTTTTGATTTGCGCTGTTGCCGATTCTGCTCCGCTTGTGATTCGTATTGGATAAGCGAGGTCCTGTGCCTGTATATTTGAGATTGAGATATTGCTGATGTTGGTTCCTGTTGACGGTTTCCAGTACGCCGACTGGAATAGGAATCCTGTTGCGGCGTGTCGGATGCAGATATTTGAGATTGTGGCGTTTGTGATTGTCCCGTCGCCGACTCCGATACGGAATGCGCACACTGAGCAATCGAGAACACAGTTGGTGATTGCGATGTTTTGGCATATTTTCGCATTGTCTTTGAGTCGTTTTGGGTTTCCACGCAACGTGATTGCGTCATCTCCTGTATTGATGATGCAGTTTGAAACGATTACGGAGTCGCAGCAGTCGATATCGATTCCATCTGTATTTGCGTTATCGGGATTGTTGTCGATTTTGATTCCTGAAATAAATGCGTTATTGCATCCATGCAGGAAGATTGTCCAGCAGCAGGAGTTTCTTAGGCTTAGGTTTTCGATTCTTATGTTTGAGGATTCATAGAATGCGCACATTTGTCCTGGTCTGAGGTTGACCTTGTCCTTTGCGAGCCTCAGTCCTTTTGCCCAAGTGAATCGTGGTCTGAATGGCGCGAGTTCTTCCTCGAAGAAATCTGGGGCGGAGCCGTCGATGGTTCCTGGTCCTGTAATCGCGACATTGTTGACCTCCAGGCCGACGATCAGGTGTGCTCCGTTCCACTGTTCGACGGTGCTGAATGCGTTTTGCTGGAAGTCGTCTGCCGTGCAATAGTCTGCCAGGTCTGTGGATCCTTTGAGTACCGCTCCCATTTCCAGGTGCAGTTCGACGTTGTTCTTGAGCCAGATTGTTCCCGTGACATAGACGCCCGATGGTACGACCACAGTTCCGCCTCCGCGCGATGCCAGGTCGTCAATCGCTTGCTGGATGATTTCGGTGTTGAGCGTCTTGCCGTCTGGGACTGCGTTATAGGTGAGGATGTTGATCATGTTTTTTTGCCTTCTGGGGATTTTTTGTGGAAGCCTCAGTCTGGATTTGAAACGAAAAACATAAGGTAGCATTGCCGATAAGGAAAGCAATGAAATGATGTTTTTTCAGCAAATTCTGTGAAAGCACAACAAGGAGCCGTTCAAAAATTACGTTACCATTTCCGGTTTCTTTTGGTCGCCTTTCCTCCGTCCTGTCAGTCGCGTATGCGCATACGCGATTTTCAGTACAGTGGAAAGGCAGCTCAAAATAATTCCGGAACTATTGTCTTAATTTTTGAACGACTCATAAAATCAAAAAAAAGATAGTTTGCTTTGTGTGGCTCATGCATGACTGAAGAGCTATCTTGAAAACGAGTCGAAATAGGTTATGGTAGTAATTTGAGTTCGTTTCGAATATTTCGCTTGAAACTAGGTCATGCCATGCGCAAGTTGCTATATTTTTTTTTGTTGTTGAGTTTCGTTGGGTTTGGGTTCGAATGGGACTTTGAGAATGACCGTCCGAAGGTGTCTTGGTGGGCATTGCATGGTCAGAAGAAGCAGCATAGCATTGAGTTTGCGACGAATCCCCAGACTGGAAAGCAGGCGCTGTTGGCGAAGTGGGATGGTGATTTGAGCACATGGATGCATGTTTACAGCGGGAATATGCAGGGCTTGGATGAGTTCAAGTGCGCCAAGTTCACCTTCAAGCTGGCGACTTCCGAGACGTCGAAGCTACGTGCTGTCACCTTGCGGATTCAAGACAAGGATTTGGAGACCTTCTACTTCAGGCGTCGGGTTCGCTGGAAGCAAGCCGGTCGTTGGACTGTCGAGTACATCGTTGATCCGGCTAATTTGGCATATACGTCCAGCGGCAAGCACGGTAAGATTGCGAATGGCAAGCTTGACTTTCCGCTGCATGGTTTTGGCGTTACGTTGGAGGTTCCGAGCGAAAGCGGGCGAGGCGAGGTTTTTATCGAGAACATGAAGTACGTGGAGTTGGACGAGGTGCCCCCGCCGCCTGAGCTTTGGACCCTTGAGCGCCTGGACAAGGAATTGCTGGCGAATCCACCTGCCCGTACGGACTACATGGTTCGCAGTGAGATCTTGGATGAAATGGACAGGATCTTGAGCGTGCCGAAGTCCGAGGACGATCCGAAAATCGCGGATTTCTACAATATGCGGATCATGCGCGCCATCGAGGAAATCAAGCAATGGGATTCTCCGAAGGCCAAGCTGTGGAAGTTCTACAGCTCCGGAGTGGCAATCAAGTACGGCGGCAAGGTCATCGCCTTTGATATCAACGATGGAGTGATTCTGGGCAGAGACCACAAGGTCAGGCGAAAATTGGAACTCTATCCCGAAACCGTTGACGCCTTGGCGGACGTGATTGATGAAATGTACTACACTCACGAACATTGCGACCATGTTGGCAGACGTGTTTCCAATGCCCTGTTCGACAAGGGAAAGACGATCTACGCCTGTGCGGCGACCATCAAGTACTGGGGCTGGGAAGGAAAGCCAGGCTTGATCGTGGCGGAAAAACACCAGGCAAAAGGCTATCACTGCTACGACAGCTTCCAGTGGATGTCCGAAACCTTCAAGGTCCAGAATGTTTGCTATGTGCTGGAGCTGGGGCCAAAGCTGACGGTGATGGCACGAGGAGACATGTACAAGAAGGAAGACATCGATGGATTCATCGCATGGATCAAGGAAAGGAAACTGCATATTGACGTGGCGTTGCTGAACACGCAATGGTCGATCATCGGGCCTTGCAAGGAGAACTGGGACAGCTTTTTCATCCCGTTGCATGAATGGGAATTCACCCATCGCAGGTATGGCACGGGCGGTGCGGCGACCCAATCCTATGCCATCGTGATGAATACGTATGGAACGCTGATCGATGCAGGGAAATGTGAGATTCTCGCTTGGGGCGAAGGAACGCTCTTGACAGATTAACGAAACAGAAAGATGGACAGAAAAATGAAAAAACGGATGTTGGTTTTGACGCTGGTTTTTGCGGTTCTAGGTTGCTTTGCAGAGACATTGCCCCTGAAGGGGAAAGTCGTCTGGCAAACGGATTTTTCCGATGAGACGGGAGTGCCGAAAGGATGGCTTGTCGAAGGTGGAATATGGAACGTTGAGAATGGCGAGCTGGTCGGCAAGGCCACAACCTACAGAAGCGTGATCCAAGGGCCGGAAAGCCTGAAGTTGACGAATTTCGCGATGGAATGCGATGCGACGGTATTGGCCCGCCGCGACGACCTGCGTTGGTTTACGCTAATGTTGCGTTGCAATCGCAGCGGGAAGGATGGATATGTCCAATTGATGTTTCGGTACAATATGAATACCTACAGCGGTTGCGAATTCGTGAACTCCTGGATGGGAAAGAAGGAACGCCAGTGGGAATTGCTGCAGCGCTTCAAGATTGACTGGTGCAAGAACTTTGACGATACCCGTCGAATCCGTTGCGAGGTCCAGGGTCGTCGAATGCGTGGATTTTTGAACGGGAAGTTTATCGGCGAGCACATATTGCCGTCGATCAATGTTCATCCTGGTTCGATTGGGTTCATGAATTCCGATTGCACGGTCAAGTACGACAATGTGGTCGTGGAGGAATTGCCCGAACCCGATGCGAATTACCTCGATGGGCCTCGTGATGCCGCGATTGCCGTACCGTTGTGCGTGGCCCATCGTGGCGACATGGAGCGTTTTCCCGAGAACACGCTTGAGGCGGTGAAAGGGGCGATTGAGATGGGATTCGACTATATCGAGATTGATCTTCGGATGTCAAAGGACGGAGTGGTGTTCTTGCTGCACGACGATACGTTGGAGCGTACGACGAACGGCACGGGGCAGGCGAAATTGAAGACGATGGCGGAACTGAAGGAGCTGGATGCCGGCATAAAGCGGAACAAGAAGTTCGAGGGGATGAAGATTCCTACGTTTGAAGAGGTTTGCCAAGCGATGCCGCCCAAGGGCAAGTGCATGCTGATGCTGGACATCAAGCAAAGCGAATGCATCAAGCCAGCTTTGGAGATGATGAAAAAGTACGGTTTGGAGTATCGTGTCATCGTTGGCACCTGGAATTTGCAGCAGGCCGACTTGGCTCGCGCTGCGTTGCCCGGGGTTCCTGTCCTGTTGAATTCGGGGAAGTTGAGTTTTACGGATGCGGAGCTTCGCACTTACGTCATGCACGGAGTTGGTGCTGTTGCCCCTTCGACCTATACTGCGTTGCCGCTTTCCCAGGCGCGTCGCCACACCCTCCAGGTTTTCACGTGGGCGCAGAATTCGCCAATAGCCATTCGCAAGGCGATTTTGTTTGGTGCGGATGCGATTACGACGGATTATCCGAGCGTGCTGAAGTGCACGTATGCCGAGTATAAGGATGAGATGTTCCAATGATATGACGTAGCAAGGAGGTGGCTCCGATGAGATTCCTCGTCTTCATAGCGTTGGCCATTGCAGTCATCAGTTGCACATGCGCTGAGATACGGTATGACTTCGAGGACGGGACGCTCCAGGGCTGGAAGGTTCTGGAGGGTGAGTTCGGGCAGTTGATCGGCAGCCGCGAATTTCAGTTCAACAAGCGGACAGAACGCTACACGCAGGATGGAAAGTACTACCTGACGACGCTTGAGCAGCCTGGAGGCAAGCATCCCAGCGATCGCTACATGGGAATCATCGAGTCGCCGTTGGTGTGTTTGACGTCGCCGAAAATCAGCGTGAAGGTTGGTGGCGGCGCCCATGAGGCCGTTGGCTTTTCGGTTCATTTGGAGAATGGCCAGGCATTGGGCTTTGCCCGTGGGGAGAATGACGAGATCATGCGGGTTCGTGTCTTGGATTTGCCCGAGGCAGTAGGCAAACGAGTCTATTTTCGGATTTTTGACGAACACGAGGGGAGCTGGGGGCATGTTACTGTTGACAGTGTTGTCTGCGAAGGTGAGGAATTGGCTGAGGAATCCCGTGCCCGTTTTGCGGCTCGCACGCTGGAGTTGTCCCGTCGCAGCGAGAGCCGTGTGACGCTTGAGTCATTGCGCAAGGGCATCGAGTCGATTTGGCGTTGTTTTCCTGGCGAGTATCCCGGGGAGGCGTTGCTGTCCGAGTTGTCGTCATTGGGCAAGGATGACGATTTGCGTGAGTTTTCATTGCGTGCCTTGGTACGTATGAATCCAGTAGTGAACAGCGCCCCGATTTTGTTCGTGACGCGCAAGCAGTTCCGTGTTGACCATCACAATACGGCGACGATGTTCCAGACCGGCGAGATCAACACCCGTTCGTACGACACGTCGGGATGCCTGAAGCAATTGGATGTGAAGACGGGGCTTGTGACGAGCGTTTTCGCTCCTGGGAGCGGTTGCACCGTACGCGATCCCGAGGTGAGTTTCGATGGCAAGCAGGTCGTGTTTTCGATGCGTCGCGGGGCTGATGACGACTATCATGTCTATACCTACGAACTCAGCACGGGGAAATTGGTTCAGCTGACCAGGGCGAAAGGTGTTTCCGACATCGATCCCCTGTGGCTGCCTGACGGCGACATCGCATTCACGTCCACAAGGGAACCGAAGTACTGCATGTGCAACAGGCACATCATGGGGAATCTCTACAGGATGGGACCGGATGGCTCCAATATTCTGCAGATCGGGAAATCCACGCTGCACGAGGGGCATTCATCGCTGTTGCCTGATGGGAGGATTCTCTACGACCGCTGGGAGTACGTGGATCGGAATTTCGGCGATGCCCAGGGGCTGTGGACATGCAATCCCGACGGTACGAACCATGCAGTATTCTGGGGCAACAACACGACGAGTCCCGGAGGCGTGATCGATGCCCGTGCGTTATCCCATCCCAATCGTGTGATTGCGGTCTTGAGTTCTTGCCACGATCGTCCTTGGGGTGCATTGGGGATTATTGACCGGAGCATTGATGTTGATGGTCGCGATCCAGTTCTCCATACTTGGCCGGAGGATTTTCGCAAGAAGATTACGGTTGAGGGGCAGTCCTTTGATTCCACGGTGAGCTTGAAGATAAAGTATGAGGATCCCTATCCCCTTGACGACGGTCTTTTTTTGTGTTCCCGTCAAGTTGGGCGTGGCGAGTTGATGGGGTTGTACTACTTGGATTTGCATGGAAACGAGGTCTTGATCCATGTTGAGGCGCCCGGTTGCTACGATCCGATGCCATTGCGTGCTAGGACGCGGCCTCCGGTGTTGGCGACTCGTCGCAACTTCGAGCATCAGAAGGCGAAGGGCCTTGTTTATTTGCAGGATGTCTATGTCGGCACCCACATGAAGGGGGTTGAACGTGGTTCGGTAAAATACTTGCGTGTTGTTGAGTCTCCTGAGAAGCGGAATTGGACGTGGGGCGGCTGGCAAGGGCAGGGCGAGCAGGCGCCCGGCATGAACTGGCATAGTTTCGAGAACAAGCGGATTTTGGGTACGGTTCCTGTTGAATCTGACGGCAGCGCGTACTTTGAGTTGCCTGCGAACACGTTTGTTTACTACCAGGCATTGGATGCGTCGGGTCGCATGGTGCAATCGATGCGTTCGGGAACGTATGTGCAGCCTGACGAGGCACAGGGCTGCATTGGTTGCCACGAATCCAGGACGGCATCTGCGGAGTTGATCGTTGCGCGTCCAAAGGCGATGGGGCGTGCCCCGTCGAAGTTGGACGGTTGGCTTGGCGAGCCTCGGTTGTTCAGCTATCAGCGCGAGGTGCAGCCCGTGTTCAACGCCAAGTGCATCAAGTGCCACGACTATGGGAAGCCTGCGGCGAAGAAGTTAAATTTGTGCGGCGACCGTGATATCGTGTTTTGTGCGTCCTACGTTGATTTGTGGGCATTGGGGTATGTCAAGTGCGTTGGTGGCGGGCCTGCTGCGATTCAGGAGGCAGGGAGCTGGGGAAGCAAGGTCTCGAAGTTGACCCAGGTGCTGGAAGCCGGTCACAAGGATGTGGTCTTGACGGATGAAGAGTGGGCGCGCTTGCGGACGTGGATTGACATCAATGCTCCATACTATCCCGTATATGAATCAGCTTATCCCGACAATCCCGGCGGCCGTTCCCCCGTGACTCGTGACGAGTTGAAGCGGATCAAGGAGCTGTCCGGGGTTGAGGTATCGTTGTCGTGGGGGAAGCGTCAACGATCCCAGCTCAATTTCGACCGTCCTGAGTTGAGTGCGATTCTGTCTGCCCGTCCAGAGCATCGCGAGGAGCTATTGACGTTGATCCGTCAGGGGCGCGATCGTTTGAAGGCGGTTCCCCGTGGTGACATGGATGGATTTGTACCTTGTGCAAAGGAGCGCAAGCGTGAGTTGAAGTACGCGGAGCGATTATCGATAGAGCATCAGGTATACGAAGCAATAAAGTCAGGCAAGAAGTGTTTTGATAAAGAATAGGAAATGACCAACCAGAGGAGCTAAGGCTATGAGACGATTGAGTTTATTGTTGCTTGGATGTCTTGCAGTGTGTACCCTATGTGTTCGCGGCGTTGAGTTTGTGACCTCGGACACCATGTGGGATTTTTGCGGCGAGGAGGTTCGCGGGGGGAAGGTGTCCTGCGAGATAGCGCAAGCGCCTGAAGCACCGGATCGCATGAGCATGAAGTTGACGTTCCGCAAGCAGGAATCGTACATGCAATGGCTGGATGTGATGTATCGTCCGACGCCTATTCAGGACTGGACGAACGAGGAGTACGTTGAGTTTGACTATTATACCAATCAAGAATTCAACCTGATGATCAAGATTACTGGCGAGAACAATCCAGGCGCGAACAAGGCGGTGATCGAGCATCTGATTTTGATTGACGGCAAGTCCCCGGCACCCGGCAAGTGGCATCGCCTGAAAATTCCGTTGCCCAAGGATCCGAAGCTGAAGAATACGGTGGACATGATCAGTGTGTACGTTAACATGAACGATCCTGCGTTTTCGGAAAACAAGGATTACGTCTGCTACATAGGAAAGATGGAACTCAAGCTGAAGCCGAGACCGGTGTGGCCGCCGCGGGGAAAGGACATTGCGGGCAACTTCACCACGATCTGGGAAGGGCCGATTGACGAAAAGTCGCCTTGGCTGAAAGTCGGAGGACCCGACAACCAGAACAAGCATCTTGCAAGCTTCAAGGACGGGGCGATCTACTTCGAGTCGAAGGCCGAGGGCTGGAACGAGTTTGCGTGGTCTGATGTCAAGCGTTTGAGGTTGAAGAATAACATGACGTACTTGATGACGTTTGACTATCAGGTGACAGAGAATCTGTCCGGGAAGAATGCGATGTTCTACAGTTTGGTTCGTTGCGCCGAGACGATTACCCGCGACGTTGGCTGGCAGCGCTGGCATGGTTCGGCAGGGAACCGGGGGAAGCGTTCGGTGATATTCAAGACGACGGAGATGCCTGATTATCGCGTGATTTTCGGCATTCGCGATTGCGGTGGGATTGCGATATCGAATGTGGTGATCTCTGAAATGGGCGCGGCGAAACAATAACCTGGGAATCTAGGAGGCAAGATATGAAGTGGCATGTACTATTGTTGGTGTTGATGTCGTCGATGTTGCTGGGCAAGCCAGTAGAGCGCGATGTGTACTTGACTGGTGCCTGGGGCGCCCGTCCTGGTGGCGAAGGCTCGCCGAGCTACTACGAGAAGGCTGGGTTTACGCTGATACAGGAAGGCAACCATAGATGGCTGACGAAGAAAGATTGGTATTATATCGGGACGGTTTCCGGCCGTCCTCCAACAGCGGCGGCGCGACCTTTCGAGAGCGCCGACGGGAAGATCCAGAATTCGATCAGTTTGTTCACGCATGTCAATTTCAATGCGCCGAGCGTTGAGGAATGGTGGAACGAGTACGTTCCCCAGGTGGTTGAAAGGAAGTTCGAGCCTGAACGGATACGGTTCTGGAAGGTCCACAATGAGTTTGGATATTCCAGCGGGGATATTTTCGACTACAGTCCGGGATCGATCAGCAAATACCGCGATTGGCTGAAGGCGCGGTACGGCACGGTTGAAAAGCTGAATTCAGGCTGGAAATCAAGCTGGAAGTCCTTTGACGACGTCGAGCCGCCGCGGAAGAATTTCAAGGAGCAATTGGGGAATTGGCTTGATTGGCGTCGCTTCACGTCTTGGAATTTCGGCCGTTACTTCCGCGAGACCGGTGATTTGGTACGTCAGAAGGTGCCTACTGCCCGTGTGTCCGACAACTTTTACAACACGACCGGCCTTGACGGCTGGGATTTGTTCGAGTTGGCGAAGCAGACAGATTATCTTGCCCTTGACATATACGCGATAGGTCGTTGGGCGGGCCTGATGTCCCAGATGGATTTGGGTCGTTCTGCCGCCCGTGCTTGGGGCAAGCCATTTCTGATGATGGAGTACCACGCCGGTCCGAACCATTGGATTACCGAGGTGTATGATTGGCATTTATACGTCGAGGCGTTGCTGGCGTTGGCTCGCGAGAGCCGTGCCTTGCAGTGGTACATGTGGAATTCCGGGAAGAGCGGTCGCGAGGAGGGGATCCATGGGATTTTGGATTGGTCCGGGAATCCTACGGAGCGTTTGACTGCGGTGACCAGGACCTCCGCCTTTTTGCAGCGTTTTGCTCCAGTGTTCAACAGGATGAGCGGCAAGACCAACGTCGGCATCGTGATCTCGAACGACTCGCAATACCTGCAACGCGCCCTGGGAATGAACGTGTACTTGCACAAATCGACGAACCAGAAAATGGGGCGCTTGATGAATTTGGCTGGTTACGCCTTTTCGTTTGTTGATGCCCAGCAGTTGCCTGAGCTGAACTTGAGCGAGTACGATGCGTTGATTTTGGCAGGATGCCCTGTGGTTTCGACTGCGGCTCGCAAGACGCTTGAGGCATTTATCGATCGCGGCAAGGTCGTGGTCATCCATCCCGAATCGGGGCTTTACGATGAGTTCGGACATCCTGTTTCGATGGTTGAATGGGAGGATGAGACGATCGAGGCCAAGGAAGGTGATTTGTTTGCGCTTCGGAATCCGAAGGCTGGCGAGCAATATCGAATGGCCGTGTCGCCATGGGTGATGTCCAAGACCAGCATTCGTGAGCCGGAGAAGGAGCTGGCGGTCGCTTCCGAGTATGGGAAGTTCCTTGCTTCGTTGGGGGTTAAGCCTGGAATGGAGATTGGCTGCGAGGGGATAGGTCGCGGGGAGGTCGATGTCAGGTTGTTGCGTGATAACAAGCTGAACGTGCTGTTTGTGGCGAAGACGACGAAGGATGCTGCGGACTTGACGCTGAAGCTCAATGGCTTTGACAAGGCGGCGACGGGATGGCTCTACGCCCCCGATACTGCGGCAGTGCGCAAGATCGAAGGAAAGGTTGTTGACGGTGCATTGCAGTTCACGTTGGCGCTTGGCGACAATGCGGGATGTGGCGGTGTTTTGCTGTTCGGCGAATGGCAGCCTGTCGTTGACTTGTCGTCCGCCTCTGGCCAAGATACGTTCCGTCCAGGCGAGCAAACGGAGTTGCTGGTTGGCGTCGTGAACCTGGGCACTGTTGCTGTATCTGGCCGTGCTTCGTTGACCTTGCCGGCCGGTTGGGTTGCCCGTCCCGTTTCCGGCGATGGATTTGCTGGATTGCGTCCTGGCGAGCGTACCCAGGTTGCGTTCAAGTTGGAGGTTCCTGCCGATGCATCCTTGGATTTCTTTGGCATTAACACGCCGATCGAGGCGAAGGTCACCTTTACGGAAGGCGCATCGGGAGACTTGTTTGCGAAGATGCATCCGTTTGTGAAGCCGACGCTTGACGTGCGAGTGGTGTATCGCGACAAGATGCTGAATCCCTGGCAGGAATTGACGCCGCCGGTTTTGCGTTGGGGTTGGGACAGCGAGGTGCGGACGCCACCGCCAGCACCGATGGCGATCCGTGGCGATACGCCAGCGATCCTGGAACTTGACTGCCGAAAGGATTTGATTGGAAAGCCGTTGTCCTTGAGCGTAGTTCACGAAGACGGGACGCCTGGCAAGATTCGAGTTGCCGATGGAGGCAAGGCGGTTCTCGTTGACAAGCTTCCCGTCATATTCGATTTGCCGGAGAGCGGGACATATCGGTTGACTGCGGATGTAGCGGGATACTCCCAAATGGAAACGTTCTTGGCGGCGGCAGGGATTGAGACTGCGGCGCGTGTGCTGGCGAATACAAAGGCACAGAAGCCAGGTTCGATCAAGCTGGCGGTGGCGGCAGAACGTCGATCCGCGGGAACGCCGCTTTTGGTGGCATGGCCGACGGATGCCGATGGCGAAGTTTTGGCGCCCTACAACTCAATCACTTCGGGTCGCCTATACGATTCGTCTGGCCGCTTGGTCCCCTTTGAGTTTTCCAAGGGAGGGATTGAGATCAATGCGGATGTTGCAGCTGACGGAGTTTCGGTATTCGAGTTTGTTCCCAACGAACCGAGGCTTGAGGGGACACCCAGGCTGTCTTGCGAGCAAGTTGACGCTGCGACGATGGTGGTGACTGGCGACACGTATCGGATGACGCTGAATACCTTGTACGGTTGGATTACGAAGATGGAGTTGAAGACGTCCCAGGGCTGGCGCGATTTCCTGGTCGAGCGTTCCGGTCCCGTGTTGAAGACCGAGGCTGGCAACCAGGTCGGCCCCGAGTCTTCGGAAGGCGTCACCTTGTTTTCCTACACGTTTACAAGCACGTCGGGCTACCTTGAGTTTGAGCGTCCCTACGATGGCGGGAAGATATCTATTCGCGAGCGTTGGTGGTTTGAGCCGAATCATGCGAAGGTAGATGTCCGGTTGTTCAACAGGACGATGGGACCTTTGCAGTATGGCGATTTCACCTATGAGATTGGCGTCAACGGGAAGACGTCTCCCAAGTGGTGTGTACTGAATTCTGAGGGCGAGCTTTTCCAGGAAGGCACGATGCCTTCGAATGGGCAGTCAAGCGCTAAGCAGTCGATGGTTTTCTTCTCGCCTGAGGGAGCCTCGATGGCTGTGACTCTCCGGCGCGCGGCACGGAATTTGGGTTGGGCTTCCATTGCCAATTCCGTCAAGCATACGCCGAATGTGACGAAGATTGATTTCATCCGCAGTTTTACGTTTGATCCGGTCGATTTCCTGCTGGGCGAGTTTGACTTGTGGATGTCCTCTGACGGTTTGCCTGCGCAAGGCGACCCTGGTTTGACGTGGTCGTTTTGAGAATGAAGTGATCAAGGAGTAGGTTATGTTGTTGTCTGCCGAGGTTGTGAGTTCCCTTGAGAAGGTGCTTTGTCGCCCCGAGAAATCCTGGGAGGATTTTGGCGAGTTGTCCGGTTTGCGCGGCGAGCGCTTATCCTTCCAGGTTGCCGTGAAGTCGAAAGATGCGGAGTATGTGAATTGCCGTCCTGCGGATGGCTTCCCATATCCCGATTGGCTTCGGATACGGTTGGTCGAAAGCGTCCCATGCTATCATCCCGGCATTAATGGCGACGACGATCTTTTGGCGACGGTGCCGAGCCTCCTGCCCGACCCTCTGATGGAACTGGACGAGCATTCCAGGATATCACGCCAAAACTGGCACGCGTTTTTCGTCAATGTTACAATCCCTCGCGATGCACCCGTGGGCGAACTGGAAATCCCCTTGCAAGTCGATGCCCACGGGTACTTTGGCGAGAAATCCAGCCTTTCCGTCTCGAAGACGATCAGGATTTTCGAAACCATGATGCCTGATCGGCAAGACGCCAACATTATCAACTGGTTCTATGCGGATTGCGTTATGGCGCAACATAACGTGGAATGCTGGAGCGAAGAACATTGGGCGTTGCTGGAAAAGTACGCCAGGAACTACGCAGAACACGGAAGCACCTTGATTCTTACTCCGCTGTGGACTGTGTCGCTGGATATCGCGCCGGGAAAGCAACGGCCAAAATGCCAGCTGCTTGATATCACGGAAGTCGATGGCAAGTACGAATTCAAATTGGATCGGCTGGAGCGTTGGATCAATATGATCCGCAAGGTCGGCATCAGGGGACTGGAAATTTCCCATGTGTACACGCAATGGGGCGCCAAGCACTGCCCGGGCATTTTTGTCAAGGACAAGAACGGAGTCGAAACCATGCGTTTTGGATGGGAATGCTCCGCAGTATCGCCGGAATACACGGATTTCTTGCGCCAGCTGTTCGCCGTGCTGATTCCGTTCCTGCGCCAACATGGATTTGATTCGACGAATTGCTACTTCCATGTATCCGACGAGCCGACGCTGGATCATTTGGAAAGCTATTCGGCAGCTGTCAAGGCATTGCGTCCGTTGCTGGATGGATTTTCCACGATCGACGCCTTGTCGCACTTCGAGTTTTACGAGCGTGGGCTTGTGACTCATCCGGTACCTGATTTTCAGCATCTGAAGCCGTTTTTGGAGGCTGACCTGGAAGAGCGCTGGTGGTATTATGCCGGAAGCGGCAAGAACATGCCCGGGCGTTACATCGGCCAACCCTCTCGCCGCAATCGCGTTATCGGGATTTTGATGGCGTTTTTGGGGTTGGATGGCGGTTTTTTGCACTGGGGCTACAACAATCACAGCACATTCCACAGCACCCGTTTTGACATTGATCCCTACAAGGAGACAGATTGGGGGCGTTGTGGTTACAGTGGTTGCGGCTTCCTGGTTTACCCTGGACCTGATGGTCCCGTTGATTCGATTCGCAACGAGGTGTTTTTCGAGGCTATCCAGGACTATCGTGCTTTGAAGGCATTGGAGGCGAAGATCGGTCGTCAAGGGATGATTGACGTGATCGTTTCCTCGCTTCCCGCCGATGCTGCTCCCCTAGCGGTCAATGCAGTGCCCAAGAGCAATAGCTGGCTCTTGTCGTTGCGGAATGCCGTCAATGCGGCATTGGGATGAGGATCTGGGAACCACGAATAAACACGAATTATGCGTTTGTAAACGAGCTCGTACTTGAACCGAACCGTTAATTGACACGGAGGCGAAGATTGTTCAGGGGAGTTGCAAGGAATCGATGTAGTTGTCCTCGAAGTAGATCGATTCATTGAGCGGGTGGTCTATGCAACGTGATTTGAGGGCGCGGATTTGGTTGATGAAGGCGTGGTCGACAGCCAGCCTTTCGGCGCCCCGGAGGGCGGTGTTGCCAAGCAACTCGACGGTGGGCGGCGATGGGCTGGGCGGGATGAGGTTGATGCTGAAAAGACTGTCGATGCGAAGATGTTGGGCAAAACCACCTGCCAGATAAATTTTGCTTAGGTTTTGCATCGTGAGCTTGCTGTCTTGGAGCAGGGTTGTAATACCGGCTTGCACGGCGGCTTTCGCCTTGAGGAGTTGCTCGATATCGAGTTCGGTTACGATGATGTCATCGGTTAGTTTGAGTGCTTTTATGTTGTTTTGAGTTGTCAAGCGATTTTCGAGCGCTTGCGGCACGAGCCTTCCGTATTTTGTGAGCCATCCTTCTTGTCTTCCTCTTGCGAGCAGGTCGATCATTGCAGACCCGCAGATTCCGATTGGCTCGGCGTTGTGGATGGTCGTGAAGGTCCAATTGGGTTCGATGTGATCGATGGCTCCGGTGACAGCCCTTCGTCCTGAGGAGATTCCTGCTCCTTCAAAAGCTGGTCCGGCAGCAGCGGTTGTGCAGAGGATTTGTCCGTTTGGGAGGGCAAGCGCCATTTCGCAATTAGTTCCCAAGTCGATGAAGAGTTCGTAGGGGTTAAGGTTTAGCGTAGCGAGTCCTGCGAGCACATCGCCGCCTATGAATCCACTGAGTGCGGGGGCTGCGAAGACCGGGGTGTCCTGCGGGACTGCATTGAGATTGAGTTCACGGGCGGTTTTCGGCGTGAACTCTGTGACGTTTGGCATGTACGGTGCCTTGCCGATCGGGGCGGTGTCGATGCTCCAAAGGAGCGAGGTCATTACGGTGTTCGCGGCTACGGCGATGGCTTTCGGCGGCGGATCGGGCAGCTTTTCCAGGACTTCGTCCAGGGATTTTGCGGCTTCCAGCTGAAGCTGTTCCAAACCAGTTTCTGTAGCTGCATGGGTGATTCTGGAGATGACGTTGTCGCCGAATTGGATTTGCCGATTGAAAGCCGAGGCTGTTGAGCGTGTCCCGTCCGGGAAGAGCTTGATTGCGGCAACAGTTGTGGTTCCCAGGTCGATTGCCGCGACGGTATCTGTTGTTGGTTTCGTTTTGTCATTTGCGAAGGTCGTGCTGATGCTTCCATCTTGGGTTTGTATTGCCAGGCTTGGGATATCGATCAGTCCCGTTTGGCTTGTCAGCTTTGTTTGGCAGGCTTTCGCTTGATGCGTTGTGCCATTTCCTGCGACGAGGAATTTCCCGTTGCATTCGAACGTGCCTTCAAGGAGCGTGATTATGCAGGCGTTGCAGCTTCCTCTGCCACCGCATCTTTTGTTCCAGTTGAGGCTGGGTGCTGGCGGCTGGTCGGCGATAGGTTGTCCTGTGAATGCGATGTGTATGATCATGGTTTAGATTGGGTCTGGGATTCCGAAGCCTTGCGCGACTGAAAGTAGCTGCGCGTGGGTGAGTGCCATTGCGAGGGCGTCGGTTGAGTCCAGGGCTAGGGCGTCGGTTTGGATGCGGAGCATTTGGGAGACGAGGAGCGCGACTTGTTGCTTGGAGGCGTTTCCGAGTCCGCATATGGCCTGCTTGACTTTTCGTGGTGCGTACTCGTGGGTCGGGATGGATTTTTCGGCAAGTGTCGCGATGACTGCGCCTCTGGCGGCACCGAGGATGATGGCTGTCCTGACGTTTTGGCAGTAGAATCCACCTTCGATGGCTGCTGCGTCGGGCTTGTAGAGTTCGATCAGTTCCCTTACGCCTCCTGCCAGGCGCCTAAGGCATTCGGATACGGGCGCCTTCTGGTCAGTTTTAATGACGCCGCAATCGACCGGTACATGCACATTGCCTTCGTTCTTGGTGTCGATGATTCCCCAGCCTGTGCACCTTAGCGCCACGTCCAAGCCGATGATTCTGAGTTGCGGCAGTGGTGTATTGTCTTTGGTTTGTGGCTGGGTATTTCGTTGAAGGACTTGTTTTCTTGCGAGTATTTTTTCTAGTTCCGCGAGGTTTTTGACACGCATGTTTCTAGTGGTCGTGTGTATGGCTTTAGTCGTATTCGAGAATGATTTTAGCGTCTGTCGGCGGTTTCGGGATAGCCGGCTTTGCCTTGAGGTTGTTTGTTTGCCTGACTTGTACCGAGCCTGGTTTTGCGCCTTTTGGTTTTGAGACGAATTTCGCTTTAGTGCATGTTACGGCGACATTGCCTGCATTTCGCGCCTTGCTATGGTAGGCTGCGATGGCGGCGGCGGCGTCTTTGAGTTGCCTGGTGGGTTCTGGTTTATCCTCGGTATCTCCTGTGAATTTCAGTATGACATGGCTTCCTGGGAGTCCGTTGATATGGAACCAGAAGTCTTCTGGGTGGGCAAGTCGAAACGAGACCAGGTCGTTGTCCACTTCCGTTTTGCCCGCCCAGGCTTCCCAACCGTCACCCAGGTCGTATTTCCAGAATGTGACGGTAATGGGATTTGGTTTCATTACTGCAACAGGCTATTGGCGAGGATGTTGATGCCGAGCGCGAGTGCGTCCCTTGAGTGGATGCCTCCGCAGTACGGGCACTGGGCCAGTTCCCAGCCGCAGGCGAGTCCGTGCGGGGAGAATACGACGCCCAGGTGTCCGTCCACGTTAATTCCGTAGAGTTCGGGGGGAATGCGAGTTTTGCACTTCAGCTTTTCGGCGAGCGCTGGAAGCGGCTGGACGTCTTTGATATTGTTCGGGTATGCGAAAACCGGGTGCGTTGCGGGAAGCTTTTCCAGCTGTGCGCCACCGAGGGCGGCGGCAATTTCCCGTTGGAAAGCCTTGCGGAAGCTGTCGCGGCCGCAGCAGCTCTCGGCAAAGACAACACCACCTTGACGGATATACTTTGCGAGGTTGCCGCGTTCGGCGGGAGTGAGCGTAAAGTCCTGGTGGCCGGTGAAGTAGACGAACGGGAGGTCGAACAGGTGGCTGGACGTTAGTGCGACTTCCTCGCGTTCGAATTTGACAGCGACCTTGGTTTGCTCATGGAAGTTTGACAGGAGCATTGACAAGCCAGCTTCGCGGCATTTCCAGAGTCCGCTGTACTTGACTTGCGCGATGACAAACTTGTCGCTTGTCGCCTTGTCCGTATCAACGAAGTCGAGTGCCTGCGAGAGCGGTAGCGCGGCGGAGCGTTCGGACGAGATGTATGCCATCAGGTTTGCGCCGAGTTGCTTTGCGGTTTCGATAGTGTATCCGAGGCAGCGGTGTTTGGGTGTGTCGGGCTGGTCGTCCCATCCGCAAGAGACGTCCCATCTGAAGAAGAATACTGCTGTTCTGCATCCAATGTCAATGCCGATCACTGCAGGATCTCCGTCTTGTGCTCCTGCCTTGAGGGCGTAAGGTCTGTACTTGATGTCCTTGATGTCGAAGTAGGACTTGAAGAGCGGGTGGTCGTTTGGGAGCCTATAGGGAGGTCTTTCAGGAATAAGATCCCTGATTTCGCGGAGCGCCGCTTCTGCGAACGCCCGCCTTCCACAACATGATTCCAGTACCAGCGTTCCACCTTTGAAGAGATAGTTCCTGAGTTTTTCCTTTTGCTCTGGCGAGAATGCGAATGCGTCGTGTCCAGTACGATAGAGCACGGGGACGGTTTTGGGGTCTGTTGGGATTTGGCCATCGGGAAGCGTCATGTCTGAGAAATGGACATTGAGGTTTTTTGCCATCCACTTAAGCAGATTCTGCGCGTCCGTCGGGTTGGTCGCCCAATCGTTTTGATTTTTGGTCGAGATTTTTGCTATGAGCACCGGTGGTCTTGGCGGGTTTTTCTTTTCAGTACGCCTTAGCGGCACGACTGGGAGGGGGAGCGGCGGGAGTCCTTCCGCTGAAGAATGTTGCGCCGGTGGTGCGGGGGGCGGTGCGGCGACGCAAGTGAATGAGGTTTCTTCCTTAGAGACGTCGCTGTCCATGCCCAGGTCGCCCAACAAGACATCGGCTGCTTGGGATGTGATTCCGAGAACCAAGAGCAAACTTGCTATCCACTTGCTTTTCATGGTGAGCACCTCGTTGCTTATTATTAACTTAGAGTAAAAGCTAAAACACAATTAGAAGAAAAATACACCCGATAAAAACAAATGCAAGGGGCGCATGTGCGCAAGGGCAAAGTTTTTGTCGCGAAAAATGAGTGTAGGCAATAAAAAAGTGAAAAAAGGGTTCACTTGTGGAAAATGTTGCTATAGTAGTTATCTATTGGGAAAATGAATTCCGGCATTATGTCATAAGTGAAGCTACAAGCGAGGTGGATGATGAAAAGATTGCTGGCTTTGGTTTTGTTATCGGCGTTGTTCGTGCGTGGTGTTGGCCTTGAGGAGGGGTTTCAATCACCTCCGATGAATGCGCGTCCGCAGACCTGGTGGCATTGGATTGATGGGAACATCACCAGGGATGGGATTACGAAGGACTTGGAGGCGATGGCAAAAGTCGGCTTGGGCGGCGCGACGATTTTGGACATCACTGGACCTGCGCCATCAGGTCCGGTCAAGACAGTGTCGCCTGAATGGTTTGGGTTGGTTCAGCACGCAATCGTTGAGGCAAGGCGCCTGGGGTTGGAGATATCGTTGCACAATTGTCCCGGATGGTCGTCGTCAGGCGGTCCCTGGATTCCGAAGGAGCACGCGATGAAGCGTTTGACTCATACGGAGACGATTGTCGAAGGCGGCAAACGAATATCGATTACACTGCCACGAGCATGGGCGACGATGGATTTCTACCGCGACATTGCGGTTTTGGCATTTCCAATGGTGTCCGGCGACGGGTTTGATTTCCGCAAGGTTGATGGGGTGAAGGTAAGCGGCAATCACAAGGATCAGTCTCAGGTTGGTTTTCTGTTCAACCACAAGGGTAACGAGCGAGTTCAGTTGGGTCCTCGTTCGGACGGCAAGATGCACGAGTTCGTCTACGAGTTTGCGGAGCCGTACAAGGCGAAGATGGGTTCGTTGGAGGTTCTGTGCAACGATTGGACAGGGACGTCGATTGCTGTATCCAGCTCGGATGATGGGCAGAAGTATCAGCCTTTGATTCAGAATCATCGTGTCCGTGGTGGCTTGAATTCGTTTGTGTTCAAGGAGGTCACGGCGCGTTTCTACAAGTTGACCGTACGGGATGCGGGGTCGGCAGGAATCGGGGTGCGTAGTTTCCAGCTGTATCCGTTTAGCCGGATTGGGAATATTCGTGCGAAGGCGTTGTATTCGTACGGGATTTACGACCCTGATGCCATCGAGCCGTCGCCAGACGAGATCATCAAGGAAAGCGACATTATCGACTTGAGTTCGAAAATGGACGCCGATGGAAAGCTTGAGTGGGATGCGCCAGCCGGACGATACGTGATCTGCAGGTTCGGGTATTCGTTGACCGGGAAGCGCAATCATCCGACGACCCAGAGCGGGAGCGGATTGGAGTGCGACAAGATGTCGAAGGCGGCGGTGCGTTGTGCCTGGAATGGGATGATGGGGAAGATTGTTGAGAATGCGGGTGAACTGTCCGGTGCTTCTCTCAAGGGTGCGTTGATAGATTCGTACGAGGTCGGTTCGCAGAATTGGACGGATACTTTTGCGGCGGACTTCAAGCGTTTGCGCGGGTACGATTGCATTCGCTACCTGCCGGTTGTGACGGGGCGTTTTGTGAATTCACTTGGTTTTTCCGAGCGTTTCCTGATGGATTTCCGCCGGACGATTTCAGATTTGTTTGCGGAGTGCTATTCCGAGTATTTCAAGGAGTTGTGCGTACAGTCGAAGTTGGATTTCTTGTCCGAACCCTACGGAGGTCCATTTGACAACTTGCTACAGGGAAGGTACGCAGACATTCCGATGGGTGAGTTTTGGGGTGGTTCGAACAATGCCGGGAATGCCCGGTTTGCGGGAAATCTTGCCCAGGTCAACGGGAAGATCTATGCCGGCGCCGAGAGTTTCACAGCCGATCCGGTCAACGGCCGTTGGCAGAGCTGTCCCGATATTCACAAGGCGCAGGGCGACAATGTGTTTTCGCAGGGGGTCAACAGGTACATCTTCCATTCGTACGCCCATCAGCCTTGGGACGTGTCTGGGCCCGGTATGACCATGGGGCAGTGGGGATTCCACTTCAACCGCCACAACACGCTGTGGCCGGACTACGAAGGATGGCTCGGATATGTCGGGCGCGCCCAGTTCATGCTTCAGCAGGGACGAATTGTCTCGGACGCCTTGTATGTCGCCTCGGAGGTGACTCCCTGTGGCGAGAACTATGATCCACCCGTTCCGTATGGTTATCACAGCAATGCCTGCGATGTTCGCTCGTTGCTTGATCGGATCGAGTTGCGTGGCGATGGCAGGATTGGTTATGCCCATGGGTTGACGTTCCCGGTTTTGGTTGCGACGAGGACCCGTTACGTTTCTGCCGCGGTTTTGCGCAAGCTGTTGGCATTGGCCGAAGGCGGCGCGAATATTGTCTTGGGCGAGCGACCCACGTGTGCTTTTGGCTTGAGTGGTTATCCAGGTTCCGATGACGAGGTCAAGCAGCTGGCCAGCCGCCTCTGGGGCGACCTGGACGGGAAGGACAAAAAGATGCGTTCGGTTGGCAAGGGGCGCGTGTTCTTCGGTGTTGGGATGGACTATGTGTTCGAGCAACTTGGCCTGAAGCCTGATTTTACAGCGGTGAACAAGCTGGAGTCAAATTTCCGGATCCAGTACTTGCATCGTCGGACATCGGAAGCGGATATTTACTTTGTGAGCAACCAAATGGGTCGAGTCAGCGAGTTTGTTGCGACGTTCCGTGTGTCGGGTCGCGTTCCCGAACTTTGGGATGCCGAGACGGGCGGGCGATTTGATGCGCCGTCGTATCGTTTTGTTGACGGGATGACTGAGGTTCAGCTTCGTCTTGATCAATCAGGTTCTGTATTTGTCGTGTTCCGTCGTCCCGCTTTTGGTGACAAGGTTGTCGATGTCGCGTATGTTCGCGATCGTTCTGGGGACGAGGTCAACCAGCTTGTGATTCGCAAGGCCGAGTACCGCGCCATTGACAGGAATGGCGGGATGGACGTGACGGCGATGTTGAACGGGATGGTCAAGGGCGGCTCGTTGTACGTGATTGCATCGAACGCAACCTTCCGCCACGATCCGACTCCGATGAGGGTGAAGGAACTGTATGTCGAGTACACGTACAACGGCAAGGATGGCTCATGTACTGTCCGCGAAAATGGTTCTCTTGAGATTCCCGTTGGCGTTCAATCGATTCCCACGTACGACTCTCGCCGTCTTGATGACGGTAGCTTGGAGATTGTCGTTTGGGGCAATGGCCGCTTGGTTGTTGACGGTTCTGGTCGTGACGTTCGCGTTCCGTCGAAGGTTGGTTTGAGTCGTGACTGGTCGGTATCGTTTCCCGCTGGTCGTGGCGCTCCGAGCGAGATCAAGCTAGACGCATTGGCGTCGTTGAGCGAGCATTCCGAGCCAGGCGTGAAATATTTTTCCGGGACATCTGAACTGGCAATGGCTCTGTTGGATCGGCTGGAGTCTCGACTGGAAGGGTTGGATGTGGTCATCGTCAATCAGCAAGTGCGAAGCGGCATCCATAGCTCGAAGATTTTTTCTATGGGGCTGAAGTCGTTGTTGTCTCGTCATGGGGAGTCTTGCTTCTTGTTGGATTCCCGGTCGATGTGCGGGTTTTACGGTGATGCCATCTGCAAGTTGAATACCTACGAAGCGATGAAGTTGCTGGGAAAGAGCGGTGCCCGGCCTGATGCAATGCTCGGACTCACAGAGTGCAAGGGATTGGCTAGAGAATTGTTCGAACTTCGGAAACATCCCATTGTCTTGACCTGCGGTGAACGTGGTTGCCTAGTCGCAGATGCCGAAGACTGCCGGGTTATTCCTGCGGTACGCATCGAAGGCAAAACGGATACGGTGGGCGCAGGAGACAGCCTTTTGGCTGGCGTGGCGGCAGGATTGGCGGCTGGGTGCACGTTACCACAGGCGGCAAGCCTGGGAAATCTTGCCGCGGGAGTCACTGTCCAGAAACTGCATCAGGCCGGAACTGCTACGGCCGAAGAAGTGCTGGCAATTGGAAGCAAGGCCTGAACCCCAATAAACTCAACACAAGACCAGCATGGGCATGTGAAGCTTGACCCTTCGGATTATTTTGCCTTTGCCATTGAGCGTTGGATAGGTGGAATCCAGCAGGAGCCGCAGATGCATTGCTTGCGGCCGCAGGTGCCGTCGGCAGGAGGAGCAGGGGAACGGATGATGGAATTTTCGACGAGTTTCTTGAAGTGAATCCAGTCGGGATCCTGTCGTCCCATGAACATTTGCCCTTGTGTCGTGATCTGTCCCCATCCTCCGCTTGGTATTGGGAGCGCGATGTTAAGGATTCTGCTTTTGTCTGGTTCTGCTACATTGACGAGCGCCATGTATGGTTGCTGTGCGAGTTGGTCGCCGAAACGTTTTTTGATTGCATTGCGCAGGATTTTTTCGCCATTTGGATCGATTTTGTCCAATTCTGGTCTTGACCATGAATAATCTCCGTAGCATTGTGCGTTAAGGTCAAGCCAAGTGATGATGAGTTCGAGTGCGTTTTTGTCGTCGAGGATTGGTTTGCAATGCCCGTCGAGCAGGAATTTCGCGAGTTTTCCGGCGTGTGCGAAATAGTCTTTTGGCTTGCTTTGCTTTGTTTCCTCGTTTCGCTGTGCGATGACGACGAGTTTTTCGGGGTGTGTTACGAGGGTCTGGTATGACGTTGGAACCAGGGTTGACCTGGGGTATTCGGGATATCCGTCAATCGGTCTTTCGACGAGTGTTCCGAGGAGGTTGAGCTTTTGAGTTTGCTTTCCGAGTCCGTGGCATTGTATGCAGTATCTGTCTAGTACGGGTTGTACAGATCTCACGTAATTGAAGCCGCCCTGGTAGTCCTGATTTTTCAGGGGCGTTACTTTCTTTGGGATCATCGAGCTTGTTGCGGTTTGCCTGCCTGCGGTTTGCGTCCTGTTTTCGTGGCATCCGATGCAGGCGACGATTTCTCCTGGCTGTGCGTAGATGAACGATCTCATGGACATGACGGCAAGCCCGTCGGCGTCCAGCGCCTGGATTTGGATTGGGATGCCCGAAGGCATTTCGAAACAACTGGATCCATCGCGATTGACGGGGACGGTTCCGATGACTCGCTTGACGACTTCCTGCCTGACTGCGCCACGGTGGGGCACTGCGGGCGTCGGTTGCCCGATGATTTCATTGAGCCTGAGAGCAGAGAATTTCGTGTTTAAATCCTGTCGTGTGATATTTGCGTTCTGGATATAGACGAGTCCTGGCTTATCTGACTTGGCATCGGTTTCCGAGATGGTTGACATCAGCACTGGCGGTTTAGGCCTTGGCACGAGCGGTATTGGGCATACGGTCGAGGTTGTCGGGTCTCGATAGATTTCCTCTCGTCCTCCGAGGGAATCGATCAGGACGATTCCGTAGGCGCTATGGTTTTTGTCATGGTTTTCCGGTCTTCCCGGGAGCGGGCTGTATGCTGCGAGGGTCAGGTCTTCGTTCAGTGGCCAAGGGGAGCAGTAGTTTGTCATTGCCCAGCCTTCCGTTTCCGGGAAGGGGACGTCGGGTGTGAGCCTGGTCAGCGGTTCAAGTCCGTCTTCTCCGATCAGCGGGTCGATGTGTATGATCGACCCGTTTGTGTATGCGTGGTGTGCCGTCGCTGTTGCGATGACTTTTCTTGAGTTTGGTATTGCCCTTGCTTCGGCTTGCATGCAGGGGTTGTTGGTGTAGTTTCCGTAGAAGTGCGCTGTTCCCGTTCCGTCTTGTCGAGTCGTCCAGAGGCTTTGGTAAACGGTATCGTGCCGATTGATGTAGTCCCATCTTGTGTAGATGATTCTTCCGTCATGGAGCACGCTTGGATCCCATTCGTTCGCTTCCCCGAAGGAGAATTGTCGGATATTGTTTCCGTCCTTGTCCATCAAGTAGAGGAGGTATGAAGGCGTGTACCTCGTCCAATGGCATCTTCCGTAGATGGAGCATCTCGTTGATACGAAGACGATGTTTCCGTTGGGTAGGTAGCATGGGTCGTAGTCTTCGATGAGCACGGTTTGTCGTTTGCCCCAGGTTTCAAGTGGGTCGTCCTGGCGTCCTGTCAGCTGCCTGAGTCCTGTTCCGTCCACATTGATTTCCCAGATAAAGAACCTTCGGTGGTTTTTTGTCTTGACGGTGTGGTCGCAGAATGAGAAGGCGATTTTCCTGGCGTCGAAATCGAGGTCTGGATGGAGCACGCTTCCCTGGGGGAGTTTTCCCTTGAGGAGTTCGATTTCCTGGGGCTTGTCGCTTTTCCAGTTTTTAAGTATGACGAGTCCTGGTCCTGGTCTGCTGAAGCGTCCCAGGTACTGGTCGCATTGGTGGTTGAAGGTCGTTGGCGGCTGTTTGTTGACAAGCAGGTCCTGGAAGTCGAGGGCAGGGTGTTCGAAGATGATTTGCCGTCTGAGCTTGGCGATTTTCCGGAGCAGCTTGTTCCAGTCTCCCTCTGTGTTGTCCGGCGTTTCCTTGGCTTCTTGCTTGAGGGCTTCCAGTTGCCTTGCGAGTTCAGGCAGTGCTCGTTCTTTTTGCACGAGTTCCAGTGTTTTCCGTGCGAAGTCAAGCGCTTCGTCTGCCTTGTCGACAATTTGCGAGGCGAATCTTGTTTTGTAGTAGAGCGCGAGGAGCTTTTGGAGGTTGGCTGGGTTATCGTCGATATCTTTGAGTTGATTGAGGTAGATTGTCTTCGCCTGTCCCAGTCGATTGGCGTGTTTTGCGATAAGATCTCTGATGGTTGAGTTGATGTTGCCTTTTTTATTGAAGAGGATTTCGTGTGGCTTGTCCTGTGATTCCATGTCTTTTTTGAGCAATTCGGCGATTTTAGGGAAATCCCTGTCGTGGCAATGTCCGAAGACGAAATCCATGGTTTTTTGCGGGATGTTCCTTTGGATCGTGAAGTCGATCCACCTGCTTCCATGGGGACCCCAGTCGTTTCCGACTTTTGTCAGGAACTGGGTGTATTTGCCATCGAGTGGTACGTAGAGGTGTGAGACTGCGTGCGCCCACCATCCTTTTGTGAATGGCTGGTCTCCGATGATGAAGGATGGCGCCCTGTAGGTTTTGTTGACGAAGAGTCTTTGCCATTCGACGTAGTGCCAAGGGATCGTGATCGTTGTTGCGTCGAGTTCTTTTCCGTTTGCATCGACGAGAGTTGGTTCGAGCCAGGCTCCGTGGTCGCCGCCGGTTCCATCGCCTCCCGGTCCGACGGTCAGCCAGATTCCCTTTAGTCCTGTGACGTCCACCTTGAGGTCGATCGCCCGGTCTCCCTTGCGGAATTGTCCTGACTTTGCCATGGGTTCGGTTGGGAGATTCTTGAGAACGTTGGCAAGCTCAATGGCGTTGGCGACGGAATTGGCCCACGCCTGGGCCTCGTCAAGCTTGGTTTCTGCGAATGTCGTGCAAAGAAAAGCACAGAAAACAATGGTCGGGAGGATGATTTTACGCATGAGACCTCCAGTATGTGGCACTCAGGGCGCCTTGGTTTCAGCAAGGATGAGCTCGATGATGTCGCCGCCGGAGATTCTCCGTGCGTCGGCTTCGAAAGAGCGCACGATTCTGTGCGATAGTACCAGGGGGGCTGATGTCCTGATGTCCTCGGTGATGACGAATGATCGTTGGTTCAGGAATGCATTGGCTTTTGCGGTTGCCTGAAGCGCCAGGCTGGCACGTGGCGAAGCTCCGACATCGACCAGTTCGTTTTGGGAACGCGTTGCCGCGACGATGTCCACGATGTATTGCTTGAGCCTGTTGTCGATATGTGTGTCGGCGACCTGTTTTTTTAGCTGGATGATTTGGTCGCATTGGATGATTGTGTTCAATGTTGTTTCGTCCTGAGTTCCTGCCTTGTCGAGGATTTGGATTTCCTCTTCCGCTGATGGATAGCCAATGTTTGCCTGGATCAGGAATCTATCCTTTTGCGCTTCCGGCAACGGAAATGTACCGGAGTGCTCAATGGGGTTTTGAGTTGCGACTACGAGGAAGGGATTGGGCAGCGGGTAGGCTTGTCCTGCGATGGTGACTTGTCGCTCCTGCATCGCTTCCAGCAGGGCGCTTTGGACTTTGGCCGGTGCGCGGTTGATTTCGTCCGCGAGTACGAGATTTGCGTTGACCGGACCGATCTTCAGTTCATAGTCCTGCCTTTCCGGCCTGTAGATCAAGCAGCCTGTGACCTCCGATGGCAGGAGGTCCGGCGTGAATTGTATTCGTGAAAAGGAGCCTCCGACGACTTGTGCCAGTGACTTGACCGCCAAGGTCTTGCCTAATCCGGGATTTCCTTCCAGGAGTATGTGCCCACCCGTCAACAAGCCGCATAGCAAGGCGTGGACGAGATTGTCCTGTCCGACCAGGTTTTTAGCCAGTTCCGCCTTGATCTTGCTGATGGTTGAAGGGTTGTCGTTCATTGCTTCGCTTCGCTGGTATTTTCCTTTTCCTGCTGGTTCTTCTTTGCTTCTTCTTCCTGCTTTTTGCGCTCTTCTTCTTCCGCCTTGCTTTGTTCTCTCATGGCTCGGAGCCAGGTCGTCGCGGCGGTCCATCGTGTTTTGATTTGGATCCAGGTTGTTTTTGGCCCGCATATGGCGATATGCAAAAGCAGGAGCGTGACGAATATCAGTGCGACGGCTGCGCCATCGGCCCAGCGCTGGGTGACGATGGCCGAAAGCCGTTCCATTTCCTCTACGGCCGCATCGCCGGTCAGGGTTTCCTTGGCTGGCCTGAAGAGGCTTCCTGTAGGAGCGCCTTCATCCCCCATGAGCGAGAGATTCAAACTGGCCAAAATGCCTTGCAAGTAGGCGATGGCAGGAAGCACTCGCCACCAGCAACCACCCTTGAGCCAATGCTCCGCCAAGTAGTACATCGGAACCGTGAACAATAACCCCCAAAGCATGAACGAAGTCATCCCAATGCTAGATATGCTGCTCAACGTCACGGTAAGGGGAGAAAAAGGTTTCAATAGCAAGGATCCATACCCCAAAAACGCAACGGCAGCGACCGTGCCCGCGCAAACCGCCAACCAAATCCCTGCATAACGCCAACCGCTGGGCGAAAAACTCTTGACCTGTTCCTGCTCTGACATCTGAACCTTTCTCGATGATTATACAACTACATTAATACGAAAACAGTAATATAATGCCTTGGCAAGATTTGCGAGAAAAAATGAAGTTGGATTAAAATCAATTCTGAAAAAAGAACGCCGCCGATTTCCGGGTGGGGGAATCGGCGGCGTTGTCATCACAAGGAGAATCAAGCGGGCAAAGGGGTTATTCGCCGGTCATTTTTTGCTCGGGGATAGTCCATGCGTTGTGCCCGAAGGTCTTGGAACTATTGCGGATTGCCGGTGCGTTCATCGACGCCACGTGTCCGTCCATGTATCCGATGTTGCACATCTTGTTGTGGGTGACGCGGATGCGGTTGAGCCAATCATACTGGATCCATTCGTAGGATGAGTCCAGGACCATTGCGTTGTCCGAAGGCGAATCAAGCCAATTGGAGAGGTTGGCGATACTGCTTCGGGCTTTCCCGTGGGTTGATGTTGAGACTGCGTAGTCGTATGCGAATTTGTCACGAGGCGCCGTTCTCAATGAAGAAGGGCACATTTGTGCTTTTTTGTCACCGATGTAGGGTGCGATGAAGGGCTGGTGGTTGCCCCAGACGTCACCGTTGTTTGAGTGGGCGAGCGTGCCGTCGTCATAGTAGAGTTCCGCAATCCATCCCTGGCCTCCTCCGAGATTCGGGAATGTATCATCGTTGTCGTCGAAGTACATTTCGAAGCCGAGCGTCGATTGCTTTAGGTTTGAGACGCAGCTGATGGATCGCGCCTTGTCCCGTGCCTTGGACAGTGCCGGCAAGAGCATCGCCGCCAGGATGGCGATAATCGCGATGACAACCAGCAACTCAATCAGGGTGAAATAAATCGTCTTTTTCATTGATCTCTTCCTTTGGGGTCTTGGTTGATGTATTTTGGGGATAATAACAATGCTTATTATTGTCACAAATTTATATTATACGCTTTTTGATTTGATAAAGCAAGTTGAGTCGTGTTTTTCTTTACAATGCCATGTTCCAGTCAGTCCGGCCTATGACAACAGCCGAAGAAAGTCATGTGGAATCGTTCAAAGGAACGCCGCCGACTTCCTGGTGAGAATCGGCGGCGTTGTCAAGAGGGGTGATCAGGCAGGCAAGGTCTTATTCGCCGTACATTTTTTTGTGGGTGTCAGTCCACGCAGTATGCCCGAGGAACTTGGAGTTGTTGCGGATTGCCGGCGGGTTCATCGTTGCCACGTGTCCGTCCATGTATCCGACATTGGCCATCTTGTTGTGGGTGACGCGGATGCGGTCGAGGCAATTGCTCTGGAGCCATTCGTAGTGCGAGTCCATGACCATTGCGTTTTCAGAAGGCGAATCATGCCAATTGGCGTGGGCGTTGATGATTGAGCTGCGGCTTTGCCCGTGGGTTGAGGTTGAGACAGCGTAGTCGAATGCGAATTTGTCACGAGGCGCTGTTCTGCCTGAGGACGGGCACATTTGGGCTTTCTTGTCACCGACGTAGGGTGCGATATAGGGTTGGTGGTTGCCCCAGATGTCATCGCCGACCGAGAGTACGAGGGAGTCGTTGTCATAGTAGACTTGCGCGATCCACCCATGCCAAAGGCTCGGGAATATGTCATCGCTGTCGGCGAGGTACATTTCGAAGGCGAGTGTGCATTGCTTGAGGTTTGAGACGCAGCTTGTGGCCCGCGCCTTGTCCCGTGCCTTGGACAGCGCCGGCAAGAGCATTGCCGCCAGGATGGCGATAATCGCGATGACAACCAGCAACTCAATCAGGGTGAAACAAATAGTCTTTTTCATTGATTACTTCCTCTGAGTTTTTGTTTTGACACTATTGATGCGATGAAAATACTTTAACATACATGACATTATACATTTTAAAATTAAATAAAACAAGTTGATTTGCTTTTTTTTCTTTTAAGGGCAAAAGGCATGAGCTTTGCCGGGACAAAAAATCGCGTTGTTTTATTGCGGAAATGTGAAGTTGGGAATAAACTATGTATAAAGTCGGTCATTTTGCCTATTCAATTAAGGAATTGCCAAAGAATCGAAGAGGAGTTTTCATGAAGACGGTTACATTTGGGAAGCATCGGAACTGCATTGAGCTTGAGAGCGGGATATTTCGGATTTTGGTTACGACCGAGGTTGGTCCTCGTGTCATCGGCGGGTTCATCGATGGCAGCGACAACATCTTCGTGACGTTGCCGAATCGTGCGATGCCCAAGATTGGAACTGGGTTCAAGTTGTACGGCGGTCATCGCTTGTGGCATTCTCCCGAGGCGGCGCCTCGCAGCTATGCTCCGGACAACGATCCAGTGGAAGTAATCGAGCTGGGTGGGGGCGCGATTGCGTTTAGCAATCCGCCGGAGGAGCTGACAGGGATTCAGAAGAGCATCATCATCGAGCCGATTGACGACAACGGGTTCAAGCTGACTCATCGCCTGGTGAATTGCGGGGTCTGGCCCGTGACGCTGGCGCCCTGGGGCTTGTCGATGATGGCGCCGGGCGGAACCGCAATCATTCCCCAGTATCGCGAACCCGACGGATATCCGTATGCTCCTGATCGTACCCTGGTGATGTGGGCGTACTCTTCCTTCACGGATCCGAGGCTATGCATCGGTGACGACTACATCCTGTTGAAGCAAGATCCAAGCGCCACGACGGCGTGCAAGATCGGATTCAATGCCGACGAGGGGTGGATCGGGTATGCCAACAAGGGCGTTGCGCTGATCAAGTACTTCGATGTGTTTGACGGCTACGAGTTCCAGTATCCCGATCGTGGATGCAACGTGGAATCGTATACCTGCGCGGAGTTCTGCGAGATCGAGACGGTTGCCCCGCTGTACGAATTGGCGCCGGACGAGGATTGCGAGCACGTCGAATACTGGCAGGGCTTGAGCGGCTTGCCTGAGATTTCCACGGTTGAGGATGTCGCGGAACACATCGAGCCCTTGCTGATCTAACGGGATTATCGTACTGATGGCTGGCATGCGCGAGAACATCAAGACCTTGTTCAGCCGGAGCGACTTGTTTCGGTTCGGGGTTCTTGCTGCGACGATGCTTGGCGGGACGGTACTTGAGCTTGCGAGTTTGGGCGCCGTTCCGCTGTTTGTGTCGATCTTGTCCGGTGGCGGTGCTGATCGGTTGAGTTTGCTGGCCAATCGGTTTGGGATTGACGTATCGTCCTTGGGGGCGATATGGTCCGGGGTGTTGTTGGGGGGCTTGTTTTTAATCCGGACGTTGTACTTGGTCGCCTGCTACTGGCTTCAGGAGCGTGTGATGCGCAATCGTCACTTGGCGATTGCGTCCCGCTTGTTCCGTTCGTACATGAATGCTCCGTACGAATTTCACATCGGCCGGAATGTGAGCGTTGCGATAACGAAAGTCAACATTGAGGTCGATCGCGCGGTATACATATTTTTGGATGCTTTTTTGAACGTGATCCGTTGTTCTGTGATCATACTGTCGATCGTCGTCTTGTTGGTTTGGTATGATCCGTTTATTTGCTTTGGTTCGTTTTTGGGATTGGCGGTATTTGGCGGTTGCTTCATGGTTTTGATGCGTCGCAGGATTGGTGTTTGGGGTTGGCATGCTCATCTATGCCGCGAGGCGGTCGTCAAGGACTTGAGCGAGGGGCTAGGTTCATTCAAGGACGCCCGGATTTTGGGCAGGGGGGATTATTTTTGCGGTCGTTTGCATCGTCATCATGAGGATTTGAACAGGAATTTGATGTGTTTCAGTTTGTTTCAGCGGAGCTTGTGGCCGTTGATGGAGCTGATTACAATCGTTGTGTTGTTGAGTTCAATGGTCGCGATGCTGGTTTTTCGCGGGTACGATTTGGCGGGAGTCGCCCCTGCGATGGCGCTGCTCGGGGTCAGCCTGGCCAGGATGAAGGGCACGTTGACGGAGTTGATGATCCATTGGGGTACGGTTCGAAACAATGCGGGGGTCATGGAAACGATCTGCGAGGATTTGAGGATCCTGGAGCCATGGCTGAACAGGTGGCCCGACCATACGGCGAAGCCAATGGCGTTTGAGCGCGAGATTGACTTGGAGGCAGTGTCGTTCCGCTACGCATCCAGCGAGTCGATGAACTTGACTGACGTCAGTTTGAAGATACCGCATGGCAGTTCGCTGGGATTGGTTGGGCCGACGGGTTCCGGGAAGACGACGTTGCTGAACATGCTGCTGGGGTTGCTTGAGCCTACCACTGGTCGGATCCTGGTCGATGGGGTTGACATTCGAGGCAATGAAAGTTCATGGCAACGTCAAATCGGGTACGTGCCCCAGGACGTGTATCTTTTGGACGACACGTTGCGTGCGAACATCGCGTTTGGCGTCGATGCGGATTCTGTTGACGAGTCGGCTTTGCGGGAGGCCTTGACCGCGTCTTGCCTTGACGAGCTTGTGTCGTCGTTGCCTGAGGGTTTGGACACGGTACTTGGTGAACGCGGCATAAAGTTGTCCGGGGGGCAGCGTCAGCGCGTTGCGATTGCCCGTGCGTTGTACGTACGTCCTCAGGTGTTGGTCTTTGACGAGGCTACTTCGGCTTTGGACATGACGACCGAGCGCGAGGTTGTCGAGGCGATCGAGCGTTTGCGTGGCGAGCACACGATGATCATCGTTGCGCATCGTTTTGCGAGCATTCGCGGCTGCGACAAGATTGCCTACTTGGAGGGCGGTCGTGTTGTGGATATCGGGAGTTATGACGAGTTGTTTGGGCGCTTGCCCTCGTTTCGCCAAATGGCGACGAGTGGCAGGAACCAGGCTATAGATAAGGAGCCGTTAAAAAATTAGTGGCGTCCCAAAGT
>DBPZ01000065.1 GCA_002305655.1 Lentisphaeria bacterium UBA1407 | reverse complement strand
GCAAACCCCGCAAACCCCGCAAACCCCTACAAACCCCTACGTCAAGTTTCATGGTCCCAGTTCCATAGGTCACGGTCGTCCCGTTCGTCTCATTTGTCCCAGTCCCAGCCCAAAAAACACTCGGCAAACAGCAATTCCGAAATCCAGTCAGTAACGGGCATGTCACATATCTTTTGAGTACGAAGTATGTGAATTTTTGCATTGTGCTTCGAGCGTTTTTTGTTGATTTCCCCAAAGCCCCTCGTGCCTCTTCATCTCTCACAAAAAATTCATTTTCACCAGCCCAGATAGAAATGGCATGTCACATGCCTAATGAGTACGAAATTGGTGAATTTCCCTTCGGTTTTGCGCCGGCTTGCACCCCTTTGTGGATCTTCAAGACCCTATAACTTTTCGCATTGGTTTTTTCATTAATTGAATAAATAGCAATAAAGACATAATAATTCCTATGATTCATTATTATTTTCATGATATTTTCATATAATAATAAAATATTAAAAATATTCTCAACATTTTTGAAAAAGAATTTGCTTATCTAAAAACATGCTCTAAATTTATCGTTATCATGTCATGGGGGCAGGGGGCTCCTGTGCCGACTCTATTTTTAAGCAGGCAACAGAAAAGGGAGAGCAATGGATCTACGGAACCAGAAAACCAATCGTTTCTACAATCCGAAACACGGGAACTACTTCGTCTTCGCCCTGGAACTCGACGGCGGGCTCAGGCTGGATACCACGATGACATCTGAGGAAGCGAAGGCCTACGAGGACTACCTCCGCCTGGTCTTCGAGGTGCTCCACAACCTCAAGATCAAGAGCCTCGCGCTCAAGGGGCGCCTGGTCCTCGGCGTCGCCTACGTGCCCAGGAGGCTACTGACCCCGGCGGAGGTGGCCGAGCGCTGCCTCAGGTACGCGGCGGCGGGGATGCCGCTCCACGAGAACTACAATCCCCTGATCCTGAGCGACGTTGCCCACGCGATTATGATGTTTAAGCGTCACGCAACCAGGATTTTCGCCAGGAAGCGTAACATGTTCAGGCAGAAAAGCATCTGGATCAGGGGATATGCGAGCGGCGCAGTCGAGCGGTGCGTGATCATGCGCTTCCTGGAGGAGGGCGGCTTCGAACGCCTTGTGGAAAGTCTGGCGAAACTGAAGGAAACGCCAAAGGCGGAAGACGGAAAGCCAAAGGAAATGCCAGGGACGGAGGACGGAAAGCTGATGGAGGCTCAGGAGCTAGTGCACGGAAAGCCGATGGGGACGGATGAAGTGGAGACGGAGGACATGAAGCGGAAGGCACTTGGGCGGGTCTTCGCCACCAGGCATGGGGTTGGATCCGCGAAATTTGTCCGGAAGCAGGCGAGGAAGGCGGGGCTCAAGCACAGCAGGAATCTCAGGGCAGTGGAGATTGGCGAAGAATCCTCGGAATCCATCGTAGAGAAGATCCTTGGAGGTACGCTCGTCGAATTCCTCTCGTCGGTTGTCGGCAATCCGCTGGACAACTTCACCTTGGCTGAAGAGTGCGAGTTCGTCGCTCGGGTGACGTTTCTGCCCCTCTCCCTGATGATTTGCGTGGACCATAACTTGTTCTTCAGGCATGCTGCGGATCCGTTGTTCGAATGGCTCAAGCGAAGGGAAGAGTGCAAGGGGCAATCCCAGGTTCCGGAATAGGTCTCCGGATTTCTTCTCCAACTTCATGTTAAACTGATTCCATGAATGCGCCATAGGACGCGACGGTTGGCACAGAATTTTCGGATACTGTCTGCGTCATGCTACCGCGCGCTCAAATTCACCTTTAGTCAAGAAAACCTCCTCCAAATTAACCCCAATCGTTTTTTCAAGCTTTCAATATCGACATGAATGCCCCTTCATGCGTCCAGTTTAGGCCAGGCGGGGGGATTTCTCGCTGCGCGTAGAGCGGAGAAACGAAAATTTGCGAATGATTTTTGACCTGCCCGAAAAAACAGCCAAAAACCGTCTTGGAACCAAACACAAAATTTACCGATTTCATACTTAAGTGGCATGTGACATGCTTTTTTGTGGTGGAAATGGAGGAATTGGCGTTTGGCCGGTAAATTGATCAGGGACCATCACAGAGCCAGGACAGAATTCACCAATTTCGTACTTAAATGGCATGTGACATGCACTTTTGTGGTGGAAATGGAGGAATTGGCGTTTGTCCGATAAATTGACCAGGGACTACCATGGATCCAGGACAAAATTCACCGATTTCGTACTTAAATGGCATGTGACATGCCCTTTTGTGGCGGAATTAGCGAATTTGGTTTTTGGCGAAGTCTATAGGGGCGAAAGATTTTTCACCCCTGCCTACAGGCGGGGATTGGTATTTTCAGGTGTTTTGACTGAGACTTGGTCTTATGAGACAAATGTGACGAATGGGTCTGGGACATGGGGCTATGGAACATGTTTTTTTTGTGTTTTTTTGCTTACGAAACCACTTTGGAATCAAGTCCAAAAATTACACTCTTTCGTACTTAAATGGCATGTGATATGCCCTCTCATAGTCGAATTGGAAGATTTGTCGTTTCCCCCCATGAAGTCTCCCCGAAATCACTCTAGAGCTAAACCCAAAAAACCATCGCTTTCGTACTCAAATGGCAAGTGACATGCCCCTTTGTGATGGGATTGGATAATTTCTTGTTTTCTTAACAGAATCTCCTCAAAACGATTTCGAAACCAAGCCAATAATTCATCATTCCTCCTTCGCACTTTGCGCATCCTCCTTCGCTGCACTGCGGCAACTACGGAGGACAAGCTGGAGGACTGGTCATCATTCACCATTCATCCTCCTTTTCGCTTTGTTCTTCCTCCTTCGCTGCACTGCGGCAACTATGGAAGACAAGCTGTAGGACAGGTCATTCATCATTCATAATTCGTCGCTTTCATACTCAAATGGCATGTGACATGCCATTTTTTACCTGTAATTGACGATATCCCTTTCGTTCATGGGATTTCGGTTGCGTTGGATGACGGCGCAAAGCCGGTCGATGGGTAGGGCAATATGGCGCAAAACCGCCCTTTGTCGCTTTCGTTTGTCGAGTCAATAAAACGATAAGCTGAACATGTGGAAATTTTCTCAAGGTTTGGAATTGCAAGAATTCACCTTTTCAAGTACATTACCTAATTTTCTATAAATTTAAGCCGTAGTTTTACCATACGGAAAGAGATATGACGAAACGCGCCTTTTTGATCATCATCGTATTTGTGTCGCTGTTAACGACGTTTGGATTTGTGAACGACCACGTTTTGCGTTTGGAGAGCACAAGCAATGGCCATCAGTTGCCGATCATCGTGGTTGGTTCCCTGTTCTTATTTGTGTTGATTTTGAATCCCCTTTTGGGGATGTTGAGCAGGCGTCGGATGTTCATGTCATCGGAATTGGCCGTCATCTTGGCGATTTGCAGTTGCGCGTGCGGCATTGGCGGTCGTGCTTTGATGGAGCAATTCACTCAGATTGTTGCGTTGCCGCACTATTGGGTGACTCAGAATCCCGGTTGGTCCCGCCGTCATGTCCTGGATATGTTTCCCAAGGGGACTCTGGTTGATCCCGAGCCATTCGACGAGGTTGTGTCCCGGTTTGTGATCGGTTCGGATCAGGTGACGATTCCGGGCGAGGGGCGTTTGGCGCGTTTTAAGCGCAAGGTCGAGCAGGTTCCTTGGCGTCAATGGCGTGGAGTCCTGCTTACCTGGATGCCCCTCGTGGCGCTGGTCAATCTTGCCATGACGGCGTTGGCATTGGTGGTGCATCGACAATGGAGCAGGCACGAACACCTACAGTATCCTATCGCGGAATTCATTGAAACGTTGCTGGATCGCCGTGACGATTCCCTGTTGGCGACGATTTTCAGGAACAAGATGTTTTGGATCGGCTTTTTGTTCGTCCTGTTCATCCGCTTGAACAATGGATTATACCAATGGTTTCCCAACGTGTTGATTCCCATCAAGATGGAACATTCGTTCTGGCCCTTCGCCAACAAGTACACCTTGCTCAGGCGGGCACCTGGAGCATGGGCGCTGTTGAGATTGAACTTCTTCCCGCTGGCTTCGGGTATCGCCTTCTTCCTCTCGGCGGAAATCTCCCTTTCGCTGGGCTTGACGCAGTTGTTCTGGGTTGTCTTGTCCATGTTCCTGGTGACGTACGGAGTGAATTTGAGCAACGACTACGACATCGGAGGATTCCAGGGCTGGACGCGTGCAGGCGCGTACGTGGCATATGGAATCTTGTTGGCCTATTCTGGTCGGTACTACTACTGGAATTTGTGTCGGCAAGCGTTGTTTTTCGCGAAGAGCAAGGTTGACGAGAGCGGGAACAGCGACACTGATCCCGGTGCAGTAAATGCACTTCGCGTACTTGTTTTGTCGACGATTGCGCTGTGTTGGCTGTCGATTCGCCTTGGATTATCTTGGCCGATAGCGATTTGCAACACGCTTTTGATGTTATTGACGTACATGATTGTGGCGAGGATCAGTGCCGAGACGGGTCTTTTGTTCATCCAGCCTGGCTGGCAGCCTTTTGGCATCGTGATGGTTTTGTTTGGGGGATACGCGATGGGGCCGACTGCCATCGTCATCTCGGGCATCCTTTGCGCTGTCCTGTGCATTGACCAGTCGCAGGCACTGATGCCGTACTTGACCAATGGCTTGAAGCTTGCTGAACGAAACAAGATATCATTGCCGAAGTTGGCAAGGTCAAACCTGTATGTCTATCTATTCGGCATTGCCCTGTGCGTCTTCTGGGGAATCGTGGTCAGCTATGATGTGGGCACGACGACCTACTACCCGGAGTGGAGTTTCTACAGGCTTCCCACGATGGCGATCAGGGCTGCCGATCCCGTTAGCCTGAAACTCCAGGCAACAGGTACGCTTGAAGCTTCGGAGGCATTGACAGGAATCGAAAGAATCATAAACATTCGTCCCGAACCGCTTTTCCTTTGGGCTGCAGGAATCGGTTTCGTCTGCGTGATGGTCACTAATTTCCTGCGACTTCGTACGACTTGGTGGGTTATCCATCCGTGTTTGTTCCTGACGTGGATCACAGCGCCGCTCAACAGCATGGCATGCCCGTTCCTGCTGGGCTGGTTCATCAAGAAAATGTGCCTGAGATTCGGTGGCAATCAATTGGTACAAAAAGTTCGCCCCTTGGCAATC
Organism: Lentisphaeria bacterium UBA1407; assembly: GCA_002305655.1. Lineage (GTDB taxonomy): Bacteria > Verrucomicrobiota > Lentisphaeria > Oligosphaerales > Oligosphaeraceae > UBA1407. The sequence continues at coordinate 3,834 of DBPZ01000065.1, read as the reverse complement.
GGCGCCATAGCGGCTGACATCATCGGAGCGCTGATCTTCATGGTCGTCGGGGCAGTCTATTATTTTGTGACTGGGGAACCGCCGAAAACCTATCGTTTCTTCCCGCGCTAAAGCTTTTGTACGGAGGATCCGGCTATGAGATGTTTTTGCATGATCTTGTTGTGCTGTCTATGTCTTTTTGGGGAAAGCATGGTGACTTTGTACGATTTCGAGGCTGGTCTTTGGGGCGTGTCGATGTCGTACGGCTTTGGTCGGATCAACTTGAATCAAGATCGAAAATTTGTGAAATCGGGTCGTCGTTCTCTGAAGTTGGAACCATGCTTTGCCAGCGGCAGTCGTTCTGTGATGCGTCTTTCCTTCACATCGTCGAAACTCGGTTTTGATTATCCGGGTTTGCACAACAAATCCTGTTTGCTGGCTGATATCTACAGCGTGGATTCTGCTCAAATCGAGTTTGGCTTATATTTTTCGAATGATTTTCGCAAGGGTTCGTCTCCGACGGTTGTAGCGCTTCGTCCGGGTTGGAATCGAGTCGAGTTTGACATCCCCCTTGAAAAGCTTCAATTCCATTATTCGTTGGAGGATGCCAGGGGAATGACGATCGGCTTTAGCCAGGGTGGTCAGGGCATCCCGCCAGTCGTCTATCTGGACAATGTTGGTTTTGCGACCAGGACAACCCAGTTGAAACCCATTCAAATCACACTCAAAAACACAGATGCCGTTAAGGAAATCGCGGATTTTGAAGATCCGATCCAGGAACATGCATTCATGTACAGCAATGGGGGAGGTCTGATCCCGCTTTTGCAGGTCGTCGAGGCAAGTCAATTCGGCGTCAAGGCGCCATCGGGCAGCAAAATGCTGAGAATCGTCATCTATCCGAAAAAATCCGAGGGGATGACATGGACGCAAATCAATTTGGCGGAAGGTTTGCTTAAAGCCGTCAACCTAAAACAATATCTCGATAAGCTCGACCAGTACGAACTTAAGCTCAATATCTACCAGAAAAGCGACCATAGCCTCCTGCTGGAACTCAATCCGTACTACAGCGGAGACAAGCAAAACTGGGCGGGCATAAAGACGAAAAAGGGAGAATGGGTCGAATTCAAAAAGCCATTGGCGCATTTCAAGGACTACATCGAGTCGCCGCAACGATTCGCCTTTGCCTGGATCGACTACATTGGACCTGAAGAGCTGTGCGAGTACTACATCGACAACATCAGGCTCGAAAAGATATCGGCGAAACCTTGACGGAGGAGAATCACTATGAAGTTCGCATTCAGTATGGTCTCGTCACTAATCCTGGGAATTCTTATGGCATCCTGTATTTCCAGCAAGCGCATAGCCTATGAGGTTCCTTGTGAAACCAAGAAGGCTGTAGTCTGGGCGACGCATCCGTTGCAGCAAGTCCTTGGCGACAAGCCGCATCGTGACTACGATCGTGACAAGTTGCCCGGGATTGAGTTTCATGCAGTACGGAACGAGTACGAGAATGCCCAGGTCATCGTGTCAGCAAAGGAAGATGTCCGCGTTTCGGTTTCCTTGTCGAATCTGACTCATAGGGAAGTTAGGAATTGTATCATCCCTGGCGACTGTGGCGAAATCTTCGTGGAGAAGACGATTGCGATCAAGAAGAACTGGCATAGGAACGGAGCACCGCTTGGGGATTATCCCGATGCGTTGATTCCTTTGGAGAATGCAAATGACTTCGACCTGAATGTGGCCAGGAAAGGGCGCAATCTGGGATTTTGGATTTCGCTGAAGATTCCGACTGATGCAAAAGCGGGGATGTATGACGGGCAAGTCCTGGTTGCAATGGGTGACGAGGTCGTCCACATCCCTGTCTCCCTTCGGGTCTATGATATCACGCTTCCCGATAGGACGACCTCGCGCAGTCACTTCAATATCAATGCAAACGAAGTTTCACACTACGAGTTGGACAGCTCCAAGGAAATGTTCGATGCATACGTGCAATTTCTAAGAAGTCATCGTCTTTCGCCAATCGGCTTATGTGGCGGTATTGCGAAGAAGCAGTACGCAAGCAGGGACGAGCGACTTGCGGAGGCGGCGATCGAGCACGTCAAGGCTGGGGGAACGACCGTAGGATTGCCGATAGTCCAGCAAATCAAGGACGGCTTCAAGCTTATCGATCCCGATCAGCTCGCCAATACAATCGCTTTCGTGACCCATGAAGGATATAAGTGCGGACTCAATCTCCCGAAGGCGTTCGCATGCTATAACTATTTCATCGACGAGCCATTCTACACAAACCAACCCGATGGACGAGTCGAAAAAATGATCGAAGCCTACGATCTCGCAATCGAAAAGGCAACAAAAATCCTATTGGAAAACAAGGAATTCGATCCCAAGTCTGACCTAGGCAAGGAAATAATGGAACAAATCCCAAAGATTCCACATATAATCACGGATTATTTCGATGATGTCAATCGGTATCGTCCTCCCTTGAAGAACCACGATGGGACGCCATTTACGTACGCTGGCAAGAAGGTCGCCTTGTGTCCAAAGTTCAATGGGTTTACGACGGCGGAGCGTCGTGCCCAGTACGACAATGGGTTTGAGCGTTGGTGCTATACCTGCAACGAACCCGGACATCCCTATCCCAGTTATCATACCGACGATATTTTGGCAAGTCCCATCGCGATTTCCTGGATGATGGCCGAGTATGGGATTCAAGGGAATCTGATGTGGGTCATCAACCTGTACGGTCTCAGCGGGGTCAAGGTGGAGGATCCTTATGCGGAGGCGCATATTGGAACGGGCGCCAATGGAGATGGGCAGCTGGTTTATCCAGGAAAGCTGTACGGGGTTTATGGGCCGGTCGCTACGATGCGGATGAAGGCGATCTTGGATGGCAACGAGGATTTCGAGTTGCTTTCGATGGTCAAGGCTGCCTTGCAAAAGGCGGGAAAGGATCCGATTGCCGGAATCCATGCCTTGAACGAGGGCTATTGCCGGGACGGACAACTGGTCGGTGGCAATCACGAGTACGAGCGCGCCCGCTTGAAGTTGCTTGAGACGATGGAGGCTCTGGGAATCGGAAAGTGATTTCCTATGGCTCGATGACGCGTGCGCCTTCAGGAAGACCGATCTGGAGTAGTTTTTCGCCAAGTGCGTCAGGCAAGTCGAGTTCGCGAGTTTCCTCGTCAAGATGGTTAATGGTCACGACGATACAGGAGTTGCCGTCCAGGAGCCGAGAGATGCGCTCGGGCCACTCGACCAGGGCGATCGCGTTTCGATTGGTCAAGTAGTCTTCGACCCCGAAGGCAATCGCAGCCATCTCGTCGTCGATCCTATACATGTCAAGATGGTACAGCCAGTGTCCGTCTGGAGTTTTGTATTCTTGCGCGACGGTGAACGTAGGGCTTGTGACGGGTTCAGTGATCCCCAATCCTCTGGCGATTCCCCTGCTAAGCACGGTTTTGCCTGCCCCCAGATTGCCATGGAGGGCGACGACTTGTCCATATTGGAACAGCTTCGCGAGTTTTTCGCCGATAGCCTGGGTTGTGGCATCGCATTGGCTTTCAATTTTCACGATATGTGCATCCTTTCAATTTTTTAGTACATGACGAACCTATAAACATAATCTTTTTTTGCGATTCGGCTAGTTTTTCTGAATGCTGAATTATGAATGCTGAATGCTGAATGCTGAATGAAGAAGGGGCAATCCCAAAACCTCCAATGTCGTATTTACGGGGCATGTCACATGGGTTTTGAGTACGAAAGTGTGAAAAAATGGGTTAGTTTCCAGGGTGGTTTTGCGGACAAAAAACCACAAAAACCAACGTCAAGTCCCATGAATTATGAATGCTGAATGCT
>DBPZ01000111.1:24055-24484 GCA_002305655.1 Lentisphaeria bacterium UBA1407 | reverse complement strand
CCACCAGAGAATGCTTACAGAACCGGGACGAAAATTGGCGGAAAAAAGACATGAATTCATGGTTGGCTTTTTCGATGTATTAAACCAGGAAACCGAGGATTGACGAATGCCAATCTTTTTCAAAAAACAATATGAGAAAGATGGGCCAGTCTGGCGAAAATGGTTTTGGCGGAGACTGAGGGGCGAAAGGTTTTTCGCCCCTACAGGTGAGAATTGGAGGATTTTGGGACTGGGACTGAGACCTATGTGACTGGTGTCTGGGACATGGGACGTGACCGTGTCTCGTTTTCTTCACCATTCGTCATTCAGCATTCAGTTTTCAAGTTTCACACAGAGGCTTGGTCTGCCGGGAGTTGGTTGACGAGCTTGGTCAGGTCGTCGAATTTGAAGTCAATGTCCAGGACTGCGACGATATTTCCGTCTTTGTCC
>DBPZ01000111.1:0-23983 GCA_002305655.1 Lentisphaeria bacterium UBA1407 | reverse complement strand
GGATCGAGGGCACCGCACGGACTGCCTTCTTGATGAAAGCCTCCATCGTCTTCGGTTCCAACGTAAGGATTTCGGGTGCTTTGCAGATTGACGCCGCAAATTTCTTTCCGATTTTCACTGCGGCATTTTTGACCTTTTGGAAATCGGATTCGAACATCGATGGGACGTGGCGCTTTGCCTGGGCGATCATTTCGTCGGATGAGATCGACGATGTCCGTCCTTGCGCGTATTGTTCCGTGACCCATTCGTGGATGTGCCTGACACCGGGATGTCGCTTTGAGATCGGTTCGTGATCGATTGGGTTTTCCTTGAGGTAGTCGTTAAGCCACTGTGCAATTCCCGCGAGTCCGGACTTATCAGTCACCATGACTTTGATTGGTCTGTTGAGTATCTTTTGCGTATCGAATATATTGTAGATTTCCGGGTTTTTGAGTAGGCCATCCGCATGGATTCCTGCTCGCGTCGTATTGCATTCTATTCCTACGAACGGGTAGTTTTCCGGGATATCGACCTTGATGACTTCCCTGTAATACTCTGCGATTTCCGTGATAACTCGTGTATCGATTCCGCAATTTCGTCCTTTGAGTCCGATATATTCGATGATTGCCCCTTCGAGCGGCGGGTTTCCTGTGCGTTCACCGTATCCGATCAGCGATGCGTTGAGCGCCGAGATTCCATGCAACCATGCGGTGACGGCATTGACGTGGACCTTGTGGAAGTCGTTGTGTCCGTGCCATTCCAGTTGTTGCGAGGGGATGCCCAGTTCCTTGTGGAATGCCTCGGCCAGTTTGGGGACAGATCTCGGCAGGACTGCGCTTGGGTAGGTGAGTCCGTAACCCATCGTGTCACAGAGTCGGATCTTGATTGGGATCTTGGATTGCTGTGAAAGTTTCATTAATTCTTCGGCGAATGGGAGACAGAATCCATAGATATCCGCACGGGTGATATCCTCGAAATGGCATCTGGGGATGATGCCGTTTGAGAGCGCTTCCTTGATCGTTGCCAAGTAGTCGTCCATCACCTTGCGACGTGTTTTCTTCAATTTGAGGAAGATATGGTAGTCGGAGACCGAGGTCAGGATGCCTGTTTCCTTGAGTCCTAGTCTTTTGACCAGCTGGAAGTCTTCGGCATTGGCCCGAATCCAGCCAGTGATTTCAGGGTATTGGTGTCCGAGGGCCATGCAACGCTCGATTGCCTCCTGATCCTTCTTGGAGTAGACGAAGAATTCGCATTGCCTGATGATGCCATTGGGACCGCCTAGCTTGTTCATCAGATCGTACAGGTGCTCGATATGCTCTGGAGAGTAGGGCGGACGGGATTGCTGACCATCGCGGAACGTCGTATCGGTGATCCAGATTTCCTTGGCGGGAGACGGCGTCACCTGGCGGTTCTCAAACAGAATCCGGGGGACTTCGGAGTAGGGAAATTGCTCGCGCAACAAGTTCGGTTGCTTGACGTCAACCAACTCGTAGCGAAGCTTCTTTTGGACAAGAGGGGTAAATCTTAACATGGATATCTCCTTGTGTGGATGTCGTTTCAAAAAAACTTGTTTACTTTAGCATCTGATGGTCGATTTGCAAGCCAGCGGACATCAAATCGACGAAAATATGGTGTTTTCGTCAAAATCTTGTCTTGGGAAAAGGCCTTTTTGATGATTTGGCTGGACAGGAAGTTTTTTGCCTTGCCTTCAAAAGCATTGCGTGGTTTTGGGAATGATTTTTTTGAGGAGCTGGGGAGGGCATTCACCAAACTTTGTCGCTTCTGGGTTTGGTTGACAAGTATTTATTTGTGTATTACCTTATTTAGTTTACCAAATTCACATAATGTCCCACAGCAGGTTGCCAAGGAGGTGTGCCATGAGGAAACATTATTTCCCTTTGATTTTTTGTTTAGCAGCAGTTTTGTTTTGCTCAGGCTGCAAGTATTTGGCATTTAGCCATGAAGGAGCCGTGAAGGCGACGACGTTGGAGTTTTTCGGGTATCTGGACAAGGCTCAATGGAAGGGATGCGAGGCGTTGATGGATCCTGAAAATTTTGTTTTTGAGTTTGGGAACGGGGTGTATTTCGGGAAGGGTCAGGAATCGATCAAGGCTTATTTGGAGAGCATCCAGAACATTCAGAATCGTACAGGGATGCATTGCGAGATCAAGTCTGTGAAGAAGTTGCGCAACGGAAACATCCTCGTGCAGTTAACCTGCGTCTCGTCGATTACCGAGAATTCTGCGACGCTGTCGTTTTCGCGCGGTGAATGGTCGGCGAATTTCATTTGGTCGAAGCGTGATGCTGTGCATTGGCACCTGCGCGGAATCAAAGAGACTAGCATTCGCGGGAAGGGTGCTGCGAGCTAGTGCGAATGGAAAATAAGGGCTTTGCGGCGAGGAGCCGGGCAGTCGCAAAGGTCTTGGGCATTGTCCTCCCCGGCAATTTTTTTTGAAGGAAAGGAAAGTTGATCATGAGTGAACTGACTTCTTTATCGTCTTGGAAGTCCTTAGAATTCCACTATAAAGGCATGAAGGACAAGAAATTGTCGGAAATGTTCCTTGAAGACGGCGATCGTGCCTCTCGCTTCAGCGTTGAGTTTGGTGATTTGCTTTTGGATTATTCCAAGAATTTGATTACGTCAGAGACGATGGATCTTTTGTTGTCTCTTGCCAATGAGTGTGGCTTGCGTCGTTCGATTGATGCGATGTTCAATGGTGTCGCAATCAACGAGACCGAGAATCGTTCTGTTTTGCATATTGCATTGCGCAATCGTTCGAATCGCCCCATTATGGTTGAAGGTCGCGATGTCATGCCTGACGTGAACGACGTTTTGGTTCGCATGTGCGAATTTTCCTATAAGGTTCGCGCTGGCGAGTGGCTTGGTTACACGGGCGTTCCCATCAGGAATATTGTGAACATCGGGATTGGCGGTTCGGATTTGGGGCCGAAGATGGCTTGCGAGGCGTTGAAGGCATTTGGCCAAAAGGATCTGAACGTGTATTTCGTTTCCAACGTCGATGGCTTCCACATGGCGGATACGTTGGCGGGATTATCCCCTGACGAAACGTTGTTCATCATTGCCTCCAAGACCTTTACTACTTTGGAAACGATGACCAACGCCAATACGGCGCGTGATTGGGCATTGTCGGCTTTCGGTTCAAAGGCTGCCATCGCCAAGCATTTCGTGGCGGTTTCAACCAATACCAAGCTGGTGTCAAAATTTGGGATCGACACAAAGAACATGTTTGAATTCTGGAATTGGGTTGGCGGTCGCTACTCTATGTGCTCTGCCATTGGCTTGCCGATCATGCTCCAAATCGGTCCCAAGAACTTCATGAGCATGCTGGATGGCTTCCATGCGATGGACGAACACTTCAGGACAGAAGAATTCTCCAAGAACCTGCCTGTGATCATGGGCTTGCTGGGTGTTTGGTACAACAACTTCTTCAATGCTCAGACGTATGCGATTCTCCCCTACGATCAGGCCATGCATCGGTTTGCGGCGCATCTGCAGCAGGTCGATATGGAGAGCAACGGCAAGTATGTCGGCAAGGACGGCAAGAAGGTCAAGTGGCAAACAGGTCCTGTGATTTGGGGCGAACCAGGTACTAATAGCCAGCATTCCTTCTTCCAATTGCTGCATCAGGGGACCAAGATGATTCCAGCGGACTTCATTGGATTCTGCAGGTCACAGGCGCCTGTCGGACCGCACCACAAGACGCTGATGGCCAACTTCGTCGCACAAACCGAAGCATTGGCTTTTGGAAAGTCCACCGTAGATGTGCTGGCTGAGGGCGTCGCCCCTGAATTGGCACAGCACAAGACCTTCGAAGGCAATCGTCCAACCAATACGTTGCTGGCAGATGAATTGACCCCCTACACCCTGGGTGTCTTGATGGCGCTCTATGAACACAAGATCTTCGTACAAGGGGTGATCTGGAATGTGTTCTCGTTCGATCAAATGGGTGTTGAACTTGGCAAGGTTCTTGCGAATAACATCCTGAAGGACTTCGAAGCTGGAAAGAAGGCGGAATTGAAGCACGATGCTTCCACAAATGCCATCGTGAAACGCCTGATCGAAAGAATGTAACTCCTCATTTCCACCCGAAAAATCAACGACGAAAATCCAGTTTGGCAACATCGGTACTCAAGGGGCATGTCACATGCTCCTTGAGTACGAAACGCACGAAAAATTCCTTGTTTCACGATTTCCGTGCCATGCGAAGGTCAGGTCACTTTGATTTCAAGGTGATGATGGTGACTTCGGACTTTGTGAAGATCCTGAAAGGTGGTCCCCAAGTTCCGGTTCCTGGCGTCGTGTAAAGCAGCATTTTGGCGCCGAGGATTTGTGACAGTCCTGTGCCGAGGGGGTATTTGATCTTGACGAGCCATGAGAATGGGATGAATTGCCCTCCGTGGCTGTGTCCTGCAAGCATCAGGTCAAACTGCTGTTTTGCGATCTCCGTTGGTTCCGGCCTGTGCTTGAGAAGTATGGCGAAACGCTTGTTGCATGCGTCCTTGGCGGCATCGTTGTCGTATGGGGGTTGGGATTGTACTTTTTTGTTGATGGCTTGGTCATCGACCCCGAAGACATAGAGCCAGTCATCGATTTCAACGCCTTCGTTTCTGAGTAGCGTGAACGAGGCGAGTTTATGCAGGTCGATGCAATCTTGGGTTCCAGTGTAATACTCGTGGTTTCCCAGGACCGAGAACTTGAGTTCGGGTTTGATTTCGGCGAATCTTGCGGCGAGTTTCCGTTCTCGAGCGAGGGTATTGTCTTGGAAATCCCCGCCATTCAGGATCAAGTCTGGTTTTTCGGATTCCAGGATGCTGATGGTTTGGTCAACGATGGAGGTACGCAACTCTGGGGCGAGATGGAGGTCGGAGATGAATGCGATCTTGAATCCGTCAGCGTGGGCTGGGATTTTCTCGGATTTGAGTTCGATATCGACCTTGTGGACGTCAAGCGCCCCGAAATAACCTATGACGGAAAGAAGAATCGTGCCGCCAATGGCGACACAACCCTGAACCATGCTGGGAATCTCAAGGTTAACGGGATGGGATCCAAACTTCGCGGTAATCATGGTCACCACGTAGGAGACGAGATTCCAACAATCCATGGCAAGGAAAATCGATGCCATCCAGAAACTCCAACCAAGCCAAAGCCATGCAAGAGTAACTGAAGCCTGAGCAAAAAAGCCGTCTGGATTGCGACCGAAACAAAGGCGCGTAGTCAAGGGCAAAGCTGCCATGAAAATGATGAAGATAAGCAAGGCAAGAGAGGGAAGTCCCATGGGCTGCTTGAAAAATGCTTCTTTTAGACGCCACCAATCGTAAAGGTTGAAAAGCAAAATAACAAAAATTAAAATCATCTATCGTTTACTCGCAAAATCAAAAGAAAAAATCAACGGTTTCGTACTCAAAATGCATGTGACATGCCCCGTTTTGGCTGGGTTTGAAAATTTTGTTTTGGGACGAAGTTAGAGAGAAAATTCGCTCAGGCGCGAGGGGCAATGTCACAGTGCTTCGTGGCTCAGTTGAAGTAGTCGTCGCAGACGATATCGAGTGAGTAGGGACCTTTGACGGCATCGCCGCGCGTGAACCACTTTCCATTTGTGAAATCTGGGATTGCAACCATTTGTCCACCGAGTGCGACGGAGTCTTCCGAGAGGCATGTGATAGCCATCCAAGTCGCAGTGTCATAGACATCGATTGGGGGTTGTGTCTGGTTTTTGACTGCTTCGACAAAAGCCCTTAGGACGAGATAATCCATGCCACCGTGTCCTTCGGCGTTTTGTTCGAGCTTTCCGCCTTCCCTGTATGCTTTCCAGAGCGGGTGTTCGTACTGTTCATAGTACTTGTCAATGGGTTCCCATTGGTGAGGCGGGCTGATTCCATCGATGTAGACGCTGTTTTTGTCTTCCATCCAGATGGCCCTTGTGCCTTGGATGATATTCTTTCTGCTGTATGGTCTTGGCAGGCTCGTGTTATGGTTGAGAACGATGGTTTCGCCGTGTGCGCATTTGATGATGGTCGTGGTCACGTCACCATTTGCGAAGGGGTAGGTTGCGGATGGATGGTCCGGCGACTTGTGGTTTCGAGTCCAATCGTTGAGGCCTCGTGCCTTTGATGCGACTGATGTGAGGGCGATCATCCTGTTGCCACGGTTGATGTTGAGGCACTTGGCGATGGGGCCCATTTCGTGGGTTGGATAGAGTTCTCCGTTGCGGTGCTTGTTTTGAGCCGTACGGAAATGCCCGGTTTCGTATCCCGTTGCGATGTGGCTTTGCAAATCGTGGAGGTAGCCGCCTTCGGCATGGATCAGCTCGCCGAAAACTCCCTTCTTGACCATGTTCAAAACCGTCATTTCATTGCGTCCATAGCAGCAGTTTTCCAACAGCATGCAAGGCATTTTTGTCCTTTCGCTGGTACGGACAACTTCCCAGCATTGCTCGATTGAGTTGGCGCCTCCGACCTCGGTCGCCACATACTTGCCGGCATTCATCGCTTCGACGCAAAGGGGGAGGTGCTCGTTCCAGCCGGTGAAGACCATCACGGCATCGATCTCCTCGCGTTTGAGCAATTCGGCATGGTCTCTTGTGGCGAATGGGACGTAATCGACTCGTTCCTTGCAGAGTTGCTTGGTCAATTCGATGTAGTCATCCCGCAGGTCGCAGACTGCGGTGACTTCGATATCGTGCATTTTCAGCAGGATTCCGAGGTTTCCACGTCCTCTGCCACCCAAGCCGATCACGCCTAGTTTGATCTTGTCTTTCATGTTGCCTTCTCCAATCCGGAAATTATTTATAGCAGTGAATTCAGGAGTTGCTTGACGTCGTCGTCCGACATTGGTCTTGGATTTGCCTTCATGCTTCCGCTGCGGCAATTTTTGATAATGTAGTCGAAGTGCTCTTGTTTGAGGTTGTAGCTTTTGAATGTTTCTGGGACTTCAAGGATTTGGCAGAGTTTTTGCACTGCTGTGAGGAAGTCCTCGGGCATATTTCCGGCTCCGACTGCTTGCGCGAGTTCTTGGTATTCCTCCTTGGCGGCGGGAAGGTTCCACTTAAGGATGTGCGGGAGAAGGATTGCGCAGGTGAGTCCATGGGTCGTGCCTAAGGTGTGTCCGATTGGATGCGCGAGACCATGAACGGCTCCCAAGCCGCTTTGACCAAAGGCAAGACCGCCGATCAGGCTACCTTCGGCAACCCTGACGCGGGTGATGTTCACGTCAGTCGTGCATGCGGATTCCAAATGCGCCATCAGGAGAACGATGGATTCCCTAGCAAGGCCACGAGTCAGGCGATTGGCGCCCAGGGAAATGAATGACTCGATTGCCTGGGTGAGGGCGTCAAGCCCGCTGTCGCGACTGATCGTGAAGGAGAGGCCCTGGGTGAAATCGGGATCGACGACGGCGGCTTTCGGGACCAGGAGGGGTGAACGCAATGATTTCTTGACATTGGCATCGTGGTCGCTGAGGACGGTGTTCTTGGTGACTTCCGAGCCGGTTCCGGCAGTTGTCGGCAATGCGATGACGGGGATTGTCGCATTGGGCATTGGCAATTTCCCATTAAGGAAATCGGCGGTTTTTCCTTCTGCGCAGGCAAGGATTGCGGCGGATTTTGCGGCGTCCATCACGCTTCCGCCACCCAATGCGACGACGAGATTGGCGTCGCCTTCACGGATTTCGGCAATGATTTGATCGACGCATTGCACGGGCGGGTCGTGCGGGACATCGGTGAACGTCTTGACGATTTTGCCCTTCAACGCATCGATCAGCTCTTTGCCTGGTTTGGTTTTAAGCACGCTTTTCGAGCAGACAGCCATGACTCTTGGCTGTTGTCCAGCGAGCAATTCGTTCACAAGGCCTGGCACTTGATTTCGGACGCCTGAGCCGAAGAGAATACGTCCCGGGAAGTTGGCTCCGTAGAGATCCAAAGCGTTCATAATACCTCCTAGTATGTGCCTACAGTCTGTTTAGGGAGCCATCCAGTAGCTCCGTTATTGAGCTTGAATTCGTACCAATGTTCGTTTTCGCCGATGATCACCAGCTCTGTGCCGGCATGCAACGGCTCATCAAATGATTTCTCATAAGCTTTGTTGCCGCCTTTGTACGCATCGGCTTCCTCGACGATGACAATCCCGTTAAGCTGCTTGGCTGACTTGATGGAGATCGTCACCGAAACCGCCATTGCCAATGTCAGAAGACCAGCAATGCCACAACACCACTTGAGCCAATCCATAGACTTGAAACGAAGGACAAGCAAGGCAATCCAAAAGCACGAAAACGATGCCAGGAAAATGATTTCGCGCCAAAACAACGGTATATCGTAATGCATGAAAAACAAGGTTTTCAAGACGCGTTTTTGCTCTTGTTCCTCGATGTTGTCAACCCTTCTTGACTTGGCGTATGCCAGGTTGTCGTTGAGCTTGGCGTCAAAGGGCATGAGTTTTTCTGCTTTCTTGTAATTTAATATAGCATGTCCCAGGTCGTCTTTTAGGAAGTATGCATTAGCGAGGTTGTAGAAGAGCTTGTAGTTTTGGTATGATTTGTCGCTGGCGAGTCTTTCGTATCTGACGATGGCCTTATCCCACTGATTGTGGGCTTCTGGCGTATTTCCTTCTTCAATGAGTTCGAGTCCCTCGTTGAAAGCAGTGTCTGCCTCCTTGAGCAGGCGCTCCCGTTCGGTATGTGTGATCTCCTGCGCGTTGATATTCAGGATTGCGAGGACTAGCAAGATTAGGAAGTATTTATAGTTCATTTGAGCAGATCCTCCAGATTGGCTACGAGGCTTTCGGCTTGCTTTTTGGCGTCATCGAGATCGATGGACGCATTTCCAGCGTATCTGCTTGCCTCGCATTCGTTGAAGAGATTTTTGAGGTTTTGCCACGTGTCTTGGTCTATGTGTGCTTGTTGGAGTGGTTCGTCCACGTCTCCGAAGGTCAGGGCTTCGGGATTCCTTCCCAACTTGTCACCGAGGAATTGCCTGATTGCGTTGAGGACGTCATCCAGATTTTTTGCTTGCTTGAGGCTTCTGAGGCAAATCCCTTTGGCCCGTCTCCTTGTTTTGGCTACGGGATCTGCCAATGTCCGTAGGTATGCGATTACGCAGACGAGGGCGTACAGCAACGGACAGATGACCAGGATGGCGATGCCGAGAGGCGATCGGATCAGTTTGCCGTTGGTCGTCTGTTGGTTGACCAACAATTCTTCCACGCTGTAGTTGTTGGCTAAGCCCCCTTGACGCTGCTTGACTTGCGAGGTCATCGCCTGTGCAGGAGCATTGTCGAACTGAAGCCCTTCCGCATCCTGGGCCGTGATGGTTTTGGAAGGCTGGACCTTGATGGGTATCGCCTCGCTGGATGCCGTCTCGTAGCTGCCTGATTGTGAATCAAAGTAGCTGATCTCGATAGGCGGAATCGCAGTAATGTTGGAATTCTTTGCCCTTAGAATTCGGTTGAAGACTTTCTTATTGCCAGTGATCACGCCTGGCTCATCGTCGCTTCCGATTTTGAATTGTCTTTGCAATATTTGTTGATCAGCCAGATTTGGGAGTCTGATATGCTCCAGATATTCAGGGCCTTGCAGGGTGATCTTGAGTTGGATTGGATCTCCGACGCTGACCTCGAGGGGATCGGCTTGGCAGGAAACAGTGCACTTCCCAACGATTCCGCTAAAGGATTTGGATTTGCCTTGCACGGGGAGTTCCCGGATTTCAAGTGAAGTCTCATTGGATTGCACGCTGATTCGACGTGTCGGGACAGAACGCCCAAAGAAGAAATCGTCGTCGAAGAGGCTGCCTCGTCGCTGTCTTTGTGCATTGGCGCGTTCGTCTGTGACGTTGCAGATGACAACTGCCGGCGGGACTGGAATCGTCCCGGAGCGCTTGGCGATGGCAGGGCACGAAAATTCGATGATGATCCGTCCGCCAGCTCCCTGGCGACGCTTGCCGATGAAGCGGTTCCCGTTGGCTACTGGAATCTCAATGTATTCGTTGAGCCGGGATCGGTCAATTTGAGGCTCGACCTCAGGAAAATGCAACGAATCGGATTCCAAAATCGGGAGGCTGAACTGGAATGAACGTATGTCGCGGCCGACTTCCCAGCGCCAGGTAATCGTGAGGGCTTCACCGACGAAGCAATGCTCGCTGGAAAGCGTAGTGGTCAGCTTTAGGTCGTCAAGCTTTTCTGGCGGGAGAACACGAATGGGAACTTGCTGGGTTTGGTAGGTTTTTCCGTTGGTGGTGACCTGTAGCGCAGGCAGCATAAGCGTGCCGACTCGCTTTGGAGTAATTTGGTATTGGAACGTAGTGGTGACGGTATGGCTTTCGGTACGCTTTCCGTTGATGATGCTGATGGACGATCTGGTGCTGTTCTGGGGCGGAAGCGGGACAACTGTGAAATCGTTGGTGTTGGGAAAGACTGGGGCAGGCAGGCTGCTTTGCTGATCCTTCTCGTTTTGAACCTGCACTTGGAAAGTTATCGTTTCGCCAAGAAAGACTTCCTGGCTCTCGATGGCAAGACGATAGGGCTGTGCTTGTTGCTGACCATGGCGGACTCCAAATTGACCGTGGACAGCCAAGGCAACTATGGTTAGGATGACGAATAGCTTGTGCATATAATCCATAATAGTCGATTGATGATAGGTTTACCAGTCACGCTCAACGGGAACACCACCTTGTTGACGATGTTGCTGGCGCTGGCGTTGATTTTCCTTTTCCCGATCCAATATCCCTCGTATTTCCCTTTCGAGTTCCTTTTCTTGCTTTTCCTCGGATCCCTCCTCGGATGGCTGGGGGGCTTGCTGCTCTTGCTCTTCCTGCTCTCCTTCCTCCTGCTTTTGCTCTTCCTGTTTTTCCTGTTCGCCTTCTTGCTTTTGTTGCTCTTCCTCCCCCTCCTGGTTCTGCTGTTGTTGTTCTTGCTTTTGCTGTTCTCCGTCCTTTTTCTCCTGCTTGTCTTCCTGCTGCTGTTGTTGTTGCTTCTGCTGTTCTTCTTTGGCTTTTTGGAGGAGTTTCTTGAGTTTCAGGCGTGCTTTATCCAGGTTGGTCTGGGCTGTTTTGAGCTTCGGGTTTCGTTCGGTGGCTTCACGATAGAACTGGATTGACTTGGTGCAGGCTTCGATGGCTTTCTGCAGATCTTGTCCCGATTCCTGACGCAACGCCTCTGCGAACCAGGAGTTGCCCAAGGCGAGTTTGCAGAGTGCCTCGAATTCGGAACCTTCAGTGCGACCGGACTCCCAAGCTTGGTGGAAGGCATTCTGCGCGGCTTCCAAGTCGCCTTGACGATAGTGCGCCAGCCCCGTGTTGTAGTGAATCCTGGCGGGCTCGGTGGATTTTTCCTTGGCTTCGCCATACGCTTCCAGCGCTCCGGCATAGTCCTCCTGATCCATCCGCTGGTTGCCCAGCTCGTTGAGTTCGTAAGCACTTTGGGACCATGCGGGAAGCGAAACAAGCAGAAGCAAAGCAGCTGCCGTGGATACGCGCTTCCGATCGCCCAACAAACTCTCAAGGACTAGAAAAATCAACGCAAAGGCAAGGAATATCTGGAATTTTTCCTCGTAAAGTTCAACGGATTGTGCCTCAAGATCGCGCTTTTCCTCGCTGGCGATTAGGTTGAGGTACACGTTTCCAAGGTCGAAGTTGCCAGTGGAAACAGGAAGATATCTGCCGCCTGGGGTTTCGGCGACCATTTTCCGTAGCGTATCGCTATCAAGCCTGGATCTAACGACCTCGCCCTTGTACTTGAGAATCTTATACTGCCCATTTTCGTTGGGGGTTAGGATGCTCGTGCCGGCTGCCTCGTCGCCCAATCCAACGGCGATGAGGCGAACGCCACGTTCTCCGAGCTTTTTGGCTGCTTCGACCGGGAAACTCCCCTGGTCTTCGCCATCGGTAATCAGGATGACGTCCTTGAACTGACGATCCTGATCGTCAAAGGCGTCATTGAGCACGGTTCTGAGCGCGTCGCCAATCATGGTTCCGCCCCTGGAAACACTGTTGATATCGACATCGTCAAGCATCATTCTAAAAAATCCGTAATCCAGTGTCAACGGGCATTTTACGACAGCGTTTCCAGCGAAGGCGACAAGTGCCGCGCGATCGCCTTCCATAATGTCAAGGCAGTCCTGGATGGCGATTTTGGCGCGTTCGAGTCGCGATGGCTTCAAGTCGTCCGCCAGCATGCTTTTTGAGACATCGAGTACAAAGACGACGTCACGTCCCTTACGGTTGATTTCCCGGCGCGTTGGATTCCAGGAAGGCCTGGCCAGGGCGATGATGATCAGTGCGACCGCGAGGAGGATGAGGTTTTTTTTCCAATGCCTTGCGGTTTTGTTGACGGACTGGAGCAGTTTGGTCTGGATGTCAGGAAGCGCAGAAAGGCGTGCGATTAGGGATCGGCGGCGCTGTGCGTCGAAAATAAACAAAGCGACCAGCAGTGGAAGGATCCACAGCAGGTTCAACATGGGAAGACTTTGCCAGATTCCTTTCATTATGGGAGCCTCCTGAACAGGGTTGCCTCAAGCAACAAGCGGATAAGTATGCAGGCAAGCCCCGCCAATGCAAAGGGTTGGAACAACTCCTTGTAGTCAACAAAGCGGATGCTTTCAACTTGCGAACGTTCCATCTCGTCGATGTCGGCGTAGATCTCAAGCAATTCCTGGGCTGACGCAGCTTTCCTGAAGGAGCCGCCGGTCTCGCGGGCCAATTCCTCCAGCTCGGATGTGTTGACCGCCTGCTGCCGGATCGGCATTCGACGCTTGCCGAAAGGCGTGTCGATAACCATCATCCCGGAACCGCCAAGGGCAATCACATGGACGCGAACACCGCAGGATTTCGCCAGCGGTGTGACGGAAGCGACCGTGCGACCTACGTTGGTTTCGCCGTCTGTGAGCAGGATCGCCACCTTGCTCTTGATCTGATAGGTGTCGGAAATGTTTTTCTTCAGTTGTTTTGCGAGCGTTTCGTCTGCCGTATGCAATCTGGCGATGGCGAGCGCCAAGGCGTCGCCGATTGCGGTTCCATCCTCGCTTCGTTCCTGAACCAGATTGACGGTATCTAGGAATGGTTGCAGGATTCCGTGGCTAAGGGTAAGCGGGCAAGTGGTGTCGGCATATCGTGCGAAAACGATCATGCCGATCAGGTCGTTGGGTCGTCCCTTGAGCTGCTTGCCATCGCCAAAGACGAATCGCCTAAAGATTTCCTTGACCACATCGAATCTGGTTTGCGTCTGTCCTTCGAAATCGAGTTCCTGCGCCATTGATCCTGACCGGTCAAGGATCATTTCAATGGCGATGCCCTCCGAGACATCGCGGATGCGTTCGCGACCGGTTTGCGGGCGCGCCAGGGCAATGACCAGCAACGATAATCCTAGGTCGCCGAGTGCGACGGGGATCCAGGAGATGCGTTGCCTTAAGGAACGACCGGCTTTTTGGGCGTGCGCGACGGTTGAGAAGCGCAATCCGGCGCGCTGGCGTCGTCGGTACCATCGCCAGATCCAGAGTGCGGCTGGAATGAGGAGTGCCAATAGGCACCATGGGCTTTCGAAGCGTATCATTGGGAACTATTCGGTTTCGGGGTGGTTTCGAGAATGAAGTCTCTGCAGGCATCGAAGGTGGCCTGGATTTCGGCGTTATCGGGTTGATGACGGGCGAATTTGACCAGGTCGCAATGGGTTAGGAATTCTTGCAGCAGTGACTTGTGGTCTTGTGAGAGCTTAGAGTTGTCGTTTCTGAGATCCTCGAGGAATTCCTGAGTTGTTCGCTCAGGCGCTTTGAAGTTGAATTGGGCTTCCAGGTATTCTCGAAGGATATTCGAAATCCTGATGTAGAAGAGCTTGGTGTTGCCTGCTTCAATCAGGTTGTCGTCAACGAGTCTTTGCAGTGCCTCGAGTGCGGCTTCATGCGGTGGGATTCGGATCATGTCCTCCCGGGATTTTTTGTGCAGTTTCTTCCAGATCAGGATTGCCGCGATGGCGATGAGCGCGATTGCAGTGAGTCCTAGCCAGGCGGATTTTGGGGCCTGGATCTTTTCGAGCGGGAGAGGTTCTGCATCAGTGACGTCATCGACCTTGAGGTTGTCCCAGATCTCTGGAGGCGGAAGTTCGACCTGGATGGATTGTGACTCCGTAGAAAGTTCATGCTCGCCATCCTTGCTTCCACCGGCGATATGCCCGATGAATTTGACTGTTAGGGCAGGAATGATGTACTTTTCAGCAATGAGCGGTTCGAGTACGTATTCGAACCCAGAGACGATGGTTCCCCGTTCGGTCAGATGCTTTTCGAGGGCGTGGAAATTCACGATGAGAAACTGTTCGGTCCCCTCCCCCAATTCTGGAAGTTGAGCCTCAATCCCCTCGGGACATTCGGCCTCAAGCCTGAGAATCAGATGGTCTGACAAGTCCAATACCGTCTTGTCAAGATGCAATCTTATCGACAAGGGACCGCGCTCCCATTGCTTTGAAAACGGCTTGCCGTCCTTTTCCGCAACGTCAGATGGCGAGGTCGAACGACCGCAACCAGCTAGAAGCAGCAAACAAATGAGTGTAGGATAGAGAAAAACTCGGAATCGCATAGCGAACATGACTTATTGCTGAGACGGGGTGTGCAACACCACGCGGTACTTGTCAAACAATTCCCTGAATAACATCGATTGAATTTCCATTCTTTTTTCCTGAAGCAGCTTCTGATGTGCCTCGCGCTTCGTGGAATCGTCAAAGGGCTTGATTGATCTTTCGCGTTTGTCGATGACTTTCACAATATGGAAGCCCTTGTCTGACTTCAGAACATTGGGCACGACGGCGTTCTTGGGCAGATCCTTGGCGGCGTCAACGAGCGTTTGTTGCCAGCCGCTAGCCTGTTGTGGCTCCAGCCATTGATTAATGGTTCCGGCTTGGCTTGCGGTCGCCTTGTCGCCGGATTTCGCCTTGGCTAGTTCTGCGAAGTCTTTTCCTGCGGTGACCTCAGTGAGTATTTCGTTGGCTTGTTTTTCGTCCTTCAACTGGATGTGTGCCAGCTTGACAGCTTCCGGGATGGCGAAAGCCTCTTGATTTCCTGCATAGTAGTTTTTCAGGTCGCTATCCGTGATTTGAATGGCGGCGAATTTTTGTTTCATCAGCGTTGAAGCAAGAATCATGCGCTCGGCTTCCATCAATTCTTTTCTGACGGCATCCGATTCATGCAGTTTCAATTGCCTTGCCTCCCGCACCAGAAGTTCTGTTGTGATGAATTCCTGCAGGAAACGCTGCCTGTTTTCAGGCGAAGTCATTTGCTTCAGTACCGCTTCCCTGTGTTTTTTCTGGTTTTCATCTAAGAAATTTCCAGATTGGCTACCCAATTGGCGCTCAGCCAAGGCCTCCAACATCGAATCAATCTCGTTCTTGGTGATTTTCCATGGACCGATTTCGGCGAGCACGTCGTCGCTTGGCGCACCGTTTATGCTTGTCCGCTTTGCCAGGCTTTCGTTTGCGCCGACGAATTTTCCGATTGTCCTGAGGCATTCGTCAATTCGTCTGGTGATATCGTCGTCGAGGTCATCGAGTTTCGCGGTTTTTGAAGAGTTAATGTATTCGAGCACGGCGTTTTCGTAGTCGCCTGCTTGCTGTCTGATTGTTCCGATACGGAACAGGATTCGTGCTTGCTCTTCGTTGTCAAGCGGTGTTTTATCCAGGTATTCGTGCCAAGCGTTGGCCGATGCGTTGAACAATCCGATTCGTTCCAGATGTTGTGCGGTATCTCGTCCCTTGGCTGAATCGTACGGCTTTTGGTTCAAGGTCGCAACTGGCTTCCTGGTGTTGAGGCTAATGAGGATTCCGAGCAGGAGGACGAGTTCCAAGACAGCAAAGAAGCCGATTGCCTTCAGCAGGCGGCTCGAGGATTGTCCACCGGTTTGCGGTTTGGGAATATTGAAGTTGAGTTCGGGCATGTGTCTGTCTCCCTAGCGTCCTTTCTCCCGTTGCCTGAAGAATCGGACAAGTTTTTTTGCATAGTCTTCGCCTGTAAGTAGGTCGATTTGGTCAACATCCATGGACTTGAACATGGACTTGAGGCTTTGCGCCCGTCGGTCACCCAGCCTTTCGTAGTTTTTTCTGATGCTGAGGCTACCCGTGTCAATCAGCGCAAGTTCGCCAGTCTCCATGTCTTCCAGTTCAAGCAGTCCGACGTTTGGCAGGTTGAGTTCCAGCTTGTCCCCGATGGTCACCGCAATCAAGTCGTGGCGCTTGCCCAGGACACGCATGGGCTTCTCGTACCCTGTGCCCTGGAAATCCGATACCAGAAATACAACGCAACGTCTGCGGATGACGCGACCGAGGTAATCGAGTGCCAACGCAATGTCGGTCCCCTGACCCGTTGACTTGTACCCAAGTACCTCGCGCACGAGACGCAAGGCATGGGAAACTCCCTTGGCAGGAGGAATGAAACGCTCGACCTTGTCCGTGAACAACAACATCCCGACCTTGTCATTGCTCTTGACCGCAGAAAACGACAGCAAGGCGCACAATTCCGCAGAAAGCTCGTTCTTCGATTGAGAGACCGAACCAAATTGGCCGGAAGCGGAAAGGTCCACGGCGAACATCACGGTCAATTCACGCTCTTCGCGGAAACGCTTGACGTAGGGCTTGCCCTGACGTGCCGTCACGTTCCAGTCAATGGACCTGACTTCGTCCCCAGGCTGGTATTCGCGTACCTCCTCAAACTCTATTCCGGAACCTTTGAAGGCACTGAGGTACTCGCCGGCCAAAACATCGTTCACTTTCCGATTCGTATGAATCTGGATGTAACGAGTCTTTTTTGCTAGCTCTTTCGGAGTCATGATCGATTGCTCACGGAACCTTGATTTCGTCCAGGATTGCCTTGACGATGTCCTCGGATGACTTTTCCTCCGCTTCAGCTTCGTAGGTAACGACGACCCTGTGCCTGAGGATATCGGGAGCGATGGTCTTGATGTCGTTTGGCGTCACATATCCTCGTCCTTCCAGGAGTGCCTGCCCCTTGGCAGCCATTGCCATCAAGACGGTGGCTCTGGGGGATGCTCCATAGCGGATGAGTTCTTCCAGCGATTCCAGGCCGTAATCGGAAGGATTCCTGGTGGCGTCAACCAGATCCACGATGTACTCCTCGAGCTTTTCCTCCATGTAGATTTCGTCTGCAAGCACGCGGAGCCTCTTGACATCGTCGGTGGTGAGCACGGATTCCACTTGGGTCTTAGGCGAGACGGACGCCATCCTGCGGAGAATCTTGAGTTCGTCTTCCTTGGAGGGGTAGTCGACCTTGAGCTTGAACATGAAGCGGTCAACCTGTGCTTCGGGCAGCGGATAGGTCCCTTCTTGCTCGACGGGGTTCTGTGTCGCCAGGACCATGAATGGGTCGTCCAGCTTGAAAGTCGTGTCTCCGATCGTTACCTGTCGCTCCTGCATCGCTTCCAGCAAGGCGCTTTGGACCTTGGCAGGGGCGCGGTTGATCTCGTCTGCCAAAACGATGTTCGCGAAAATCGGGCCTTTCTTCGTGCTGAAATCACCCGTCCTAGGATTGTAGATCATAGTTCCGATTACATCGGCGGGAAGCAAATCCGGGGTAAACTGGATTCGATGGAAACTCGCCTGAAGGCATTGGGCAAGACTTGTTACAGTCAATGTCTTCGCCAAACCCGGAACACCCTCGATCAAAACGTGATTGTTGCACAATAACGCCAGTAAAAGACGGGATATCAACTCCTCTTGACCAACAATCACCCGACCAATCTCAAGTTTTACCCGATCCAATGTGGCGGATTCTTGCTGAACTTGTTCAGTGATCTGACGAACATCAATACTCATCGCTACTCCTAAGCTAGGCTAAAATTGTCACAGCAACCACAAATTAGGATTGCTGTGACCAAAAAAGGAAAAGGTTTATTTACGACACATGATATTTGGTTCTGTTCCAAAAAGCCATCACGACTACCCAAAAACCGATACGAACCCAAAAGCAAATTTTCATCGGTTTCGTACTCAAAAGGGATGTGACATGCCCCTTCGTGGCTGTGTTGGCGAAAATGATTTTTGGCGGAGATTGAACGAATTGCCTGGGACTGGGACACATGAGACCTATGAGACACATGTGACCCATGGGACTGGGACATGGGACTGGGACTGGGACTATGGGACGTTGGCGATGGGTTTTGTGTGGCTGGAGGTTCTGGGACTGGAACTTACTCCATCATTCCCGGTGAGTGAATGGGCAGGGAACCGCGCCTTAGGAGTCGTTCAAAAATTAAGGCAACAATTCTGGAATTGTTTTGAGCTGTTTTTCCTCCGTCCTGAAAGGAGCGTATGCGCATACGCGACTGACAGGACGGAGGAAAGGCGGCCAAAAGAAACCGGAAGTGTAAACTTTATTTTTGAACGGCTCCTTAGAACTGGAAGTATTTTTCGAGGACGGTATCGATGGTTTCTTCAAGGATACCCAGTTCTGCGAGCAGGTCGATGCATGTGTAGCGCTTGCGGATCATTCCTGCGACGAGAATGGCGTTCTTGGTCGCGGTTCTATCGGAGCCTATATCTGGTGGATTGACTGGGCATCCGAGGAGCTTGAATCTCGCCTTGAGATCATCGAATGGGATCAGTTGATTTTTGACCCGTTGAGCCATCAGATCCCACTTTTCATAGGCCTCTTGCCTGCGTGCGGCCAACTTGGGACCTTCCAGCAGCTTGGCGAGTGAAATCTCCAATGCCGGGCCGTAAAATTCAGTTCCTTCGAGTTGGCTGGCGACTTGTTGTTTCCTCTGTTCCGAGGTCAATCCCGGAAGTGCTTCAGTTTTTTTGCGTATTTCAGCAGCGGAGTACTTGAACATTTCTGTCATCAAGGCGGTGGTGATTAGCGTGCCAACCGCAACTTTGAATCCGTGTGACGGATTGACTCCGTTGTGCTTGAGGTCAAACATTTCCCAGGCATGGGAGCAAAGGTGTTCCGCCCCGGAGGCAGGCCTGGAGTCGTGATAGTACTGCATGGCGAAGCCAGTTGCAGCCAAGCCGTTGAAGAGATCCTGGAGGGGTTCCGGCTTCCCGGCTTTGAGCCCTTGCGGATCGTCAAGCCATGCTTTGAGATTGGTTTGGACCATGCCCCATGCCCGTTCGTCCCTGGGATGTTCGCCAAGGGCGTCGGCGATAAGCCAGTCGGCGCCGCCAGGAATCTTCGCCGCAAGGTCGGCATAGCCTGAAGCGGTCATTTCAAAGGGGGCGGTTGCGACGACCGAGACGTCGGCGATAATGGCCAATGGAGCCGCGCAAGGAAGTGTTTTTTTGAAACCGTCGACGACGACTGCCGCTCCGTAAGAAGTGTATCCGTCAACAGAAGCGGCGGTTGCGACGCAGAGGTATCCTCCGCATTTTGCCTCGTCAGAGGAGAGCTTGACAAGATCGTTGATCGTGCCTGAACCGACTGCGATAGGCGCCTTTCCCCGGACGATTTCGCGGAGTTCGGGGATATATTTGTAATCGGCATGAAGTGCGGGTTCGTTGGGATAGATTTTCGGTTTTGCCTGCTTGATTCCCGCTTCGTCAAGTAGTTTTGCGACTTGTTCTCCTGCCGCCTGCCAGGTATTTTCGTCAGCGACGATGATTGCGGTTTTACCTGGCCACAATGCCTTGACGTTTTTGGGGACGTCCTTGAGGACGTTGTCACCAAGGACGCAAAGTTTTGTTTGAAGTCCTTCGGGAATTTCGATGATGCCCATTCTGCCGTTCCTCCGTTGTTGCCGTTAGCAATGCAAAAAAAAAGCAGGGATTGACGATGATGAGTCGCCAATCCCCAAGGGTTGAAAAAGGATTTAGAGCTTGACGACCTTCTTGGTTTTGCCGGATTTGTAGAGTGCCATGATCATCTTGTGTGTTGTAGCATAGATGAGTTCGCCATTGATTTCGGGTTGTACTCCTTCGTCGAGGGAAGCGTAGAAGTCGTCGATTTGCTTTGTATGCGAAGCGCCCCAGTATGAAGGTCCGCCGCCATAGTCGAACGAATCGCTTGGGTCTGGCTTTGCGATGAATTCGCGTCCATCATCGAGCGTGACGCGTGCTTCTTCGGCAGTGATTTTGACATTGCCGCGTTCGCAGTTGAGGTCGATTTCCACCTTGTCGTCAAAGCTATAGTAGTTCATGCACCAGAAAGAAGCTTTGATTCCATTTTTGAATACGATGAGTCCATCTGCTGCGTCTTCGACATCGATGAGTGCTCCAGTTGTATTTCGGAGGTCGTGGTGGTCTCTGTTTGCGATGGAGACGTCAACGTAGTCAAGGTTTTCTCCGTTTTCGCCATATCCGATAAGCCAGCACATGAGGTCGATAGTATGGATTGCCTGGTCGATGATCGCTCCGCCGCCTTCCATTTCCCATGTTCCCTTCCAGTCGCTCTTCGTATAGTATTCAGGCGTTCTGCACCATGTGACGCTGCATTTGGCGGCCTTGACTTTTCCTAGCAGTCCTGAATCGAGGCATTTTTTGACGAGTTGCGATCCTGCGTTGTACCTATTTTGGAAGATGACGCCTAGTGTTTTGCCTGTTTTTTTTGCGGCATCGACCATTTTCTTGGCTTGCTCCATTGAGATTGCCATTGGTTTTTCCGTGAGAACATGGCATCCCAGTTCGAGGGCACGTACGGTGACCGGGCTGTGAAGGTAATGAGGCAGGCAGATGTGAACCACATCCAGCTTTTCCTTGGTAATCATTTCTTCGTAATCGGTGTAGGTTTTCTTGCAGCCGAAGAGCTTAACTTTTTCTTTTGCTCGTTCCAGCTTCAGATCGCAGCAAGCTACCAGATTGACATTTTCTTGAGCTTTTGCAGACATCCCGTGGAACGGTGAAATACGTCCACAGCCGATGATTCCAACTTTTAGCTTTTTCATGATCTCAACTAGGGTTCCTGTACTTGATGTTCTCTTTCGGGACTTTGGATTTGACCCTTTCAAATCCATCATAACACAAATGCCTAATGTATTGTTAAGAATCTTTATTTCAATTGTTAACGGAAGATTTTCATGGAATGCACAGGAAGTCACATCACGGTATCAAAACATGGAATATCATGTAGTTTTTCGTGCATTGCTTGACACTTTGGGAATATGAATGACATTTATGCTCATTATGAGCAAGAATGACAACAACGCGAGTATGAATTGGCAGGAATCTCTGATCAGGTGGTTTTCTGGGAACCATCGTGAAATGCCGTGGCGCTGGACTGGTGATCCATACGATGTTCTCGTCAGCGAGTTTATGCTTCAGCAGACGCAAGTGGCTACGGTGATTCCATACTTTCATCGTTGGAAGCATGTTTTTCCGGATATCGGTTCTCTTGCTCGTGCGGATGAGTCAGAAGTTTTGAAGCTTTGGGAAGGTTTAGGGTACTATTCTCGCGCACGTCGCTTGCATGAGTGTGCTAAAACCGTTGTTGCTTCTGGTGGTGAGTTGCCTGGAGATTACGAGTCGTTGTTGAGGTTGCCGGGGATCGGGAGCTATACTGCGGCGGCGATCGCCAGCCTTGGATTTGGCCAACGTGTTGCGGTTGTTGACGGGAATGTGCTTCGTGTTCGCGCCAGGATGCTTGCCGATCCTTCTGATATCAAGGGGAGCGAGGTCAAGAAGCGGTATTTCGAGGAGTTGAATGAGTTGATTCAAGATGTTTCGGACGTTTCATCGTTCAATCAGGGGATGATGGAATTGGGCGCGTTGATCTGTCGTCCTCGCGAGGCAATATGCGTTGAGTGTCCTGTCCGTCAATGGTGTTTGGGCTATTCATCTGGAACTGCTCTTGAATATCCTAGGAAGTCCGCGAAGGTGAGTCGTCCTTGCTACGATGTGTCTGTAGGGTTGATTTTTCATGATGGGAAATACTTGATCTTGCGTCGGTCTCCCGAACAGATGCTCGGTGGCTTGTGGGAGTTTCCCGGGGGGAAGGTCGAGCCAGGCGAGACTCATGAGTCGTGCGTTGTCCGCGAGGTACTTGAGGAGACTGGCTTGGAGGTTGATATAGTTCGCAAGGTCGGGGTAGTGAAGCATGCGTACAGTCATTTTGGGATTGAGATGCACGCATATGTTTGTGCGTTGCATGGTAGTTCGGAGGTGGTCTGCGAGCGTCCATGGGCGTGGGTTGAAGCGAAAGATTTTGGGAAATATGCGTTTCCAAAGGCCAATCATAAGGTGTTTGAGTTGCTGAAACAACAAGGGGTGATATGAAAACGACCGAATGTCCCAAGTACTTGTTGCCATATCGTGAACTATGGGAACGCGACCACAAAAAGGCGATATTGGCATGGTGGCGCGAGGCTCGGTTTGGCTTGTTCCTGCATTACGGGCTTTATTCCCAGCTGCATCGGCACGAATGGGTGATGATGCAAGACAAAATCCATGTCGATGAATATGCGAAACTGGCAGATATGTTCACGGCACATAACTTCGATGCCGAATATATTACGGATCTAGCGCTGGCATGCGGGATGAAATACGTGAATTTGACCACATGCCATCACGAGAGCTTCTGCCTTTGGGACTCGAAAATCGAATCGTTCAATGCCAAGAATGCGCCATGCGGGCGGGATTTGGTTGGTGAATTGAGCGAGGCTTGCGACCGAAAGGGGCTAGGGTTTTTCGCCTATTATACGTTTATGCTGAATTGGCGTCATCCGTACTTTCTGAGTCGATCCGACAAATTTCCGAATGCCCGACCCAATTATCCCGATCCCGAGCCACGCTATCTTTACAAGGAGAAGGAAGATTTCGGCAAGTATCTGGATTACATTCGGGAAATCATGGACGAATTGCTGTCGAACTACAAGATTACCGGGATTTGGCTGGATTTGATATCTGCGTGGTGGGCCTTGGGGGAGGAGTACATTCCGATTGAGGACATTTATGCAGAATTGCGTCGAAACCATCCAGATGTTTTGATATCCTGGAAGCAGGGTGCTACTGGGACTGAGGATTTTGCGTCTCCGGAGCATTTTTTCCACGGCGTGACCGAGAATGTGCGCCGTCAATTTGGCGATGCTGGAGCCAATCGTGCCTTGCGTGGTTTCGAGGGAAATCGTTTGAAGCACAACGAGATTTGTTCCAGCGTCCAGCAAGGCACATGGGGATATTGCCCCAAGTTTGCGAACAGGAGCATAGACGAACTAAAGGCTCTGCTTGATTCAGCAAATGAGCAAAATTGCAATTTGCTTTTGAATGCAGGACCCATGGCAGATGGTTCCATCAATCCCGTTCATGAGAAGATACTTCTGGCTGTTGGTCGTGGGATGTGATGTCCGTGACTAGGCTTCCTGATTTCTGCAACGGGATACCCAAAATCTCCACCATCAGTTGCCTTTGTCTTTTTTGATGTGGAGTTGTAGATTATTCCCCTATTCCTCCAATTCCGCAATTATTTCAATCCCGCTAAAAAAAGGCATGTCACATGCCGTTTAAGTACGAAATTGCAGAATTCTGAATGACCTGTCCTCCATAGCACAACATACGAATGAGGAAGCACAAAGGGTGAAGGATGAATTTTGGGTTTGGTTTCGTGGGCAAACAGTAATTCTCACAGTCCCACCATTAAAGGGCATGTCACATGGCTCCTGAGTACGAAACTGACGTTTTTGGGGCTTTGATTTCAAAGTTGTTTTGGTGCGGTTTTCTGTGCAAACAAGAATTCCTCCAAATTTCGCCAAAAAATGGTATGTCGCATGGTTTTTGAGTATGAAACGATGATTTTTTGGATTGTTTCTGGGATGTTTTTGGGGGCAAAACAAAAGCCACCGCGTTCGTTCTCCTCAAGAAAAATGACTCACAAAAACCAATGTCAACGTCCCATAGCCCCATGTCACAGTCCCATGGGTTACATTTGTCCCATTGGTCCAATACTCTTCATTTAACAAAGAGTTGGGGCCTTACAACCTCGACATGCCAGTTGCGCGTGGTGGTCACATTATCAGGGTGCTTCCTGTGGAAGCGCGTTTCCTTCTTGACGGCCCGTTTGTTGTGCTTCCCCCTGCTCGACTTG
>DBPZ01000112.1:13260-13396 GCA_002305655.1 Lentisphaeria bacterium UBA1407 | reverse complement strand
CAAGGCGGGGCGGAAGGGCAGGAGACGGCTCCCCAAGTTCGAGCTGAGCAAGTCGAACTTCGAGAAGTTCCTCGACCGGCTGGAGGACATCACGCACGTCGACTTCATCGAAGTCTTCGACATGACCGTGCTCAAC
>DBPZ01000112.1:603-13209 GCA_002305655.1 Lentisphaeria bacterium UBA1407 | reverse complement strand
GGCAATTATCTGTTCGACCGCCTGGAGGCCAAAAGAAAAGCCAAGGCCGAAAAGAAGCCGAAGCCCAAAAAGGCCAGGCGCCAGACGCCGGCCAGCTAATCCGAAAAATCCAACTTGAAAAGACATCGCCGGCAGGCGGAGCCTGGAAGTTTTGAGAAGTCTCCCATCTCCGGTGCTTTGTCATGCCCGGATTCCGCAATTTCCCTCAAAAACATCTTCTTGGGACTTGGTGGGGAGGGGTTGCGGAGTCTTTTTTTGCCAGTGAGGAACTGAAAGGGTTCATTTTTTCGCCAAATCACCGCAAATTCAAGGCAAAAACACCCTTCCTTCGCCTTCGGCTCAGGAAGAGGCACCCCGGGTGCCCCAAATGCGCCTTTAGTGCGGCGAAAGCCTGAAGTCACCATTCTGGGTGTCCTCTATGGAAGCTCATTTTGTTCTGGTAGAGGCACCCGGAGTGCCTTTGGGATTGTTTTCAGCATAGAGGCGGAGCCAAGGCATGCCCCAGGTACGAAAAGGGCACCCAGGGTGGTCTTTTGAGTGGCTTTGGCGTGGTGAATGCTTAGAGATACCACCCCAGGTGGTCTCTTGATTCCCTTCGTTTCGGGGAGGAGGCAAAGTACTTGCTCAGGTACGGGAATGGCACCCCGGGTGGTCTCTTGACCCCCTCTGGCGTGGTGAAAGTTTAGAGATACCACCCCAGGTGGTCTCTTAAGTGCTTCAATTCGGAGAAAGAGGCAGGACAGTATCTCAGGTACGGGAATGGCACCCTGGGTGGTCTATCAAGTGCTTCTGACTCGGGGAGGAGGCAAAGTACTTGCTCAGGTACGGGAATGGCACCCAGGGTGGTGTTGGGGCACCTTGGATGGTGTTGGGACACCTTGGATGGTGTTGGGACACCTTGGATGGTGTTGGGGCACCTTGGATGATGTTGGGGCACCTTGGGTGGTCTTTGGAACTCCTTTGGTTCGGGAAGGAGGCAAAGTATTGGCTCAGGCATGGGAATGGCACCTTGGGTGGTCTTTTGACCCCCTTTGGTTCTGGGTGGAGTCAAAGTACTTGCTCAGGCATGTGAATGGCACCTTGGGTGGTGTTGGGGCACCTTGGGTGGTCTCTTAAAGTGCTTCCAGTATGGAGAAAGAGGCAGGACAGTATCTCAGGTACGGGAATGGCACCTTGGGTGGTGCTGGGGCACCTTGGGTGGTGTTTGGTCGGTTTTCTGGGCAAACAAGATTTCCTCAAAAGCCTGTTCGGGAGGCATGTCACATGGCATTTTAGTACGAAAGCGTAAAATTTTCGGGGTGTTTTTTCTTGCGGGATCAATGGACCTTGGGACTGGGACTGGGACCTATGAGACAAATGGGACGAATGTGACCCATGGGACTGGGACATGGGAATGGGACTATGGGACATGGCGTTGGATTTTGTAGACCTTGGGTTTCTGTGACTGGTATTATGGGCTTGGTTTCTTGGTGGTTTTGTGGCGCCCTGGGTGGTCTTTTGAGTGGCTTTGGCGTGGTGAATGCGTTGAAACCCTAAGGGAAGCACCCAAGGTGGTATCTTGAATCCCTTCGGTTCGGGAAGGAGACAAAGTACTGGCTCAGGCATGGGAATGGCACCCTAGGTGGTCTCTAATGTGCCTTTGGTTCGGGAAGGAGTCAAGGAATTATTTCAGGTACGGGAATGGCACCCAGGGTGGTCTCTGATGTGCCTTTGGGTGGCTAGTCTGAGTGCTTTGATCACTGGGGAGTTGGATTAGATTTGGAAGAATGGGGGTAGTTGGGGGGTATAGTCGATCCATTCGTCGGGACTCCAGAAGACTTTGGCGAGGAAGAGTCCCTTTGCCGGTGCGCTGTCTGCGGCTTGGCAGCGGTCTTTTGATTCCAGTACTCGGATTGCGTCTTGTGGCGTCGCATAGCCCTGGCCTACGTGGACCAGATAGCCGGTCAATCCACGCACCATCTTGTACAAGAAGCTCTCGCCAACGGCGATCACGTACAGCAGTCCATCCTTCTCGATTACTTCCAAGCGATTCAACTTGCGTACCGTGCTATCCAATTCTCGACCGGGATTTGCGGCAAAGGCCGCAAAGTCGTGCTCGCCTTGAAGGGAAGCGGCGGCCTGGCGCATCGCGTCCACGTCCAATTCGTGTGGCGTGCGCCAGACGTAGCGTGTAATCAAGGGATGGGTGCGGCGGCCGGGGCTGATGCAGTACGTGTACGCCTTCCCGAAATTGTCGTAGCGGACATTGAAATCCTGTGGGACTTCCTGTGCGGAGAGGACCAGGATGTCATCGGGCAGCCAGCGATTGAGCTTGTGGACCAGCATGTCGCCCGTGAAGTCTTTCGGCCAAGGGACTGTGAATGCGACTTGCTGGTCCAGGGCGTGTACGCCGGAGTCTGTTCGGCTGGATCCTGCGATAAGCAATTCGGAGCAGCGAAACATCAGTCGCAATCGCATTCGGATTTCGCCTTGGATGGTTTTGTGATCTTTTTGTACTTGCCATCCACAGTAGTCCGTGCCATCGTAGGCGACTTTCAGGTGCCAGGTTTTGAGTGGCAGTTCCTCTTGATTTTCCATAGGTTTACTTTTGCAGTACGAAGCCAGTATCTTTGATGAATGTAGCGGTTTCGCCTTTTCCTTTCCAGAGCTTTCTCTTTGGGTTGTCGGGGTCTGGGCGGCTTGGCGTTGAACCGATGATCACTGTTTCGTCTTCGAGGACGACGAATCCTACTGCCAGTCCGCGCTGTGAGCCGCCGGGCTTGATGTCGCCGAAATTGGGATCGGTGGTGAATTGGGCGGGCTTGTCATAGACGCCGAACCACCATCTTCCGAATGCGAAATTGATTGTTTGGACTCCCATGTTCGTGTAGTGCGGGATCAGGTGTCTCTTGACGAGTTTCAGGTCGAGCGTGTACTGGCAGACGATATTGTTTTCGTGTCCTTTTGGCAGGCCACCGGTCAGCCAGAGGTATCCGTCATGGTATGCGATCGCGCCTGCTCCGTGTCCGTATTCATCCAGGATCGGATGTTTTTGGAGGAGTTCGAGGGTATCTGCATCAAAGACATAGATGAAGTCCTTGTGCCCTGTTTCTCTGTTGAAGGCGCCTCGATTGACTGCGACATAGATTTTTCCGTCATGCCAGCAAAGATCGCCCTGGTGGTTGTCTGCCTTGGTTTCTGCGATGATTTTGCCTTCAGCATCCGTTTTGACGATTGCTACCGTGAAGCTCCACCAGATTGACTTGCCGTCTGTCGTCATTCCTTGAAGGTGTCCTTTGTATTCCCCTTCGCAGAAGAATGATTTCGCCTGTATTGAGGCTGTGAGAATCATTGCGAGAACGATAAAGAGTTTAGCTTTCATGATGTTTCCTTGTATTTGCGATTATTTTTCGAGGAGTTCTAGGATCCTCTTATGGAGTTGAATGTACTTGAGGTCATCGAGTTGGTTGTAGTGCTTGGTATCGTAGATGATTTCGTCGCACTGCAGGATGTTTTTGATTTCCGGGTCGTTTGTCTTCTCGTACTTTTCCTTAAGCAGATGCAGGAGTTCGTAGTCTTCGAAGCCATCTCGAACGATTTCGGCCCTGATGCTTGGGAACGGGAGTGCTTTCCGTTCGGGATCCGGGTAGAACATCGAGCCGTCTCCGTTTCCGTTTGGGAACGTCATCGCGTCCGCCCACGGGTTGCTTTGCCAATAGTTGACACCCCAGTAGAGATAGCCTTCGACATTGTACTTAAAGAGCCACCAACCGACGGCGCGGTGCCCGGTTCCGTAGTTGTCGAGTCGCCATGTGTCGGGGTAGGTTGTCCTGACTGTTCCGATGCATGTGTACATCCAGGCATGGTCTCCTGTCGCCTGTCGCTTGGCCAGATACTCGGTATCGTAGAGGTTGATGTGGGGCGTCCAAATGCTGACGAGTCCTTCGTAGTCGGACAAGTTGGGATGGCAGGCTGTCAGGATGATATGGGCGTCATGGCCGACGGCGTCCTTAAAGAATCTTAGGATCCCCTTTGCGCCCTCGGTGTGGCTTGGCGGCGGCTCGTCGAAAACGTAGGTGTAGAAGTTGTCGATCCATCCTTTTTCCTTGAGATGCTGGACTGCGAGCCTGAGTTTTTGGGTTTCGACATCGACATTGATTTGTTTTTCCATTGGTCCGTATCCGAACCATTTTGCGGAGTATCCGTTGAATGTGTTTTTCCCGAGCTTCCACCAGTATTCGTATCGTTCGTCGAATCCCTTCCAATTTGCCGTTACTTTTCCATTTTCGTCAACTGAGAAGACCTTGTTCCATGGGAGTGAAGCGCTTGAGATCAGTCGATCCAGGTCGAATCTGTACTTAAGATTCAATTTAAGGAATTCGTCGTGATCGCCTTTGAACCACTTGTCTGTATTATGGTCTTGCCAGACCCAGCATGTATGGAGTTTTCCGTGCCTGGGCAGCGTGACATTGTAGACTTTGAGTGTGATTGGGATTTGTTTTTTGGGCAGGTCGCCTTCCGGGGTGATGGTGACTGTCGCCTTGTAGATCCCTGGTTTTCCATCTTCGGGCACCCAAAGGGCGAGCCACAAGGGTTGGTTTTGGAATGGTTCGACCTTGATTTGACGTGTCGGGAGCAGGACGTCCGGGAAAAGTCCTTGGGTGCCGAAGCCATAGGGGCGTGGCGTTGGATTTGCCACGGGGATGAAGCCGACAGGCGACAGTTCCGGCTTCAGCGTGGTCTTGCCGTCTTCAGAGACGAATTCGGTCACGTCAATTGTGGCTG
This sequence comes from Lentisphaeria bacterium UBA1407, assembly GCA_002305655.1. GTDB lineage: Bacteria > Verrucomicrobiota > Lentisphaeria > Oligosphaerales > Oligosphaeraceae > UBA1407. The sequence continues at coordinate 8,445 of DBPZ01000112.1, read as the reverse complement.
CCAGCTTTTGGCTTCCATTGGCGACGAGGAGCTGGACGCTTTCCGCGTCACCCTTCGCTGCATGCAAGGTCATCAAGTCGTCCCCGTAGTGTTGCGGCGGGACTTGATCGGGCATCAGCTTGAGCGTTGTTGGAATCGGCGTGACCACATAGGGTGCATTGGCGAAATTCTTGTAGAATTCAAGTCGTCTCACTCTATCTGGGAATGCTGCAAGCCAGTCTCCGTTGTAGAAATCGAGTTTTTCGGCCAATGTCGCATTGCCTTTTAGGAATTCGATTTTTTCTGCGATTTGCTCCAGCAGCCAGTTCTTTTGTTTTCCATCGTCAACTTCTTGTACTTGTTTCTGTGCCTTTTCCAGATGATCGAGTGTTTCCTTGATCCACTTGTCCACCACTTCCTTCGGGTATGGTTGGTCTGAGAGCTTGACGCCATGGAAGATCAGAACGTGATCTTCCTTGAGTCGCTCCATGAACATATCGAAGTGGCAGACTTCCTTTAGGTTAAGCCCTCGTTTTGCGAGCCGTTCAGTAGCAATTGCAAATACATTGAGTTCATTGGCTTTCAGTTCGAATGTTTCCTGGACGATATTTTTCTGCGTGTCGTCGAGTCGCAGCATGATGATACTGTCTTTTTCCGATTCGAAGAAGACGTAGAAGGCCAGGTACTTGTGGTTTGACCAATCTTTCGAGGTGAATCCCCCTTTGCCGAAATCGATGATCGATGCGGGCCACATGTCTTCCCCTTCCACATATTTGGGATAGACCAGTTTGACGCCATCCTTCACCTTGGTCGCCTTCACGCCTCGGAAATGCCAGTAGTCAGGGACTTGATCGCCTGGGAACGACTCGATGACGTAGTCGGGAGCAGCAAAGGATATCGCTGAAGCCAACAATGCCAAACCACCTAATAGACATCGACGCATAGGGTACCTCCTGTTGTCTCATCAAATCAATGATTTCAAATGCCTCCAACGCTCCCTGGCTTCGGCGATGATCTCATCCTCGCCAGGAACGATTCCGTCACGCATCACAAATTCGCCATTGCATATTACTGAATGTATAACGCTTGAATCCGCCGCATAGACCAGGTTTGACACCAGGTCGGCATCTGCGACCATCGTAGGATGATCCAGCTTGACCAGCATCACGTCTGCCAACTTGCCTTCCGCAAGCACGCCCGCATCCAACCCAAAGGCCTTGGCGCCGCGTTCCGTCGCCATCTCGAACATCTGGGACGAGGTGCCGCTCAATACGGAACCGGATGAGGTCTTTGCCAGCAACGATCCGATCTTCATTGTCTCGAGCATCGACAAGTTGTTGTTGGACGCGGCACCGTCGGTGCCCAATGTGGTCTTGGTAATTCCTGCGATTCGTTCGACCATGTCCAGATTGAACATTCCGCTGCAGAGCTTTAGGTTTGAGGTAGGGCAATGGCTTAGCCAGCAACCGCGTTCACGGATCAGTTCGCGTTCGCGTTCGTTCAAATGGACAGCGTGTGCCAGGATTGTCCGTTCGCTTAGGCAACCGAATTCATCGAGCATTTCAATCGGTCGGCGTCCATATTGCTCCATGCAGTTATCCACTTCGGCTTGTGTTTCATTGGCATGGATATGTATGATTCGATTGTTGTTTTTGGTTTCATATGCGATTTCCCGCAATCGTTTTTCGCTGACTGTGTAGATTGCGTGTGGTGCGACTGCGAGCATGATTCGATCGGAGTGCGGCATGGCTTCAAGCTGTTGGTTTCCGATTCGGTTTCGGTCTAGGATTTCGCCGTCGGGGCCGCAGATTTGCAGCAATCCGACGCATGCTCGGATGCCCATTTCCTCGACGGCCTTGACGATTGCCTCCGGGAACCAGTACATGTCATTGAAGAATACGGTTCCGGATTTGATCATTTCGAGGATAGCCAATCGCGTTCCTGCGTATATGTCCTCGGCATTCATTTTGTTTTCGATTGGCCAGATGAATTTTCCGAGCCAGTCATCGAGCGTGACATCGGCGCCATATCCTCGAAGCAGGGTCATTGCGGCGTGGTTATGGGTGTTGTAGAATGGGGGGAAAGCGGCGAGCTTGCCTTTGCAATCCAAGGTTTCGGATGCAGGTTGTTCGGGCATGGAACCGATTTTTGCGATTTTGTTTCCAATGATCAGGATATTTTGTATCGCGTTATGTACCAGGACATTTTTCAACAGGATGGAGTTCATGATATAATAATGATGGGGGAGGGTATTGAATTGAGGCAACCTGTAGCGCCTTTACAAGGCGCCCTGACTTGGTGGCATCCCATCCCCAGGCTGAAGCCTGGNNGGGGTTAAGCATGGTTAAGCGCCTTCGGCGCAAGGTCTTACATCTCCTTGATCCACTCATATGTCCCATGCAATTCCCTAGTTTGACCAGGTATATGTCCATTTCCCCTTCATTCTTAATAAATTGCCATTCAATGTAATTTCAAGTAAGGCTCTCGTTTGACTTTTTCGTAAAAGAGGCGAATTTGTTATTTTCGACCATATTACCAATTGAATGCGCTTGATCTGTTATGAGAGACAATAGACTTCAAGAGTGCTTGAATGGGCAAACCGACAACTATCTTCTTCCTTTTCTGTGGTATGCGGGAGAAGATGCCAAAACGGTGTGCAAGGCGCTTGATCATATCAAGAGCCTGAATATTCATCAGGTGACACTCGAAAATCGAGGGGGGAACTGGTTTTGCAAGGAAAACTGGTTTGAAGTGATGGATGAGGTGCTCGAGTATGCCGAGAAAATCAATATGGGAATCTGGCTTCTCGATGATTCACATGTCGCCACAGGAAGCGCAAATGATTCGCTGAGAAAAGAAGAAAACAAGAAGTTCAGGCCTCAAAACTTGAGGATCCAGCCGATTGATCTCGTTGGACCGCTCGAGGGAGGCGCAGTCAAGATTCCTAAGTTGACGGAGCAGGAGGAGGTGCTGTCGGTTTCGGCCTATCGTCGAGACGAGGGCAGCGGGCATAGTTATGGGGATCCTGTTGATTTGCGCGATTGCCTTCGCGATGGTTTGTGCCTGATTGATTTGCCGGCAGGGGTTTGGCGAGTCTATTTTGTGATCAAGGCCGATCCCCAGGTGCAACGCGGTTTCGCTTATTATATCACCATGCTGTCCAAGGAATCCTGTCGGCATTTGATCGATGAGGTACACGAGAAGATCTATGCTCGATTGGGGAAGCATTTCGGGAAGTCGATCGTCGGGTTCTTTTCTGACGAGCCATCCTTTGGGAATTGCAATGGCGAGTACCATCCTGGTTTTACGGATTACCGCATGGGTCAGATGGAGCGGTTTCATTGCTGGTGGGACGACATGGCCGCCAGCTTGTCGAAACGCACCGGTCATCCGGAGGGCGAGGTTTGGTTGCGATTGCCGGCGATGTGGGACGAGGTTGACGGCTTGAGTCCGCTGTATCGTTTGGCGTACATGGACGAGATCACTGAACGTTGGCGCGTCAACTACAGCTGCCAGCTTGGGGATTGGTGCCGCGAGCATGGCGTGAGCTACATCGGCCACAACCTTGAAGATGCTGGTGCCCACAAGCACTTGGGGTTTGGCTGCGGGCACTTGTACCGTTCGATGGATGGCCAGGATATGGCTGGAGTCGATATCGTGCTGAACCAGATGGTTCCCGGGATCAATACGATCGACCATACGGCGAATATCATCGAACGTCAGCACAGCTACAAGTTCTACCATCATACCTTGGCGAAAATGACTGCGTCCCTTGCGCATATCAATCCACGGATGAAAGGTCGATTGCTGTGCGAGATCATGGGTGGCTATGGTTGGCCGGCAGGCGTTTCCGTCCAGTTTGCGCTGTACAACTTCTTCCTCGCCAACGGAACAACGCACTTCATACCGCATGAATTCTCGATGGTCGTGCCGAAGCAATTTGCCGAGGAGACCGGCGAAACAACAGGACTGCTGAGGGACTTCCCAGAAAACTACAGGCGTTGGTACATGCCGCCGGCTTTTACCGCAGGAGGATACAATCCGCAAACCCCAGCCTATCAAAAGCTCTTCAACTACGTCCAGCGAGTCTGCCATCTGATGGGCGGACAGCCAACCCATCGACCGGACCTGGCAATCTACTACAACGCAGAAAGCGACTGGATGGGAGGACAATACCAGGAGCTGGATGATGTGGCGACATGCCTGGCGCATGGCGGATTCGACTACGATATCCTGCCGCTGGATACCCTGCTCAGAGACGCATCGGTGGAGAATGGGCGGCTATTGGTTGCCAGGGAGTCGTACGGCGCGTTGGTTTTGCCCTATGGTGAGCGGATGCCGAAGGCATTGCTGGATCGTCTTGCGCAATTTAGCCGCGATGGACTGGAGGTGATATTTGTCGATTGTGAACCCATGGAGACGGAGTTTGGCAAGTCGAATGCATTGAAATTGTTGCCTGATGTCCGTACTCCATCGATGGAATGGTTGGTTTCTTGCTTGGATAGGATATTGACTCGTCGCGTCCGTTTTGCAACGAAGTCGAAGGGCTTGCGTTTTTACGATTGTGTTCGTGATGACGGCACTGGGTTGTGCATGTTTTTGAATGAGGGTCGGGAGTCTGTCGACACGGTTGTTCATGGCGATTGGTCTGGTTCTTGTGTTTTGTACGATCCCTGGCGCAATGCCGTGTATCGTCCTCAGGTTTCTGGCGATGGTTTCCGATTGAAGCTGGCTCCCCAGCAGTTGCTGGTGGCGATTTTCGGGGAGGCCGACGACGTGCCGGAGTACCCATACGATTGCGGACCACTGAAGCCGTTGGAACTGGTGTACGATATTTACGCACGATCCGCGACCTCCAAGGAATTCAAGCTGATCAAGGCACAAACGGCACCCTTCAACCTGAACCTGTTGGAAGGCATGACAAGATTCTGCGGGGAATTCAAGTACGAAACCTCCTTTGAGTGGACTGACGATGCCCTGCCAACCAAGTTGGTAATCCCAGGGCAGGGGGATTGCGCCGAACTGATCCTCAATGGAACCCACTGCGGATTGTCGCTGGGACCGGACAGGAGCTTTGACATCGCCGGCGTGATCCGCCAGGGCAAGAATACGATGACAATCGTGACTGCGGACAATTTGTCGTACATGGATCGTGAATCGGAATTGTTTGGACATAGGATGGCTTTGATGCCCCACGGCTTTACAAACCATGTAATGGTGAATGGTGAATGGTGAATTATGAATGGTGAATTATGAATGGTGAATTACGAGTTATGAATGGTAAAAAGGAGGTACGATCATGAGATTTGGGTTTTGTCAAGTGATTTCGTTATGCGCGTGCATGACGGTAATGGGTGCGGATCATCTGTTCCGATATGATTCTGCGGCGGATTTTTCGAAATGGAAGCAGGCTTCCGGCAAGTTGGCTCCATTGACGCCTGCGAATCGATTTGCCAGCGGGAGCAAGCATTCGTTTTGCTTCAAGTCGCCAAAGTGGGAGCAGGGGATGCCTGAGTGGCCCTCCTGCGAGGCGAAGCCATTGATTGCGGATTGGTCCGGATACGATCGGATTTTAGTTGACATCACGAATCCCAACCCCGGTAATTTTAGCTTAAGCATGTTTGCTTCGGACTCGAAGATTCCATTCCGTCAGGCATTTTATGCCAATATGCGGATCGGCGGCTGCATGGCGAAGCGTTTTATCTTCCCCTTGGATACCATTCCTAAGACTGTGGACAGGAAGGACATGTCGATCGTGCATTTGTTCACTCAGCGTCCCGAGGGCGACATGGAGCTGTATGTCGGGAACATGATGTTGCTGAAGCCCGGTGAAAAGACACCTCCGGTGCCGGCGTCGTATGTCAAGGAAGTTGCGGCACTGAGCGAGCAGGCAATCGTCGAAGCGCGAAAATTGGCTGACGAGCAAATTGCGAAGTTGGAGGAGATCAGCGACCATCCGCAATTGAAGCAACGTCTCGCCAATGCGAAGCGATCGATTACCATGACGATCACCAACCTGAAAAAGCAGTTGGAGCGGGATGACTTGACGATGGAGGATTTGGATGCGTTGTTTGGCAAGCTGGAAGAGATGCCCGCGTTGCTGCGTCGGAAGCCCGCGATGTTCGCCTTCCACAAGGCGGTGTTGGCGTCAGGCCTTGATACGGAGAAGATGCTGGTTGGCACGGCGAGTTCGATGGTCAAGGTTCTTCCTCGCGATGTGGAGTTTGANNCAGGTCTTGGTGTCTCCCACGACGGATGATTTGAGCAATGTGACGGTGTCTGCCGTTGATGTTGTCAACGATAAGGGTGTGAAGCTTGAGGGTGTTGAGGTCGATACGGTTGGCTACGTGAAGACGACGAAGCGTCCGCCGTACAAGGTGTCCTACGTCGGCTGGTGGCCGGATCCGATTTTGAAGGGTTGCGGTCCGATTGGGATCAAGTCCGGTGACGTTCAATCCTTCTGGATACGCTTTCGTGCCGGCAAGACGCAGCCTGCCGGCTTGTATCGTGGCAAGATCGTCGTGAAGGCCGATGGCGCTAAGCCCATCGAACTCGCCCTTGCGGTCAAGGTTCGTGATTTCAATGTTCCTGTCAATACGGCGTTGCCGACTGCGATTTCGACGAATTACCGTCCTCAGATATCGGTCAAGGAACCTTGGGAAACGATGCGTTTCAAGTACGCTGATTTCCTGGCTGATTACCAGATTGACTTCGACCACCTGTATCGGCAGGGACCTCCGGACTGGGATGTGGTCCAGCACCTCCATAAGCAAGGGCGCTTGACCGCCTTCAACCTGGGCAACGTCTTCAATGGCGGCATCTCCGAAGATGGTTTTGAGCAGAAGATGAAGGCTTGCATCGACCGCATTCGCCCGTCCTACGAGAAGGCAAAGGAACTCGGTCTCCTGGAATATGCCTATATCTACGGCTTTGACGAACGGGGCGATGACCAATTCCCTATCCTGGAACGTTGTGCCAAGGCATTGAGGGACGCATTCCCCGGCGTGATTCTTATGACGACCAGCTACGACCATAGCTTCGGCGCGGACACTGTCGTCAAAACCATTGACGCCTGGTGCCCCTTGACTCCGAGGTTTGACATTGCGAAGGCTGAAAAAGCCCGCAAGGCCCGCAAGTACGTGTGGTGGTACATCTGCTGCGGCCCGCACAATCCCCATACCAATTGGTTTGTGGAATATGCCGCGATTGAATCCCGTCTGCTGATGGGTGCCCAAACCGCCAAGTTCAGGCCCGATGGATTCCTCTACTACGCAACCACGATCTGGAACCAAAACAAGGGAATCGATCCTGCGGAAGGACCATTTACCTCATGGAACCCGGTCAGCTGGACGACATACCACGGAGATGGATCGCTCTTCCATTGCGACAAGGATGGAAACCCGCTTCCCTCGATCCGTTTGGAAAACTATCGCGACGGCATGGAAGACTACGCCTATGCCTGCATCCTGGAAGAAGCGATCAATATCGTCTCGGCAAAACCACAAAAGACAAATGCCGAAACCAAGTGGCTGGCGGACGCCAAGAAGGCACTGGAAGTCCCGGAAGAACTGGTTGTCGATATGGCGCATTACTCACGTGATCCTAAGGTGTTGCGCACCTGGCGCGACGGAATGGCCGATGCGATCGAGGCCAGTGGTCTCAAAGACCTCAACCCTTGGGGCAAGGGTGTCTTTGGAGTCCGTGGCTGGAGGAAGTAGTCAGTTCCATGCAATGCACCAGATTTCGTGTTTTGTCTTGAAATTTCAGAAATAAAACAGTCTTGGTTTCCTTGACAAAACCGAATTCCGGTGTACTTTAAAACGTTTTCTTTTTTTGGACGCCCTCGTAGCTCAGTCGGTAGAG
>DBPZ01000112.1:0-543 GCA_002305655.1 Lentisphaeria bacterium UBA1407 | reverse complement strand
GTTCGAATCCGCCCGAGGGCACCAACTTCTCAAAGCCCCCCACGTGATACATACCTCACAAAAAAGGGGCTTTTTTAGTTGGTGGGGCTTTTGGGCTTTGTCGACGATGAGGCTTTGGTACTAGGAGAATAATCGACAAAATGGATGTTTCCATCTTGAAGAATCCAGGAAATAGCTTAGATTATACAAATGTTTTTTTAAGGGTATCTCTAAAAACCTATTTTGGTAAAACTGCATAAAAATTAAATGGAACTTATTGATAATAAAATATTTAATTCGATTTTTACGAATTTTGTGCTATATTATCTCCAAAGTAAAATAAATTTTGGAGGCAATATGCAAAACGGACTATTTGATGTCGAGTTTCGGATGGATGAGTTGAGCAAAAACGGTGATCCGTTAGAAAAATTCAACAAATATGTCCCGTGGGAAGAGTTTCGCTCCAAGCTGGAGGTCATTCGAAAAAAACGAAACGGTAATGTTGGTGGGCGTCCGCCATTTGATGTCGTTTTGATGATGAAAATTTTAGTGGCGTCCCAAAGT
>DBPZ01000113.1 GCA_002305655.1 Lentisphaeria bacterium UBA1407 | reverse complement strand
AAAATTTCAAGCAAGAATCATGCACAATCATCGACAAACATCGTCAATCTTCCAGATTCACAACCCATTAGGTAATCCGGATGATTCCTGATGACTCCAATCGATTAGGATGCCATTTCCCCATACCTATTTGAGTACGAAATGAAAGCAATCAAATTTTGACTTGGAACTCCCTGGTCTCCACCTGACCCAACAAGAGGGTGTCTCGCGACAAAGTGGGAGGGTACTCAAAGTTCTTGTAGGCTTACTCCGAAAAGACCACGAAATCCTTGACTGCGATCAGTCCATTTTCGTGACTTGAATACACCAAGGCCACAAACAATGGTCCATCATACCCGTTTAGGCTCGCGGAACGCGGAACTTGCCCGTCCACGTACCAGGTAACCGTGTCTCCGTCCTTGACCAATCGATTGGTCATCACAAAGAAGGAATGCAGGTTTTCGTCGCGAACAGCCTCTAGCTGCATGGGCTTGCACGAATCCGCTTGCTTCGCCCCATCAACCAGAAGGATTTCGCCGCCATTCATCTCAATCGTTCCCTTCCACTTCGGAACCACACCCTCCAGGCTCGACACGTTTCCATCGCCAAGCAAGAGGACTGATTGCGTACACCGGGCATTGTGTCCAAAGCATCGCCATGCAATCTCGAATTTCGAAGGCAATGCCCGTTTTGCCAGCATCAACGAAAGACTGTGCTGATCCTTGGGATAACTTGTTATCCCGTCCCCGCGTTGTTCCACCGTCGATGGATCCAAGCGCCAATACACACCGCGTTGCCCATGCAACGTCAAGCCCGAACCAACCGTGTCCCAAACCCGCCAGTCCTCAGGCTGAAGCGAACCATACTCATACCACGGAACAGCACTCCGAGACAACGACGACAAACGAGTCACCCGGTCAATCGACTCGCACTGCGAAAAATCCCACCCCCTGGGCAACTTAACATCAGAAGCGGAGGAACCGCGAAAGCTCCCGCCATGCCAAACAATCACAAGCAATAACAGGACAACGACAAGCCCACTTCCCAAAACCCAGGGCAAATCCTTCCGCATACCAGCAACTTCCGACTCGAATATCCGCAAAAATGACTTCCGGAAATTCCGGCATGAACCAAAGCACTCTTCGGGATTCTCGGAACACGCCTCCAGCAAAAAAGCATTCAACGATTGCATCAGGGGATCGGAAAGCTGGTCGGAGCCAAAGACCAGATGCTTGACATCGTACATCCAACTGTCCTCGCGATCCCGAAGCATCCCAGTCGCGGAAATGTACGCCAACTTGCCCAGGGAGTACAAATCCCATTTCATCCCGTAGTCAACAGAACCGCCCATTTCGACCCAGCTCGGTCGAAACCCCTCAGTCCCAGTATAGCTTTGCCGCAATATGTGAGGAGTCACAGTCCCAAAATCCGCGATTTTCGGAATCCCTTTCACGAATACCACGTTGTCTGGTTTCAAGTCACGATGGACCAAGCGCTTCCCGTGCAACGCCTCCAAGCCATCCAGCAAGGCAAGAACAAGAGTTTTTAGCTGGACTGAATCAAGCCTGTTGTCCTGCAATCTGGAATAAAGCGTGTCCGGCTTGTAGCCGTCCGCCCCACCAATGTCGTCTGCCGCCTCCATCAGGTAGCAATACGTATCCTCAAAATCCACATCGTCTTCCACATACACAAGATTCGTGACCGCTCCAAGGGACTTGCGCAACGTCTGGACACCTCGCTTCTCACGCTCCCAAGCGCCGCCCAAAGACGTCTTGTCGATTACCTTAAGGCACTTGCGAGTCCCATCCTTCGTTTCAACAAGCCAAACGCGACCGTAACCACCCGTACCGCATAGCTGCTTCACCGTCAATTCCTGGCGAGACAACCACCCGGCAACACATTCGGGAACCCCGTCTAATCTGGATGATGAATCACTCATCGTCCCCCGAAGAAACTTTTCCTGAATTGTAAAAACCCGATTGAGTCACCGTCTCGCGGGCATGAACCAACCGAACCATCGTCTGGCCGATGTTCAACAACTCCTCGCGCTCCTTGCGCAATGCCTCCAAACGTTCCGCGCACAACGTGCATTTGCGCAAATGCATTGAGATCAATCCGCGACGAATCAAAGGCACGTTCCCGTCTAGGTATTGCTCCAGCTCTATCTCGTCAATATGTTTCATGGCCTACTCCTTGATCCTCACGCCTCAGACAATTCCTTGATCTTCTCGCGCAGGCTATTCATCACTTCGTTGCAATCGTTATAGACCGTCGCCAACGAAACCTTCTGGAACTTCGCAACTTCCTTGGGATCCTTGTTCTCAAGGCGGCACATCCTGAAAGCCTGCAACTTTCGAGGCTTAAGCTCACGACCCAATTCCTCCAACGCCAACGAATACACATGAGCTTGCCATTCCTCCTCCTCGGCTTGCTCGCGCCGCGCTTCCTCGTTCTCGTCAAAGGCAATGCCCTCCTCCAATTCAGTTTGGCTTGACAGCTTCTGGCGACGACGCAAGATCTGGAATATGCAATGCTTGATAACCGTCCGCAAATAGTCGCGAAACCGCCCCAGCTCAGGCTTGTACTCAAAATGATCCTGAGCCTTGAAAAATGCGACTAGGACATCCTGGGATAATTCCTCCTGCTCGGATGGCGTCAAATGGTAGTCGTTCCCACGCAGCCAGATCAGAGGACCATAGTAGCGCGTAAAGTACGCCCAGGCACTATCATCGCCTGATTTCATATCCGCCAACATCGACGGTATCGTCACAAAACCCATCGTTTTACTCCTTGACTAATCGCTCGAATACCTTCAAATCTTCTTTCCTGCCACGCTTCCATGATATCACGCGCAAGGACATCAATACGTCCTCGCTCAAATTGCCACCTAGACGCTCCAGCTCCGAAACCAATCCAACCAACTCCTTCTCTTCACCACCAGAATACGCCAATACAGCATACCGACCACTCGAATAATATCCACGAACTATTGCCTGAATCGACTCGGGAAGACGCCTCCTGTCCAAATCCAAACGCTCCAAGAACGAAAGCAACTTATGCAACTCATGGCTCGGACCACCATCGCCGCTCGCCTTGCGCAACTCTTCCTCCATCCGCCGACATAGCAAATCCTCAGCATCACCGTAGCGGCCAACCTTCAAACTCGAGGCAACCAATACCACAAAATAGGATGCATCCAAACTCAAGCAATAGGACGACAACCCGGCAAACAACTCGCCAACATCGCCGCCAACGCCCTTGGACGATATCGCAAGGCAATACTCGCCGACCGCAAGCAGCCCACGAACAACCTCTGAATCATGACCTGATGACAACAAGGAACGCAAATCGTCACAGCAAACCGATACGCCGCGCATGCTCGAAACTTGTTCTCCAGACAACAAGTATTCCGTCAAATATCCCATCAACTCGCGACCAACCTGTGACGATATCGCACCTAATAACAATCGCCAATTCCGACCAGAATACCGAGAATAACTCCCTGACTCGTCAAACAAGCTACGCAACACAGAACCGCGAAGATCTCCAAACACCAATTTACCATCACGGTAAGAGCGAACCTCAATCACAGTATCCAAAGCCTTCGACAGTTCTTTCCCGTCAACCAGGAACCCCAAGCCCATCACAGGATCGTAATGCGATGCGCGATTGCCACGAAACGGTATCGATGACAACATGCGCGAACATTCCCATGACAATGCCTTCGCTGACAACAATTGCTTCACCTCGTCAACAGCGGCTTTCGCACCCGTTTCACCAGCGCCATATGCTATCACCAAACACCCGGACTCGCCACCTGGATCTCGATAATCGCAATGGGATAACGATACCCCGTCCCCAACAACAACAAGCCCGCGAGACATACGCTCAAGCAACGCACGCGATATGCGACCGCTCAGCCCGGACAAAGCCTCGCCCAAGACAAGACCTGATTCGTTCCCATACAAAAACGAACTGGCGAAAATCAGGATGGATAGCAATCCCTTCATGATAAACCTAATCAAGTGCTCATGGCAACGAATTCAATACCTGCTTAACCAACTCCGAAGATACGCGGACCATCATGTGACGACGATATTCCCCATCCCCATGACCGCCAGTTGACACACGCTCGCTATCTACGCTGAAGTCAAAGTCCCTAGTCACGGAAATCGAACGAGAATCCAAACTCGCCAAATTCTTCAACGTGGCGGTCAACGCAAGCCGACCATCCTTCAACATGACCGAACGCATCTGAACCGGCAAATTCAATTCCTCGCGAGTCAGTTCCACAGAAAAAGAACGCAACGTCAACTCGTAAGCACCCTTTTTTCCCTCGCCAGAAAGCTCGCAACGGTATCCGCCACGCAAAAACGCATCGCGGAGACATGTCAAAAAGTCAGTCGAAAACTTATTGTCGGCAGCCTCGTTCCCCAATATGATCAGCTCGCGAAAGCCAAGTTTCTCACCAGCGCCATCAGGCTTCACGTCCAAACCCAACTCGTCAAGTAAATCGGGAACACGAGATATCAACACATCAACGCTCGTCACTTCCTTGTCATGCTCCATCGTGGCGCGACGAATAGAAAAGTCCGACAATTTCACCAGCTCAACGCTCATCGAATAGACCCCGCCCCACTTCCGAACCTTGCTGAACAGAAGATAACCCAATTGGGCATGAGACTTCAAGGCGCCCCGCATCCCTTCGTCATACCGAAGACCATTGCCCGTCTCGTCAAGACCAAGATCGCGCATCGTGGAACGAAATCGCCCCCGCTCCATCGTCGCCATCACAGTACATGCGCATTGAGTCTCAAACTCAGACCAAATGCGGCTGACTTCAGCCGGCAGCAACTTCGCGCTGTTCACAGGACGACACACACCGACGGACATTCCGTTGCCAATTGCCCAAAATGGCAAAAGCAACGAACACGCAAGCAATGCAAACCTTTTTGAATGAACAATCATCATCGGACTAGCCCTCGGTTAAAAACAAAATGCCGTGTCCCCGCTTGACCGCAAAGCAAGCCTCGGGAGACACGGCAACATGATCAGTCGCCACATCCCTTGACATGACGACCTCGCACTATCTTGACCTATTCATGTCCCTTGATGATTGCGGTCATCTTGTCAAACTGAGCCAAAACTTCTTCGTCCTGCTGCGGGAAAACATTGTTCAACGCCAAAATCACAACCAGGTTCGCCAAGAACCCTGGAAGGATCTCATACATATATGCGCCCCAAGGCGAGAATTTCCAAGCCAACATCACAATTGTACCCGTAATCATGCCGACCAAGGCAGACTGCCAGCTCGTCTTGCGGGAATACAGGGCCATCAGGACGACAGGACCGAAGGCAGAACCAAAGCCGCCCCAAGCAAACTGAACGATCTTGAAAATCGTCTGCAAGTCTGCCAAGGCAAGCACCGTGGCAAAGACCATGATCAAAACCACAAATCCACGGTTCGCATTCAGCATCTCGCGCTCGCCGGCATTCTTGCGGAAGATCAACTTGTAGCAGTCCTGGGCAAGCGCCGAGGACGCCGAAAGCAACTGCGAGTCAATCGTTGACATGATCGCAGCCATGATCGCAGACAGGAAGATGCCGCCGATCCAAGGATTGCAGGTATCGACGATCATCTTGATAAACACGCGCTCATGCTCGCTCGCCGGCAGATCGGGATACATGCCAATGGCAACAGCGCCAATCCAAACTGCGCAGGCAAGGGAAATAACAACCCAAATCATCGCAATGATCATAGACTTGCGCAAGGACTTGTGGTTGTCAATGCCCATGAAACGAACGATGATGTGAGGCTGGCCAAAGTAACCCAAACCCCAAACGGCAGCCGAGATGATTGCGAGAAAAGCCTTGAAATTCATCGTCTCGGGGAATAACGCCAGCGACAAGTTGCGAGCTTCCATATTCGCCGCGATCGAGCCGTCGGCAAGCTTCATCACTGCCAACGAAGGAATCATCACAATCGCGAAGAACATCAAAATCCCTTGGACCAAATCAGTGTAGCAAACAGCCAAGAATCCGCCGCACAACGTGTAAATCAACACAGCCAAAGCGCCAATCGCTACAGCCAAAACATAATTGATGTTGAACATGGACTCAAATAACTTCCCGGCGGCAACCAAGCCGGACCCGACGTAGATCGAGAAAAACAACAAGATCACAAGCGCGGAGATTACGCGAAGCAAATTCGTCGGATCCTTGAAGCGCATGCCGAAAAATGTGGACACCGTCATGCTGTCCGTAATTTCCGTATAGACACGAAGACAAGGAGCAACCAGCCACCAGTTGAAGAACGTACCGATCGCCAGGCCTATCGCACACCAAGTGTCACCGGAACCAGCAGCATAAATCGATCCGGGCAAACCCATCATCAACCAGCCCGACATGTCACTCGCTTGCGCAGACATCGCAGTGACCCAGCTGCCCAAGCCACGACCGCCTAGCAAGTATTTCTCAACGTCCGACTTGCGATCGTAAAAGTAAAAACCAATCCCGAGCATTCCTACCATGTACAAGACAAATGATACGATCGTTCCCGCGCTAATTTCCATCTGATTCCAAACTCCTTTGCTCAGTTCATTTCGACTTCCATGCCAATTGGCACGAATCACAAAATGTGATTCTGTAAAAAGTTCATATTATAATCGTTTACCTAAGAAAATCAATGTGGACATACATGAACCTAACTTACCTCTGCTCGAGTTTTCTGGCTATCTCCCGTCTCGCCTGACGCCAGGGCCCGGGCTTGCGTTCGAAGTCATCCAGCTTGGGCGCCAGCTTGTCGCAATACGGACGCGCCTCGTTCCCGAGCATGTGCAGATAATCGTAGTCCTCGCTGCCATCGCGGATATTGGCGAGGCGAATCGAGGGCAGCGGACCATCGACGCCAGGATACATGTACTGCCCGTCGCCATTGGTCCCAGCGCAGGACTTGGAAATCTGGAATCCAGGCTGGTACGTGGTCGTCTCGTCAAACCTGAAACTGCCAGACCACAGGTTCACGTGCCAGAACAGGAAGCCGTCAGCACGATGCTGGAACGACATCCAGCCCAGCACGCGACCGTCCAGGAACGGGAAGTCCAACGGGGCGAAATTCGCATAGGGATAGACGGGCGTACAGGCAGTGTACCACCAGACTTGATGGCCTTTCTTCCTAAGTTCCGCCGAAAGCTCGTCATCATAGCGGAAGGTATGCGGGCAGAACCAATCGTTGGCATAGCAATCCTCGCGACTGCGGTCGTTCCTCAAGTCCCAATACATGTTGCTTGTGGTCATGAACGGGATTTCAGGATACCGCTTCTTGAGAAACTGGTGCACATCGGAAATGACCTTGTTGTAAGAATCCGGGCGTTCGTCGAAACCATAGAAGTAGGCGTACTTGGTCAAATCGTGCTTGCGAAGCTCCGCGACATACGGATCCAAGCGCTCCTCAAGCTCCTTGTACAGCTCGGGAGTATAGGCGCTCAACTGCGCATACGCCGTCCACAGACGCTTGTGCTTCGGCTTTGGAACGATGTTCAATATATTGAACGTATTCATTCCGCGATCGCGAGCATGAAGCAAATCCTCAATCCGAGGCATCTCGGTCCGGGATATGTCGTCCGGATTCAAACGATGATCCAACATGATGTCCCAAGCCTGGCGACGACGAGCGTTCAAATCACCATCCGGATACGCGTCAAACAACCAACCGTCCATAATGCAGAACGCTGTGCGATAGCTGAACGTCTCAGGCAACGCAAAATCAAAAACCTTGACCGACAATGGAACCGAAACCAGCTTGCCGTCGACATCCAGCTGAACATCGCCCTTATAGATCCCCGCCTTGGCATCCCTGTCCGCACGGGCAGTCAACCAAATCCCCTGGGTCGAATTCGGCACAACCTCGAAATCACGGGCAGGAAGAAGGGGATCGGGAAGCCACATCTGGTCATCTGGAATGCTCAAAGGATGATAGGCATGTGGACGCCTGCGCAACACATATCCGACTCGCTCCCACTTCAAGGTTCCCTTGAATGCATCCCCGTTAGCATCGCGCAAATCAGGAAGTCGAACCGAAACCTTGCGCAACGACGTGCTTGCCGACGTGGTCAGCAAAATCTGCCCGCTCTCCGCTTCAGCCTTCGCCAGCTCCAACTCGACGCTGCTTAACGCATCCTCGCCTGGATACGTCATCGGTCCCGCATTGACCATCGAGTCCTCGGTCCAAATCCGATACCCTGACTTCACGGTGTTGACGGTCTTGCTAGGCTTTGAGAACACCGGGAAATCCATGGTTCGGGTCAGCTCGCCCTTGGTCGCAACAATCCGCAAGGTCTTCGCCGGCTTGTCAAGGTACACGGGCCAATAGACGTTCGGACTAGTCGTGTCGATGCTCGCCAATTCGCCGCCGTCCTGATCCAGCAGCGTTGTATGGCTTGACACTCCTCGATGCAGGAAATTCCATTCGACAAGCAGTCCATTCTCGGAAACGGGGCGCAGCGACTGCATCGTGACACGCCCAATATGAACATCAGGATTCTTGCGATAGAGTTCGAACTTGTCAAACCACGCCTTGCCATACGCCGAATGTCGCATCAAGATGAAAAACTGGATTCGCTTGACAGGCTTGTCAGGCCAAAATGCGCCTTGAATTTGTTGCCAGCCATGAGTCCCCTCCTCCCAATTCTCACGTACTGCCCACTTGTGGGTACCGTCCTCATAGTCGATATCGAGATAGATGCAATAGTCGGTTCCGCTGATAACATTTTCGGCCTTGCTCCAGCCGCTGTACAAAATTGGAGTCTTGTCAGGCTTTTCGTACACGATATTCTGAAGCAACGCAAATGGACGGGAGCCCTTGACGTATTCAGCAACCATCGATGTCTTGCCATCCAGGGCATCCGTCGTGTCAAAACCGCAACGATCCCGGTCTACATGAAATATCCATCCTGGCAAATTACCGTCGGCATCCGGCTCCAGGCTTGGATTGACCAACTCGTTCACCTGACCCAATGCAGCCATCGCGCCCAGTACCAAGGATAATACGCCGATTCGATTCATCGATAGCCTCCATGCTTTCCTGCGTTTTCAGTATTTTTGCCTAAAAGAAGAATTTCGCCTGTTTCTCACCTTTTTCAAGCAATCTCAGCTCACCCTATGGTTTCTTTAATGCTGAATGCTGAATTATGAATGCTGAATTATGAATGCTGAATTATGAATGACCCGTCCGACCCCGTCC
>DBPZ01000032.1:53017-54649 GCA_002305655.1 Lentisphaeria bacterium UBA1407 | reverse complement strand
ATACACGCAATGCAAAAAGGATGCGAGAGAGGCCATGAAAAACCACAAGCTGATCCCCCGTCCGGATTTCAAGAAACTTATCAAGGAAGGCAAGGCGAAATACTGACGCAATTCATTCCCGAAACTGCTCCAGGATACACAGAATGAAAAAATCAGCTTGGGTCATCATCATGTTTTCGGCGTGCATCGCCTGCCTGGCTCAGTCTTCAAAAAAGGGCAGGGGATGGGACGAGCTCCTGAAGGAGGCAAGGAAGGGAGAGCAGAAGGTCGAGTTCTACGGAGTTGTTCTTGACCAGTGGAAGAAGCCTGTGGAGGGGGCGGAAGTGCTTTACGAAACCAGCGCATACGGGATCTTTGAGCCGGTAAACAAAAAGGGGAAGGCCACAACGGATGCGGAGGGGAGGTTCGAGATCCACGGCGGAGCCGCGGCAAAGCTCTACATCAGGGACATTGTCCTGCATGGCTACGATTTCTCCTGGGAAGTGAATGAAAAACGCAGTTTCGACTATGACCGCGGCTACAGAAGCTGCCACCGTCCCGACAAATCCAATCCGGTCGCCTTCCACCTGCGGAAAAAGCTTGCGGCGGGAACCTACCTCTTGAAAGAGGAATTCACGATAGTCCTTGAAGCCGATGCGGAGGAACTATACTGGGCGCGCGATTTTGACAAAGGATGGGATTCAAATCCAAGGAGTCAAAAGGATCCAAAGGTATTCTGGGACATTGAAGTGTCTGGCATGTTGGACTTGAAGAAGAAGGAATGGAGACTGACCTTCAAGACAAACGGGGAGCATTCGGGCATCCAGGTCCGGGATGAGTTCCTCTACGAGGCTCCTGCGGACGGCTATGCGAAATCCCTTGACGCCGTCTTCCCCGTCGCTGAATATGGAAAGTTCCCTGTCAGGTATCTGTATGTCCGCCTGAGGGAACCTGGCATGTACGCAAGGTTCGAGATTGGCGAAGATTCTGGCGCCGATGAAAAGCGGTTGCTCGTTCTATGCAAAGGAGTCGTCAATCCGTATGGAGATAGGAGCTTTGAGGAACTGAAGTATGACACACGCGTGGAACGTGTAAGATTCAGTCGTTGCCGTCATGAAGCAACAGATGCCTTTCGGCATCAGCGGCTGGCTCCCCGCCCGCCATTTGAAGAATGGATAAAGGAAGGCAAAGCAAGGTACTGACGGTTGCCGGCGTCAGGATGCCTGAACTGCCGCGACATTTGGAATTGGTAGGGGACGGCACTATCCGTAGCTTTCATCCCAAAGAAAGCTGTGAAACCACGGCACCAGTCTATCGGCTAAACTAGGTACGGGCACACGGGGTGCTCCTACTCAAGTGGCGCCACCCGTCAAACGGTTAAAAACGGAGCATCTCTTGTCAGACCTGCCCGATCCGTCCCTGAATTATGAATTATGAATGCTGAATTATGAATGACTTGTCCGCTAGCCTGCCCGACCCGTCCCGGTTCCGAAACCTCCAATGCCGAACTCGGTGAGGCATGTGACATGCATTTTGGGTACGAAACCGTGAAAAATTCGTCTTGATTCCACGTGGTTTTTCGGGGATTAGCCCAACGCGACGTGACAAGCCACCCAAGGTGCATCCCAAGCACCACCCAAGGTGCCCTCCAAC
>DBPZ01000032.1:52684-52886 GCA_002305655.1 Lentisphaeria bacterium UBA1407 | reverse complement strand
GATGACCCCACACCACCCAGGATGCCCCCACAACACCCAGGGTGCATCCCAAGCACCACCCAAGGTGCCCTCCAACACCACCCAAGGTGCATCCCAAGCACCACCCAGGGCTCCCCGACACCACCCAAGGTGCCCTCCAACGCCACCCAAGGGGCATCCCAAGCACCACCCAGGGCTCCCCGACACCACCCAAGGTGCCCTC